>NZ_JBXAHE010000002.1:329061-902684 GCF_058794775.1 Flavobacterium sp. GW823-FHT06G12
AGACAGGAAGAGGATTAACCGTAACCGTAAAACTGTTTCCTGAGGAAACGCAGCCGTTTGCATTTTTAACCGTTAAAGTTCCCGTATAAGTTCCAACGGCTGTTCCCGCAGGAACGGCAATATTAATTGAACCGGCCGTTAGAGATGCATCGGTAACGGGAAGAAAATTATTTGTCGGGCTGGCATTCCAGACAATGCTGTAGCTGGTCGGCGCGTTTGTCACAGCGCTGTAGCTCAGACTGGCGCTCTGCACACCAGCGCTAAAGCACACCGCTCCTGCCGATCCGAGCGTGATTGTCGGAAGTGGATTTACTGTTATAGTAAAATTCGTTGCAGCAGCAGATACACATCCAGCCGCATTACTAACCGTTAGTGATCCTGTATAGGTGCCCGCAGCAGTTCCAGCAGGAACAGCAATATTTATTGGAGTTGCTGGCAATACGGCATTTGTAACAGGCAAAAAACTATTTGCAGGACTCGCATTCCATGTTATACTATAGTTTGTTGGTGTATTTGTAACTCCAGTATAAGGTAATGCTACATTTTGTAGACTTGCGCTCGCACATACGGCAGTAGTTGTTCCTAAAGTTATTGTTGGCTGAGCGCTAACAATAATATTTGCAACACCATTTGCGCTAATAGATGAAGTACAATCTACAGAAGTCAAAGACGTAACTGTAATAGTACAATTCCCTAAAGTAGTTAATCCTCTTGCAGTAAAACTTCCAGATCCTGCGGTACTAACTACCATTGGTTCTGTTTTTCCTGTTGCGTTTGGCAGACTTGTATTATAAGTAACGGTGTATGTTCCAGCCGGAAGACTTGTTGCTGTACCTGTTAATTGTACTTGTGAAGTAGTCCCTGTACAAACATTTGGTGCAGATGTCCCAGTTAGACTATACGTTTTACAAGTATAAGTAATGTTAATATTACCTCTTGCTCCACTTCCCCCATTTTGTGCAACATTAGCACTTAGAGCTCCGCCGCCGCCGCCGCCGTTAGTCCCTCCATTAGTTCCAGCAAGATCTGTTAATAATAAAGTAGATTGCGCAGCTCCACCAGCTCCAGCTCCAGCTACTGTACCGTAATTACCTGCATTTCCACCAGCACCAGACGTAAGAAGTAAACTTAATGCCGCAACTCTACCATTTGTACCATTTGCACCTATTGCAGTTCCAAGATTTCCAATAGCACCAGTACCTCCTGTTCCTCCTGTTGGAGTAGAAGTTGTTGCAATATTACCTTTTCCTCCTAGACCTCCAGGCGCATTGAAAACACTTGTAAATCCCGTTATGTATGTTGCTCCTCCTGATGCTCCATCACCAGCTCCTCCGGCAACAGCTGTTCCAACTACATAATTCAAGCTTGAAACGCCTATTGTATTAATTGTTCCTTTAGCATAAGCTCCACCGCCGCCGCCGCCGCCGCTTCTCCCTTCAAGAGGCGTCACTTTGGCTCCACCTCCAGCGCCACCGGCTCCCCAAGCTTCAACAGTAACTACATCCATACCGGCAGGAAGAAGAAGAGATCCGCTAGTTGTGAATGGGTGTGATAATTGTGCTTTTGACGTTGTATAAAAAATTGATAAAACTAAAACTAGCAGAATTCTTAATCTTCTACTTGATTTTAATAGTTTTTCAATATCTGCTATTAAAGATAAATGGCTGAAGAAACTCAGCATCGTAAGTAAATCTTTTTTCATCTTGTGGCATTTTAGTAATTGAAAAATAAATTCAAACTCAAAACAAGATAAATTGCAAAATCAGGAAGATTAAAGTTTGGGAGTCAGCTTAACAAGAATATGGAATTAAAGAAACCCTCCAATTTTTACAATCAACTTAAGGCAGATAAAACGACAGTTTTTATAACTGTCCTTTTCGAAGAAAAAAATTATAATACAAAGGCTTATAGAAATACTTTTAATCGATTAAAAACGCTTTTAATCGATTAAAAGCAACTACAAGGTACGATTTTATTTACATTGAAATTCATAATGTAGTATTAAACACATAATTTTAACAGCTAAAATCTAAAAACTATAAAAAATAAGAAAAAACTGTTAAAAAATAAAAACACAAAGATTATATCATTGATTATCAGCGAATTGTTACAGCGAAAAGGATTTGTTCCAATAATTTTTCAATTATTAAAAAATTACCTTTTTTGAATTGGATTTGCCATTTTCAAAAATGACTTTTACAAATAAAACCTGATGAGAAGAGATCAAGTTTTGAACAGCGATTTTTTTAGTTTCAAGTTTATCTTCTTTATAGATTTGATTTCCCAAAACATCAAATATTATAATCTCGCTTATATTTTCTTTGGTAGATTCGATATTTATAATGTGATTTTTAGTAGATATTAAAACGTTATTAGAATTATCCTTAAAAGTTGTATTCCCTAAAGTTTTATCATTGTAAATTATCGAAAAACGATTATGGAAAGTTCCGACCTCAGACGTAAATTGATAAGGCCCTTCAGAAAGATTATGAACTAGATTTAAATTTTTATCTACTAAAAAAATAGGTTTGTCATTAAAAAAATCATCTTGATGATCGATTTCTACTTTAAAACTATCATTAATGGTAGTTTTATATCCTAAAGAAATTGAATCATTCTCCGAAAAAGGCAATTCACGCCCCTGAATCACTAGCTTTTTATCATTTATTACACTATAAAAATCTACTGCCGTTCCTGAACTCAAATATTCTGCATCATACATTAAATCTAAAGAATTTGAAGCTTCTGTCGCGTAGCCTAATAAGATCTGTTTAAATTCATTTCCATTATTTCTAATGTTTAGCCAAAATCGATACTTTTCATTAATCGATTTCACTTCTGAATTTGAAGCTGGTCGAAAAAAAGAAGTATTTCTATCTCTGACTCTCATGCTATTATTAAACTCCAAATAACCAATCTGATTGCTTTTCACGAAAAAACCTTGTCCAGAAGCGATAAGACCATCTGGTGCATCATTACTTATTCCAGAATTTAAAGCTGAACTTGTGCCAACTCCGCCTAGCAAATTATAAACTGCATAATCATCATTGCTATAACGAGCGGTATTAGTTCCGGGTATCGTTATTCTGGGTGGCGTATTGTGTGTCCAGAAATATAAGGTTCCTTTTGTCTTTGGAGCATTACCCCTTAAGAAATCATCTGCATTTATTGCACAAGGGTATGGATTACCAACGAAATAATACCGCTCTGGTGCAATAAATTCAACTTTTATTTTACCATTATTTGGAATTCCTTTAAAAACACCTTCAAATATTCCTCGCTCACTATTAGAAAAACTTTGAGGTGCTCTCACACTGTATCCATGCCCTGAATCCATAGTGAATGTTCCGTAAAGATTTGTTTTCCATCCCAAGATCGGATCAAACCATAAATATTTATCAAAGTATGTTTCTGGCGAAAAATCACATAATTTCATATCTGCCACTGGCGAAGACCAATAGGTAAGATCGAATCGGATTACAGGTTTTGTTTTTCTTTTTGCATGAACAATTCCAGTGTTTACTATATCATCGTCATCTTGATATAGACTGGCGGCATTTTCTAAAACCAGTATTCCTTGGCCAATATAGGCAAACTCAATTCCTAATGTATTATT
This sequence comes from Flavobacterium sp. GW823-FHT06G12, assembly GCF_058794775.1. Taxonomy (NCBI): domain Bacteria; kingdom Pseudomonadati; phylum Bacteroidota; class Flavobacteriia; order Flavobacteriales; family Flavobacteriaceae; genus Flavobacterium; species Flavobacterium sp. GW823-FHT06G12. The sequence goes on from NZ_JBXAHE010000002.1 coordinate 332,678, forward strand.
TTCAAGCAAAGTAACCGTTTTTCCACTGTCTATATTACATCCGCAAATATTAGTAGTAGTCAAATTTTGAAAATTTTCTTTAAAGTATACCTCTTTTCCTGCGGAAGGAAAACCGTTTGACCATGAAGTTCCATTCCAAGTTGTTGTATTAATACAAAATTTTAAACGGGCTATTCTATGTTTTGACTTGCCCGAAACGGAGTTAAAATTTCCTCCAATTATCAATTTATAATCTTCATTAAAATTCATCGCATACAAGGTGTTATTTAGTGGTACTACGAAAGAATTATCAAAGATTCCTGAAGATGATAACCGAATCAATCTAGAAGAAGAAATGGCATTATATGTTCCAGAAAAAGTTCCTCCTACCCAAATTCTATCATCGGGCTGCACTAAAATAGCACGAACATCTCCTTTACTGAAGCCATTACCTGAATCGAAGGTATCATCAAAACTTCCGTCTTTGTTTAACCGAACAATACGCTTTTGTGAAACCTCATTAAAAGTCAAAAAAGAACCACCTACAATAATCTTCTGATTGGATTGAAGTGCAATTGCAAAAACATATTTATCAAAACCAACTCCTATATTAAAACTCTCGTCAATACTTCCGTCTTCATTTAATCTTACTAAACCTGCAAAGGGTATATTATTGAAAGTTTTAAAACGACCTCCTACGAGTATTTTTCCATCTTTTTGCAAAACCAAACTTTCTATGAAAGAGTCTGCGCCAAAACCAATATTAAAATCAGGATCTCTTGCTCCGTTTGGAAGAATTCGGACAATTCTACTAGCATTGACGGCAGATCCATTATATTTTGTAAATGTTCCTGCAGCAATTATTTTTTGATCGGATTGAATGGCCAATACATTGACCTGTCCATTAAATCCATCTCCACTATTAAATGAGTTATCGATATCTCCATTTGGAAATATTCTAACAATACGATTATTCGTAAAGTCATTGTATTTTGTAAAATTACCACCCAAAATTATCTTTCCATCCAATTGCAATGTGGTAGCTTTTACTGCATTATTACTTCCTGAATTCGTGGCGTTAAAAGTAGGATCGGTTGTGCCATTTTCTAATAAACAAGTAATTTTTGAAGCAACATTTCCATTGAACTTTTTGAAATTTCCGCCAATTATAGTTTTTCTATTTGGAAGAGGCAAAATGCTAAAAACAGAATTATCAAAACCAATACCTGAAGCCAAGTATGAAATATCATGTTCTCCTTCGTTACTGATTTTTACTAATCTTCCTTGATTTAGACCATTAAAAACACTGAAAGAACCACCAACAAACCAAGCCCCCTCTTCATCAAATTCTAAAGCGAATACTGAAGCTGTTGCAGGCCCAGAACCGATATCAAAATTAGGTTTTATGCTTCCATCGGGTTCTAATAAAATTAGTCTCACCACTTCGTTGGTATTGTAAAATCCCGTAAAGGAACCTCCAACCATTATTTCTCCATTCTTATTAATCTTGATTGTTTCAACTGCTTCTTTACTAAAACCAGAACCACTTACGAAACTTTCATCTCTATTTCCGTCTTCATTCAAACGGATGATCCTATTAGCGGTAATATTATTAAAAGAAGTAAAATTTCCTCCTAAAACTATTTTACCATCAGGTTGCAAAGCAATGGCATTAACATCATTGTCAAATCCTGATCCACAATTAAAACTAGAATCTAAAGTCCCATTAGCATTGAGTTTAATAATACGATTAGCTGAAATAGTATTAAATATGGTAAAATTACCGGTTAGAAGTATTTTCTCGTCTGCTAAAATTTTTACTTGTGTAACATTTAATAAAGATCCCGAACCAATAAGAAATGTAGTATCTAGCGATCCATTTGGCAGCAAGCGTGCAATCCTGTTTATCTTACTACTATTATAGTTGGTAAAACTGCCAACTATAATTATTTTCCCGTCAGACTGTAAGGCAATATCATAGACAATTCCTGAAGTCGCTCCAATTGTTGTATTAAAAGTAGGATCATAAGAACCATCTTGATTCAGACGGATTATTCTTCCTGCACTAATTCCGTTATAGCTTGTAAAGCTTCCTCCAATTATAATTTTTCCATCTGATTGTAAACAAGAAGAATAGATTTTACCATTAAAACCCGTTCCCGTATTGAAACTTTCTTCTATGGATCCATCTGTATTTAAGCGGGTGAGGTAAGAAACAGCTGTTCCATTCAATCGCAAAAAATCGCCACCAACGAGTAAAGTTCCATCCTTTTGCATGAGAAGAGTTCGAACAGTACTATCAAACCCATCACCATTTTGTCCATCATCAAGAATGTTAAAAGAGTTGTCAGTTTTTCCTTGCTGAGCAGAAACCGTACGAACTGATATTGAAATTATGATTAGTAAATAAAATATATTTTTAATCAAAACTATATAATTGAAGTTAATATTTGTAAGAATTAAGCTAAAATTATAAAGCGGTTATTAAAAATACAATACCTAGATTTAGGGATATTTTATAAAAAAAAGCCCATTCCTCAGAGAAGAAATGGGCTTTGATGAAGTATTATTTTTTTATGGTAAATTAGAAAAAACAACTTTTTTAGAAACTGTAGAACCGTTTTCTAAAGTTACTTTAACTAATAAAACCTGATCGCTAGAATGCAAATTATTAATTTGTAATTCTGACGAATTTACTTTGTTTTTACTATACATTAACTGAGCTCCAACATTGAAAATATTTACGTCTTTAATTGTTTCTTTAGAAGAAGTAATACTTACCACTTTATTTTTCACTGAAATTAAGACGCTATCTTCAATATTTTCAAAATCACCAGTACCTAATGTTTTATTGGTATAACGAAGAACAAAACGATCTGCAAAAGTTCCGGCTAATGTAGAGAACGTATAATTCTCATTTCGCAAATTGATTATTTTCCCTGTAGTTTTATCTTCTAAATAAACCTCTTGTTTATCAAAGAATCCATCAGCATGATCTATTGCTATAGTAAAATCACTATCTATAGTACTTTTATAACCCAACGGAACAACATCTGTATCGTCAAACGGTAAAGCACGCCCTTGAATGGTTAATTTCTTTGTTTCGTTTATACTATAAAAGTCGATAAATGAATTAGCTCCAAGCGTTGCAGCATCATAATTAAAATCTACGGAATTAGTAGCACCTTGAATATAACCTACTAATATTTGTTTGAAGGCACCTTCAGTATTTCTAATGTTCAGCCAAATACGATTTCTTTCAATACTAGAGCTTTTAGCTGTTTTAAAGAAATTAGTGTTTTCTGTTGCACCTTCGCGCATATCATTATTAAAATGTATTACTGTCGTTTTTGGTTTCGCAAAAAATCCCTGACCTGCAGCAATAAATCCACCAAATGATTTAGGTGCTGTTCCGCCATTAATATCTGTACTTCCTGATGCCGTACAAATTATATAATCATTACTACTGTAACGAGCAGTATTGTCTCCAGGAGCTTTCTGCGGAAGTAAGGCATGTATCCAGAAATAAAGCGGCCCCAGAACATCAGGATTAGCATCCCACAATTTCTCTACATCTATCGGTGATGGATAAGGATTTCCTAAGAAAAAGTATTTATCTATACCTACACCTGTTACGTCTATATTACCATTATTTGGAACTCCAATAAATTTTCCTTCAAAGGTACCTCCACCAACATTATCAAATTCTTGAGGTCCTCGAATGCTGTATCCTTTTCCTACTTCCATTGGCAGTGTTCCATTCAGATTGGTTGCCCATTTATAATCAGAAGACCAGTATAAATATTTATCGTAATATGTTGTCGGTGACAAGTCTTGCATTCTAAAACCTTCTGGTTTTGTTGACTTAATTGGGCTTGACCAATAAGTTAAATCAAAACGGCGTACATCGGTTGCTCTAATATAAACGATATCACCATCATTTTGGACGTTATCCTTTTGTACTAAACTAGAACCACTTTTAAACACTAATTTTCCATTACTTTTTACAATGTTTGTAATTCTTAAAGTAACATTAGACGGGATTTCTACATCTGGTCCGTTATCTGGAACATCAATAGTTAAAGAACATGCCACTACATTTGGTTTATTGCTTTTAAAAGGTTGATCTACTGCTACAGATTTAATTACAACACTTTTGCTTCCATCGGGTTCACCATTACTCCATCCTGAATCTGTCCATTCTGTTATAGAACTTTCGTCTGTTATGGCAACTGTTGCAGCGTTTGAGGTACAGCCTGTAGCATTATCTTTAACGGTAAAACTATATGTATCTATTGTAAGGTTTTGGATAGGTACAGAAGAATCTGTGCCAGAAAAACTTCTTGATCCAGTAGTTAATCCTGTTTGATTAATTGTCCAATCTGCAGGTAAATCAGTTAATGTTATAATACCGAAACCGCCACAAGATACGTTGTTGTTTTTTGTAATTGTTGGGGTTGTTGGTAGTGCTTTTACTGTTATTGTTGCAGTAGCACTATTAACAGAAGCACAAACACCGTTTGTTATAACAGCTCGGTAAGATGTAGTTGCTGTTAAATTAGAAGCTGTAAGTGTTGTACTTGTATTATTTATAACTGTACCTGCCGTTGCAAAATTATCTAATGAAGATTCCCAATGTGCAATTGTCCCTGAATTACCGCTTAATGTTAATACAGTATCGCCTGTACCTGAACAAACTGTCGTACCACCTGCAATACTTCCTCCTACTGGCAAAGAATCTACATTAATAGTTCCTGTTGCAGTAATAGTTCCGCAACCGCCAGTTAAAGTAATCGTATAATTATAAGAATTTGTAGAATTTACTGTTGGAGTTCCGCTTATTGTTGCAACATTTCCTGCCCAGATTCCTGAAATTCCAGCAGGAAGGATTCCAAAATTTACTCCTGTCGCTCCATTAGTAGAGTATGTAATATTTGTAATTGCTGTATTAGCACATACAGTTTGTGAGTCTGTTCCTGTAGCTGAAGTTAGTGTTATGGTATTGTTTGGGATTACAGTATTAGTAATTCCTGCACTAGTTGATGTACATCCTGATGCATTAGTAACATCTACAGTTACAGTCTGTCCATTTGTTAAAGTGGTGGTTGTATAAGTGGCACTAGTTCCCGATTGAACTGTAGTAGAGCCAACTTTAAATACATAGCTTGTTCCACCTGATGCAGTAAAAGTCACCGATGTTCCTTCGCAAAAAGTGTTATCTGCATCATTGCTGACTAAGCCTGCTACTGGTAAAGCCAATACATTAACATAAGTAGTAGAAGAAACAGAAGAACAACCTCCTGTAGTAGTTACAACAACTGTCGCGTTCTTAATTCCTGTTCCTGTAACCGTTATTTTAGGATTTTTTATATCATTTTGCGAAAAGGTCACCCCTGTCGATGTAGTTGTCCAAGAATATGATACACCTGAAGCAGGGACATTTTCAACATCTAACTGAACACTTGCACCATTACAAGCATCTACAGTTTTAAATTTCCCTTTAGGTGTTGTTGTCGCTACAGGGTTCACTTGAGAAGTAGGAAGTAAAACAATGTTGTCTACAATAGAACCAAGTGTAGTAGTTTCAAGTGAGTTGTAAAATTCAATCCATATAGAAGAAGTTGATGGTGTAAATTGAATAGTCTGAAACACAGAACTATTAGTTGTATCACTAGTTGTATAACTTCTTGTTATTGTATTTGATCCGTCAATTATTTTGACATCAACCGCAACAGTAGGAGAAGATCCCGGTCTACGAGCGTAAATAAAACTTAAAGTATAAGGAACGTTAGGAATAACTGATACCGTTTGTCCTAATGATGCTTCTACATCTAATTCTGCGGTATAATTTTCACTATTGCCGTTTGGAAAATATACATTTTCTTTTAAAACTTCAACCTTCGTTCCTTTTGTAGTAGCTTTTGACCAATTATTTGTATCGTTACTAAAATCTCCGTTTTGAATTAAATTACCTACACAATTCGAAAGAACTACATCATCTGTAGACGAACCACAACTAGTAGTAGTTATTGTCCAATTTAATGTATATACTCCTGCTCCAAGAGGAGTAAATGTAGCGTTAGCAGCATTAACATTACTAAACTGAGTTAGAGCTGTACTTGGACCACTCGCTATACTCCATTTACCTGTACCAGCTGTAGGGACATTGGCAGCTAGCGTAAATGCTCCATTGCCGTATTGATCAGCACCTGCATTGGCTACTGTTGGTTTTGGGTTTACTGTCATTGTAATTCCTGCCGATGTAGCAGGACTTCCTGTTACACATGTTGCATTTGATGTCATAACACATGTAACAACATCATTATTTGACAAAGTTGAACTTGAATACGTCGAACTATTTGTTCCAACTACAGTTCCATTAACTTTCCATTGATAAGTTGGAGCTGCTCCACCATTTACAGGCGTTGCCGTAAATGCAACTGATGTTCCAGAACAGATTGCTCCAGATGGAACGGCTGCAATACTAACAGAAGCCGCTACATATGGATTTACCGTCATTGTTATTCCAGGTGATGTAGCAGGACTTCCCGATACACAGGCTGCATTTGATGTCATGACACAAGTAACAACATCATTATTTAACAAAGCTGAACTTGAATACGTTGAACTATTTGTTCCAACTATAGCCCCATTAACTTTCCATTGATAAATTGGAACTGTTCCACCATTTACAGGTGTGGCTGTAAATGTAACTGATGTTCCAGAACAAATCGTTGCCGATGGTGAAGCCGCAATGCTCACACTTGCCGTTACAGCTGGATTAGTCGACGTTACAGCCCAACTTCCTGCATTAGTACAAGTTTTCAACGAAGTTATTAAATTATAAGTTCTAGCCGTTAATGCCGTTATGTTTTTAGTCGTTGCTGTAAAACCTGCTGGAGTAGAAGTCCAAGAATAAGAATATGGGTCTGTCCAAACAGGAGAATTCGTAAGGCTTGATGCTGATAGTCCCGCACTTCCAACTGATGCAGTTGTTGAACCTGTCCCTTCAGTAAAGCTATAACCTGCTAATAATCCTGTTTGCGCTCCATTATAGACAACAAAGCCTGATGCCATACTCGTAACCTCAGTTGCAGAAAGTGCTCTGTTCCAAAATCCTAGCTTAAAAACTTCTCCTGTGTATCCTCCCCCTGTTGCATCAAGTGTTCCCCATCCAAATTTTGTCGTATAACTACTTGACCCGTAATTTGAAACTGCACTACCTCCCGAAACCTTTTGAGAACCATCAACATAAATTTTAATTCCACCCAGTGTTCCATCAGCTGTCACTGCAATATGATGCCATCCATTATCATTTGGGTAATAAGTGCTTAAAGACATATTAACCTGACCCGCTGCAGCTGTGTAACAGATTAAATTTCCATCTATAAAACCAATCTCTACGGCATCATTTTGTCCAAAAAGAGACATTCTATTTGCTCCAATGGCAGTAGCACGATCAAATTTCACCCATCCCTCTATCGTAAAGGCAGCTCTATTAGAAAGCAATTGACTTCCCGTATCAACATATTGATTATTTGCACTTGTAAAAGCTAATGAAGCCGGTGATAATGCGTTTGTAATTGTGATTGATCCATCAGCAGATGTTGGACAGGTTGTTTTTACCACTGTCGCTGTAGGCGTAGGCGGTGTGCTATAATTATAAATAGAAATTGGACCAAAAGTTCTATAACAAAAAGTTGATGGTTTTGATGCCACTATAGTATAATCTCCAGTAGTATTAAACGTACCAAAATTTAAAGCATTTCCTGTTCCTGCGACAGCAGAACCTACCGCGGTTGTACCTCGATATAACTGATAATTAACTCCTGTTTCTGAACCTGACAGTCCTATTGGAGTTCCAGCTACCGTACTACAATAACCTCCGCTTGTACCAGTCATTGTAAATGACGCTAAATTACAATTTGAAGCACTTACATTTACAATTCCAGTAACCCCAGAGAAATAGGTATTATTTTGATTCGTTGCTGCTGAAGTTGTACTACCCCATGATCCTGTAACAGTATCCGCTCCTCCTAAAGTAAGCCTATTAGCCATATGGTTTAAACCTGTACCTAAATTAGCTACAACATTTGATGCAATAGATAAAGTACTATTTATTGTCGTATTTGCTGAAAACGTTTTAGTACTTGTCCCAGAGAGAGTAAGATTGTTATATGTGGTCGATTTTATAGTTTGATTAATAGATCCATTATAATTCACTATATTTCCTGAAGCTGTAGCTGTAAGAGTTGGGCTAATAGTAGTTCCTCCATAATTAAATGTAGCATTTGTAGAATTAATAAAAGTTGACCCACCAGATAATGTACCCGAAACTGTGAGACTCCCTAGATTTGTTAAATTTTGGCTTATTGAGATATTTGGAATCGATAAATTTCCGTTCAATGATTGAGCATTGGTTGTAAAATTATGGGTACCTGCCCCTGCACTAAATGCTCCATTATTTGTAATTCCTCCTCTAAAATTTATTATAGAATCACCAGTATTATTCCATATACCATCTGAATTAATAGTCACTAAATCATAAAAAGTTTTTGTTCCACTAGCACTATTAAATATCACAGTTCCAGAAATAGTCGTTGTACCATCTACTCTAAAATCATATCCTCCAACAATTAATGTACCCCCAGCTTCAATAGTTATATTATTAAGTCTTTCATTTACTCCAACAGTAATAGTATGTCCATTTTGAATTACAAAATTATCTCCATTAGCGAGATTAGTAGTGTTAGTTGGATTCCCATTTCGATTAGTTGACCAAGTCCCATTAGTTGCGAAAGGACCTGTTGTTACTCGAGAATAATAAGTTGCTGCATTAGCAAAAGAAACCACAAAAAACATCCCAACACAAAGTAATCCTAAACTTGGAGTACTTAATCTTTTGCAGAAAGACTTAGAGGAAATGAAGAATAAAAACGAGTAAAGTAATTTTCTCATCATATAACAGTAGGTATTTGTTTTAAATTTGTTTTTGGTTTGCTTAAAGCAAAAAAGGCATTTCTTTCAAAAAGAATAAATGTTCTTTTGGTATTATATTGAAATCCAAAATGTTAAAATCTTGGCATTTAGCCGAAATTTAAAAATGTTAAAATTCCGTACAAAAATATTTAAATTAGCCTAATACACAAGGTTATAATTTATTTCTTTTTCTAAAATATTAACAAATTTTAGAAATATTTTATAACTAATTGACTATAACTTCATTTAAACGTTAAAACGCATGAAAAAACCGACGAACAGCACTTTTACCATCAAAGAAGCTTTACAAAAATTAGAGCATTTTTGTGCTTATCAAGAGCGCTGTCACGATGAAGTTGTTGATAAATTATACAGCCTGAAAATGACTCGTGATGAGATCGATACTATTGTAGTTCAGCTTATTGAAGGCAATTTTTTAAACGAAACTCGTTTTGCCTGCAGTTTTGCTAGAGGTAAACACAGAATTAAAAATTGGGGAAAAATCAGAATTACAAACGAATTAAAAGCGAGAAACATTTCTTCAACAAATATTACATTGGCTTTAAAAGAAATTTCACCCGAAGAATATTTTGAAACTTTCGAAAATCTTGCAGAAAGATCTTGGAATACTATTTCTGAAACTAATCTTCTTAAAAAGCGTAAAAAATTTTGTGACTATATGCTTCGAAGAGGTTTCGAAAGCAATTTAGTCTACGAAAAAGTAAAAGAATTAGAAGAAAACTAAACTTGTTTTTTTAATCCTCCAAAAAGAAGAATTTTTATAAATTTTCTAAATTCTTAAAACTTCTCATCCTCAAAAAAACAACACAACTCACAGTTGTAAAATATTCCTATTTCTAAGATTTTATAGCAAATCTGACGTTTTTTAGTCTAAAAGCGCAAAAAACAACCTCTAAAAATTCAATTTTTTACGATTATTCTTATAATATTTTCTATTCTTTTATAAGAATATTTATCGAACATTAAAATTTTTAATGTAGTTCATCGACTATTTTAACAATTCATCGATTATATATGGGTTCTCAAAACCCTACCAAATTCTAGCTCGTAGATGTATCTATCTTTGCCGCGCTTCGAAAGTTCTATGCCAGCATAACAAATTGATAGAAAACATTTAACATGAAAAAAACTTTACTTTTATTCTTATTATTACCTTTTTTAACGTTTGCTCAATTGAATCGTAATTACATCATTAGTTCAACCAGAACTGATGCAGATTTCAAAAATCTTGTTGAAGCAATTGAAAAACTGAAAAATGAGGGAATAGATAAAGATGTCCAGTTTCTATTAGATGATAATCAAAATTTATCTTCTCAATTAACAATTCCAAGCTTTAAGAACAAAAATAAAAACACAGTAACCATAAGACCCAATGATGGAAAAGAAATTATCATCTCTGGAAAAGTTGGTGGTGGAGCATTGATTGCATTTAATAACGCCGATTATATTACTATTGATGGAAATAATACTCTTGAGGACAACAAATTAAAAATTTACAATAACTTTGACGGCAATAGCTATTCTAGTCGAGTTGCAATTTGGCTGTATAAAAAGTCTGAGAACAATATCATTAAGAATTTAACCATCGAATTAAACACTTTGGGCGACGCAATAGGAACAACATCTACTGGTATTTTGGCCTCTGGAGACAGCTTCGACAGCAATGCAAATAATAGCAATAATACCATTCAAAATGTAACTTTTGTCAATGTTAAACAGGGTATAGTTGTAAAAGGTCAAAACAAAAACAATGAGGGATGGAAAATTTTAGACAATAAGATCGGCTCAAAAGCATTTTTAGGTATTTCTCTTTTAAATGTGAGCAATTATACTGTAACAGGAAATATCTTAAACGAAATAAAAATCCCTTCTAATTTTGATGGCACACTTAATTTTTCTGGTATATATCTAGAAGAGGCAAGTGATGGAACTGTTTCAAATAATACTATTTCAAATATAGAAAACCGCAGAGGTTACGGCATAGGTTATCCTGTTTATATTAAAGGAGATAACGTAATTATTTCTAAAAACATCATCTCTAATTACTTTTCAAATTCATCTAGTGTTGGAGCAATAGCAATTAAACTAGAAGGAAATAATGCTTCAATATTTAACAATAAAATTAGTTCTATAATTTCTGACCAAGCAGTAACTGCAAGCGGAATCTACGCAACAGGAAACAATCAATTACTATACAACAACTTTGTACTTGATGCAAGTTCGGCTGGAGGTGGCGGTGTAAGTAGTCAAAATGCCTTTGGTATTTATATTGATTCTGGTTCTAGTATTAAATTATATCACAATAGCGTAAAACTTATTACAAACCAACCTTCTGGATGCTCTTCTGCTTTATACGTAAGAGATGGTTCTGGACTAGATATTAGAAACAATATATTTGTAAATGCTCAAACATCAGGAAGCGAACGTTTTGCGATATATTTAGAATCTGCAGACGGTTCAAAATTCCCAACATTAGATTACAACAACTACTATAGTTCACAGTATGTAGGTACTTTTGGAAGCTATTACACTTCAGCAAACAAAAAAACTACTATTGACGATTGGAAACAAACAACAAATAAAGATACTAACTCTAAAAATGCAAATCCACTATTTCTAAACAACAGTTTATATTTAGACGCGAATAGTGCGATAAACAAAACTCTTATCGGAACTTTAATTGCAACTGTCACAACAGACATTGACAACAATACAAGAATAAAACCCTACATCGGAGCTCATGAGTTGGCGACTTGCGTACCAACAGGTGACCAAACTGCTTTTGGATCAAACATTTGGAATGGATATGTTTATAAATTAACAACCAATACCATGCCTCCAAATATTTCTTATCCGGCTTTACCAAGTACTAGTATTGCAACTTATATAGGAACTGTAACTGAAAACAAAAACTTTGATAGAAATATTGGAGGTGGTGCTGTTACTGGTCAAACTTCGAATTTTGCTTGTGATGATGCTCCTTCTGATCGATTCTTTGTACGATATAAAATGCTTGCTGATATTACTGAAGCTGGCGTATACAGTTTTGATATTGGAAGCGATGACGGGGTAAGACTATATATCGATGATGTAGCTACACCTCTTATATCACGATGGAATGGTCATGGCTACACTATGGATTATGCTACACAAGATTTAGCTATAGGCCAACATAAATTTGTTCTTGAGTATTATGAAGACGGAGGTGATTCAAGAGTTTCTTTTTTCTTTGGCATTCCAAAAGGAAATCCTTCTGAATATGGAGACAAAGTTTGGAACGTTTATGGTTATGTGAACAACGATATAACGTTAGCCAATGTAAGATATGCTGGTTATTATGTTGATCCAAATTTAAATCCCGATTCAACAAATTACTGGCCAAAAGATAAATCTCCTTCAGCTGCAACCATCTGGCAAGGTTCTCAAATACCAGACAACAATTTTACAGTGGTTTACAAACGTAAAGGTTTTGATTGTGGATTATACCAATTAAAACACATGAATCATGATGATGCCATTGAGCTTTACATCGATGATAAATTAATATTTTCTAACTATGGTTGGGATAATGCTACATATTTAATTAACAGTGGAGATCTTTACCCTTTAAACAGCGAGTCTAGAGTAGAGATACGCTTAAGAGAAGATGGGGGCGATGCTAACCTTGGAATTAATTTTACAAAAACAGATATTATTTACAATGGGACTGGAACTATTCCTGATGGAAGTAGCTTAGTAATCAATAAAGACACTGCTTTAGAATCTGATCTTAAAGTTTGCTCCTGCACGATTAATCCAGATATTACTCTAACCGTTAAAAAAGATGTTACCCTAACTGTTGATGAAAACATAAAAGTTGAAACAGGAGGTAAATTACTAATTCTAGACGGCGGATCATTACTTCAAACTTCAACAAGTAAAGACATGTTTTCTGGAAGCATGCAGGCATTTGAAATACAAAGAATTACCAAAGTACGACGTTTTGATCTGACGTATTGGTCACCACCAGTAAATAACCCAGATTTTAAAATGAATACTTTGTCTCCTGAAACCTATTTTGATAAATATCTTTACTGGTCTTCTGATTTCAAATGGGCAACCAATCTGTATGGAACATTGCCAATGGAAGTTGGAAAAGGATACAGTATTCGAGGCCCACAGTCTTTTAATAATGAATCGGCCTCTGCTTTTACAGGAAAATTCTTTGGAAAACCAAATAACGGAGATATTGTAATTCAAACCACCGCAGATAAATATTATTTTACTGGAAATCCTTATCCATCTGCTATTGATGCACGAAAATTTATTAAAGCAAATGGAGATGTCGGACCATTATATTTTTGGACACATGCATCGTTGCCAAAAAAAGAAAATGGTAGCAACACTGCTACATACAGCAGTCCAGATTATGCAATATTTACATCATTAGGAGGAACAAGAGCGACAACTGGAGGAGAAATGCCTTCTGGATATATTGGGGTAGGACAAGGCTTCTTTGTAAAACCAAAAGTAACTTCAATTATTTTCAACAATGATCTACGTGTAAAAGCACAAAATACACAGTTTTTCAAAACTACTGCGAAAGAAACCGAAACTGAAGTAAATCGCTTATGGTTAAATCTGAGTAATAATGAAGATGCTTTTAAACAGCTATTAATAGGATATGCAGAAGGCGCAACAAACACTTTCGATTATAATTATGATGCCGTTACACTAGCAGCTAATTCGTATGTAGATTTTTATACGATTAACGAAGCAAAAAAATTGGCTATTCAGGCAAGAGCTTTACCTTTTGACAATACAGAAATAATTCCTCTTGGCTATAAAGCAACTGTAGAAACTTCGCTTACAATCTCGATAGATCACGCAGACGGATTTTTCGACCAACAAGCAGTTTATCTTGAAGATAAAACAACAGGTATAGTAACAGATTTACGTGCTTCAAATTATACTTTTACAACTCTTGTCGGAACTTTTCCAGATCGTTTTGTATTACGTTATACTAACAAAACACTTGGCACAGATGATTTTGAAAATGTAGCGGATGGAGTTTTAGTAGCTGTAAAATCAAAAGTTGTAAATGTAACCAGTGGAACTGAAAACATTAAAGAAGTTCAGATTTATACTATTGGCGGTCAAATGCTTTACAACAAAAACAAAATTGAAGCTAAAGAATTGCAGATTCCAAACTTACATTCAAGCAATCAAGTTTTATTAGTAAAAGTAATTCTTGAAAATGGTCATGAAACAAAAAAGAAAATCATATTTAATTAATAGCAAAAACCCATCTTAAAAGATGGGTTTCTTGTTTTTATTTTTAAAATTCAGTTTTACAGCAATCGCACTGATAACGGTATTTTGAATAAAAAGGCATCAGAACAAAAAGCAGTGAAAAAATAAATGCAACTAATGATTTCGTATCTCTTAGTGAAGTAATCATTTCGACTTTTTCGGCACCGCAATTTGGGCATTGAATTAAATCATTCTTTTCATCTAATGAATATTGACTAACTGTCGAAAGAATTTCATTTGCTTTTTTAAAATCTTCTTCCCTCACAAAAAGCTTGACCCCACCAACAGCATTACTCCAAATCGGATTTGAATCTACTATGTGATTATCTCTTAAATAAACTTCTATTCCTTCAGATTCTAGCTTACCACAGAATATTTGGGCTTCTGATGAATATTGATAACTTCTAACTAATTTAAAATCTTCTTTCATACTTAAAAAACAAAATCTCTAACCAATTCTAAAACTTTATTAATCTCTTCCTGCGAATTATAACTATGAAGACAAAAACGTATACGTTCTTGGCCTTCTGGAACAATTGGAGAAAAAATAGATTGAACATCGAATCCTTTATCTTGAAGATTCTCCGACAATTCTTTTACATTCTTATTACCAGGAACAATAGCAGAATGTATTGGAGATTTACTATGTACAAACATTGGCTTTAATCCTAATAAATTTTTCTGCTGATTAAAAAGCACAATATTTTGACGAAGTTTTTCACGGGTTTCTTTTTCGATTTCCAACTGTTGATACGCTATAAAAATGGTTGCTACAGCATGAGGAGATAATCCAGTTGTATAAACAAAGCTTCTCGCAAAATTGATTAAATATTCTTTAAGACTATCACTTCCTAAAATTGCAGCGCCTTGACATCCTAAACCTTTTCCAAAAGTTACAATTCGAGCAAAAAATTTATTGTGCAATTGCAAATATTGAGTCAGACCTTCTCCTTTATCTCCAAAAACGCCTAAAGCGTGAGCTTCGTCAACAATCAAATAGCAATTGTATTTTTCTGAAAGATACACCAGTTCTTCTAAATTCGGACTATCGCCATCCATAGAAAAAACAGTTTCGGTTACAATATAAATTGTAGCATTTGAATGGTTAAGAATAAGTCGCTCTAAATCTTCAACATCATTGTGAATATAATAATGAGATTTAGCTCGAGACATTGCGATTCCATCTTTTATTGAGGCATGACATAATTCATCGCACAAAACAACATCATTTTCTTGCGGTACAGCGCTAAAAAATCCCAAATTGGCATTGTATCCCGAATTGAAAATTAAAGCCGCTTCTGCCTCATGAAATTCCGCTATAAAACTTTCTGCAATTTGATAAAGAGAATGATTTCCTGAGATTAATCTTGAACCTGTCGCTCCGTTTTGGAAAATCTCATTTTCTAATAAATAAGCATGAGTGTGCTTGAAAATAGTTTCTGACTTCGAAAATCCGATGTAGTCATTAGACGAAAAATCAATCAGATTATTAAATACAGGCAATTTTCTAAACAGATTGTTCTGTATACAAGTTTCCAATTTACGATTAAGATTTTCTGGCAGCTTCATAAAAACAAAGTTAGACAATTCATTTTAGAATAAAACAAGCAGCGAATTTCTGTGAAATTCGCTGCTTTTCTAAATTTAAATTGCGCTAATAAAAGGTGATTGATGACTATATTTAGATTCAACCATTTCTTTTACTAGAAATTTCGAAATATCTAATGCTGTAATTCTATCTCCTAAACAATCTTCAAGACTTACAGAGATTTTATCACTATCACCAGAAAAAACAATTAACGGAACACGAACCTGCGTCCAATTAACCTTACTGTTAGTTAAAAGATCGTAAGTTAATTGACGGTCTTTCTGAATTTCAGGAAAATTAGTTTTCATCCAGTTGGTTGCCATCGTTGTTTTTGGACTTTTTTTATCAAATGGAGTATCAATATTTAATCCTGCAAGAAGAATGTATCTCTGAATTTCATATTCATTCATAGCATTTAGAACATTCTTTGTTGCCTCACTCGCCACCATCGGTTCTCCCGGTCTCTGACCAATAGTGCTAATTACAGCCTGACAATCTCTAAGCAATAATTTTAAAGATTCTTCATTAATAGCATCGCCTTTAATGATTTCAATTTTTGAATTTTGAAAGGTAAAATTGTCTGGATTTCTTAATAGAAGTTTTACACTAAAACCGTTTTCTAATAATTGGTTTACAAGATATTTTCCTGTTCTTCCGCCACCGCCAAGAACAGCAACTTTTGATATATTTTTCATATATATTCTTTATAAAATTTGACATAAGTAATATATGCCCCGTCAAATAAGACGAAGCAATAACATAAAAGCTTACTGAGCTTTTACAATTGATCAAATATTTTATAAAGAGATTTTGATAGTTCAAAAGTACAGAAATAAAAAAAGCTAGACTTTAAATCTAGCTTTAAATGTATTTTTTTAACAGTTTAAAAGATTGTGTACGTCACCGTATTACTCGTCGTACTATTAATAGTATATTGAGTAGTCGCAGGATAACCGCGTTTTACAATATCACGTTCCGCAGCAGTAAGTGGCGACTCGCAACAGATTCCTAACCAAGGGGCCGTATATGTTGGACCAACAACGACATTTGTAGCTTCTATTGAAGCTTTAGTAACATTCTCAGAACTAGTAGTTAGAGACATTGTCCCAAAACTTAATGCAATTAGCAGTATTCCTAAAAAAACTTTTTTCATAATATTTTTTTTAAATGTTATTATACTTACAAACGTAGCTAATAATCAGTAAAATATTACAACTTTTAAAATGGTTTTTTATGTTTTTTTTGTTAATTTTCTGACATATAAAACACCAGACTCAAACAAAACAATACAAAAGGCAAATACGAACTATTGTATATTCTCTTTCTCCACCCATTTAAAATTTCCTTTCTCTGTAGCGTCAAGCAAATCAATATTAAGTTTGTTGGAAAGATCGAGAGAAAATTGAAATGCTGATTCTTTATCTTCAAAACTGTACATTTTATAATGTCTGTTTTTAACGTACCAAAGATTTGTCCCAAACTCACCATATCTATCTTCAAAAAAAGAAATATATTCAAACTCTCTAGCTTTCAATTTCACATCATAAGAAAATGGTCCAATAATGTATCTTGAAATTACTGTATTAGTCTCCGAGTTTATCAGCATATTTTTGGTTGCCGAAAATTTGAATCCATATACTAAACAATATGTTCCGCATAAAAGAAATGTAACAAAAGCTCTGATCGCTATTTTAATCGACACTTCAATAAAAGCAAAATATACAAACAAAACGATCATGTATATGAAAGCTCCAAAAAAAATTGATGCTAATAATAGCTCGTACCAAGCTCGTTTTCCAGTAAAAATCGAAATTTCATTTTCTTTTTTTTCTCCCATGTGCCAAAAATAAAAAAAGCCAGACAATGTTGTCTGGCTTTTCTGCTTATTTTGAAATTGTCTTAGTCAACTAATACAATTATCTTATTGTTTTTCATTTCGATTGTTCCTGACTTAATCTCTAAAGTATAAGTTTGGTCATTCACTCTCGTAAATTTATCAGCAGCCTCTTTAGAAAAACTGAAGCTTGGAGCTGCAATTTTAATTGTCCCTTCTTCTAAAATAGAAACAATTGGCGCGTGATGATTTAAAATCTGAAAACTTCCATTAACTCCTGGTAAAGTAACAGATGTTACCTCTCCTGAAAATAATTTCGCTTCTGGTGATACTATTTCTAAAATCATATTTTTTTTAGTTAATAGTTGATGGTTGATGGTTGATGGTTGCTTTCTAACAACTGACAACTAACAACTAACAACCAATATTATTATGCTTCAGCTAACATTTTCTCTCCAGCTTCGATTGCATCTTGAATAGAACCTTTCAAGTTGAAAGCTGCTTCTGGAAGGTGATCTAACTCACCGTCGATGATCATGTTAAATCCTTTGATAGTATCTTTAATATCAACTAATACACCTGGAATACCTGTAAATTGCTCTGCTACGTGGAATGGCTGAGACAAGAAACGTTGTACACGACGTGCTCTAGATACTGCAAGTTTATCTTCTTCAGATAACTCCTCCATACCTAAGATAGCGATGATATCTTGTAATTGTTTGTATTTTTGAAGAATTTCTTTTACTCTTTGTGCACAGTTGTAGTGCTCATCTCCTAAGATATGTGGAGTCAAAATTCTTGAAGTAGAATCTAACGGGTCAACCGCAGGATAGATACCTAACTCAGCAATTTTACGAGACAATACAGTTGTTGCATCTAAGTGCGCGAAAGTTGTAGCTGGCGCAGGGTCAGTTAAGTCATCCGCAGGAACGTAAACCGCTTGTACAGATGTAATAGATCCTTTGTTTGTAGATGTAATACGCTCTTGCATAGCACCCATCTCTGTTGCCAAAGTTGGCTGGTAACCTACTGCAGATGGCATACGACCTAAAAGTGCCGATACCTCAGAACCTGCTTGAGTAAAACGGAAGATATTATCAACGAAGAATAATACATCTTTACCTTGATCAGATCCAGCTCCATCACGGAAATACTCAGCGATAGATAATCCTGAAAGTGCCACACGTGCACGAGCTCCAGGTGGCTCATTCATTTGTCCGAAAACGAAAGTAGCTTTAGACTCTCTCATTCCTGGCATATCTACTTTAGATAAATCCCATCCTCCATTTTCCATAGAGTGCATGAAATCATCACCGTATTTAATAATTCCTGACTCTAACATCTCACGAAGCAAGTCATTTCCTTCACGTGTTCTTTCACCTACTCCAGCGAATACTGAAAGTCCACCGTGACCTTTTGCGATATTGTTGATCAACTCCTGAATCAATACTGTTTTACCAACACCAGCACCACCAAACAATCCAATTTTACCTCCTTTTGCGTAAGGCTCAATCAAATCGATTACTTTAATACCTGTGAATAAAACTTCAGATGAAGTTGATAAATCTTCAAATTTAGGAGCTTGTCTGTGAATAGGCAAACCGTTTTCTCCTGTTTTAGGTAAATTACCTAAACCGTCAATGGCATCTCCAACAACATTAAATAAACGTCCATATACGTCTGGACCGATTGGCATTTGGATTGGATTACCAGTTCCAACTACCTCATATCCTCTAGACAAACCGTCTGTAGAGTCCATAGAGATTGTACGAACAGTGTTTTCCCCAATGTGAGATTGTACTTCTAGAACTAAGATAGTTCCATCTTTTTTAGTGACTTCTAGTGAATCATAAATTTTTGGAAGTTCAACATCTTTACCGTTGAAAACTACGTCAACTACTGGTCCAATGATTTGAGCAACTTTTCCTATTACTTTTGACATTACTTATGTATTTATTAAATAGCTATTTAGGTTTATCGAAAATACCTCTTTTTTCAGAGCGCAAAGATAATTTTTTAAAATATAAAATCAATTTTTTTTTCATAAAAAATAGCATGATTTTGTTTGATTCATAAAACTTGCTCAAAAAATAACAAAAACAGCATTTTTTTAATAAAAGAAAAAAAACCGCTTCATCTGTAAAAATGAGCGGTTTTTTGATATTGTACTAATTCTTTAATTATAACTGTTTCGAAAATAGAACCTGATAATTACCAATATCTACACCTTTTAAGTTAGAACCATACTTAGCATTAATGGCCTGAATAAATTTATTAGCAATAAAAGCATACCCTCTTGGAGTAGGATGAACTCCGTCTAAAGAAAACATACCTCCAGTAACAAAAGTAGCTTTCAATGTAAAATTGTTCATTGTAATTCCGCTTGCTTTATTTAAATCAGACATAATCGATTCCGCATCAACAATTGCCAAACCATTTGCCTCAGCAGCTGCTTTTATAGTTGCATTATAAGCTGCGGTAGCTACTCCTATTTCATCTACTTCAGAAGGTAACAAAACATATCTATCTGGCAAAGGAAAAGTAACCCCTAATTGCGCTAAAGATGGCGAAGGCGAAGCGATTCCGTCTAAAGCCACACTTGGCGCCTTACCTATTCTTGTAGAAGCCCCTAAAACAATTAAATCAGTAGGCAATGCTTGTCTTGCTCTTCCAAAAATCATTCCCATTGCTGTAGCAGTATTAACATCTAATCCACCACCCATTAGCACTGCTTTTAAATTTGCTGACAAATCTGGCAATGTTTCATCTACAATCAATAACGGATTATTTCCTGTTGAAGACAGAAGCTTAATTCTATCACCCTGACCTAAAAATGCTAATGCATTATGCAAAGGACCATACAATTGTGCATTTAAAGCTGGAATCAAACTAACTCCTTTATCAGTTAAACTAGCTTGACTAAGTTGATTATAAGCAATTACATGAAAATGAGGAAGTGTTGTTATAACAGGAAGATTTGCCACAACACCTTTTCTTCCGCCAGCAACAAGCTGAGCAACCAAAGCTTTGTACGCACCGTCAAAAGTCGCAGGAGGAGTTAAAGGATTTACCGTAGGATCTCCACCAGCTGTTGCATACCCTAACTCATCATTACCTCCAATCCATAAAGAAAAGAAAGTAGGATTTTGACTTAAAGCATCAGCCAAAACAGTTGTTGTTGCACTAGATGCGAAACGAGCAAAATACGGATTTGCTGTTCCTGTAGCAACACCTGCAGCATTACCATAACCAGGAGCAAGCAAATGAAAGCTTTTTGCCCCAGGAACTCCTAAATTATTAAACGCCCCTGATAAATGCGCTGTAACCTCTGTAGTAGGTACTCCGTTTACAGGATCAACTGTTGAATTCGGATGTTCTGGTGTTATTGCTGTATTAAAATACAAACGCGGTCCGCTAATTATATTTCCTCCTAACAACAATCCACCTACATTATCATTTGCAAAAGGTGTTTTAAATTCACCTCCACCTACTAAAGCAAATTGCTGTGCTAAAATATTTGGGTAAGCTCCTTCTTGACCTTTAATAAACAAAGCATTATCACTAAATCCTGCCGCAAAAGAATCTCCTAAAGCAACATACTTCGAAAAATCTGCAGTTCCAGCAGTTAAAGGCTTACCATCAGACGACTCTACTACAGGAGTCACATCATCATCACTATTACAAGCCATAAAGGTTAACGAAACCAATACAAGCCACTTGAAATTTTTTATCATAATCTATATTTTTTATAATTATCTGTTTCTCGACATTGATCTAGAAACACAAATAATGAATTTGACTTAGAGTTAATAATCAATTATGGGTTAATAGTCCAAGAAGCAAAATATTGCTGTCCGATTAATCCAGCTCCAATAACTTGGTAATATTCTTTACCGCCAATATTAGCAGCTCCTAATTTTACAACAGATTTCAATTTTGGAATTCCATAATTTATTTGAGCATCAATTACTGTCGCAGATTTGATTGTACCATCTGCAAAGTTAGATTCCCATTCGTACTCGCTGTTCCATCTTCCACTTACATTAAATCCGAAGTTTTTGAATAATTTATCATTTCCAAGAGATACTTTAACTCTATGTTTTGGCGTATTAAATCCAGCCTCAAAACTTGGGTCTTTAGCTTGATCAAAATCAAATTGAGCATAATTATAGTTTAATCCTAATTCGAAATCGCTAATTATTTTTCTAGAAAGACCAACACCAAATCCTAATGAATGAATCTCTACATCTGAATTTGTATACAATTGATATGCTCTATATTCTCCGTTTTGAAGAGCTCTGATTGACTGAACACCTGGATCAGCAACTCCTGCAGCAATATTCGGATTATCTTGAGCCGTTCCATAGAAAGGAGAAACCACATTTAAATTACCAATAAAATTATTGTAGATATTATAGTATCCATTGATATCTATTGAAGTACCTTCAAAAATAGAACGATATCCAACCTCAAAGGCTTTTACTTCTTCTGGTTTCACATAATTAGCTCTTGATTTTTTCAATAACGCAGCCGCTGCGATAGGATCTGTTCCAGCCATTGCAGAAAACGCAGTTACAGAACTTGCCAAGTAAGAATTGCCATAAGCATCATTACCATTCATAATCTTTGTAGCGCTTCCAGCGTATAGCTGACCTTCTGCGCTAAGACTGAAAGTTTCATTAAATCTAGTTAAGTTATCTGGAGCAGAACCTAACAATACTGCATTACCAATATTAAATCCGATATATTGATCTTGAGTTGTCGGGTTTCTAAAACCTGTTTGAAAAGATCCTCTGAAATTATGATTTCTCTTTTCTCCAGCAGAATAAACAAGAGACAAACGAGGAGAGTAATTACCATCAAAGTTTTTAGATTTATCATAACGAAGCGATCCTGTAAACTTCATTCTATCATCCAAAAACTTTTTCATCAACTGTGCATAAGCTCCGTATTCATTATAATTAATCAAGCTAGTAGCATCTGTATAAATTCTTCCATGAGAATTTAACTCATAAGACCTAAAAGAACCTCCTACTTGAATTTCAGCAAATTTTATAATATCTCTGAAATTATAGTTTGCATCTGAGTGATACATTTTAGAATTATCCACCAATCTTGATCCGCTTAAAACATCTGGATCATTTATAACTTGATTAAATGCATTTTTAAATTCAGCCGTACCTGGTAAAAAGCGACCCGTATCTGCTGTAGATCTCGCCAAAGCATTGGCTTGTTGCGGATTCATACCTGCTAAAGTTCCTTGAATATAAGCTCCCGCATATTGTCCAAACCAAGTATTATCGTCTTTCCATTTTCTATTTACATTAATTCCTGTAAATACCATATCGTAAGAATGACCTCCATCCTCTCCTGTCATATACCCTCTCACGAAGAAGTTTTTTCCTCTTAACTCTAATTTATGCTGTTGCATAAAAAAGTCATTTAAATAATATCTGTTTGCTCCTTGGTAAACCGCATTTCCAGTTCCAAATTTACTCTGCCAGATAATTTCCAATCTTTCATCGCCAAAAGGTCTACCGTGCAAAGAGAAGTCAATCTTTTTGTTTGCCGCTTTATTATCTGTCAAATCAATCTCGTTATAACCCGTTCTACTAACATTTGAATTCGGAAGAAGATTAGATGCTCCAACAGGAATCAAGCCCATTGCTTCCAATTTTTGACCAACACCTCTAATATTTGTCGAAGCCTCATCACCATAAACGTTAATACCGTCATAGTTAGGATCTGTTCTATCAATACCTGCTCTCGTTTTATCATTATAATTTGTTGCATACCAATCTGTAGCTTGCATATAAGTAAAGTTTGCTTTTGCTGCAAAATATTTATTAAAAGCATGGGCGAATCGGATACCAAAATCATAAAAACTATTTGTTCCCGCAGCTTCTTGCGAAGTCGCACCATATTTAAAATAAGTTGAAACCCCCTGATTGGTAAACGGACTTTTACTTGTCATAAATAAAATTCCATTAAAAGCATTTGCTCCATACAAAGCAGATGATGCTCCCGGAAGCAACTCAACACTTTGAACGTCAATTTCTGAAACCCCAATCATATTCCCCAAAACGAAGTTTAATAATGGAGACGAGTTATCCATTCCATCTACCAACTGCATAAAACGAGTATTAGCCACAGTAGCAAATCCTCTCGTATTGATTGACTTGAATGACATACTACTAGTATTCATCTGCACTTCTTTCATGTTTTCTAAACCATCATAAAAAGAAGGAGAAGCCGTTTTTTTGATTTCCTGCACACCCATTCTTTCAATAGTTACAGGAGACTCTAGAATTCTTTCTGGTGTTCTCGATGCAGCAACAACGATTTCATCCAGTTTAGTTTCTTCATCTTTTAAAATCACATTCACTTTTTGATTTGCCGTTGTTACGCTTATCGTTTTAGTCTCAAATCCTACTGCAGAAACCTTTATAGACAAAGGCAATTTAGCATTAGTAGTTAATTTAAACGATCCGTCAAAATCAGTAGAAGTACCACTGTTTTCTCCGACAACAACAACATTGGCACCAGGGATAGATTGTTTGTTACCATCGGTAACCGAACCTGTAATTGTATTCTGTGCAAAGGACACTCCGCTGAATAACAACATAATTAGCAAGTAGACTCTCATTTTGGGTTAGTTTTTTGTTAGTATATATAGCCAAAATAAGCAAATATTTTAATATGCATAAAAAAATGTTAAATAAAATTGATATTTATCATTGTTTTGCACTATATTTTAACTATTCACTAATTGATTTTATTAAAATAAAAACAAAGAAAACCTAAAGAAAAATCAGTTTACTATGCATACATATAATATTTTATCAAAAAATTGAAAATTTCACAAAAATACATATGCGTAAAAAAATTATTGGCAATAAAAAAAAGCGAGACCTAAATCTCGCTTTTTTAACATATTTATATTTTGAAAAATAAACTTATTCTACCGTAACCGATTTTGCTAAGTTACGTGGCTGATCTACATTACAACCTCTCATTACAGCAATATAGTAAGAAAGCAATTGTAAAGGAATAGTAGTAACCAATGGCGACAATGCATCTGAAGTTTCTGGAATTTCGATTACATAATCAGCTAATTCACGAACCTGAGTATCACCTTTTGTAACGACTGCAATAATTTTACCGCTTCTTGATTTAATTTCCTGGATATTACTCACAATCTTGTCGTAATGTCCTTGTTTAGGCGCAATAACAATAACTGGCATATGTTCGTCAATTAAAGCAATTGGACCGTGTTTCATTTCAGCAGCTGGATAACCTTCTGCATGGATATATGAGATCTCTTTTAATTTCAATGCACCTTCTAATGCTACAGGAAAATTGTATCCTCTACCTAAATAAAGACAGTTTGGCGCATCTTTAAAAGCAGCAGCAATTTCTTTAGCTCTAGCATCAGTTTCTAACGCTTCAGACACTTTCTCAGGAATAATTTCTAATTCTTGTAGGTAAGTATGGAAATCTGTATTTGACAATGTTCCTTTTGCTTTTCCTAAACGTAAAGCAATCATAGTTAGAACTGTGATTTGAGTAGTAAACGCTTTTGTAGAAGCTACTCCAATCTCTGGTCCTGCGTGTGTATAAGCACCAGCATGACTTTCTCTAGAAATAGAAGAACCCACTACGTTACAAACTCCAAATACAAACGCTCCGTTTTCTTTAGCCAGTTTAATAGCTGCCATAGTATCTGCAGTTTCCCCAGATTGTGAAATAGCAATAACTACGTCATCTTTATTTATAATTGGGTTTCTGTATCTAAACTCAGAAGCATATTCTACTTCAACAGGAATACGTGTAAATTCCTCAAAGATATATTCTGCTACTAACCCTGCGTGCCAAGAAGTTCCGCAAGCAACAATTAAAATTCTTTTTGCGTTTAAAAATTTCTCTAGATTATCCTCTACACCGGCCATCTGAACAATTCCTTCATTAGCATGAAGTCTTCCTCTGTAAGTATCTTTAATTACGCTTGGCTGTTCGTAGATTTCTTTAAGCATGAAATGATCATACCCGCCTTTTTCAATCTGCTCCAAGTTCATTTGAAGTTCTTGAATGTAAGGATCCACCAAAGAGTCATCTTGGATTTTTCTAATTTTGATTGGCTTATGCAATCTGATATTTGCCATTTCGCCATCTTCTAAATAAACTGCATTAGAAGTGTACTCGATAAACGGTGAAGCATCAGAAGCAACAAAATACTCCCCTTCTCCAACTCCAATTGCCAACGGACTTCCTAATCTAGCCGCTACAATTTCGTTTGGATTTTTTCGATCAAAAACAGCAATTGCATACGCACCTACAACTTGGTTTAATGCAACCTGGACAGCTTTACCTAATTTAATATTTTCTTTCTTCTGAACCTCTTCTATTAAATTAACTAAAACTTCAGTATCTGTATCCGACTTAAAAGTATATCCTCTTTTGATAAGCTCTTCTTTCAAAGGAGCATAATTCTCAATAATTCCGTTATGGATAATTGCCAAATCTCCAGAATTAGAAAGATGAGGGTGAGAATTCACGTCATTTGGAACCCCGTGAGTTGCCCAACGCGTATGTCCAATTCCAATGTTACCAATTGTCGAAAAACCCTCATTAGCTTTAGCTTCAAGATCAGAAACTTTTCCTTTGGTTTTACAAACTTTAATTCCCGATTCGTCGTCATACAACATAACGCCGGCACTATCATATCCTCTGTACTCAAGACGCTTTAATCCTTTTATTACAATAGGATAGGCATCTCGGTGACCGATATATCCAACAATTCCACACATATATATTTATTAATTTGGTTTCGTGTAGTAGACTTCAAGTTTCAATCTTTTATCATCTGAAACAGAAGTTTTTCCGCCATATAAGACCGTACCTAAAGGACTCATAACTGATGTTCTTGGCACTGCAGATATAACCTCATTTTTATTCTTCAACGCATTAAACGCAAGTACTGCCGGACTTTGAGAAACAACTAGACCTAAATCAACATTTTTTGCCGTCGCATCTTTTATCAAATTACGAATATGTCCTGTAATTCTAATTTTATAACTTTTTCCTCTTTTATCAGAATCAAGAGTAATTAATCCTCCATAGGTAGATGAAGCATCTGTAGAATAATCAACTAAAACGGCATTATTTGTCAAATCGTATAAATAGATTCTATTTGGCTCTCCTGTACCCTTCATTTTATCAGCATCGATGTAGAAAACTAAATTAGCTTCGTTAACTTTCCAGTTTTTAACCGTAGCATTACTTCTTATTTCGTCCAATTCATCAGGAACCCCATTTGCTCCATTCACTACTTCGCCTTTAGCATTATAACTCAACACATCTGTTGGATTAAAAAGTTTTATAACCGCCAAAGACCCTTGACCTCCGTTTAAATAAAGCTTTTCATCTCCTTCTGTCTTATTTACGCTTGTAGTTATAGCACTTGCATAATCTGCATTTCGAACATAATCAAGAAAATTAGCGGTACTAGACGTAAGTGCACTTACTCCCTTTAAGTTCAAAACTATAGATTTATTCTCCATAGTGCTATCCTCATCTGTTGTAGATTCTGTTTTAGCTTTGTAATAAATTGTAATCTTACCATCACTAAAATTTATCAGCCCCATATTGCTTGGATTGGATCCTGATTTTTCGACATTAAAATACAACCCTCTAAAATATTCCTGAAAGAGATCTTCTGTAGAAAGTTTCGAAGCAGCAGCATTTAATATCTTATTTTGAAAAAATTGTTTATTAAGCAGCATCGTCATTTGAGGCTTTTTCCTATCTGTAGTCACAACTTTAGTATCAGGATCAGTCGTTTTAATTACAATTTCTTTAGCATCAAAATAGAACTCATCATTTTGCAGGACATTTCCATCATTTAATCTTGCTCCAATTTTTTTATTACTAAATTCACTATTCTGATCTGTATAATAATACTGAGGCAATTGATTACCACCGCTAAAATAACTAGTTCTCATCTGAATCCCAGACTCATAAATACTTAACTTAAATTTTCCGTTTTTATCACCATAAATAGAATCTAACTCATAGGTGCTGTCTCCTTTTTCATTAGTAGCTGTCACGTGACTATAATAAGGAATTTCTATTTTAACACTATCAACTACAGGAGAAGCTCCAATTGTTGGAGAATAAGTAGCAAGTCCTAGTTGGGTAACAAAATTTGCAGTCGTAGTTCCAAAAAGCGGATTGTCAAAAATACCAAGAGCATTATTTGGCGACATATTACTTGACTGAATAGGAGTCACTTCTTGATTATATGCTAAAACGTCGTATTTTACAGCTTCAAGTCCAAAATGATCATCACCAACTAAACCCTCACCAATCGCATTAAAATCTTTGTCACAAGAATATAAAAAAACAGCCATTACAGCTAAAAGAGTTTTCTTAAAAAAAGAAGTTCTATACATGTCTAATAATAAAATTAAAATTTAAAGTCCAAATGTTCTGTAGAAATTTGTATAAGCGTCAGCAAATGCATCTTTCGTGGCGAAAGGTAAAAAAGGTTTTCCTGAAGATTCTATAAATTTTGTTAAACTTGGGGAAACATTTTCTGACGCAATGATTACGCCATCAGAATGTAAAATACTCGCTTTTAAAACGTTCTCATAATTTGGCACTTCTAAATCTGATACTGCTTCATGAGGAACACCATCAAATTTAACTTTATTTATCATTTCTAAGTCTAAGTTCTCATCAAACGATTGCCCGTAAACAGAAGTAATAATTTTCGTTTCAGAAAACAATGCTTCATGTTTATAATAATGCTTCATATATATAGGAAGCATTGCCGCAAGCCAGCCATGAACATGTATAATATCCGGAACCCAGTTTAATTTTTTTACGGTCTCAACAACACCTTTGGCAAAGAAAATTGCTCTTTCATCATTATCAGGGTATAAAGCACCTTCTTCATCTGTAAAAGTCGCTTTACGTTTGAAATATTCATCATTATCGATAAAATAAACCTGAATTCTTTCTTTTGGAATCGATGCTACTTTAATAATCAATGGCATATCTAAGTCATTCACTACCAAATTCATCCCTGAAAGTCTTATCACTTCATGCAATTGATGTCTTCTCTCATTTATATTCCCATATCTAGGCATGAAAATTCTTATCTGGCCGCCTTGGTCATTAATCATTTTCGGAACGTCATAAGACATTAAAGAAACCTCATTTTCAGCCAAGTAAGGCACGACTTCAGATGATACATATAATATCCTCTTATCTTTCATAATAGTATTTTACTTAATTTTGGTAATAAAAACGTCGCAAAATTACAAAATTTTATGCAGTTTATAACTAATATATTATGTTTGCATAAATTTTAATAATACCTCAATGCATATTTTCTACAGTAAAGCAGCGTTGATAGCCTATCTTAAAACTATCAAAACCGCAAATTCAACTATCGGATTTGTACCTACAATGGGCGCTTTACACCAAGGACATTTGGCTTTAATGCAACGTTCGCTGAAAGAAAACAACGACACCGTAGTAAGTATTTTTGTCAATCCAACTCAATTTAATAATGCTGAAGATTTAGCAAAATATCCTAGGACACTAGAAGAAGATGTTAAGAAAATGCGTACATTAAGCGATAAAATTATTTTATACGCTCCTTCGGTTGATGATATTTATGAAGGAAATACCGTTTCGCAGACTTTTGATTTTGATGGATTAGAAAACCAGATGGAAGGAAAATTCCGTCCAGGTCATTTTAATGGTGTCGGAACAATTGTAAAACGCCTTTTCGAAATCGTAACGCCAACCAATGCTTATTTTGGCGAAAAAGATTTTCAGCAGCTTCAAATTGTTAAAAAATTAGTCGAAAAAACAGGATTGCCAGTAAATATTGTGGGCTGTCCGATTTTTAGAGAAGAAAATGAACTTGCCATGAGTTCGCGAAACGAACGTCTAACTTCTCAAGAAAGAAAAGACGCTTCTATTATTTACAAAGTTTTGACAGAGGCAAAAGAGATTTTCCAAAATCATAGTCCGCAAGAAACAATCGAATTTGTAGAAAATTCTTTCAAAGACAACAAGGAATTTGAACTGGAGTATTTTGTTATTGCTGACGAATCTACACTTTTATCTATCGATCAGAAAGAGAATGATAAAAAATATCGAGCATTTATAGCGGTATTTGTTAATTCTATAAGACTGATTGACACCATTTCATTAAATTAATCTAACTTTGCATCATGCAAATTCAAGTTATAAAATCAAAAATTCATCGAGTTAAAGTAACCGGAGCCGATTTAAATTATATTGGCAGTATTACTATTGATGAAACTCTACTAGAGGCTTCAAACATTATTGAAGGCGAAAAAGTATCTATTGTTAACATTAATAATGGCGAGCGTTTTGAAACTTACGCTATTAAAGGCGAAAAAAATTCAGGAGAAATTACTTTAAATGGTCCTGCAGCTAGAAAAGTACAAAAAGATGATATCATCATTATTATTTCTTATGCTACACTGGATTTTGAAGAAGCAAAAACCTTCAAGCCTTGGATCATTTTCCCAAATGAAAACGACAATTCTTTAACCTAAGATTTTCTTTTTCTTACCGAATTCCCCTACTTTGTCAAAAGTCAATTTTGCACAAAAAATCCTTCTTTTGTCCTAATCGAAAAATGATTTTGGCGCTAAAACACTCTACTTCAATTTTTAAACCACTTAGCAAAGAAGCAAATAAAATAGTATATTGCTACACTATTTTCAATACTTTTTTAATTCACTGAAATGCCACAAATCATGAAAAAAGTTTACCTACTATTTTTATTAATTTCATTTTCGTCGTTTGCCCAAAAAACGTTCGACAACATTAAATCGGAGAAACTCGGAGAAGAACGCAGAATTACAATCGGACTTCCTGCTTCTTACGAAACCAATAAAGACAAAAAATATCCGGTTCTATATTTATTGGATGGAGATTATTTATTTGATCCGTTTTCAGGAGCCGTTAGTTACGGAACTTATTGGGATGACATTCCAGAAATGATTATCATCGGAATTCATCAAAATAAAGATGGAGAGCGTTACGACGACTCAACAATTGATCAAAATGAAGGTCTTCCGTTTGAAAAAGGCGCAAAATTTTTCGAATTCATCGGAGCTGAGTTAGTGCCATATATTGAAAAAAAATATCGCACCTCACCTTTTAGGCTTATTGCAGGTCACGATGTAACAGCAAGTTTTGCTAATTTTTATTTGTATAAGGAAATGCCACTTTTTAATGCATACATCTGTTTAAGCCCTGAGCTTGCTCCAAAAATGGAAGTGCGCATTGCAGAGAAGTTTGCCAAAGTAAAAAAACCAATTTTCTATTACCTTTCTGCTGGAGAAGGCGATATTAAAAAAATTAAAGAGCCAATAGATAAATTAAACAGTAATATTAAAATTGCTAATAATCCGTTAGTGAATTATAAATATGATGTATTTAAAGGCGCAACACATTATACAGAAGTATTGCATTCTATACCAAGTGCATTGTACCATATTTTTGAAGCTTATCGACCTATAAATTCTGCCGAATACAACGACAAAATTGCGGTTCTTCAAGAAGGTTACGCTGAATATTTAGAAAAAAAATACGCTGACATGTCTGAAGTTTTAGGCGTTCAGATTCCAGTTCGAATGAGCGATTTTAAAGTAGTGGAAAGTCTTATTTTAAAAAGAAATGCATACAGCGAACTAGGAAAAATGGCAGAAATAGGAAATGTAAATTACCCGAAAGCCATGTTAGGAGAATATGAGTTAGGATTAATGTATGAAAAACAAGGCGATCCTAAACACGCATCAAGAAAATACCAAAATGCTTCGCAAATGGAGCCAATTGGCGATTTGAATAAAGACTTGATGTATGAGAAAATTGACGAAATGAATACACTTGCCAAAAAAAGTAAATAATGTCAAAAGTTAAAACTTCCTTTTTCTGCCAAAACTGCGGAACTCAATATGCCAAATGGCAAGGGCAATGCAACGCGTGCAAAGAATGGAATACGATTGCCGAAGAAATAATTCAGAAACAGGATAAGGTTGCTTGGAAAAGCGAACCTACTCCAACAAGCAAAGCGCCAAAACCTTTAAAGATTAACGAGATTGATTCTGCTCAAGAAGTTCGAATGGACACAACTGACAGCGAATTGAATCGTGTTTTAGGAGGCGGACTTGTTCCTGGGTCTTTAACGCTTTTGGGCGGTGAACCCGGCATCGGAAAAAGTACACTTTTACTTCAAGTTTCTCTTAAATTACCATATAAAACATTATATGTTTCTGGTGAAGAAAGTCAGAAACAGATAAAAATGCGTGCAGAAAGAATTACGCCAAACAGCGACAATTGTTATATTCTTACTGAAACTAAAACGCAAAATATCTTCAAACAAATTGAAACCATTCAGCCTGAAGTAGTCATAATTGACTCTATTCAGACTTTACACACCGATTATATCGAATCGACTGCTGGAAGTATTTCTCAGATTCGCGAAACCACAGCAGAATTAATCAAATTTGCTAAAGAAAGTAATATTCCGGTAATCTTGATTGGGCATATTACCAAAGACGGAAACATCGCTGGTCCAAAAATTTTGGAACATATGGTAGATACCGTTTTGCAGTTTGAAGGCGATAGAAACCATATTTACCGAATTTTACGTTCGCTAAAAAACCGTTTTGGTTCAACATCAGAACTTGGAATTTACGAAATGCTTGGTAGCGGATTACGAGAAGTTAGCAATCCTTCTGAGATCCTGATTTCTCATAAAGACGAAGAATTATCTGGAACAGCAATTGCCACAACTCTTGAAGGCATGCGTCCGTTGATGATCGAAATACAGTCTTTAGTGAGTACAGCTGTTTATGGAACACCTCAACGAAGTACAACGGGTTACAACGCCAAAAGACTAAACATGATTTTGGCTGTCTTAGAAAAAAGAGCTGGATTTCGTTTAGGTGCAAAAGATGTTTTCTTGAATGTTACGGGAGGAATTTCTGTTGACGATCCTGCCATTGACTTGGCTGTTGTTGCCGCAATTTTATCGTCTAATGAAGATATTCCTGTTGGAAAAGGTTTCTGTTTTGCTGGCGAAGTCGGACTTTCTGGCGAAATTCGTCCTGTAAACCGTGTGGATCAGCGCATTCAAGAAGCTGAAAAATTAGGTTTCGATACTATCTTTGTTTCTAAATACAACAAAATTGCTTTAAAGAATACAGGAATTAAAATTGAATTGGTTGCAAAAATTGAAGATGTTGCAAGCATTCTTTTTGGATAAATTCAGCATATCAATTATAAAAAAAATCCTGCTCAATAGTTTAATAAACTTATGAGCAGGATTTTATACTTTTAAAAGTACTAAAATTTCACAAATCTAAAACTTCCTTCAGTAACTGTAAATGTTTTTCCGTTTGAAGTTCCTGAAAAACTAAAAGTTCCTTCAATTTTTTTATCATCATTAGTAATGATGTTTAGCGTTCCAGATGTAGCGTTGACATTTTCTATTTCTGGCATAAAACTAAAACTTGCTTGATAAGTAGTTGTAAGATTTGACAAATCATAAACTATTGGATGACTTCCCGTTTTAATATCTAAAGGTGTCCATAAAGAGATTTTTTTATATGTATTGTCAATTCCTGAACTTCCCATAATATTTACACTTCCAGAAGTAATTATGGCAGGCTCAGAAAAAGTATAATCTTTTTCATTATATTTAAATTTCATAAATCCTTCTTGGCTTTCTGGACTATCCGAATCATCAGACGAATTATCACTACTGCAAGAAGACAACACTAATGCAAAAACTGCAAAAGACAAAAACATAACTTTTTTTAAATTTTTCATTTCACTGGTTTTTATTGTTTAATAGCACAAATATATAGGGCATATACTACAAGACATTACGGTTTCCCACAAAACGCAAAAGAAAATAGTACAAAGAGGCTTATAAGTTTTAAAATGGCATAAATAAATAGACACAAAAATTATTATATCAATATTTTAATAGATTTTTTAAAATTTAAAAGAAAAACTCTACAAGCTGATAATTTTAAATTTAAATTTATCCTAGATTTGAAAACTGAATAATTTCGAATCAAATTAATTTTATGAATTTTCCGAAACAAAAAATATACAAAGCGCTAAAAATACTTGCCGCAATATTGGTTTTGCTTTGCGTTGGGCTTTATTTTTTTCGCAACTCACTTTTAAATCAAGCAATTGCAAAAGTCACGCACAAAATGGCTGTTCAATACAACAGTAATTTTTCTGTAGAATCTGCTTCTTTTGATGGATTATCAACCATACATTTAACAAATGTTGTGCTAGCACCTATAAATGCAGACACACTTGTAAAAATAAAAAACGTAGAAACCAGTATCAGTTTAAGCAATTTATTGATTGGAGATGTTCAGGTTGGAACTTTAAAAGTCGACAACGGTTATATCCAACTAGTAAAAAAAGGCAACAAACGAAATTTTGATGCTTTTCTAAAAAGAGATCGCGAAGAAACAGACTCAAACGAAAAACGTAAATATGCCGCTTTTGCCTACAGAATCATTTCTAAAGTTTTGAATTTGGTTCCAACCGATATGGATTTGAAAAACTTCAAATTCAAAATCAATGACAACGACAAACTAACTTCTATTGATGTAGACAAATTGGTTTTAAACAACAAACAATTAGAAACCAATCTTCACGTTCAAGCAAAAGATTTTGATCAGCGTTGGAATATTAAAGGTTTTGCCGATCCTAGAAATAAAAAGGCAGATATTCGCTTTTTCAACTTAGATAATGGTGCCATTCGTGTGCCTTATTTAGATCAACGCTACAATTTAAAAGCAAGTTTTGATTCTATTCGTCTAAATGTCCAAAACATTGACAAAAGTGGCAGCGAACTGCATATTGACGGTTTTACTTCGATTGCCAATCTTACAATCAATCACCCGAAAATTGCCAGCAAAGATGTGGTAATAAAAAATGCGCGTTTTGATTACCGATTTTTATTGGGAGATAGCTTTATTTCGATCGACAGTTCGTCAACCATGCAGTTGAACAAGATTAAAGTTCGTCCTTATATTTCTTACGATACAGAAAAAGACACAATTTATACTTTGAAAGTCGATATTCCGAAAATGAAAGCGCAAGATTTTATCGTTTCGCTTCCAGATGGTTTATTCACGCATTTTCAAGGTATGCAGGCCACTGGAAACTTCGATTATAAACTGGATTTCAAATTCAATAAAAACAAACCAAACACGCTTGTTTTTGACAGCAAATTAAACAAAGAAGATTTGCGAATTACCAAATATGGCGAAGCAGATTTAAATAAATTAAATGGCGAATTTGTATATCGAGCGATTATTCAAAATGTATTGCAAAGACCAGTTTTGGTTGGAAATGCGAATCCTAATTATACTCCGCTAGACCAAATTTCTCCATATCTAAGAAAATGTGTTTTAACGACCGAAGATCCTTCTTTCTTCTCGCACCGCGGATTTATAAATGAAGCTTTCAAACAATCAATTCTTAAGAACATTCGAACTAAGAAATTCTCTCGCGGTGCCAGCACAATTAGCATGCAGTTAATTAAGAATGTCTTTTTAACTCGTGAAAAAACGCTTTCGCGAAAGCTTGAAGAAATTCTGCTAGTTTACATTTTAGAAAACAACCGAATTGTAAGCAAGGAAAGAATGCTAGAGGTTTATTTCAACATTATCGAATGGGGACCAAATGTGTATGGAATTGGCGAAGCGAGTCATTTCTATTTCCAAAAAAGTCCTTCGGCTTTAAATGTTGATGAATGTTTGTATTTAGCAACGATTATTCCGAAACCTAGAAAGTTCATGTATCAATTTAATGACCAAGGTAATTTGAAGGATTATGCTATTAAAAACCAAAATTTCCTGAAGAATTTGATGTTTAGAAGAGGGCTTTTAGTTCCAGAAGACACAATTGGTCTATTGCCTGTTTATATTTCTGGAAATGCACGTTCATTAATTCGCATTAAAGTTCCAGATTCTACAGCAATCAAAACAGATTCTTTGGCTGTTGATGATGAATTTGATTTGTAAGAGGGTTTAGCCACGAAGGCACTAAGACACTAAGTTTTTTAAGTTCAATTGCATCCAGCTTTAGCTGGATGTAAATATAAATGCAAATCTAAGGGCTTTAGCCAAACTAGTAAAGTTTGGCTAAAGCCCTTTCCTATTTCGATCTTATTCCTATTCAAAAGACTTTGCGTCTTTGCGAGATTAAAAAAACTTCGTGCCTTAGCGCCTTCGTGGCAAAAACCACTACTTAAAGTTCTTTAAAAACTCTTCTTTATAAGTTGGCGAAACTTCAATTTCAGTTCCGTCGTTCAATGTTACAATTCCTCCTTTATTATACGATTTCACGCAATTGAGATTGATGATATGCGATTTATGAACACGAATAAAAGGCAATGGCAAAATCTCGGAAAAATGTTTCAGAAATCGGCAGACCATTTTTTTTGCTCCAGTATTCAAATACAAATCGGTAAAATTTCCGTTTCCTCGAAGACGCACGATATCTTCCATTTTGACAACTTCAAAACCTTCAAGCGTTGGAAGAATGACTTGTTGTTTTTCTGGTTTTTGTTCATGAAAATTCTCAACAATAATTTTATTTCGATTGAAAATTTCATGATTCAAAATCTGATGATGCACTTTGTTTACCGCAATAATCAGTTCTTCAATGCTAATTGGTTTCAAAAGATAATATGCTGCACTTTGATTTAAAGCACGAAGCGAATATTCAGAAAAAGCGGTTACAAAAATGGTTTCAAATTGTAGCTCTTTGCAGGCTTCTAAAACATCAAAAGCATTTCCGAAAGGCATTTCTACATCTAGAAAAACCAACTGCGGTTTAATTTCATGCAA
Source organism: Flavobacterium sp. GW823-FHT06G12 (assembly GCF_058794775.1). Classification (NCBI taxonomy): domain Bacteria; kingdom Pseudomonadati; phylum Bacteroidota; class Flavobacteriia; order Flavobacteriales; family Flavobacteriaceae; genus Flavobacterium; species Flavobacterium sp. GW823-FHT06G12. The sequence continues at coordinate 369,312 of NZ_JBXAHE010000002.1, forward strand.
CAACGGAACGGCTTCTTTTATATTCTGCGCTTCGCCGACAACCTCAACTTGCGGACAATATTTGCTCAAATAATTTTTAAGCACTTCGCGCGCTGCCAATTCATCTTCGACAATTACGCTTTTTATTTTCTGCAAAGTCATCATATTTTATCAATTAATGGAAAAACAATCTGAACAATCGTGCCTGATTTTGGTTCTTCTTTTTCTGAAATAGTAAACGAAATATCCTTTTTGTACAATTCATTCAAAAGGTCAATTCTTTCTTTAGTATTATTTAAACCTCGAGATTCGTAAATTTTCTGGTTGTTCGTTTTGAGCTCACGGCTTTTGGTTAAACCAATTCCGTTGTCTTCAATAATCACATTAATTTTTCCGTTTTTATACTCAAATCGAAGCGACAAAAAACCTTTCTTGTCCAAATAACGCAATCCGTGCCAAATGGCATTTTCTAAATGCGGTTGCATGATCATATTCGGAACAAAAACTCTTTCGGTATCTAGAGATTCATCAACCACAATTTCAAAGTCGAATTTATCCTGAAAACGCAAATGTTCTAAATCGAGATATTTCTTTAATTGCTCTACTTCTTTGTCCAACGAAATAAAATCTTTATTAGAGTTTTCCATCATATTTCGCATCAAATTTGAATAAGAAGTCAAGTATTTATTGGCTTCCAATTCTTTGTTTTCGGCAATAAACTGATTGACGCTATTCAAACTATTAAAAATAAAATGCGGATTCATTTCGCGACGCAATGACTGCAAAGCGATTTCTTTGTTTTTGATTCTGATAGAATACAATGCTTTTACAATGAAGAAAAACAAAAGCAACAACAAACCAATTGAACCTAAAAGGAAATAATTGAAAGAGTTTTTCTTCGAAATCAATTCGTCTTTTAAAACCTTTTCTTTTTCAAGCTGACGAATTTTGTCTTCTGTAACCTGAAACGTTTTGGCATCAATTAAAGTAGTATCGGATTTGATTAACTGTTCGAAATTATTAAAAAACTGTTCGTACAAAGCCATACTTTCCTTGTCTTCGCCTTTTGTTTTATAATATTTAATTAAAGAAGATAAACTCTTTCTGGCTTCAGATGAATTTCCTTTTTGAAAAGATAAATTATAGGCTTCTTTTAAAGAAGAAATGGCTTTTTCTGGTTCTTTCTTTTCAAAATAAAGTGAAGCCAGCGATTGCAATTGTTTTATTTCTGTGGTAAAATCGTTGTTGGTTTTAGCATCAGCAAGCAATTTTTCGTTAATGGCAAGTGCTTTGTCAAACTGATTATCGGCAACGTAAACTTTTGCGATTTCGTTTTTAATTTTAACTTCTTCTGGTTTGTCTTTAGCATATTTTAAAGCTTTTTTATAACTTTCAATTGCAACTGCTTTGTCATTTAACTGCAAAGAATTCTGTGCTTTCTGTACATATGCTTCACTTACTTCAGCAGCTTTTTTGTCTTTTTTCAGCAATTCAATATTCGAATCAACATAATTGGTCTGACTTGCAGGATTAGATTGATTTCTGAGTCGGTTAGCATCGTTCTGGTTTATTTTTTCTTCAGATGCATCTTTGGTTAAAGAACCTGCCGCTTCGTAGTTCTTAATCGCAGAATCGAAGTTTTTCTGGTTTTCCTGAACTTTGGCCAAACTTCTGGTGACACGCATTTTATCTTCGGTTAGTTTTAATTTGGTATAAGAATTTAAAGCTCTTTTAAAATACTCTTCTGCTTTTGCATTATCGCCTTTGCTTAAAAAATCATTAGCCAGCTTTTCATAGTTTTGAGCAATTTTCGATTCATCGTTTTCATCTAAAGATTTAGATAATTCTTCGGCAGTTTTACTGATTTTGGCTTTACTCTTTGTTTCGTTTTTTTCAGGAATTGACTGCGCAGTTATTTCTTGAGGAAATAAAAACGCTAAAAAAAGCAGACTGAAAACAATTAATACATGACGTTTCACAAACAAGTTATTTAGAAAGTGTAAAGTAACTTAATTTCAAATTCCTATCCTATAACATTCACCAAGTCAAAAGGCTTGTTGACCCATTCTCTCAAAAATACGTTTTTTCGATCAATACTTTTACCTAGTAATCTTAAAAACCATCATTATGAAAAAACTATTTTACTTCTCTTTTATCCTTTTTTCTCAGTTTATTATCGGACAAGTTTCTGGAAATGTCAATTATCAGAATCAATATGCTGCAAATACTACAATTGATATTGGTTTTCCGTCTAGCGAAGGTATTGTAGCAACTGTAAAAGGTCTTGCTAATGTTAAAGCAGATACTTATACGGCAATTTTCAGCACTACTCAAACGGGCAAAACAACCAAAGAAGTCAATGATTTGCTTGACCAGAGAATTGAACGTTCGCTTAACGAAATCAAACTTAAAAAAGGCGTTGAGATTTTTGTGGATATGATTTCTTTTGTTCCTGTTTATGAATATGAAGTCGAGAAAAAGATTTTCAGCCGTAAAACGTACAATGAAGTTCCTGTGGGATTTGAGTTAAAGAAAAACATCCACATAAAATTTTCCGATCCAAATCAGTTGAACGATTTTATTTCGATTTTATCAAATCATGAAATATATGATTTAGTTCGAGTTGATTATTTCTCCAATTCATTAGAAACCATCAAAAAGGAAATGATGAACAAAGCCAAACTGCTGATTCAGGAAAAAATCAAGAATTATGAGCTTCTTCTTGGAGAGACATTTACAAACGTTGAAAAAAGAATTACCGATGGTTTTGTTGTGAATTTACCTGTAGAAATGTACAAATCGTACGAAGCGTACAATAGTTCTTCTTTAAATTTAAAAAAATCGGCAGATGTTAATCAAGCCAATAAATCGACTACGCTTTATTACCAGCCTATTTTTGGTAAAGAATTCGATTTCATCATTAATTCTTCGGTTCTGGAACCTGTTATTCAAGTACAATATGAAGTAAAGATTTTTATTAACAGAGAAAAAGAAAAGAAGCAAGTTGCCAAAACAGACAAAGAATTTATTCTGATTACTCCAAATGGCGATTTAAAAAACCTGAATATCAACACTCCAAAACAAATGCATTAATCTGGAAAGTTTCACCAAGTCAAAAGACTGTTTCACCATTTGTCCAAAAAGTGAGCTTTTTTAGTTTTTAAGTTTGATCTATAATCATTCAATTAAAAACTAAAATCATGAAATCAAATCTTTTTATAACAGCGCTTTTGGCATCAGCAATATTTTTTGCAAGCTGTAATTCGTCTAATGCAAAACCAGTAAAAAACACTGAAATCGAAAAGCCAGATTCGGCTGAAACGACCAAAATTCAAGTCGCTCTTTTATTGGACACTTCTAACAGTATGGACGGATTAATCGATCAGGCAAAATCAAGATTATGGAACATTGTAAACACTTTAACGACTTTAAAATACGAAGGAAAAACTCCAGACATCGAAATTTCTTTATACGAATATGGAAACGACGGTTTATCTGAAAGATCAAATTACATCAGACAAGTGACACCTTTATCGACAGATCTCGATTTGATTTCGGAGAAATTATTTGCTTTAAGAACTAATGGCGGAAGTGAATATTGCGGCGCTGTAATTCAAGATGCAACTAAGGGATTAAAATGGGCTTCTGACAAAAACAGCATGAAACTGATTTACATTGCAGGAAATGAAGGTTTTGATCAAGGAAGAATAAGTTATAAAGAAACAATTAGCGATGCTTTAAAAAATAATATTTATGTGAATACTATTTTCTGTGGAGACAAAACAGAAGGCATTAATTCATTATGGAAAGACGGAGCAGATCGCGGAAAAGGAAAATATTTCAATATCGATTCAGACAAAGCGGTTCAATATATTGCAACACCATATGATGATGAAATTGCTAAATGTGATGAAAAAATCAATAAAACCTATATCAATTACGGAGCGAAAGGTGCCGATAAAAAAAGAAACCAGATAATGCAGGATCAGAACGCTAAAAAAGTTTCAGCTTCCAATTATACCGATCGTGCCGTAAGTAAATCAAAAGCCGTTTATAAAAATGATACTTGGGATTTGGTAGATAAAGTAAAAGATGATGCCGGAGCAATTTCGAAAATCAAAAAAGAAGAATTACCAATCGAACTGCAAAACAAAAGCACTGCAGAATTGCAAAAAATAGTGACCGAAAAAACAAAAGAAAGAGAAACAATTCAGAAAGAAATTAGTGTTTTAGCAAAAAAACGTCAGCAATATATTGATAATGAGGCTAAAAAAACTAAAACGCAAGACGATCTTGGAAATACGATTAACTCTTCTATTCTAGCTTTCGCTAAAGTAAAAGGCTATACGGTTGAAAAATAAAAATCCAAATGAAAAAGAAAATATTCTTTCTGCTCTTTACAGTAATTCCATTGATTTGTTTGAGTTGTGAAAATAAAAAAGAGAAAACAAAAGACACAAGAACTAAAAAACCGATCTATTCTTATGAAAAGAAACTAAAAAATGAAATAACTGAAGTAAGGAGGTTCTTGGGGAAATCTCCAAAATACAATTCAGATGTGGCATTATTTTTAGATATGAAGATAGAATCTGGAAGAAATCGGTTTTTTATTTATGATTTAAAAAACAACAAGTTACTAGATAAAGGTTTGGTTGGACACGGTTCTGGTTCTGAAACAGGAATTCCTGGGGAACTAAAATTCAGCAATGTTAAAAATTCAAATTGCAGTTCGTTAGGCAAATACGCCATTGGCGGTTCGTATGTTGGAACATTTGGAAAAGCCTATAAATTGTATGGTTTAGACAAAACCAACAATAACGCTTTTGATCGAAATATAGTGCTTCATAAATACTCAGAAATTCCTTTTGATGAACAGCCTTACCCAATTTGCAATAGTCTCGGATGTCCAATGGTAAACGAAAAATTCTTCGGAGTTCTCGAAAAACTAATCGACAATTCTAAAAAGAAAATAATTCTAGTGATGTACTATTAAATCTATTTTTATTTAACAGTAATAATCATATATTTCCCGCTAATTTAAATTTAACCTCATGAATAAAAAAGTAATTCTATTCATCATATTATTGATCAGCGCTTTCGCGAATGCACAAAAGCCAATTTTTACAACAGCAAAAGTAAAAGCCGCAACTGTATATTTTAATGCTGCCGAAATTTCTCAGACTGCAAGTACCACTTTGCCTACAGGAACAAGTGAAATTGTCATTAAAAATGTGGCTTCATATTTAAATGAAAATTCAGTACAAATTGGCGCTCCAGCAAATGTAACGGTATTGTCTGTTCAGTTTACCAATAATTATATTTCAGAATATGAAACAGATTCGAAATCTCCTTTAATCAAAAGAGTTAATGATAGTATTGTTTTGGTTCAAAAAGAACTTCAAAAAGTAGTCAATACGATTAATTCAGAAAACAAAACCATGCTGTTACTCGATCGAAACCAACAGATTTCGGGAGTAAATTCTGGATTGAACGTTGCTGAATTAATGAAAATGGTAGATTATTATAAAAACAAACAAATCGAAATTGCCAATAATATCAATACCTTAACCGATAAACAGAGAAAACTAGACGAGACACTTCAGAAACTGAACAATAAACTTGAGTTTGATACAAACAAAGAAGAACGAACTTCATCAGGAAAATTAATTGTTCAAGTAATGAACACTACAGCAGGAATTGTTCCGTTAGAGATTTCATATTTAACACAAAGCGCATCTTGGACACCATTTTATGATTTGCGTACCGAAAGTGTAAATGCACCAATCAATATGGTTTATAAAGCACAGGTTGTTCAGAACAGTGGCATCGACTGGAAAAAAGTAAAACTAACATTATCTAGCGGTTATCCAAACCAAAACAATCAAGCTCCAATATTAAGTTCTTGGTTTTTAAGAAACAATGCCAATTATGGTTACAATCAAAGAGCTGTTGCCAACCAATTGCAAAGTAGTGCTTACGGAGAAGTGAAAGATAAAGCAATTGAAGACGTCGTAGTATCTGCATTGCCAAAGATGAAAAAATCTTCGGTTTCTGATTTTACAACTGTTGCAGAAAACCAACTTAATATAGCTTTTGATATTGATATTCCGTACGATATTCTTTCTAATGGAAAAGTACATAGCGTTTCCTTAAAAGAAATTAAACTTCCAGCAACATATAAATATTACGCTGCTCCAAAAGTAGAAAATGAGGCTTTCCTACTTGCCGAAATTGCAGATTACAGCAAATACAATTTATTGCAAGGCGAAGCGAATATCATTTTTGAAGGAATGTATGTTGGAAAAACATTTATAGAACCAAGTCAAACCAGTGATACTTTGAATTTAAGTATGGGGCGCGATAAAAAAGTTTCTATAAAACGTGAAAAAGTAGCAGACAAATCGGGAACGAAGTTTTTGTCTTCTAGAAAAGAACAAACTTTTACCTACGACATTACCGTTCGAAATAATAAAAAAGAATTGGTTGAACTTTTATTAAAAGATCAATATCCGTTGACAACCAATAAGGAAATCGAGGTAGAATTATTACAAAGTGACAGCGCAAAAGTAAATTCTGAAACAGGAATCTTAACTTGGCAATTACAGCTGAAACCAAATGAAACCAAGAAGATCAGAATAAGTTATCGTGTAAAATATCCTAAAGATCAGGTTTTGAATTTATAATATCTCCTAAAAAATAAATCCCGATAGTTTCTCAACTATCGGGATTTTATATTTATTCAATTTACTAAAATCACGGTGCTGGATCTGGAAATATAGCCTGAACCGCGTCAATTTCTGCTAAGATTTGTTTAGAAAGTGTGACATCAATTGTATCGATGTTTTCTTTTAATTGTTCTAATGTCGTAGCTCCAATAATAGCACTTGTTAAGAATGGTTGTTGCAAAACGAATCCCATTGCCAATTGCGTTAGCGTTAAACCATGTTTTTTAGCGATTTCCAGATACAATTTTGTTGCTTCGGTACATTGGTCGCTATTGTAACGTTTGTATTGCGGAAAAAGATTAATTCTCGCTTTTGGATGACTTTCTCCAGTTAAGAATTTTCCAGTCAAGACGCCGAATGCTAAAGGCGAATATCCAAGCAAACCAACATTTTCATATTTTGAAACTTCTGCAGAATTCACTTCAAACAAACGATTCAATAAAGAATACGGATTTTGAACAGTTTTGATTCTTGGAAGATTGTTGTATTTGCTTTCTTCCAAAAGGCGCATCATTCCCCAAGCGTTTTCATTAGAAACTCCAATGTGTTTGATTTTACCTTCTTTAATTAATCCATCGAAAGTTTCTAAGATTTCTCTAAAGTTATCTTCCCAAACATCATCGTGCCCGTGAAAAGCACGCTGTCCAAAATTATTGGTTTTTCTTTCTGGCCAATGCATTTGATACAAGTCGATATAATCTGTTTGCAGTCTTTTTAAACTATTTTCAACCGCGTATTTAATACTTGTTGGAGAAAAATCCAGCTTTTCGCGCATATAACCAAAATTCGGATTCGGACCAGCAATTTTAGACGCTAAAACCACTTTATCTCTATTTCCCGATTTCTTAAACCAAGTTCCAATAATTTTTTCTGTGCTTCCGTAAGTCGCTTCACTCGCAGGAACCGAATACATTTCGGCTGTATCGAAGAAATTTACGCCTCTTTCAAGAGCATAATCCATTTGTTCATGTCCTTCTGCTTCTGTATTCTGCTGTCCAAAAGTCATTGTTCCAAGACAGATTTTACTAACTTTTATATCGGTGTTAGGTAATGTAGTGTATTTCATTCTTTTGAGATTCTAAGGTTCTAAGTGGCTAAGATTCTAAGTTTTCTTATTTTGAGTTATAAAGCCTCAAAGTTACGAAGTGATTGTGCAATGCGAAAGGAGACAAGAGTTAAAAAAAGAATAAGATTCTTTTTTAAGAGGCTAAGGTACTAAGGTTCTGAGATTCTAAGTTTTTTTCTAAATAAAAAAGGGCACAAAGTAAAACTTTGAACCCTTTTTTTAAATCTTAGAAACTTAGTATCTTAGAACCTTAGCAACTTTAGTTAATGCCATTCAACATCTCCGCAATCTCATCTAATCTTGGAGTCAAGATGATTTCGATTCTTCGGTTTTTAGCTTTTCCTTCTGGAGTCGCGTTGCTTGCCAGAGGAGAAAATTCACTTCTTCCTGCTGCTGTTAGTTTTTGTTTATTGATTTTTGGGTTTTCACTTAAAATAGCAACAATTGCAGTTGCTCTCTTTGTAGATAAATCCCAGTTGTTTGCAATTGGTCCTGAACCTGCGTACGGATCGTCGTCTGTATGTCCTTCGATAAGAACAGAAAGATCTGGATTGTCACCTAAAACTTTTCCAAGTTCTACAACTGCTCTTCTGCCTTCTGCACCAACAGCCCAGCTTCCAGAATTGAAAAGCAATTTGTTTTCCATAGAAACATATACTTTTCCGTTTTTATGTTCTACAGTCAAACCTTTACCTTCAAAACCAGTTAATGCTTTAGATAAAGTTTCTTTCAGTTTACGCATTGCTTCTTCTTTAGCAGCAATCATATCTTCTAATTCTTTTAGACGATTTGCCGTTTTGTCTAAACGGGCTTGTTCTTCTGCAAGAGCTTTACCTTTTGCTTCTAATTGTGCTAACAATTCGCGGTTTTTAGCCAAGTTTTTCTCTAATGCATCGTTGCTGTTTTTCTCCAACGCATTATACGAATCCTGTAAAACTTTATATTTATTTTGAGCCGCCGCTAAATCTGCTTTTTGTTTTGCCAAATCATCATTAGCACTTGCTAAATCTTTAGTCAGTTTATCGCGATCGACTTCTAACTGATTCTTTGCTTTCTTTAAATTTTCATTTTCATCAGCAATAGAACGACTTTCTTTCTTCAAATCTGAGTATTTGGTTTCTAAATCATTGTAAATTTTCTTAGAAACACATGACGTTGTGGACAAAGCTAATGCTAGTAATCCGATGGAGGCTTTTTTAATCATCTTTAATTGATTTTATTTAGGCGTTTAATCTTTTAAACTTCGTAAAAAACCAATCCTAGAAATTTTGCAAATTCTAAGCATTGATTTTAAACCGAGATACTCTCAACAAGAACAATACCAAAAATTAGTCAATTTCGACTAAAATCGGACAATGATCTGAATGCATAGCGTCTGGTAGTATAACAGCTCTTTTTAGCCTGTTTTCTAAAACATTGCTAACTAAATTATAATCGATACGCCAGCCTTTATTATTTCCTCTCGCTCCTGCACGGTAACTCCACCATGAATAATGATGTGGTTCTTTGTTAAAATGACGGAAACTGTCGATAAAACCAGATTTCATAAAAGCATCTAACCAAGCGCGTTCTGCTGGAAGAAATCCAGAAACCGTTTTGTTACGAACCGGATCATGAATATCTATTGCTTCGTGACAGATATTATAATCTCCGCAAATAATCAGATTCGGAATCGTAAGTTTCAATTCATTGATATAATTTTGAAAATCATCCATAAACATAAATTTATGGTCCAATCTTTCAATGTTTGTTCCAGATGGAAGATACAAACTCATTACAGAAACATCGTCAAAGTCTGCACGAAGATTTCTTCCTTCAAAATCCATATGATGAATTCCTGTTCCGTAAACAATATTATTTGGTTTTGTTTTCGAAAGAATAGCTACTCCGCTGTATCCTTTTTTGGTTGCAGGATAGTAATATTGAAACGGATAACCCGCGGCAGTAATATCGTCTACAGGAATTTGATCTTGTGTAGCTTTTATTTCCTGAAGACAGATAACATCAGGATTTGCTTGTTGCAGCCACTCGATAAACCCTTTGTTTATTGCTGCTCTAATTCCGTTTACATTATAAGAAATAATTTTCATCAGTGATTTTTTTAGGATTTCAAATGTAATAAAAAAGTGCAAAGTTTATCTTGGAAACAATGAAAAGTAGACTTTTTTGTTATCTTTGTTCGCTGTTCTAATAATTTAAAAGTAGTACATGGGTTTAGTTACCGCGAAAGAAGTTGCAAAGGCAATAAATGTTGAAAAGTACGGGGTTCTCGGTACTTTTTCTGGCTGGATTCTTATGAAGGTTCTTAAGATCTCGACCCTTAATAAAATTTACGATCGTAATAAACATTTGACAGACCTTGACTTTTTGAATGGAATTTTGGACGAAATGGAAATTAAGTTCGAAATCCCTGAAGAAGATTTAAAGCGTTTGCCAAAAGATGGTGCGTATATTACCATTTCAAATCATCCGCTTGGTGGAATTGATGGGATTTTGCTTTTGAAATTAATGCTTGAAAGAGAGCCAAATTTCAAAATCATTGCCAATTTTCTGTTACACAGAATTGTTCCAATGAAAAAATACATTATGCCAGTTAATCCTTTTGAAAATCATAAGGATGCAAAATCGAGCGTGATTGGAATTAAAGAAACATTACGTCATTTAAGCGACGGAAAACCTTTGGGAATTTTTCCCGCTGGTGAAGTTTCAACTTACAAAGACGGCAAATTAGTAGTTGACAAACCTTGGGAAGAAGGCGCACTGAAATTAATCAGAAAAGCAAAAGTTCCTGTTGTTCCAATTTACTTTCATGCCAAAAACAGTAAATTATTCTACTGGCTTTCTAAAATTGATGACACTTTACGTACAGCAAAATTACCTTCTGAGCTATTAACTCAGAAAGATCGTGTAATTAAAGTTCGTATTGGAAAACCAATCTCTGTAAGCGAGCAAAACGAAATCGAATCTTTCGAAGAATATTCAGAATTCTTGAGAAAGAAAACCTACATGCTTGCCAATCCTTTTGAAAAAGACACGAAACTGATTGACACTGCAAGTTTAAAAATACCAAAAGCGCCTAAAAAAATCGTTACTCCTGCAAACGAGTCAAAACTTATTGATGAAGTTCAAGCGTTAAGAGATAGTGACAGCAGGTTTTTACAAAGTAAAAACTATGAGGTTTTCTTTGCAAGCGCAAAAGAAATTCCGAACATTTTACACGAAATAGGCCGTTTACGCGAAATTACTTTCCGTGAAGTTGGAGAAGGAACAAATGAATCTATTGACATAGATGAATACGATCAATATTATCACCATATGTTTTTATGGGATGATGAAACCAAAAAAATTGCTGGAGCATACCGTATGGGATTAGGTTCTGAAATCTATCCAAAATACGGAATTGAAGGTTTTTACTTGACTGATCTTTTCAGATTTGAACCAGAACTTCATGATATGATGCATAAATCGATCGAAATGGGACGTGCATTTATCGTAAAAGAATATCAGCAAAAACCAATGCCTTTGTTCTTATTATGGAAAGGTATTATTCACACCACTTTGCGTCATCCAGAACATAAATATTTAGTTGGAGGTGTAAGTATCAGTAATCAATTTTCAGATTTCTCTAAATCATTAATGATTGAGTTTATGAAATCAAACTATTACGATCCGTATATAGCGCAATATATTCACCCGAAAAAGGCGTACAAAGTAAAATTAAAAGATGCTGATAAAGATTTTATTTTTGACGAAGCAGAATCTGATTTGAATAAGTTTGACAAAATTATTGACGAATTGGAACCAGGAAATTTACGTTTACCTGTTTTAATTAAGAAATATATCAAACAAAATGCAAGAGTAGTGGCTTTTAACGTTGACCCGTTATTTAATAATGCAATTGATGGTTTAATGTACATTAGAATTGCAGATATTCCTGAAAGCACTATGAAACCTGTAATTGAAGAGTTTCAGATTGAATTGGAAAAGAAACTATCTGAGAAAGAAGATTAATAAAAGAAAAGCCGTTTCAGTTGAAACGGCTTTTTTTTGTATCATTAAAATTAGAAAACTTACTCTTTACCAATTTCATTAATCTCTTCTAATTGATTCTTAGGATCCGCACCGTACTGATTAGGTCCTTTTTCACCATCGATACAGCATAAGTATAAATTATAATACGGAATAAGAATAAACCAGCCACTTTTTCCAACGTCATGCATTCTTCTAACTCCTACAGCAATTGACGGAATAATAATACCTAATAAAAATATTCCAACTAAAATTGAGAAGACAATTCCAATTGCAGGAATAAAACTAAAAACAAGCAGTGCCATATAAATCAAAATAGTTAAAAGATTAAACATCCAATATTCTCTTCTTCTAGCACGTCCATTAAAATTTGCATAGTTTTCAAAAACTACTTTTTTAAACATTTCAATCATAATAAATTCATTTAAGTTCCCTACTCTTAAGGATTTTCAGTTACTCCATTATTTCTAGTATGCTGCAAGATTACCCACTAAAGTCTTTATTTAAAGGAACTAAAAGTTATAATTGTATTAGAAAAAGACATTTTTAAACAAAAAAAATCCCATTCATTTCTGAATGGGATCTTCGTTAATATATTCGTGCTTCTTTTAAAACCAGCCTCGCTGACCAATTTGATAAGTTTGATAAAATTCCTCATCACTCTTGGTTAGATATATAATACCCTCTATAATTCCGATTATACCGCCAATTCCGAACATTAACCCTAAAACCAGCTGAATTATTCCTTCTCTTGTATAACCTAAATAAAATTTATGGATACCTAAATATCCTAGCAAAATAGCTAGAATTCCAGCCACTACTTTTTTATTTTCTTCTTGATAACGTGGATTATTCCAATCTTCTCTTTTTGTATTTTCCATAATCTTAATTTTTATTATTTCTTAAAATAGTACTCGAACAAAAAAACTGATTCGTAAATAAAACCAGTTTATACATTATTAAAACCAGATTGATTGATGCAGAATATCATCAAAAGAATTATTTTTTACAAAGAAAATTAGTCTTATAAAATGATAAACACCTAAAAAAATAGCTAGTCCGTATGCCAGCCTTCTATTATACAAAAGTCCTGTGAAGTATTCTTTTTTGGTAATAAGCTCTAATGTAAGTACTAAAACAGTTACAATACAAAATGCAATGACAAAAGGACCTAAAACATGATAGCTGATTGATTTGTATAAATCTCCTTGATAAAAATAAACCAAAGATTTTGTGATCCCGCATCCTGGACAAGGAAACCCTGTCAGCATTTTAAAAGGGCAAAAAGACTGGTCTGTTTCTAAATGGTCATTATGATTATCAAGCATTAAAAAAAACGGAACTACCAGTGTAATTAATGCACCGATAATTCCGTAAATTTTACGTCTTGTTTGCGTATTAGTTATATAATCTGTTGATATCACCTTGAACGATCATTGCAGCCGCAATAGGAAAAAAGAATCCTAAAACAATTAGTAAAGTAGATTGATCTTTTTGAAGTTCACCTGTTTTCTCATATACTTTTGGTAATGCTTCTTTACCTGCTAAGTAATAGAAATAAATATTAACTGGCATACAACAACCTGCAAAAATTGCAATTGGTTGCGAGATAACTTCTTTTTTTGCTACAGCATTAAAAACTTCAGCTACTTTAATATTCCAATAAATCAAATACAATCCGCATGTTAAAAATCCAAAAAGCAATACCATAATTGGGTCTACTTTAAATACCGGGATTGGTTCTTCAAAATTATTCGATGTTTGTTGTAATTCCATCTTTTTCCTTATAAAATTCGTTAATTCCTACTCTTTGGATTTTCGGCTTCTCCAAACCCCTAAAAGAACTTATTTAGATTGATTCTTTTGAAATTCGGAAACAATATTATTAAAAATTAGCAAATAAAACTAATCTTGCTAAATAAAATTTACAGGAAAAACCTCGTTATTAAATTCTAAAGGCTGTAGACTATTTTTTGTTGTAAACCGCTTTAATTTTATCTACAATAACCTGAGCCAATCGTTCATGACTTTCAAATGTCCAACCCGCAATATGAGGCGTTAATAACACATTTTTTGCCTGCATAAGATACTGAAGTGCTTCTGGCGTGCTGTTATCTTGAAAAAGGGTTTCAAACGACAACTTTTCGTATTCCAAAACATCTAAACCTGCACCCAAAATCTTTTTCGATTTCATAGCCTCAACCAAATCTGCTGTAACAATGTTTTTACCACGTGAAGTATTTATAATCCAAAAAGGCTTTTTAAACGCATTTATAAAGCCACTATCGACCATTTTATTTGTTTCTGGTGTCCAAGGAAGGTGCAAGCTTAAAACATCTGTTTTTTCGCGTAATTCTTCCAGAGAAACTTGTTTGGCATTTTCGTCTCCAACGTTATCCAAAATATCATAACAAAGAACTTCTGTATCAAAACCTCTTAGTTTTTTAGCAAAAGCCTTACCCATATTTCCGTAACCGATAATTCCCACCGTTTTCAAATCCAACTCGTGGCCACGATTGCTTTCTCTATTCCAGTGTCCTGCTTTCACTTCAGCGTCAGCCTGATTTAAATTATTGAATAAAGATAAAATCACACCTAGCGAATGTTCTGCAACAGCGTTGCGATTTCCTTCTGGAGCAGCAATAAGATGAATTCCTTTTGCAGAAGCATACTCACAATCAATACTTTCTAGACCTGCGCCAACTCTCGCGATAAATTGCAACTTTGTTGCGGCATCCAAAAACACCTTGTCAATCTTGAAACGGCTTCTAATTACGACGCCATTGTAATCGTGAATTTTTGCTTCGATTTCTTCTTTTGAAGATTTAAAATCGGCGTGATTTTCAAAACCAGCTTCTTCCAATTGATTCCAAAGAATTGGATTATTGCTGTCGATATGAAGAATTTTTATGCTCATTTTTTACTGAATTTTATAAATACAAAAATACGGGAAATATAACCTCATAAAGTCTCAATAGATAATTTAAAACCGAAAAAACTAGAAAAAACCTTATCCGTTCAAGCCTTCATAGCAAATACTTTTTTATTGCGCGGTTTTTTTTCTAACTTTGAAAGAATAAGGATTTTTCAAATCCATCATATAAATCTTCAGAAAATCTTCCCAATGAAATTAACCAAGACTTTTAAAGCCTTTTTTGAAAACGAAAAATCGGGAGGAATTATCTTGCTATTTGTCACGATTTTATCTCTTTATCTTGCCAACTCTTCTATTCAAGTTCCATATGTTACTTTTTGGGAGAAAGAAATTTCGGGACACTCTATAACTCATTGGATTAATGATGGATTAATGACAATCTTCTTTCTTTTGATCGGATTAGAACTGGAACGCGAAATTTATCATGGCGAATTATCCAACATTAAGAATGCTTCACTGCCAATTATGGCCGCTTTTGGCGGAATGCTTGTTCCTGCAGCAATTTTTTTGGCATTAAACTATGGAACAACTACACAAAACGGAGCCGGAATTCCTATGGCAACCGATATTGCTTTTGCAATCGGGATTTTATCGCTTCTTGGCAATAAAGTTCCTACTTCATTAAAAGTTTTTTTAACTGCTTTGGCTGTAATTGACGATTTAGGAGCAATTATCGTGATTGCCATTTTTTACACGACATCAATCTCTTTTTTAAATCTTGGAATTGCTCTTGGAATCTGGTGTTTACTTTTTGTTTTAAACCGAATGAAAATTCACAATCTAATTCCATATTTGATCGGTGGAGCAATAATGTGGTATTTTATGCTTAATTCTGGAGTTCACGCAACCATAACTGGTGTGATTTTAGCGTTTGTTATTCCGTTTGGAGATGGTGGCGAAAAAACATCTTCATATAGGCTACAGCACTTTTTACATCAGCCAGTTGCTTTTTTCATTTTGCCATTGTTTGCAATTGCAAATACTGCTTTAACAATTTCAGACAATTGGCACGAAGGTCTTAGTCATGTTAATACTTACGGAATTATTTTGGGGCTTGTAGTTGGAAAACCTCTTGGAATTTTGCTTTTCTCCTCAGTAGGTGTAACTTCGGGTTTATGCATTTTACCGAAAAACTTAAAATGGGCACACATTTTAGGAGCAGGAATGTTAGGCGGAATTGGTTTTACTATGTCAATTTTCATAACAGTTTTAGCATTCAAAAACCCTGAAATTGTCGTTTTTTCTAAAATAGCTATTCTGATTGCTTCCTTCTTAGCAGGATTAATGGGATTTGTTTATTTAAAATATACATTAAACAGAAAGTAAATTTCGAATGTTTTAAATTCTAATTACTGAGTTTAACTGATGAAAAGAATTAGACAAATACTTGCAATATCAATATCTCTCATAATATTGCTTGTTGGTATTATTCTCTATCAAGTCATAACATATAAACCTCCGATTTCAGATTTTTACAATCAGACTCCTACTTTACTATTTTGTGGAAATGCATATTCAAAAGGAAATCCAGGAAATGGAAAAGAAATCTTTAATTCTAATTGTGCCGCTTGCCATAAACTAGATTCCAAGAGTACTGGACCTGCACTTCGTAATATAGACTCATTGGTTTTTATAAAATGGATGTTAAGGAAAAACTATAAAATCGATATCTTGAAGATTGAAAAGTTTGGAATTGATTATCACAGAACAACATTTAAAGATGTTATCAATGAAGAAAATCTTCCCGACTTAATTGATTATTGTTCAGGAGTACGGTATTGAATCTCAAAACAAAAAAATCCAAATTCCTGTTTAAACTTGGAATTTGGATTTTTTAAATATTGGAATTTCTTTAAAACTAACCTTTGATCTGTTTTAAAGAAGTTTTAATTCCTTTAATTAATGATGAGCTGAAACCATTGTGTTCCATTTCATTTAAACCGACAATCGTACAGCCTTGAGGCGTCGTTACACGATCGATCAATTGTTCTGGATGCACTCGTTCTTCTAAAAGCATTTTTGCAGCTCCTTTTACTGTTTGTGCTGCAATTGCTAAAGCAGTGTTAGAATCAAAACCGATTTCGATTCCCGCTTGCATAGAGGCACGAATGTAACGTAATGCATAAGCTGTTCCGCAAGCGCCTAAAACTGTTGCCGCGTCCATCAATTTTTCGTCGATCACAGGAGCTGTTCCTAAATCTTGGAATAAATCTACAATTGGAGTAGCATTTTCTTTATATTTTTCTGGAAAAGAAATACAAGTTGCCGATTCTCCAAATTGCGCCGCTATATTTGGCATAATGCGCACTACAGGATATTCGTAGTTTGTTTTGGTTTGAAAAACATCCAAAGACAATCCGCTTACTGCAGAAGCAATTGTTTTGTTTTTAATAACTGGTAAAATCTCAGCCAAAACAATATCTACCTGATATGGTTTTATGGTTAAAATTATAACATCAGCTTCCTGAATGTTGTGTTTATTATCGTTTGAAACCGTAATGCCATATTCTGATAAATATTGAATACTTGCAGTGTTTCTTCTAGTGACAGTAACTTGGTTGTTTTTCGAGAATTTAGCAATCCCTAAGGCAATAGAAACCCCAAGGTTTCCTCCTCCAATAATGTGTACTTTCATTTTGGTTTGGCTTTAATTTATTTCTGGTTGGTAAACAGCATTTTCCGCTTGCAAATTACGCAGATTTTAGAGATTTTAAATCACTGCAAACTGCTAATTTGTGGCAAAAATCTAGAATTCAAGAATCAGATCTAGCTATTTTTTTAGAAACAAATAGATTATTTTAAAGCAACTTTCCTTTTAAAAGCAAAGAAGCAATTGTAAAATAGATTACTAATCCAGTTACATCTACTAAAGTAGCTACAAAAGGTGCCGATGAAGTTGCGGGGTCTAGCCTAAGTTTTTTTAATAAAAACGGAATCATCGAGCCAGACAAAGTTCCCCATAAAACGATAAACACCAATGAAAGCGATACGGCAAGACCAATTGTAAGCCAATGTTCTCCATATTCATAAAGCCCAGTTTGCTGCCAAATAAATATTCTGATAAAACCGACAATCCCTAAAATGGCACCCAATAAGAAACCCGAGGCGATTTCTTTTTTCATTACATACCACCAATCTTTTAGCGTTAACTCTTTTAGAGCCATTGCACGAATAATAAGAGTTGCAGCTTGTGACCCTGAATTTCCTCCACTCGATATAATAAGCGGAACAAATAATGCCAAAACAACAGCTTTTTCGATTTCTCCTTCAAAAAATCCCATTGCCGAAGCAGTGAACATTTCTCCAATAAAAAGAACAACAAGCCATGTCGCTCTTTTCTTAACCATCTCTACAAGTCGTGTTTGCACATATGGCAATTCTAAGGCTTCTAATCCCCCGAATTTCTGAATATCTTCGGTATCTCTTTTCTCGATGTCTTCTTTAATGACATCGATAATATCATCAATTGTAATGCGACCCACCAAGCGCCCTAATTCGTCAACAACCGGAATTGCCTCTAAATCATATTTCTCCATTAAACGAGCAACATCAACATCTGGCGTTTCAACATTTACATAATTTAATTTTCTAATGTAAATATCCGAGATTTGTGTTTTGGTCGAAGTAGTCAATAAATCTTTAAGTGATAATCTTCCTTTTAAACGATTTTCATCATCAACTACATATATAGAATGTACTCTGGAAACATTTTCTGCCTGAATTCGCATTTCTTTGACACAGGTTAAAACATTCCAGTTTTCATTTACCTTCACTAATTCTTTATGCATTATACCTCCAGCGGTATCTTCATCGTATCGAAGTAAATCTACGATGCTTTTTGCGTGCTCAACATCCTGAAGTTCTGAGATAACTTCAGCTTTACGATCTTTTGAAAGTTCACCAATAATATCTGCCGCATCATTGGTTTCAAGCTCATCAAGTTCTTCCGCAATTTCTTTTGGAGAAAGTCGGCTTAAGATTTTTTCACGTAAATCATCGTCTAATTCAAGTAGAATTTCGGCGGTTTTTTCACTGTCTAAAACTTTGAAAATATAAGTTGCATCATCAATTTCTACTTCATCAAGAATTTCGGCGAAATCTGCGTGGTGAATATCATTTAGCAAGATTTCAAGCTCCTTATTATTTTTTGCCTGAATAAGTTGAGCAATCTGTTTGATTAATTCTTTACTGATTTTGAACTCCATTGGCTTCTATTTTTTGAGTTAGTTCAATAAATTCATCTACGCTAAGCTGCTCCGGACGTTTATCAAAGATAGTGTCTTCTCGCAAATTGTCTGATAAATTTAATGTTTTCAAACTGTTACGTAATGTTTTTCGTCTCTGCTGAAAAGCCGTTTTTACAACTGTAAAAAATAACTTTTCGCTACAAGGAAGGTTATAATCTTCCTTTCGGGTCATTCTCATCACACCCGATTTCACCTTGGGCGGAGGAATAAAAACGTTTTCATCAACCGTAAACAGATACTCTGTATTATAGAAAGCCTGAGCTAAAACTGATAATATTCCGTAGGTTTTTGAGCCTTTCTTTTCGCAGATGCGCTCAGCTACTTCTTTCTGGAACATTCCAGAAAACTCTGGAATCTGATGTTTAAGATCTAAAGTTCTAAAAACAATCTGAGAAGAAATATTATAAGGAAAGTTACCTATTATGGCAAACTGTTTATTTTCGTAAACTTCATTTATGTTATACTTCAGGAAATCCTGAGAGATAATCTTATTCTTTAATTTCGGATAATTGGCATCCAAATACGCTACAGATTCGGTATCGATTTCAATAACGTGTGTATTAATTGGTTTTTCGAGCAAATACTTAGTAAGCACACCCATTCCTGGTCCTATTTCTAAAACCTCCTCATATCCTTTAAAAGTCAAAGTATCTGCAATAGCTTTTGCAATACTTTCGTCTTTAAGAAAGTGCTGTCCTAAATGTTTTTTGGCTTTTACTTTTTCCATTTCATTTCTTGTTTGCCACGAGGCTGCAAAAGTATTCTTTTTGTTGTAAAGGCACTAAGAAGCAAAGCTTTATTTTTGTTTTTTTTGCAAGAAAGTCTCAAAGACGGCAAGTTTTTATGCTTTTTTCTCAATTATAAACCAAAAACTGAGAGCCGAGACCGAGAATTAAAAATTTAATGCTCCGAAATAACCTCTAATTCTGTTCTGAAAGAAAGCATTTTGTCTGCAAATAGACTTAAAGCTTCTCTATGAAATTCTGGTTCATCTTCGATATAAAATTTCTCCAAAGTTTCCTTACTGTCTGTTATATACTGTACAGAATATGTAATTCCGCCCATTTCTTCTTCAACCAAAACTTTTACAATTCGTGCAGAAGAAAATTTTTCAGTTGCTAGAATTTCGGGTATGTGTTTTTCCTGCATCCATTTTAACCATTGGTCATGAACGCTTTCGTGTATGTTTGTGGTAACGTTATAAATAATCATTTCTTTTCTAATCTAAGGTTCTGAGATGCTAAGATTCTAAGGTTCTGAGTTTTTTTCTCTTGATTCTTAAATCTTTTCAAATCATCATTTTACTAATTTTTCTTGTTTAATCGTTTATTCGGTTAATCGATTAAACCGAACTATAAATTCTTATCTCCTCTTAACTCGCGGTATTTTTTTCTGGCATCGACAAAATAAATACTGTCTTGATGGTTGAAAATTACCTTTTCGTATAAAGGCTTTGCCTTTTCTGGATCTTTTAATTCATCGTTATAAATTTCAGCCGAGAAAAACAGCGCTTCGTCTACATAAATTCCGTCGCTGTGATTGTCAATAATTTGCTGATATTGGCTTAAAGCCGAAGCAAAATCTTTCTGGCTTTCATAAACTTTGCCTAAACGCAATAAAGTTACCGCTTCAATTTCTTGCCCTTTATACGTTTTTAGAATATTTTGAAATTGCGCTATCGCTTCTTGCTTTTTATTCTGATAAATTAAAAAATCTCCTTTTGCAAACTGTTTCAGCGCCACTTGAGTCGAATCTGCTGCGGTATTATCATTAATTAACAGAAAATATTCTAAAGCATCATTGGCGATCAATTGTGTGTTTGCGGCTTTTAATTCTTTAAACTGTTTATTTGCCCATTCAAAATCACCTTTGTAATAACTTGTTTTTGCCGCTTTCAAACTGGCTTCGTGCGCCATTACATCATTCTTTAAATCCAATTGAATTTGCGAATAGTAAATAAGCGCCTGATTGTATTTTTCTTCCAAAAGCAAAATATCCGCCAACTCCATTTTTGCATCGGCTTTTTGATATTCGTTTAAATTCAATTCCAAAGCCTTTTTCATTACAGCTTTCCCTTCTTCTATTTTTTTCAAATTAAAAGCCAGAAAATGAGCTTGAATGATTTGCAAAGATAAGGTAAAAGGATTTATTTCGTAAGTTGCCAACAATTGCTGCAGTTCTTGACTGATTGCTGGATAATCTTTTTCCTGCGCTTTATCGATCTTTATTTGCATTAAACTCGCATTACTTTGAATCAGCAAATCACGGTCTTTAGTATTTTGAAGAATGAAATTTAGAATTTCTTCTGCCGTATCATTGTCTCCTTCATTCAATGCAAACTGACTTAAATTGACGATGCTCATCAACGATTCTGGTTCGCGTTTGTAAATGGCTTTTTCTTGAATGAATGCTTTTCCGAATTCTTTTTGCTGCACATAAAACCAGCTTAAGTAATGATTCCAGAAAACATCTTGATCCTTCTGAGTTTTTAAGATTAATGCTTTTCGCATGGCATCTTTAAAAGCGGTATTATCGGTTTCTCCATTCATGAATCGAGAAAGTTGCGTCTGAATCAAATTAGTATTCTGCGGATTTGTGAAAGATTCTGTCAATAACAAATCAATCATTAAATCGGTTTTTCCTAACTGACCGTACAGCATTCCTATTTGGAAATTGAAATTAAAGTTGGGCTGAATTTGCATTGCGGTCTGATAGGCTTTTAAAGCATATTCTAGCAATACTTTTTTCTCAAATGAATTTGCAATTCCGTAAACATCATTCGGGCTTGTTTTTATTTTCTCGATTGCCTGTTCGTAGTAATTTTTGGCTTTCGAATCGTTTTTCTGTAATTGAAAGTTGTAACCCATTTCAACTAAAAAAACACCTTGTTTGTAGCGGTTAAAACGATCTTGAATTGCTTTTTCGGCGTTTGCAAATTGCTGCAATTGCTGATAACAATCGATCGTTCTTAAAAAGTACTGAGTATTAGATGGCGCAGCTCGCAAAAGCTCTTCATAACTAATTTTCGCTTTATCAAAATCTCCTTTGTCGTAATAGTATTGAGCCAACTGCTCGTTTTGTCCAAACGCAAAACCAGAACATAATAAAACGATACCCATCAATATGTTTTTCATACTGCTTTTTATTTAGTTTTCAGTCGCAGTTCTCAGCCAACACTAGGACTATAAATATTGACTTTTTAGTTTTTAGCTACTGTAAACTGTTACCATAAACTGAGACTTTTTTACTTTTCCAAAAAATCAAGCCCAAACCAATTAAAATAAATGGAATACTTAAAATTTGTCCCATATTAATCAGCATATTATTTTCGAAAGCTTCTTGATTTTCTTTGAAAAATTCAATTATAAAACGACCTGTAAATAATAAAGTTAAGAAAGTTCCGAAGATTAATCCTTGCGCATTTCTGATTTTTTCTGATTTGTACATATAAAACAGAATTCCAAAAATCAATATATAAGCAAAAGCTTCATACAATTGCGTTGGATGTCTAGGAATTAAATCATCTCTCTGAAAAATCACTCCCCAACTTCCGTCGGTAGGTTTTCCATAAATTTCAGAGTTCATAAAATTTCCCATTCTAATAAAAGCCCCCGTTACAGGAACCGCAACAGACATTTTATCTAAAAGCCCTAAAAATTGAACTTTAAATTTTCGACAATATAAAATCATTGCCGTAATAACTCCGATCGAACCTCCATGACTCGCCAAACCTTGATACCCAACAAACTGATAAACTCCTTTTATCTTTTGTATTGGTAAAAGAATTTCTATCGGATGTTTGAAGAAATAGTCTGGTTCGTAAAAGAAACAATGTCCAAGTCTTGCACCTAAAACGGTTCCGACAATGACATAAATAAGTAAAGAATCGAGATTGTCTAAGGAAAGATTTTCTTTTTTATATATGTTTCTGACGATATAAAACCCGAGAAGAAGTCCGCAGGCAAAAAGAGCTCCGTAATATTTTAACGGAAAACTATCCGTAATCCAGAAAATGACAGGATCTACGTTCCAATTTAATATTCCGTTTTTCATAAGTTGTAATTTTTAGTCACAGTTTTCAGTCACAGTCCACAGCCGAAACTGTAAACTGAGACTGAGACTGTAAACTAAATTAATTTATAATATCAAATCCGCAGTAAGGACGTAAAACCTCTGGAATTACGATTCCTTCTGGAGTTTGGTAATTTTCAATAATTCCAGCTAAAACACGCGGAAGCGCCAATGAACTTCCGTTAAGCGTATGAGCCAATTGGTTTTTTCCGTCTTTGTCTTTGAAACGTAATTTCAAGCGATTTGCCTGGAAAGTTTCAAAGTTAGAAACAGAACTGATCTCTAACCAACGATCTTGTGCTGTAGAAAACACTTCAAAATCATACGTCAACGCAGATGTGAATCCCATATCACCTCCGCAAAGGCGTAAAATTCTATAAGGTAACTTCAATTCTTGAAGAATCTCTTTTACGTGTTCAACCATTCCATCAAGCGCAGCATAAGAATTATCTGGATGCTCTACACGAACAATTTCTACTTTATCAAATTGGTGCAAACGGTTTAAGCCGCGAACGTGAGCTCCGTAAGAACCTGCTTCACGACGAAAACATGGTGTATATGCTGTATGTAAAACAGGAAGATCACTTTCGTTTAAAATAACATCGCGGAATAAGTTGGTAACTGGAACCTCAGCTGTTGGAATCAAATATAGATCATCAATTGTAGAATGATACATTTGTCCTTCTTTGTCTGGCAATTGTCCTGTTCCAAATCCTGAAGCTTCGTTTACTAAATGAGGAACCTGAACTTCATTATATCCTGCAGCGGTATTTTTGTCTAAAAAGTAATTGATTAAAGCACGTTGCAAACGAGCTCCTTTTCCTTTATAAACAGGAAATCCTGCACCAGTGATTTTTACACCCAATTCAAAATCGATAATATCATATTTCTTCACCAATTCCCAGTGTGGTTGTGCTCCTTCGTGCAAAACGGGAATATCTCCTTCTTGAAAAACATTTAAGTTATCATCTGGAGTTTTTCCTTCAGGAACAATATCAGCCGGTAGATTTGGTAAAGTGTATAATTTATTCGTTAACTCAACGGCCAAAGCTTCTGCTTTTTCGCTAAGTTCTTTGCTTTTTTCTTTTAGCGAAACTGTTTTTTCTTTTAAGATTGCTGCTTTAGCTTTCTCTCCAGCTTTCATCAATTCACCAATATCTTTGGACAATTTATTAGATTCTGATAAAGTATTGTCTAATTCCACTTGTGCAGCACGACGATTTTCGTCTAATTGAACCACTTCTTCAACAACGCTTTTAGCATCGATATTTCGTTTTGCTAAAGCCTTGATTACTTTCTCTTGATTTTCTCTAATAAATGCAATTTGTAACATAGCTTGATTTTTATAACTATTGTATTTTTATAACGGAAGCAAATTTAAGGAAATGTTTGTTAACAAAAGGACAAACTTTCTCAGGAAAACCTAAATCTCCTATAAATAGCAAAAGCACTCTAAAAGTGCTCTTGCTATTATTTGAATTTTATAAAGTTTTACTCCAAAAAACGATGTCTATCGTCTCTATGAAAAGCATAATCTCTACCATTAAACTTAATTTTTTCAAGTTCTTTTTTGGTTTTCAGATCACTTTTTTCTTCAATTCCGTTTTCCAAATCACTTTCGACAGCTTCTTCATAAGAAAAGTTTTTGGTGATTATCAAATCAAAATAACCGTTTGTTTTCTGATCAGAAAAACTCATTCCCGTTTCTAAAGTTTCTACCTGAAAGGTTCCGCCTCCGTTAGAATCACCGTTGGTCAATCGAATAGGATATTCGTATAAAACCTTTTTAATTTCATTGTCAGCCAAAGTAATCAACGTAAATTTTTGTTCAGAATACAGTACGATTCGGCTGCTTGCACTGGCTTCTGTATAAAAAGCAATAGCAGGAGTTTTTTCATTTAGAAAAACCAAATCTCTCAAGATGTGAGATTTAGAAAACTGAATGGCTTCATTATCATAATAACCTAAGTTCTCATCAAATTCTTCAGCAATTACACTTCCGTCTTCTCTATTTACAAATAAATATTTACGCTGAAAAAAATCTCCTAATTCTTCTTCATCCTCCGATCGAAGTGCTTTCTTCCTATGTTCAACTGTAGTCAAAACAAAAAATGTCGTTTTATCATCGTAGTTGATAGAACTTGTTTCCTTAATTCTAATGCTAGAATATTTGATTTGTAGATTGGAAGCGACTTTAGAAAGTAATTCCAGATTTAATTCTTCTGAATCTTCAATTTCATCAGGATTTTTAAAAATGAGTTTTTTTATCGGCTTCTTACCAAGACCAAGATGTGCTTGTGTTTCTGAAAGCAATTCCTGATACTGAACTTCGGCATCGTTTTTAACATTTTCCTTTTTCCCACAGGAAAACAAAAACATCAAAACGGCACTTAAAAGAATCGTTTTTTTCATAGGCTTTGGTTTGTTAGAAATTTTAGGGCATTCCAAATATATAATTTTCTTACAAACCATAGCAAAAAAATAAAAACTTAATCTCTCTTAATTTCGTGTCCTACAAATTCTTCCAGTGTTTTAAACATTTCTTCTACCGAAAGTACTTCTGTATCAGGATGCGATTTTAAGAAAGCGGCATTCAACTCTGCCAAGTTTTCATCCAATTCAAAATAAGCATTATTGTTTAGCAAATCCTTGAAAGCATTTGGTGTGTCGTATTTTTCTTTTAGAAATTTTCCTAATTTAATGTTGCTTTGCAAACGCAGTTTACGGCATTGCTCTTTAAACAATTCCAAATGTTTTTCTGCGCCTATTAAAGCTAAGCCTTCTTCAATTAACTCGTTCAATTCTTTATTCCATCCTGAATCATAAACGAATTTCGAAAAATTACCTTCCGCATATTTTGAGGCGTAAAAATCCAGATAGTAACTCATTAAAGCATCTTCGTGAATCAAGTCGTCGTCTATTTTTTCTTCTCTCATTAAATTGATTACCGAAATATTCGAATTAACAACATCTTGCGGGTTTTCGCTTTTTGAAGCAGTTTCTGAAATTATGATTTTACCGAATTCCATTTGAGTTTTTATTTAAAAATTTGTTTTGCAAAGTTGCGAGAAATAATTAAGATGACTGTAAAACTAATTGAAAATTGAAAAAATAAAAAGAGAGAAAAATTACTTATTTCAAGCATTAACAAAACTGAAGACAATAGTTATCTTGCTATTTTTTACTCAATGACAACAAAAAATGTATTAATTCTTTTAAATAGAAAAACTGTATTTTAGCACTATCTGAAACTCTTCCTCATCAATTAAAAACTTCCAAATAAATACACCTCAAAAATGTATCATTTAGACTACTCTATAGATTTAAAATGAAAAATAAAATTCGCTCTCTTATGAATTCTTTTGGAAATAACGACTGTAATAATTTTGAAAAGACATTTACTTATCTGGAAGAAGTTGGAAAAATACTGCCTCACTCCAAAATTTGTTTTGATCTTTTAAAAAAGTTGAATTTTCAAACTACAAATTCAGAATTAGACTCTTTGATATTAGCCTTACACAAAATACGATTTGCTTCTAACACCAATAATTACTTTTACTTTTATTTTCCTTTAGTCAGTCATATTTTGTATTACAAACCTATGTCCGAAAAAGAAATTTTAAAATATTTAATAGATCCAAACTTTGCAAACGGCACATGTAAAGTCGAAGAAATGATAACAGTGATTAATGGCGCTATGAAGTACAAGCTAGACGAGAATAAAAACTACCTCAGCAAAGAAAGCCAAGATTGGACTACCAATGAATTACCAAAATTGGAAAAAGAAGTACAACGCGAAATAGATATTTGCTGGAAAGAACTTGAAGACTAAAATTTATGGCAATAAACTACAATTTAGAAATAGAATTCCTCAAAAAGGTAGAAGACAACAATAACAGAACAGCCTTAACTGTAAATCAAATTGAAGATCTTCTTTCAGAATTCCCAAAACTACCCGAAGATTATATTGCTTATTTACAAGAAGTTGGTTCGGGAAGTTTTAGAAACTGTCAATTTAATATTGCCTCTTCATTATTTAATTTAGAAGACTTAGGCTTGGAGAATCACTACGAATTGAAATCAAACATTTGGTTTTTTGGAGATAATTTTTCTGGCGATTTTTCTGGTTTTGACTTTGATCGGAATGATGGTAAAATCGTTGAATTTTGGCACGAAAGCGGAGAACTTTATTACACTAATAAGTCGTTTCAAACTTATATAAGAGAACAAATGTTAATGGATGAGAATGATATTAAATAAAATTATACCTTTTGCATTATTTTTATTTGTTATTGAGCACAATCTTTAATCAAAATTAGCGTTATCTTTATCTAATATAAAGATGCTAATAAATTAAACACCTTTAACGCAACTATTTGGAGACAAATGCATCTGATTATATAGATAAAACTTTATATAAAAGTTTTTGCAACCAAAACCAAAATCATGAAACAGATCATCTTAATTCTTAGCATTCTGCTTGTTTTGACAAGTTGTGAAAATGATGATTTACCAAACTCTGATGTACAATATTCGTTAGTTGCCAAAGGAGATTCTTTTCCTAATGATAAAAGTCTTGCTCCGCGACATTTAATAATTAAAGATCAAAAAAGTTGGGATAAATTAATTACAGAAATGAATGTTTCTAGTGATTTATCAAAAGATTTTAAAGAAATAAACATCGATTTCAGTAAATATCAAGTCATTGCTGTTATAGACAAAACCCAAAACAGTGGCGGACATTCTATAGATGTTGTCGAAATTACCGAAAACCGAAATACCATTATCGTCAAAGTAGAAAAACTAAAAAATGGCAATAGCACTTTAAAGCTATCAAGACCTTACGATATCATCAAAACAGACAAAACAGACAAAAAGGTTATTTTTGAGCAATAGCTAAATTCCTTTATTTTCTACTAACAAGTTTTTCAGTTCATTGGTTTTCAAAAAAGCCGCAAAACGCCCAGACAGTAATAGCATTTCTTTTTCTTCTGGGGTTATTTTTAATTTGGTTTCAACATGCGAAGCATACTCATAAAGCATTAAAAGTTCGCTTGCATCAAAATCTTTAAACTTTTCTCTATCTAAACTAGACAGTTGGGGTTCACCAAATTTATCTTTTTTAAAACTGTCTATACCAAACTTTGCAATCAATTTGGCTCGAAAATCATCGTGAAGTTTCAGCCAACTTGCAGCTTCATCATCAGTATCTTTTAATTGTGTTACCAACTCTTCGTAAGCCTGATCTTTTTTCAAGGTTATTAAATAATCACGCAAAGTTGTAAAACCAATTACTTGATAATTTGAAGTTGGGATTTTGTATTTATCCAGCACATTTTCGACATCTTTTTCAAAAGTCATATATCTAGTTTGAACCGTATACAAAGAAGCAGTCTCTAACAAAGAAAGCAACCTAATCTTTTCATCATTTATAAAAGGCGCTTTTTTTCCTTGCCCTAAACAATCAATAAAAAGCGCTTTTTTATTCTTATCTTTCACTTTAGAATCGTTGTGAAGCAGTTCTATTAAGGTTTCATATCCCATATTATCAGACGCACCACCATCAATAACGCATAAAATTTTATCTTGATTTTTGATTCCGAATTTGGTCTTAGGAAGAACTCCAGGAAAAGCAGAACTTGCCGTAATCGCATAAGTCAGCGGAAAGTCGTAACCGTTATTGATATGATTTTCGTCAAGCGAAAGTGAAGCTTTATTAGGAGCCAAAGACTCATCAATTTTTAAAGCACGAATAATGTGTGGCATGAATGGAAATCGTTCTCCGTTATTATAAGCCGTTCCATTTGCCACCATAATAGGCAATTGCGGATTAAGTTTGCTGTCTTTTGGAATAAAGAAATCAGACAATAACATTTGAGTCTTAAACTTATTCTGATTTTCTGGGTTAGCGCTATCATACTGCAAAACTTCCAGATCAAGCCGTTGTGCCATCGAAATTTTTTCTCCTTTTTCGTTTCTGCTGTTATTTAAAAGAGAAAAAATAGTGGCCGATTTATTGACATCTGATTTGAAAGCATCGGCTTTAGAAAAATAAAACTCATTAAAACTACAATTATCATATTGCAATTTGTTTTTCAGAATGGTCAAATAATAACCTGCCGAATAACAGCCTCCAGAAACAGTCGAAAAATAATCTATTTCATTAAGAAAATTACGGCTCGAGTTGTCTTCTTGAATTTCTTCCAAACCTAAAAGAACGCCCATGCTAAAAAACTGCGCTCTAGATCCTCCGCCAGAAATAGCAACTCCCAAAGCAATATTAGGGTTTTGAAGTCGGCTGTCTCGATCCTGAACCGATTTGTATTCACTCAAATTGACCGCAGGAATTGAGTTATAGTTAATCTCAGAAAATAGATTAATCTTATTTTGAGCAACTCCCTCATTGACTAGAAAAAGAAAAAAGAATCCTATCGAAAGTCTCTTAACCATCATAAAAATAACAACATTATTTTTTAAAGTTTAAAATTACTTGAATTAATTCAAACTAAAATGCTTGTTCATTGATTTTTAACTTTTTCTGATTTTATTTTCTGAATTAGAAACAAATTTTTAATTAAACAGTAATCTTAAAATAACCTTGAAAAATAAAACGTGTTTATGAAATACAAGAATAAAGCGTAATTTTATTCCTTTAAGAGAGGGTTAAGCTTAAAAACAAGAAAATATGGGGGGAAGAAAAGCATTAGAATATTACGTTTTAGACGTATTCTCAAACGAAAGTTACAAAGGAAATCCGCTTTCGGTTGTTTTTACAGATGGAAATTTAAAATTAGAAACCTATCAGGATATTTCTAAAGAATTTGGCTATTCTGAAACTTCTTTTGTTTATTATTCTACAAGAGAAAAAGCACTTGTTGTTCGCTCATTTACCCCAACCGGAATCGAAATCGACGGTGCAGGCCATAATTTATTGGGTGCAGTTTGTGGCGCTCTTTTAAAAGGAATGCCAATTTTTGATGAACAAAACGAAAGTGAACCTTTTGTAATTATGAATCATTCGGCAATTCCGGTAACGGTAAGTTTTGATTTGGATACTTTTTTTCCGGTTGTTAAAATGCACCAGAAATCGGCTGTGATCAAACAGGAAATCCCAACGTATAGAATTGCGGTGGCGCTAGGTTTAAAAATTGAGGACTTGGATGTAAATTCTTTTGTTCCAACAATAGTTAAAACAGAAGTTGCCCATACAATGGTTCCTATAAAGAATAGTCAAATATTAAACAGCTTTGTTCCAGACAATCAGCTCTTAATTCAGATCTCTAAAGAATATAATTTTGAAGGTTTTTATTGTTTCGCTCCAGCAGATGAAGGTCTAGATCATATCGTTGAAACAAGATTCTTTAATCCGATAATCGGAATTAATGAAGATCCTGCAACAGGAACGGCTGCGGGACCTTTAATTGGATTTTTAACAGAAAAGAAATTCACTAAATCTGATAAAGAATATAAAATTCTTCAAGGTGTCAAACTAAAACAGGCCTCTTTGATTGAAGTTATGAATCGTCAGGAAGATATTTTGGTTGGAGGTTCTTCGATTATAACCATGAAAGGAGAACTTTATATTTAATGCCGAAATATTCATGAAAAAAATTATTCTATTGATCTTTCTGGTTCTGATATCTTGCAAGGATACAAAATACCAACCTCTAACTTCGAAAGAAGCAGATGTTGAAAGTTTGCTAAAAAAGATCAATCCTAATAAAGAATATGCTTATTGGGAAATTAACTTTTCTATGCCACTTACTCCTAAAGTGATATTTTACAAGGGAGATAAAAAGCTAAAACAAAAAAACAATTACCAACCCATCCAAAGTGGTTTTTTCACGGGTTGTCAACCTATGAGTTGTAGTTACACTATAATTTATTTCGATAATAATAAATGGAACTATGTTTTAAAAAAAGAAGAATTAATCACTTATATAAATAAAATTGATAACCCAGAAGAAGCTTTTCTAATTGCTAAAATTCAAGATTTTGATATTGACCCATATAATCCAAAAGGAAATGGTTATCTCAAAACAAAAAATGGTTATGATTTAAAAGTCATGAAATATATTAGCTGTCCTGAATCTAAAGAATCATTTCTGGCTTCTATTGATTCTTTGGGGCAACTGAAAAGCATAAAAAGTCAAGGTTTTTATTTAAAAACCAAAAACTGCATCGTTTATTAAATCAAACAAAAAAACCGCATCTGGCAGAATGCGGTTTCAAATATTTAAAACTATAGAACTTCTTAGTTCGTTTTCATTGGCGGTAAATCGAAAGCCTTTGAATCGTGTTCGAAGTTGTTTCTGTGTGCCCCATCGCAAAATGGCTTGTTTGAAGAATGTCCGCAACGGCAAAGTCCAAGCGCTTGTCTTCCTTGTAAACCGTAAAGTGCTCCTTCTGGATCCATGATTTCAAAATCTCCTTCAATTTTGATAGAACCATTTTTATTGATGATTAATTTAGTCTTGCTCATAAATTTGTTTTTTTCCGCTGCAAAGATTGCGAAATATATTCTCATTTATAAGCTCGAAACGTAGTTTAAACTGGTTCTATTTTATGTGGGTTTTGCCACGAAGACACGAAGGCACAAAGTTTTATTGTTTCACGCTCCCGATAGCTATCGGGATTAAAAGATTTAAGCACATTAGCACAGATGACTAACTTAAAAAACTTAGATTCTTAATAAAAAATCTTTGCACCTTAGCGCCTTTGTGGCAGAAAAAAAAACTAAAGCGCCTTGTAAACAAAATTCTTAAACTTCACACTTCCTTTTCCAATAGAGCAAAGACCAATCCTTAATCCCAAAAATCCACTCAAAACATTATGATTGTATCCTGAAACTTCTACAGAGTTTTCGATTTTTTTCCAGTCTTTTCCATCAATACTGTAAAACATATCTACAGTGTTTTTAATGTTTTTCAGTTTAAGAAAGACTTTTCGCGTATGCGTATTTTTCTCCGTTGGAAACTGCCATCCTCTCAAATTGGCCAAAATGTTATTTTGATCGGCTAAGATTCCCGAATAATATTTATTATCATAAAAAAGCACCAATCCGCCAGTTGCGTCACCTTCAATTTCCATTTCAACTTCTGCAGAATAAGAATGTCCGCCTGGTACAACTACTAGCGGAGAACTGTTTCCTACTCCATCGCCTTTTCCTTCAATTGTCAAAGTATTATTAGCCACTTTAAATCTTGAGTTTTCCACTTCATTATAAAACTTCCATTGTGGCTTTAAGGCCGAACCTCCAAAATTATCGCTCAAAGAAAACTCAGGAAGCGTCTTTCCCTCAGGTTTTGCAATCGGTTTATCAGTTTGAATGTTATCAGAAATTTTATACCAACCGTCTTTTGTCCATTCTATAGGTTGTAGCAAAGTTTGACGGCCTAAGTTATAATAGTCTTTTTCATAACCATGAAAAATCATCCACCATTTTCCGTTTGCATCTTCAAAAACAGTACTGTGTCCTTTTGACCACCAAGTTTCAGAACTGTTGTTCGTGCGAACAATCGGGTTATGTGGTGAGTTTTCCCAAGGTCCCAAAGGCGATTTTGATCTTGCAGAAATAACCATATGACTTGTCGCTGGTCCAGCAGTTCCACCTTCGGCAACGGTCAAATAATAGTATTCTCCGCGCTTGAATAATTTTGGTCCTTCCATACAAAAACATTCAATACTCCATTCGCGCGGAATTTTCCAACCGTCATAAACATGTTTTAATTCGCTGGTTACCGAAAGTCCGTCTTTTGATAAAGCCACATAACCGCCGTTACTAAAATATAAAAAGCGGTTTCCTTTATCATCTGTTACGTGTCCAGGATCTATGTTGCCAATTTTCAAATCTACTGGTTCGCTCCAAGGTCCGCTAATAGAATCTGCAGTAACTACAAAATTGGTATTATTCGCAGGAAAATAGATGTAATATTTATTGTTGTATTTGATTAAATCTGGCGCCCAAACGGCTCCAACATATTTATGAAGTGCATTGGTTACAGGTTCCCAATTCATTAAATCGGTTGAGTGCCAAATTAAAAGCCCGGGATAATAATCAAAAGAAGAATGAACGACATAATAATCTTTTCCGTCGCGCAACAAACTAGGATCTGGATAGTCACCCGCAAAAATCGGGTTTGAATATTGTCCTTGCTTTAAACTTTTTTCTGATTGTGATTGAGAATAACCGCAATACACAAACAATATTAAAATGGTTAGATATATTTTCTTCATGTTTTTGATATTTTTTTCAAATATAGTCAAAAAGACCATAAGTAAAATATGCCACAGATTAAAAGGATTAAATGATTTTTTGAATTGCGTCCAGCTTTAGCTGGATGTCATAATAGTGATTCGATAAAATGGCTTTAGCCAAAAATGAACGTTTGGCTAAAGCCTCACAACTTTACATTATTAACCTCCAGCTAAAGCTGGAGGCAATTCATAATTAAAAATCTTTTAATCCTTTTAATCCTTTTACTCTATGGCAATAAAAAAGCTTTGTGTCTTAGTGCCTTCGTGGCAAAAATCTTAACGAATCTCTAGGAAAAACTCAGCGAATCTCCACGTAATATTAAAATCTCAATTCTATTGCTTATTTTTGCACTCAATAAAATTGAATTATGATACAAGATCCAAAGAGATATACGATCACGGCGGCATTGCCTTACACCAACGGGCCTATTCATATTGGGCATTTGGCTGGGGTTTACGTGCCTGCAGATATATATTCCAGATATTTAAGATTGCAAGGAAAAGATGTAGCATTTATTTGCGGAAGCGATGAACACGGGGTTGCAATCTCTATGAAAGCTAAAAAAGAAGGAGTTACACCACAGCAAGTTATTGATAAATATGATGGAATTATCCGCAAATCTTTTGAAGATTTCGGAATTTCATTCAATAATTACTCAAGAACTTCGGCGAAAATTCACCATGATACAGCTTCGGAATTCTTTAGAACATTGTATGATAAAGGAGATTTTATCGAAGAAGTGACGGAACAATTGTACGATGCAAAAGCAAATCAGTTTTTAGCAGATCGTTTTGTTGTCGGTACTTGTCCGAAATGTGATAATCCAGAAGCTTACGGAGATCAGTGCGAAAAATGCGGATCGACTTTGAACGCGACTGATTTGATCAATCCAAAATCGACTATTACTGGAGAAACTCCAATTCTTAAAGAAACAAAACACTGGTTTTTACCTTTAGACAGATATACTGATTTTTTAACTGAGTGGATTTTAGTTGGGCATAAAAGCGACTGGAAAACCAACGTTTATGGACAAGTAAAATCTTGGATCGACGCAGGATTAGAACCTCGTGCCGTAACGCGTGACTTAGATTGGGGAATTGATGTTCCTGTTGAAGGTGCCGAAGGCAAAAAACTTTATGTTTGGTTTGATGCACCTATCGGTTACATTTCTTCTACAAAAGAATGGGCAGCGCGCGAGGGAAAAGATTGGGAACCGTATTGGAAAGATCAAGATACAAAACTGGTTCACTTTATCGGAAAAGACAATATTGTTTTCCACTGTATCATTTTCCCTGCGATGTTAAAAGCTGAAGGAAGCTATATTTTACCAGACAACGTTCCAGCAAATGAGTTCTTGAATTTGGAAGGAAACAAGCTTTCGACTTCTAAAAACTGGGCGGTTTGGTTGCACGAGTATTTAGAAGAGTTCCCAGATAAGCAAGATGTTTTGCGTTATGCTTTAACATCTAACGCTCCTGAAACAAAAGATAACGACTTTACTTGGAAAGATTTCCAAGCTAGAAATAACAACGAATTGGTTGCTGTTTTTGGAAACTTCGTAAATCGTGTTGTGGTTTTAACCAACAAATATTATGATGGTGTAATCCCGACTCCAAACGAATTTACAGAAGTTGACGAACAAACTTTGGCAGAATTAAAAGCGTATCCAGCCGTGATTTCAAGCTCGGTTGAGCGTTACAGATTCCGTGAAGCTTTGGGCGAATTGATGAATGTGGCTCGTTTAGGAAATAAATATCTTGCAGACGAAGAGCCTTGGAAAGTTATGAAAGACAATCCAGAGCGTGTAAAAACTCAAATGTATGTGGCCTTGCAAATTGCTGCTGCGTTAAGCGTTTTAGCTGAGCCGTTTTTACCATTCACAGCGGCTAAATTGTCAAGAATCTTAAATTTAGGTGATTTGAAAGAACACTTTAAAGGATTTAGCAAATTCTTAAAAGAAAACCATCCTGGAGCTACAGATGTTATTTTGGATAAAACATTAGGTTGGAATGATATTTCTGAGCATTCAGATTTATTGCCAGCAGGACATAAAATTGGTGAAGCAGAATTACTTTTTGCTAAAATCGAAGACGAAGAAATACAAAAACAAATAGATAAATTGGAAGCAACAAAAACAGCTAATTTGGCTGAGAGCAAACAACCAGATCCGCAAAAAGATTTAATTCAGTTTGAGGATTTTGCGAAAATGGATATTCGTATCGGAACTATTCTTGAGGCTGAAAAAATGCCAAAAGCAAACAAACTTTTGGTTCTTAAAGTAGATACAGGAATTGATGTTCGTACGATTGTTTCAGGAATTGCTGAGAGTTTTTCGCCAGAAGAAATCATCGGAAAACGTGTTTCTGTATTAGCAAACCTTGCTCCAAGAGCTTTACGTGGTGTTGAAAGTCAAGGAATGATCTTGATGACAACAAATGCAGAAGGAAAACTGGTTTTTGTAAATCCAGATGCTGATGCGCCAAATGGAGCTACGGTAAATTAAAGATTTTAAAAGATGTGTTATTGCACATCTTTTTTTATCTCTTTTATATTGATTTTGGCTGTCCTGCAAGGTTTTCAAAACCTTGTAGGTTTGAATAAATTGCCATACCTACAAGGTTTTGAAAACCTCGCAGGAATAAAAAAGTTTATTTTTCTTACAAAATATATTTTTAGTTGTACATTTGTGTCGACTAAATATTTAAAAGCTTATATAAAACTTATTTAAAGTTAAAATAAGCGAACCCTCGTTATGGTGATGGATAAGGAAACTATCCTAAATCTATTCTTTTGAATATTTAGTCACACCTAAAGCGAGGGTTTCGTGCGTTTAATATTTTCGAAATGACTAAAGAAAATCAAAAACCGACACATTTAGATGTAATGCCATCAATGGCAAAATTCCTTTCAGACTTATGGTTTGAAGGAGATTTTAGAGAACAGCCCCATTATCTGTCTGAAATTTTCAAGCGAATTCTTGAAACAGAATTGGGAGAAGACAAAGAGCTAAGATCAAAAATGATGGAATGTATCAAAACCAGTGAAATGCTTGCCGAAACACTCGAACCGTTTTCGGATCAACAAATTCAGAAAGCCTGCAGTAAAATTTTAGTGGCTTAAAAAATAAAAGCGTGAAATTCTTTATTGATTTCACGCTTTTTTTATTCTGCAAATACTGTAAAGCACATTTTTCTTTAAAATTAGTTTTCTTACAAAAAAAATGAGATATTAGCGCCAAAAGTTATTCGAAAAACTGAAAATTATGGAGCTATTAGACAGTTTACCTACGTTGCTTAAATCTTTTTGGTACATCGCGATTCCAACAAGTTTAATTTTTCTTATTCAAACCATTATTACTTTTTCGGGTCTTGACATTGCCGATGGTTTCGATACCGATTTTGATGCACATGTTCACGATGGCGATTTTCAGCTTTTCTCGTTAAGAAATCTAATCAACTTTCTTTTAGGTTTTAGCTGGACTGGAATTTCATTTTATGCTACAATTGGCGAAAAGCCATGGTTTCTTATTACACTCGCTTTTGTCGTTGGAGTTTTATTTGTCCTATTGTTTTTCTTTGTAATCAAACAAGTGCAAAAACTAGCCGAAGACAATTCTTTTAAAATCACTAATACGCTAAATAAAACTGCTGAAGTTTATTTGACCATTCCAGAAAATAAAACCGGAAAAGGTAAAATTATGATTAGCGTAAATGGCGCTTTTCATGAACTTGAAGCTATGACAGAAAATGAAAGAATTCCGTCTGGTTCGGCTGTAAAAGTTGTCAAAATAGAAAACAACAACCTTTTAATCGTAGAAACCATATAACATAAATTATAATGATCAACCCAATTATTTTGATTGCAGTTGCGGCAATCGTTCTATTCGTAACCATTTCAGCATTAATCTCGAGGTACAAGCGCTGTCCTTCAGATAAAATTTTAGTAATCTATGGTCGTACTGGCGGAACCTCAGCACGTTGTGTACACGGTGGCGGTGCTTTTATCTGGCCAGTAATTCAGGACTACTCTTTTCTAGATTTAAAACCGCTTTCTATCGAAGCAAATCTGACCAATGCGTTAAGCCGTCAGAACATTAGAGTCGATGTTCCTTGTCGATTCACCATCGCCATTTCTACGGAAACTGACAGTATGAATACCGCTGCAGAAAGACTATTAGGTTTGTCATCAGAACAAGTTCAAGAGCTTGCAAAAGATATTTTGTTTGGTCAATTGCGTTTGGTTATTGCAACGATGACTATTGAAGAAATTAACTCAGATCGTGATAAATTCTTAGACAATATTTCTAAAAACGTTGACAGCGAATTAAAGAAAATTGGTCTTAAACTAATCAACGTAAACGTTACCGATATTCGTGACGAGTCTGGTTATATCGAAGCTTTAGGAAAAGAAGCTGCTGCAAAAGCAATCAACGAAGCTAAAATTAGCGTGGCTGAACAAGAAAAAATCGGAGAAACTGGTAAAGCTCTTGCTGATAGAGAAAAAGACACTCAAATTGCAGAGACACATAGAGACAGAGATGTAAAAATCGCGATTACTCAAAAAGATCGTGAAATTAGCATTGCAACAGCTGCTAAAGACGAAACGATTGGTAAAGCTGAAGCAGAAAGAGATACAAGGGTAAAAACATCTGAAGCAAACGCAATTGCGATTCAGGGAGAGAACGAAGCGAAAATTGCTATCGCCAATTCTGAAGCTATTCGTAGAGAAAAAGAAGCAGAATCGTTGCGTATTGCAATTGCTGCAGAAAAAGTACAGCAGGCAAAAGCTTTGGAAGAATCTTACCTTGCTGAACAAAAAGCCGAGCTAGCTCGTTCTGAAAGAGAGCGTTCTACTCAAATTGCCAACATTGTAGTTCCTGCCGAAATTGCCAAACAAAGAGCAATTATCGAAGCACAAGCTGCTGCAGAAACTATTAGAGAGAATGCAAAAGGAGAAGCTGATGCAATCTTTGCTAAAATGGAAGCAGAAGCAAAAGGTTTATTTGAAATATTAAAGAAACAAGCCGAAGGTTATAAAGATGTTGTGGCTGCAGCAGGCGGAGATCCAAGCAAAGCATTCCAACTTTTATTATTGGAAAAACTTCCTGAATTGGTTAAAACTCAAGTCGAAGCGGTTAAAAATATCAAAATTGACAAAATCACGGTTTGGGATTCTGGAAATGGTCAAGGCGAAAACGGTTCTACAGCTAATTTTGTTTCTGGAATGATGAAGACAGTTCCGCCATTAAATGATCTATTCAATATGGCAGGTTTAAATCTTCCAACTTATTTAAAAGGCGAAGATACTCCTCCTGAAGTTCCTCCAACTATTCAAGTAGAAGAAACAAAAGAATAAAAACCTTTTTTTTAATATAAAAAAGCGCGAACCGATTAAGATTTTTAATCGATTTGCGCTTTTTGCTTTCAAAATACTCGTTTTCTAAGTTATCTTTGAAAAATAATACAAGAATAAAATACATCTAATGAAACTCACAAAACCAAGATTAGCCCTAATCTGCGGTATACTTTGCATATCGATTTTTCCAATATTAGTAAAATTACGCTTAACTCCAGGATTAATTTCGGCTTTTTACCGAATGTTTTTTGCTGTGGTTTTGTTGTTGCCTTATGTACTTTTCAGCGGAAACTTTAAACTTCCAAATCTAAAATTTGCACTTTTAGCGGCACTTTGTGGTATTTTGTTTGCTTCAGATGTTGCAGTTTGGAATATCGCGATTCAGGAATCGAGTGCTACGCAGGCTTCGCTTTTGACAAATTTATCACCAGTTTGGGTTGGTATTGGTTCTTTCTTTTTTCTAAAAACAAAACCTGCTACTAATTTTTGGATTGGTACAATTGTTTCTTTATTCGGAATGGTAACTTTAGTCGGTTTTGAATTTTTTATCGATTTAAACTTCGATCAGGCATTTCTATTTGCGGTTTTGTCTGGAATTCTATATTCAATTTATCTTTTAGTTAGCAAGAATGTGCTTTCTACTGTTGATGTTCTTTCGTTTATGACGATAAGTTTAATGGCTTCTAGCATTTATTTAGGAATTTTGTGTTACTCATTAGGCGAACCATTCACTGGTTTTTCTGATGCCGGCTGGTTTGTTTTGGTACTTCAAGCCGTAATTTGTCAATTGTGTGCTTGGCTTTCTATTAGTTATGCCACTCAGCACATGCGCGCAACGAGAGTTTCACTAAGTTTATTGAGTCAAGCTGTAATTACCTCAATTTTAGCTTGGTTGTTTTTGGAAGAACAAATAACTTTACAGATGGTTTTCGGTGGAATCATTCTGCTTTTCGGAATCCGAATTACTTTTTATGATAAAACGATTTCTTTGAAAGGGCTATTTTGTAAAAATCAAATATAAATAATGAGATACAATTACTTAGAAGGTTTGAGAGGATATATGGCACTTTGGGTATTTTTTTACCATGCATCTGGTTTTCTTCCTCAAGCTAAAACACAAAATAAATTTCTAAGCTTTTTTTTCGATGGATCTCTTCCCGTCATTATTTTCATTATTCTTAGTGGTTTTGTAACACATTTGCTACTTCAAAAAAATGAAACTTATTTTTTTTATTTAAAAAGAAGGGCTCTAAGACTGTTTCCAATTTATTTAATTTGTTTACTAATTTCACTATTTCTATTAAAATTTTCCCTGCATACGCTAGAGCAAATACCTTTTGAAGGTTCGAAAATATATGGACGAATTAAACTAATTGAAACCTATTATAATTCTAATAAAACATTAAATATACTTAGTCACTTAACTCTATCACACGGTCTATTTCCTGAAAGTAGATTCCCTTTTACTTATACAATAATGGGGCAATCATGGAGTTTAACCTTAGAATGGCAGTTTTATATTTTAATCCCTTTTTTATATTATTTTCTAAATAAAAAGAAAGTAATCCAAAATGGTCTAATAATAGTACTGTTTATTCTCATAATGTTATTTTCAAAAAATCATATGACACAGCCGTCTTTTTTACCGAACATGATTATATTTTTTTTAATAGGCTATTTTTCGATGCCACTCTTTAAAAAATTTGAATCCTCGAATAATAAATATATTTTTATATTCTTAAGCTCTATTGCTTTAATTTATTGTTT
This sequence comes from Flavobacterium sp. GW823-FHT06G12, assembly GCF_058794775.1. Taxonomy (NCBI): domain Bacteria; kingdom Pseudomonadati; phylum Bacteroidota; class Flavobacteriia; order Flavobacteriales; family Flavobacteriaceae; genus Flavobacterium; species Flavobacterium sp. GW823-FHT06G12. The sequence goes on from NZ_JBXAHE010000002.1 coordinate 409,744, forward strand.
CAAAAATTGGATGATTAGCTGTTTAATTCTAATTTGGGGAATCACTCTATATTTTCAAAAATACAAAAACAGCTTTTTTGATATTCTTTTTGGAGGCAGAATTATTCAGTTTTTAGGAAAAATATCTTATTCGGTATATTGCATGCATATGATAGTTTTAATAATTTTAATTAATATTTTGCAAAAACTAGAAATTAATTCTGTTTTGATTTTCTCAATATCTATTCTATTTGGAGGTGCATTTTTCACAATATTAATCTCTCATTTAACATATAGATACATTGAATTATATTTTATAAAACTTGGTAAAACAAAATATGATTCAAATTTAGCAATAAAGATTAATCACTATTCAAAAGATTAATTAGTTTTTTGGAAGAACAAATAACTTTACAGATGGTTTTCGGTGGAATCATTCTGCTTTTCGGAATCCGAATTACTTTTTACGATAAAACGATTTCTTTGAAAGAGCTTTTTTCTAAGAATTAAGAAAAAGGTTTCACGCAGATCCAGCAGATTTGAACAGATTTTAAAAAATCATTTTAATCTTAATAATCTGTGGCAAAAAAATTAGTGCAATTCGAGTAATTTGTTGCTAAAAAAAGTCTCTCGCAGATTTGGCAGATTGAACAGATTTTTAAAAATCATTTTAATCCCAATAATCTGTGGCAAAAAAATTAGTGCAATTCGAGTAATTGCTTCGCCTGTTCGCTATCGCTCAGGTCGTGGCGAAAAACCTGAAACTTGAAACAAAAAAAACTTGAAACAAAAAAAACTTGAAACAAAAAACTTATGTTACATAAAACTAAAATACCGAACTTAAAAGTAATCGCATTTGATGCCGATGATACTTTGTTTATAAACGAACCTTATTTTCAAGAAACCGAACATAAATTTTGTGCTTTGATGGAAGATTACCTTTCACATCAAGGTATTTCTCAGGAATTATTTAAAATTGAAATTGCCAATCTGCCTTTGTATGGATATGGAATTAAAGGTTACATTCTTTCGATGATTGAAGCTGCGATGAACATTTCGAACAATACCATTCCTGTTGAAGTCATTGAAAAAATCATTCAATACGGAAAAGAATTACTCGAAAAACCAATCGAACTTTTAGACGGAATTGAAGAAACGCTTGAAGCTTTAAAAGGAAAATATAAATTGGTTGTTGCCACAAAAGGCGATTTAAAAGACCAGCACAGCAAATTGCATCGTTCTGGTTTGGGTCATTATTTTCATCATATCGAAGTAATGTCAGACAAACAAGAGATTGATTATCAAAAACTTTTAGGGCGTTTAGACATTGAAGCGCACGAATTTTTGATGATTGGAAATTCATTAAAATCAGATGTACTTCCAGTTTTAGGAATTGGCGGTTATGCTGTTCATATTCCGTTTCATACTACTTGGGAACACGAAAAAATTAATCATACTATAGAACACGAGCATTTTAGTTCATTTGAAACTATTGCAGAAGTCGTTCCGAATTTATTATAATGAAAACACTTTTAGACTTAGAAAACTGGAATAGAAAAGAGCATTTTGCCCATTTCAAACAAATGGAAGAACCTTTTTTTGGCGCAACCGTAGAAATCGATTGTACTAAAGCATATGAAACGGCCAAAAGTTTAAACGCTTCTTTTTTCATTTTCTATTTACACAAAACTTTAGTTGCGGTAAACGCCATCGAGAACTTTAAATACCGAATTTCAGGAGATCAAATTTACATTAACGACCGTGTAGACGCTTCGGCAACGATTGGACGGGAAGATGGCACTTTTGGATTCTCTTTAATTGAATACCATTCGGATTTTAAAACATTCGAACAAAATGCATTAGCAGAAATTGAACGCATTCAAAACACAACTGGGCTTTTTACAAGATCATTTGACACTGATAATTTGATACATTTCTCAGCAATTCCGTGGTTGAATTTTACGTCACTTACTCATGCAAGAAGTTTTACTTATCCTGACAGCTGTCCTAAAGTTTCATTTGGAAAAATGATGCTTTCAGAAACAGGAAAAAGAACCATGTCAATGGCGGTTTATGTTCATCACGCATTAATGGATGGAATGCACATGGGGCAATTTGTAGATCTTTTTCAAGAGCTTATGAGTCAATAAATAAACGGAATAATTTTTGTGCCCTAAAAACACATGAAACGAATTTTTCTTTTTTTGTTTTTAATCTCTAGTACTGTTATGCTAAGTCAAACAGTGCTGACTTCTTATGCAATTGATTTAAAAAACAAAATAGCTCAATCTCAAATTATGACTGGCGAAAACACCGCTACTCATGATGTGTTTGTTTTTGCGGCCAGCCCAGATAGTCTTTCAATATTAAAATACAATAGCGCCCTATTTTTAAGAGATAAGTTTATAACCAACCGTCAATATACCGAGAATAAATCTTTGATGGGATATAGCTTTAGCGAAGACGGAAATCCAACTTTATATTGGTTTTCTAGAGAAGAAAAATCAATCATTTTAATTAAATATTTTCTGGAAAATAAAACTTCTAGAGCCTTAAAATTTCAGATTCCGCTGGAAGATAAATTCATTCTAACGAATTATCAAAAAGACAATAATTTCTATTTGATAATGAAAGAAAGAACTAAAGAAGCATTAACGGCTTTTATCTTTAAAAACGGATTGGCTGAAGAAAAGTTTTTAGATTTTAGTTCTTTCAAATTTATTGATCGTAGAACGCAACCCAAAACATTCTCTCAAATCTTGAATGAAAATCCTATCGAAAAAATGGATTCGGGCGAATACAATCCGTTGTATAAAGTTACAGCCAAAAGTAAAATGTATCTTCTTCCAAACCGTTTGATTTTATCTTTGGATCAAAGTTTCCGAAAAACTCAACTGTTTGACATTGATTTAGAAAGTATGGAAATAAAAGAGAAGACATTTATGAAACCTGTTGGAGAGAAAAATCCAAAAACGTCTAATTCTTTTTACCACGAAAACAAACTATATCAAATCAATGTAAATCCTGATGAACTCTTATTTGATATTAAAGATTATGAATCTGGAGAATCGATAAAAAGCTTTACGGTTTCAAAAAAAGACACAATTCGCTTTAGTAATTCGCCTTTACTAATGCAGATTGAAGACCGTGAACCCCGAAAATTAAAGAATACCGCAAGATTTTTAAAAACATTATCTTCTCTTGATGCAGGACTTTCGGTGTACAAAAATCAAAACAATCTTTTTATCACTTTAGGAGGATCGGGCAGTGATTTGAAAACCGTATCTATGAACGGTTTTAATTTTAATGATCCTATGGGAGATTTTCCTTCAAACAATTTTTACAATATTGAGACCAACTATTCTGTATTTTTCGAAAGCATCTGGACAAAAAAGCTAGAACTAACTCAAGAAACGCACCAACCTTTTGCTACTGATAAAGTCTTTTACTTCTTAGATACACATAAAGAAGCTGTTCTTCCTAATACGTTTAAGTTAAATAATTACATTCTTCTGAGTTATTATGATATTTTGTCAAGACAGATTGTATTACGCAAATTTACCGATGGCTTTGACTAAAGAGTTTATCTATCAATAACTTATAATCAAAACGATTCATCTGTTTTGGTTTTTCTACTGTTTTTATAGTCTTAAATTTTTCATCACTAATCTTATTTTAATACTTTTTTGGCTTTTAAAGAAAGTTTTTACCTACAATTTGTCGTTGTTTTGGGCTAAAATTTAAAATTTAGAAACAATGAAAAAAGTTGTAATGACTCTTGCATTTGCCCTAGCGTTAACTGGAGTACATGCGCAAACAGAAAACAATAGCGGGTATAATAAATGGTCTATAGATTTAGGCGCAGGGGTTAATAAACCGCAGCGACCATTTAATGCTGGGTACTCTACCAATACTTTAAGTCCTTGGACTGGAGATATCGGTGTGCGTTACATGTTGAACAACAAATTTGGTTTGAAAGCAGATTTTGGATACAACAGTTTTACTGCAAAAGGAAGCTCTATCGATTTTGATTCAAAATACTATAGAGTAGATTTACAAGCTGTTGCTAACTTAGGGCGCATCATGAATTTTGAAACCTGGACTAACACTATTGGTTTATTAGGACATGCTGGTTTTGGTTATGCTCAATTACGTAACGATAATTACAAAGGAGCAGATGAAATGGGTAACTTCATTGCTGGTGTAACTGGACAAATTAGATTATCAAACAGAGTTGCTTTAACGGGTGATTTCTCAACTATTCTAAACGCATCGCAAGATCGTACTTTTGACGGAGCATATGTTCCTGGTAACAGAGGTTTTTCTGGATTGATTTTTAACGGAACTGTTGGTTTAAATGTTTACTTAGGTAAAAACACAAAACATGCAGACTGGACTGTAATTTCAAATGAGGACAGTGATATTTCTGTTTTAGAAAGCAAAGTAGCAGATCTAGAATCACAAATCAAAAACAGACCTGCACAAAAAGAGGTAGTTGTAGAAAAACAAGTAGTTGCACCACAACCAAATGATAATGAATTAATCAGAAAAATGATTAATGACAAGTATTTCAGTGTTTATTTCGACTTCAATAAAACAACTCCAATTGAGAACTCAACTGCTGCAATTGATATTGTTTTAAATTACTTAAGAAAAAATCCTTCTGCTACTCTTGACCTTGTAGGTTATGCAGATCAAGTTGGAAAAGCTGAGTACAACGAGAAACTGTCTAATACTAGAGCAAAAAACGTAAAAACTATTTTTGAAAAAGCTGGAATTGATTCTTCTCGTTTAAATGTTGTTGCAAACGGTGCAGATACATCTATTCAAAAAGATTCTGATGAAGCTAGAAGATTGGCTAGAAGAGTTACTTTTATTGTAAAATAATTCCTTTTTAAGAAGATTTGATTCAAAAGTCCTTAAGATTTTTTCTTAAGGGCTTTTTTTATGCTTCAAAATTTAAAACAGCAGAAATATCTCATAAAATTTGGAATAAAATTTGATAAAATTCATTTATGAAAAAACTTCTACTACTTTCTCTATTATTTTTTAAAAGCGTTCTGTTCAGTCAAACAGTCTTAAATTCGCTACCATTATCTTTAAATAATCTGGAAAAAACTCAAATTCTAAATATTGAAGACAAAGAATCCAAAGACATTTATGCCTTTGTTTGGGACAATCAGAACATAAATATTTTGAAATACAATAAGTCATTGTTTCTAACCAATCAATTTACAGATTTAATAAAGAAAGAAGCAAATAGAAACCTATTGGGCGCTACTATTAGTGCGGGACAAAAACCAACATTATATTGGATTTCAGGAAATAATAAAAATATTCTCATTACCACTTACAATCTAGCTCAAAAAAAATCAGAATCCTTAAATTTTGATTTTCCGAGAAATCACGAGTACATTATAAATTTTTTTCAAGAGAATAATACCTTTTACATTCTTGCCAAAGAAAAAGAACTTGAACATCTGCTTCTTTACAAATTTGAGAATCAAAAGTGTGAAATTAAAATGCTTGATTTTTCTGCTTTTACTTTTAAAAACAAACAGAATGTAAATATTTCTTTCAATGCTCTCCTCAAATACTTTCCAATTAAAAAAATAGAATCGGGAGTACTTAATCCTCCTAATCTCACATCACAAATAAGCAAATTCTATTTGGCTGATGGACGTCTCATTTTTACATTTGATGATCGTCTAGAACGAACACAAGTTTTTGAGGTTAACCTGAATACTGGTATTATGAAGGGAAGAACTTTTGATCGTTCTGTTTCTAAAAGCCAGCTAAGAACAGTAAATTCATTTTATAATGATAAAAAGCTATTTCAAATTGCAGCAAATAAAGACGAATTGTTGTTTGAAGTAAAAGATTTTGATACTAAAAACAGCATTAAGAAATATTCCTTTTCAAAAAATGATACTATTCCCTTTAAAAACTCGTCTTTCTTTCTTCAGATTAACAACAAGAAACCTCAGCAATTAAAAAACACTGCAAAATTTCTTAAAGATTTGGACGGACTTACTCTTAGTATTTCTGTAATTAAAAACAAAAAAAACAGTTTTATTACTTTTAGTGGTTTTGGAGAATCTTTCGATTACTATTTTAAATCTGATTCTCCCGAAGAGTTTGGAGTTCGCGAATATTATTCAATAAGTAAAATCGTTTATTTTGATGCAATGTTAAATGAAAATTTAGATTTCATAAGCGACAAACAATCAGAACCAATGGCAAGTGAGAACTTGTTTTACTATTTGAATTTCAATAAAAAAATAACATTGTACGATGCTCTAGAATTAAAGAACTATTACATTCTAAGCTATTACGATGATGCTTCAAAGCAATTTATTATGAGAAAATTTACCGATGGTTTTATGATGGAAAACAATAGAAATTCAATCATAAACAAATCGATATTTTCAAATCCCGCTACTTTTGAGAAAATCAGTTCCTATTAATTTCAACGAAAATCGATCTAAAAGTCTAATGTTTTCGAGCTTTCGCAAAAATGAAATGAATAATTTTTCTTAATTTTACAAAAAAGACACCTATTATGCTATCAAAAAATATTGAATCGGCTTTAAACAAGCAAATCAGAATAGAAGCAGAATCTTCGCAAACTTACTTGTCAATGGCTTGTTGGGCAGAAGTACAAGGATTGGAAGGAATTGCTCAATTTATGTACACACAATCAGACGAAGAGCGTGCACATATGCTTAAATTGGTAAAATATGTAAATGAACGTGGCGGACATGCTCAAGTTACAGATTTAAAAGCACCTAAAATAACATATTCTACTTTTAAAGAAATGTTTGAGGAACTATATAACCACGAACTTTTTGTTTCAAAATCTATCAACGAATTAGTGCACATTACTTTTGAAGAAAAAGATTATGCCACTCATAATTTCTTGCAATGGTACGTTTCTGAACAAATTGAAGAGGAAGCAACAGCTAAATCTATTTTAGACAAAATCAACTTGATTGGTGAGGACAAAGGAGGACTTTATTTTTTTGATCGTGATATTCAGCAATTAACAGTTACTAGTTCAATCGCTATCAATCCTAAATAAAAAAGTTAAAGTTTATTTAGAATATTTAAAAATAACTTTTTTGGTTTATATTTGTCTCTGTTTTTAAAATTCAGAGGAAAAAGTGAGCAAGAAAGAAAAAGACAAGGACAAAAAAAAGGATAAGAAGAAAAAGAAAAACGCTGTTATCCTTGACAAAATTAAGAAGATCGAAAATTGTAAATCTTCTTGCTGCGAGAAGTATAAGAAAAGTGAAAAGAAACGCTGCTCACGCTGTCCTATGTTTGATTTATTCAAAAAAACTGCTTAACACGATATAGAAAAACCCATCAGATTTCTCTGGTGGGTTTTTTAGTTTTAAATTGCAGTCATTTCTCGATTCTTAAACTCCATTATGAAAAACGATATTACAATACCGAAATCAAGTCTTGACTTTTTGGTTGAGCTAAAACAAAATAACAACAAACCCTGGTTCGAAGAGCATAAATCGCAATATTTAATAGAACTTAATCATATTGAAAACTTTGCAGGCGCTTTACTAAAAGAGCTTTCCAAAACTGATGTTTTAGAAAATGCTTCTGGCAAAAAAAGCGTTTATAGAATCTATCGTGATATTCGTTTTTCTAAAGATAAAACACCTTTTAAACATTATTGGGGCGGAAGCTACACACGTGCAACTGCAGCACGACGCGGCGGTTATTATTTTCATCTCGAAAAAGGAAACAGTTTTTTTGCAGGTGGTTTTTGGGGACCAAACGCAACAGATTTAAAACGAATAAGAACAGAATTTGCTCAAGATCCTGAAACCTTTCAGGAAATATTGAATTCAGAATCTTTTAAAAGCAATTTTGGAGCTTTGCAAGGCGAACAGCTTAAAACAAAACCAAAAGGTTTTGATGTAGATCACCCTGCTATAGATTTACTCCGCTACAAACAATTTTTGGTCATAAAACGTTTTACTGATGAAGAAGTATTGAGTCCGCAATTTTTAGAATTAGCTTTGGATGCTTTCAAAAACATGAGACCATTTTTTGATTATATGAGCGAAGTACTTACAACTGACGCTAATGGAGTTTCCATTTTATAAAAACAATTTTCCGTAAAGTATTAAACCCGACAGGTTTTAAAAACCTGTCGGGTTTAATTATTTCGCAAAAAAGATTATTTACTCAACAGTAAAATTTCATCTATAACAACCTCCGTTATATAACGCTTTTCGCCGTTTTTGTCATCGTAGCTTCTGTGCGTCAGTTTTCCTTCAACAGCGATTTCTTTTCCCTTTACAACATATTTTTCAATTATCTCAGCAGTTTTTCCCCAAGCAGTTATGCGATGCCATTCGGTTTGCTCTACTTTTTCGCCTTTATCATTTCTATAAATCTCATTTGTTGCGATTGTAAGATGCGCAAGTTTTCTACCGCTTTCTAATGTTTTAATTTCTGGGTCATTACCAACATTCCCGATTAATTGTACTTTGTTTCTAATTGCACTCATGGCGTATACTGTTTTAATGTTATTATTAAATTGAATCGTTTATTGAATTCAACACTGCAAAGATGCCAAACCTCAACATTGACAGTCGGTTGTTAACTATTTACTATCGACTGTAACTATTTGTAAGCGTTTGTAAATGGAATTTGTTTTTTGTATATTTGAGATAAATCTTACGATATGCAAGCAAAAATTAAAAAAGTAGAGTTAAGAAATCTTGAAATAGAAGACTATAAACAATTAAAGAAATCAATGATTGAATCGTATCCAGAAATGGCAGATTCTTATTGGAGATCTGAGGATATAGAAAGACTTCTTTCAATTTTTCCAGAAGGACAGCTGGTGATTTTGGTTGACGGAAAAGTTGTTGGCTCTGCCCTATCTCTTATTGTTGACGAAAAATTAGTAGAAAAAAGACATAATTATCAGCAAATTAGTGGCGATTATACCTTTTCGACCCATAATCCAAATGCTGAAATTTTATACGGCATAGATGTTTTTATTCACCCCAATTATAGGGGCTTGCGTTTAGGGCGACGTTTGTATGATGCAAGAAAGGAACTTTGCGAACAATTGAACCTCAAGGCGATTGTCTTTGCAGGGAGAATTCCGAACTATAGAGAACATGCCAAAAAGATGTCTCCAAAAACGTATATCGAAAAAGTGCGTACCAAAGAATTGTACGATCCAGTTCTTTCTTTTCAGTTAAGCAATGATTTTCATGTTTTGAGAATCATCAAGAATTATCTGGAAGGTGACGAAGAATCGAAAGAATTTGCGGTTCTATTGGAATGGAATAATATTTACTATGATGATAGTCCGAAACTGATTAATTTAAAGAAAAACATTATCCGTTTAGGATTAATTCAGTGGCAAATGCGTCCGCTTAATAATGTTGAAGCACTTTTTGAACAAGCAGAATTTTTTATTGATGCCGTTTCGGGTTATGGTTCTGATTTTGCTTTGTTTCCAGAATTGTTTATTGCGCCATTAATGGCCGATTATAATCATCTGTCTGAGGCAGAAGCCATTCGTGAACTTGCCCGTCACTCTGACCCTATTAGAAAGCGTTTTCAGGAATTTGCCATTTCATACAATATCAACATTATTACAGGAAGTATGCCTTATTTAGAAGGCGGAAATCTATACAATGTTGGTTTCTTATGCAAAAGAGACGGAACTTCAGAAATGTATACCAAAATTCATATTACACCAAATGAAGTTATTCATTGGGGAATGAAAGGCGGATCTCAATTTAAAACCTTTGATACCGATTGTGGTAAAATCGGAATTTTAATCTGCTATGATGTCGAGTTTCCTGAACTTTCGAGACTTTTAGCCGATGAAGGAATGGATATTTTGTTTGTGCCATTTTTAACCGATACTCAAAACGGTTATACTCGTGTAAAACATTGTTCGCAAGCGCGTGCTATCGAAAATGAGTGTTATGTAGCCATAGCAGGTTGCGTTGGAAATCTTCCGAAAGTAAATAATATGGATATACAATATGCACAGTCTTCTGTATTTACGCCATCAGATTTTGCTTTTCCAAGTAACGGAATCAAAGCAGAAGCTACTCCAAACACAGAAATGACTTTAATTGTCGATGTTGATTTAAATTTATTAAAAGAGCTTCACGAACATGGAAGTGTAAAAACATTAAAAGACCGTAGATCTGACCTTTACGAAATTAAAAAATTGAATTCATGAAAACATGCCTCGAATGCTCAGCCAAAATTTTCGGACGAGAAGACAAGAAATTCTGTTCCGATAGTTGTAGAAATGCGTACAATAACAAAATAAATAAAGATAGTACAAATTTCATGCGAAATATAAACAACAAGTTACGCAAAAATTACCGTATTTTGGCAGAGTTAAATGTAGACGGAAAATCGAAAGCTTCTCGAGACAAATTATTAACAAAAGGCTTTGATTTTGAGTTCTTTACAAACATTTTACAAACCAAGACAGGAAATACATATTATTTCTTGTACGATCAAGGTTATCGTTCCTTGGACAATGATTATTTTATGCTTGTTAAAAAAGAAATATAGTTAGTATTATTCACCATGAGAAAAAACCCCACCTCAATTCTCGCCATAGTCTGCGTTTTAGCTTTACTCGGTATTGTATATGCCACGATGATGCCGCAAGGAATTTCGAAAGATGACGAAGCGCTGGCCGAATTTTCGACCGAAAGAGCCTTAAATCAGGTTGAAATTATTGCACAGAAACCACACTATGTCGGATCTACCAATCACGAACTAGTTGCTAATTATCTTAAGCTTGAATTAAACAGAATAGGTTTAGAAACAAGTGTTCAGGAAGGTTTTACTCTAAATGATAAAGGTCTTTTGGTAAAGTCAAAAAATATTTTGGCTCGAATTAAAGGAACAAACAATACAAAAGCACTTTTACTTCTTTCTCATTATGACAGTGCACCTCACTCTTTTTCAAAAGGAGCAAGCGATGATGCTTCTGGCGTTGCAACAATTTTAGAAGGTGTACGTGCCTTTTTATATTCAAAACATCCTCAAAAGAACGATATTATCATCTTATTTTCTGATGCAGAAGAATTAGGGTTAAACGGAGCAGCTTTATTCGTAAACAAGCATCCTTGGGCAAAAGATGTTGGTTTGGTTTTAAATTTTGAAGCAAGAGGAAGTTCTGGGCCAAGCTACATGCTAATGGAAACCAATAAAGGAAACCAAGCGCTAGTTAAAGAATTTACTAAAGCAAAACCTTCTTACCCAGTCTCAAATTCTTTGATGTATAGTATTTACAAAATGCTTCCTAACGACACTGATCTGACTGTCTTTAGAGAACAAGGAAACATTCAAGGTTTCAATTTTGCTTTTATCGATGGTCATTTCAACTATCACACACAACAAGATGATGTTCAGCATCTAAACAAAACTACATTAGCACATCAAGGCACTTACATCATGCCTTTGCTGAAATACTTCACCAATATTGATTTAAACCAAACGGAGTCTACAGAAGATAATGTTTATTTCAATGTTCCTTTTACATTCATTAGTTATCCGTTTACTTGGGTAATGCCAATGACGCTTATTGCTCTAGGTTTATTGATTGTTTTCATTTTTGTTGGAAAAGCAAAAAGAATCATCACTTTCACAGAAATTTTCAAAGGGTTTGTTCCGCTTCTAGGGTCTATTATAATTGCAGGATTAGTAACCTTTTTAGGATGGAAACTTCTTCTTGAAATTTATCCGCAATATTCTGATCTTCTAAACGGATTTACCTATAACGGGCATGCCTATATTGGTGCTTTTGTTACTTTGAGCATTGCTATTTGTTTTGCTTTCTATCATCATTTCTCTGAAGCTAAAATTACCATGAACCATTTTGTGGCGCCTTTATTGCTTTGGATTATCATTAATGCTTTTTTAGCCAACAGCTTAACTGGTGCAGGCTTTTTAATCATTCCTGTATATTTCGGAATTTTATTATTCGGAATCTTTGTCTTTACACAGCACTATAGTTTAGGATTGAATTTAATATTCTCTATTCCTGCCCTAGCAATTATTGCGCCTTTTATTGTAATGTTTCCGATTGGTTTAGGACTTAAAATATTATATGGAAGTGCCGTTTTAACCGTTTTACTATTCGGATTATTGCTTCCGATATTTGGAGCTTTTGCTAAAAAAGGAGCTTGGATCGTTGTTTTCTTCCTTGCTTCTATCGCATTCTTCGTTTACGCAGGATACAATTCTGGCTACGAATACGGAAAAGCCAAATCAAACAGCTTGTTATATGTTTACAATGCCGATAACAATTCTGCTGTTTGGACCACTTATGACACAAATTTAGACGAATGGACTAAATCGTATTTAGGCGAAAAAAATCAAAAAGCAGTTGGGTTAAATACGCTTCCGCTGGCAAGTAAATACAATACAACGTTTACTTATAGCGCAATTGCTCCTGTTGTTGAAGTGCCAAAACCGACAATTCAATTTTTAAGAGACAGCGTAATTGGAAATAATAGATATCTGAAAATCAAAATTACTCCAAACAGAAAAGTAAACCGTTATGACATTTATGCTAATCCAAAAATGACATTTTTTAACTTTAAAGCAAACGGAGTGACAACTTCTGGCGAAAAAGGAAACCGTCTGCAAAGAGAAGACAGTAAAATTTTATGTTATTATGTTGTAGGCAACGAACCGCTTGAAATGGAATTCTACATCAATAAATCATCTATTTTTGATATGGATTTAATCGAGAGTTCGTTCGATTTAATGAGCAATCCGCTATTAAATGTTAAACCAAGAAATGATTGGATGATGCCAACGCCATTCGTTTTAAATGACGCAGTATTAATACAGCAAAAAATCAAAAGATATACGCCACCAGTAAAACCAATTGCCCCTGTTGTACCTGTAGATAGTTTGACTGTAAGTAAAGATAGTTTGAAACCTGTAGTTGTTAAACCAGAATAAGGAAATTGGACTAACCCAAAATCATTTAAAATGAAAAAAAACTTCGTGTTGTTCTTGACTTTCAACAGCTTTCTAGCACTTAATGCACAAAATGTCGAAGAAAAAATAGCAGCAAAAGCATGTGAGTGTTTAGAAAAAAGTTCAAAAATTACTGAAGATGTTTTTAGGGACTGTCTAACTAAACCAATGGGCGAACTGATTCTGACAGATAAAGATCCAAAAGTTAGAGAATCTATCAATACAGTTGAAGGCATTCAAGGCATGATTCTGAGAGTTCAAGGTATCATTTCAAAAAAATGTCCAAACTTAGCTCCAGAAGTAATAGAAAACAAAGACAATATTTTCTATAGCGAATCAAAAGACAAAAACGCACAGAACTCTTATATAATTGCAAAAGATTTTATGCGTCAGAACAACTATAAAATGGCTGTTGAGAGTTTTCAGCTGGCTTTAAAATCAGATCCAAACTTTGTTCTTGCACTTGATGATATTGCTGTTTCTTATAGACAGTTAAACGATTATGATAATGCCATTAAATATTACAAAAAATCACTAGAGATTTATCCCGAAGGAAATTTTGCTTTAATGAACATTGGAGTTGTTTATACTTTAAAATCTGATTTTAAAACCGCGATCGGTTATTACGAAAAACTAATTCAATATCATCCAGACAACGCCGAAGGTTATTTTGGTGCAGGAAAAAACTATTTCATGCTCAAAGACGATGAAAAAGCATTAGATAATATTTTTATTGCACATATCATTTATACCAACGAAAATTCTGAATATGCGAAAGATTCTGAACAACTGCTTGGCGCTATTTATCAGAAAATGAAATCGGAAAACAAAGAAGATTTATTCAAAAAAATCGCTGAGAAAAACAACGTTAAAATAGAATAAACATGGCAACAAATATTTCTACAATTGTTTTAAATGCATCAGTTGAAAAAGTATGGAATGCATTAACACAACCAGAATTAGTCAAACAATGGCAATACGGAAGCGATTTGCTTACGACTTGGAAAACTGGAAGCGAAATCAGATTTAGAAATGAATGGGATGGTCAAGTTTTTGAACAATGGGGAACAGTTTTAGAAGTTGTTCCAAATCAGAAAATCAAATACTCTCTGTTTTTTCCAAGACCTGGTTTAGAAGATAAACCGGAAAATTATTTTATAATGAATTATGTTTTGACTGAAGAAAATCAGAAAACAAAACTTGAAATAATTCAAGAAGATAATCGTCCAGGCACAGTTCAAGAAGAACCGCAAGGCGAAGAGAATCCGATTTTACAAGGCTTAAAAGCTTTAATAGAATCGTAAAATTTAAGTTTAGAGACACCAAGATAAAAAGCACTATTTTCATAGTGCTTTTGTTTTTTAAGATATGTTGAGAAACCTTTACGCCTTTGTTTCTCTGAACCTTTGCAACTCAAAATCAACAAGCGCATTCTATTTTTAAACCTTGATTTTCGCCTTTTGTTCCTTCGGTTGCATATCCGTCGATTTTCCACCATTCCAGTCCGCCAATTAGCTCTTTTACTTTAAAACCTAATTTCGTCATATTCGAGGCTCCTTTTGTAGACGCGTTACAGCCAATTCCGGTGCAATATGTTACATACAAAACATCCTTATCTAAATCCTTTATCGTTTCTAAATTCATTTCGCGATGCGGAATATTAATCGCATTCGGAATATGCTCTTCATCATAACCAAAAGCTCTTCTGGCATCGATTACGATTATTTTTTCACCGTTATTTAAAGCTTCAAATAAATCTGACGGATCCATTTCAAAAGCTAACTTGTTTTCATAATGTTTAATTTGTGCTTCCATGTTGTTTAGGTTTTAATGTTTTACTTTTTCAAAAGTAGATGAACATCAAACACAATAAAAACGAAAAGAATTCATCAAGAGCATTACTTTTTTTCATACAAAAGCCAGTCTGAAATTTTGTTACTTTGCGTATTAATTCTCCAAAAATGGAAATACGCCACTTAAAATTGATCAAAGCAATTGTCGAAGAAGGAAGCATCACAAAAGCGATCGATAAACTTCATTTGACACAATCGGCTTTGAGCCATCAGCTTAAAGAAGCCGAATATCAATTGGGAACCGCCATATTTTTAAGAACAAACAAAAAATTGGTGCTTACAAAAGCTGGTGAAAAAATCTACGAAATTGCCAACGAAATACTGAATAAACTTGCCGAAACCGAAACTCAAATCAAACAAATGGTCTTTGGTGAACATGGCGAAATCAGAATCAGTACTGAATGTTTCTCAAGTTATCATTGGCTTCCTTCGGTTTTAAAGCAATTTCATCTTTTATATCCGAATGTAGAATTGAAAATCGTAGCCGAGGCAACCCATATTCCGTTGCAAAAATTGCTGGAAAACACCATTGACATTGCCATTGTAAGCGATCAGATAAAAGACAACAACATCAAATATCAAGAGCTTTTTCAGGATGAAATGGTTATGGTAGTTTCAGAAAACCATGTTTGGTCTGATAAAAAATATGTAGTTGCAGAAGACTTCATCAACGAACATTTGATTATTCATTCACTTCCTTTGGAGACCGTTACTATTCACCAATTTCTTTTGGCTCCAGCCAAAGTAAGTCCGAAGAAAATAACGCCAATGCCATTAACCGAAGCTTCGCTCGAAATGGTTAAAGCCGATATGGGCGTGATGTCGATGGCAAAATGGGCATTTACACCCTATTTAAAAACCACTTCTTTACGAGCAGTGAAAGTTGGAAAAAATGGATTGAAAAGAAAACACTTTATTGCCACACGTGCTAAAGAAAGCTATCCCGATTATTTTCATCATTTCATTAGCTTTTTACAAAATGAAATTAACTTACAATGGAATATTCAATAAGAAACTGTGAAATCACAGATTTACCCAAACTACTTGTTTTAATTGAAAAACACGCAGAATTTGAAAAAGCTGAGTTTTCTCCTGAAGGAAAAGAAGATGGTTTAAAAAACGCTTTATTTGGCCAAAATCCAAAATTATTTTGCTTGGTTGTGGCTACAAACGAAACGATTGTTGGTTACACTTCTTATACGTTTGATTTTTCGACCTGGAACGCACAAAACTTTCTCTATATGGATTGTTTGTTTTTGGAAGAAGAAACGAGAGGTTTTGGGATTGGCGAGATCTTAATTGAGAGATTAAAAGAAATCGGAAAACAAAACAATTGCGTTAACATTCAATGGCAAACGCCGGAATTCAATACAAGAGCGATTAAATTTTATAACAGAATGGGCGCAAAAGGAAAAGACAAAGTCCGATTTACTTTAACTTTGTAACCAAAGAATATCTCTGTGACTTTTAATCTCACAAAGTCGTAAAGAAAATTAAACTTAGCGACTTTTCGAGATTATTAATTGCAGTAACCTTAAAAAAAATGAAACAAATTAGCATCTTAGGCTGTGGCTGGCTGGGACTTCCTTTAGCAAAAACATTAATTACGAAAGGTAATTCGATAAACGGATCTACAACTTCAGAGAATAAACTTTCGATTCTAAAAGATGCGGGAATAAATCCGTTTTTGGTTGAAATTGAAGAAAAAGAAGTTTCTCAAAACATTGATTCTTTTTTAGCAAAAAGCGAAATCTTAATTATAGATATTCCGCCAAAATTAAGAGCAGTCGATCCTAATTCTGAAAAGAAAGCTTTTGTAGATAAAATCAAAAATTTAATTCCGTTTATAGAAAAATCAACGATTAAGAAAGTGCTTTTTGTAAGTTCAACTTCTGTTTATAGTGATGATAATGGTTTTATAGCAGAAGAAAACATTCCGAATCCAGAAACGGAAAGTGGTAAACAATTGTTTTTAGTCGAAAATCTTCTTCAGCAAAATCAAAACTTTGAAACCACAATTCTTCGTTTTGGAGGTTTAATTGGCGAAGATCGTCATCCTGTTACGTTTTTAGCAGGAAAAGAAAACCTAGAAAATCCAGATGCTCCTGTAAACTTAATTCATCAAAAAGATTGCATTGGTATTATTGAAGAAATCCTAAATCAATCTAAATGGAATGATGTTTATAACGCCGTTGCGCCCTTTCATTTGTCAAGAAAAGATTACTACACTCAAAAAGCTATCGAAATGAATTTGCCTTTGCCAAATTTTAGTTCAGAAAAATCGAATATTAAAAAGGTAATTTCAAGTGAAAAAATTGAAACCGTTTTAGATTATAAATTCAGATTGGGAGATTATTAAATCTTACTGTCAGGCTGAGCGAAGTCGAAGCCCATTTCGTTTTCATAAGCCTTCGACTTCTCTAAGGGTGACAATCGTCTAAACTGTCGTGCAAAAACTTAAATTACTTACATAGTTTTAAAAAACTTTGCGAACTTTGCTTCTTTGCGGTTAAAATTAAAAAAATCATGGAAACAGTTTTCATTAATTCGCCTTTAGGAATCACCAAAATCATTGGAGATGAAAACGGCATTTCGGTAATTTCTGTTTCTGATATTGGTACGAATGAGGTTTCAGAAACTATTCCAGAAGTTTTACAAAATGCAGTTTTGCAATTAAATGAATATTTTGAAGGAAAAAGAACCGATTTTGATTTAAAACTGAATCCGCAAGGAACCGAATTCCAGCAAAAAGTCTGGAAAGCTTTATTGGAAATCCCGTACGGTAAAACGGTAAGTTACATGGATCAGACCAAAAAACTTGGAGATGTAAAAGCAATTCGTGCCGTAGCCTCGGCAAATGGTAAAAATCCGCTTTGGATTGTAGTTCCTTGTCATCGCGTGATTGGAACAAACGGATCCTTGACTGGATATGCTGGAGGATTATCTCGTAAAAAATGGCTTTTGGAACACGAAAGTCCATCTCCACAACAAAGTTTATTTTAGTTTTACTGTACAAAAAGAAGGATAATTCATTCATTTTTAATTTACGATAAATTAAAAATCTAAATTTATGTACATTTATACAGAATAAAAAATTAGTTCAATTCGTGAATTCGTGGCAAAAAAATATGATTGAAAAAATAAACCTAAATAACATTTTATTTCTTGATATAGAAACAGTTCCTGAAGAAGATAATTTCAATTCGCTTGACGCAGAAATGCAAACGCTTTGGGATTTAAAAACACAATATCAACGAAAAGACGAGTTTTCTCCAGAAGAATTTTACGAACGTGCTGGAATTTGGGCTGAATTCGGAAAGATAATTTGCATTTCGGTTGGTTTTTTTACAATCAAAGGAGATGTTAGAAATTTTAGAGTTACCTCATTTTTTGGCGATGAGAAGAAAATTCTAAAAGACTTTTCGAATCTGGTTAACAATCATTTTAATCAGCCACAACATTTGATGTGCGGGCATAATTCAAAAGAATTTGATATTCCGTTTATTGCAAGAAGAATGATCATCAATCAAATGGCAATTCCAGATAAACTGAATTTATTTGGTAAAAAGCCTTGGGAAGTTCCACATTTGGATACTTTAGAATTATGGAAATTTGGCGATTATAAGCATTTTACATCTTTAAAATTGCTCACCAAGATTCTTGGAGTTCCTTCTCCAAAAGGTGATATTGACGGAAGTCAGGTTGCGCATGTCTATTATGTTGAAAAAGATATTGACCGAATCATTACCTATTGCGAAAAAGACACCATTGCAGTTGCTCAGGTTTTTTTGCGCTTGCGTCGAGAAGATTTATTGATTGATGAAGAGATTATTCATGTATAGCTTTTAAGCTACTAAGATGCCAAGATTTTTAACCATCGTGTTAAAATAAACTTCAACGACTTAAATGGTCTAAAAATGACACACGAGGAAATTTCGCATTACCGTTTGGTTTCGCAAAAGCTTTATAAAACAAGTTCTTGTTCGCCACAAGAAATTGTAAAACATCTTGGTGCTATGCAGGCTCAAGATTATGCAATGGCAAAATGGGCCATTGGTTCTCGTTGTGATGCTGGCGAAAAAGAGATTGAAGAAGCTATAAATTCGGGCAAAATTATCCGAACTCATATTCTGCGTCCGACTTGGCATTTTGTTTCTCCTGATGATATTTATTGGATGCTGGATCTTTCGGCTCCGCAAGTAAAACGTTTCACTTCTTCTGCAGCTAAAAAATATGGTTTTGATGAGAAAAAGCTAAACCAAGCTAATACTTCTATCGAAAAACTATTGGCAGGAAACAATCATTTGACTCGAGATGAAATCATGCAGGAACTTGGCATCAAGAAAACTTCAAGCGCCGATTTCTTGAGTGCTGCCATTATGATGAATGCCGAATTGGATGGTTTAGTCTGCAATGGAGAAATGAAAGGCAAACAAATTACGTATGCTTTGCTCGAAGAAAGAGTTTCTAAACCAAACTCCAAACTAAATAAAGAAGAAGCTTTAGCCAAACTTGCTTTACGTTATTTTGAAAGTCATGGTCCTGCAACAGTACTTGATTTTTCTTGGTGGTCGGGTTTTCCTCCCACAATTTGCCAAAAAACAATTAATGCAATAGAGTTGCAATTAAATAAAATTACTATTGATAATCAGCAATATTGGCTTAAAAAAGACATTAACAATACAGATAACTTTCGCGAAAGCGTACATTTTCTTCCCGCTTTTGATGAGATCCTAATTTCGTATAAAACACGAGAAGCTTCTTTTCAAACAGATCATCAATCGAAAGTTTTTACTAATAATGGCATCTTTAAACCCATAATTTTAGAAAATGGAAAAGTGATTGGCATTTGGAAAAGGACAATCAAAAAAGATCATGCTAAAATAGAAACGGAGCTTTTCAAAGAAATCGAAAGCAACAAAAAACACATCTTATTTGAAGGAATTAAATCTTTTGAAACCTATTTGGGAACCAAAATTGTTATTGAATAATCAGAATTTTTATAAAAATTTTGTTGCTCATAACTCTTACTTCGGGTTTCACTCCTAAAATCTTTATGCGTATTATTGCTAAATAATTACATTTACAAAAAATTACAATTATGGTATTAAGCAGATTTTGGTTAGCGATTTTTATTTCTTCGATTGTTTTTATTGTAGTCAGTTTGTTTACTGCCAATACATATACCATTGATTCTATTTTAAATGGAAAAAAAGACGACCCTATTTTAGTTTCTGAAAAATACGTTGAAGAACTTCCTGCTTTCTTAAAAGACAGTATTAAGAAAGCGCCAGATCAGACCATGGTCATCAATCGTGATACACTAAATGCCGATACAACGTATGTTTACAAAAACAAAACCGTAAAAATTTATAGCGGACTTCAAAAATCTGATGGTTTATTGCCAACTTGTAAAAGCACTTTGGTTGATTTAATTCTGCCGCTTATCGCTTATTTAGCTTTTTTCTGTGGTTTGATGGAACTTTTAATCGTTTCTGGAGCTTCTGGAAAATTAGCAAAAGCACTGAGTCCGGTTTTTGTTAAGGTATTTCCGAGCATTCCACAAAATCACCCTTCGATATCTTATATGACTTTAAATTTTGCTGCCAATTTCTTGGGATTAGATTCGGCTGCAACTCCATTTGGATTAAAAGCTATGGAAAGTTTACAGGAAATAAATCCCGAAAAGGACAAAGCGAGTGATGCGCAAATCATGTTTATGTGTCTTCACGCTTCTGGATTGACTTTAATTGCAACTTCTATTATTGGTTATCGAGCTGCTGCAAACGCAAGTAATCCTGCCGATGTAATGTTGCCTTGTATCATAACTTCGTTTATCGGCACCATTGCTGCTTTCTTGATTGTTGGAATCAAACAGAAAATCAATTTCAAAAGCGCCTCTCTTCTTATTGGTTTAATGGTTTTAATTGCCGCAATTGTGGGGTTACTGATGTATGTAAATCATTTGGATTTGATTGGAAAAAACTATTTTACCTCTAACCTTTCTGGATTAATCTTAATTGCGATCATAGCATTTACTTTGATTTTCTCATTCCGACATGAAAAGAAATTCAAAGAAGCTGAAACGACTGTTTTCGATACTTTTGTCGTTGGAGCCAATAACGGAGTCAAAACAGGAGTTACGATTTTTCCTTATGTCTTAGGAATGCTGGTTGCGATTTCGCTATTTAGAAACAGCGGTTTATTTGAAATTATCAGTGACGGAATTGCTTTTGTCTTCTCGAATATGGGAGTAAATAAAGAAATTACCAATGCACTTCCTGTTGCCATGCTGCGTCCATTTAGTTCTGCTGGTTCAAGAGGTTTCTTAATTGATTCTATGAATACATTTGGAGCCGATTCTCTAACGGCAAGATTAAGCAGTATTTTCCAATGCAGCGCCGAAAGTACTTTCTATGTAATTGCGGTTTATTTTGGATCTGTAAATATCAAAAACACCCGATACGCTTTAGGCACGATGCTTTTGGTAGATTTGATTTGTGTGATTACAGCAATTTTTGTAGCTACTTGGTTTTTTTAGTAGAAATTAAATGTTACGGACAGATTAAAATTTGGGGTTAAAATATGAATCGAGCCAATGGCTCTTCAAATTAAATGCGGATTTTTCATGGTCAACCGGATTAAAATCCGGCCCTACAAAATATTTCGAGCCAATGGCTCTTTTACGATCAAATAAACATTTGACAAAGTTCCGTAGGAACGTTTAAATATTGAAGCCACGGATTTTAATCCGTGGAAAGCAATATAATTAATAATTCCAAAAGTTCCAGCGAAACGACACATTTCAAAAAAAGAAAGATAAATACTACAATTATTAAAAAGATATGATTTATTTTGCCAAAAAAAGTATGGCAAATACCTATCATCAAATTTACATTCAAGTAGTTTTTGCAGTCAAATATAGAAATGCTGTAATTGAGGAAAGCTGGAAATCAAAATTGCTTGGCGTGATTGGAAATTTAATTAATGAAAATGGAGGTAAAACAATTATTGTAAATGGTGTCGAAGATCATCTACATTGTTTATTAGCCATTAAGCCAACCATTTCCATATCTGAACTCATGAAAAATGTTAAGGCAAAATCTTCAAAGTACATCAACGACAATCAATTAACCAAATCCAAATTTTCATGGCAAGTCGGATATGGCGTTTTCTCATATAGTCAATCTCAAATTAATTCTGTTTACAAATACATTGAAAATCAAAAGGAACATCATAAAAAGCAAAATTTTAATGATGAATTTCTGAATTTTCTAAATAAATTTAATGTCGATTACGATGAAAAATTTATATTTGAAAATCTAATATAAACCTTATGAAAATAGCCCCCTTTTTCTTCGTATTGCTCTTAATCGGATGTCAAAAAACAAAACCTACAGATGCTGCACCACCAACAGCAGAAATCATTGAACCACAGGAGACATTAGAAGTTTCAGCTAATGAAAAAATTATTAAAACCGATACTGTAGCGATTTATACTGGAGAAACAGAATCTTCGACAGATTTTATCTTAGCGCATTTGGTAGATCAGCACGCAGATAAAGACAGCATTGTTACTGTAAAATACCGATTAGACTTTTATCAGAATAAAACCAAAACCGCATCTTCTAAAGTTGCGATTAAAAGTTTTCAAAAAGGTTCTGAGTGGACAGCTTCTTACGGATTAACATCTGAGACTGCTAAAAATTCTCCTTTTATACAAATCAATTTTGGATATCCTGCTTGTGGTTATTCACACGAAAACTATCTCTATTATTTAAAAAACACCGGACTACAATTAGTACACCAATGGAGCTCAATGTCTGACAGCGGCTGGGGGAACTGGGTTGAAATCGTAAATCCTTCTACCAAATCTGATCCAAAATCTTTTTATTGCAAAACTGTTGCGTTTTTACCTGCAGACGAAGATGAGAACATGGATATGGGAATTCTTCAACACTCAGACTCAATCTCTTTTGAATTAAAAGACAATAAATGGAAAAAGATGTTGCTTTCTGCAAAAGACAAACCGTATTTTGAAAAAAAGATGACGTTTGATCAATTTAACGCTGCAGAATAAAAAAACAGTTGCAGAAGAGCCCTAATTCAAATTCTTTCTTAGGTAAATAATTTCTAAATTTGTAAAAAAACAAAACAATGATCGATTTTATATACCAAGATCCTTATCCGATCTTAAAGGATGATACGCAGTACCGCAAAATCACTTCTGATTTTGTGAAAGTAGAGAAATTTGGAGAACGCGAAGTTTTAACAGTTGATCCAAAAGGTTTAGAGTTATTGGCTGAAGAAGCTTTGACTGATGTTTCGTTTATGTTGAGAACGACACATTTACAAAAATTAAGAAAAATTCTTGACGACCCAGAAGCAACAGATAATGATCGTTTCGTAGCCTACAATTTACTTCAAAATGCTTCTGTAGCTGCCGAGGGTCAGTTGCCAAGTTGCCAAGATACAGGAACTGCAATTGTAATGGCTAAAAAAGGCGAAAGCATTTTTACTGGTGTTGATGATGCAGAATGGTTAAGCCGTGGTATTTTCAACACGTACCAAAAAAGAAACTTACGTTATTCGCAGATTGTTCCGATTTCGATGTTTGAAGAGAAAAATTCAGGGTCAAATCTTCCTGCGCAAATTGATATTTATGCTAAAAAAGGAGCTTCATACGACTTTTTGTTCATGGCAAAAGGCGGAGGATCTGCAAACAAAACATACTTATATCAGCAAACAAAATCGTTGCTGAATGAAAAATCTCTAGATGAATTCATTCGCACAAAAATCAAAGATTTAGGAACTTCTGCTTGTCCTCCATACCACTTAGCTTTGGTAATTGGCGGAACTTCTGCAGAAGCGAACTTAAGCGCTGTTAAAAAAGCATCTGCTGGATATTATGATCATCTTCCAACTTCAGGAAACATGGCAGGTCAGGCTTTCCGTGATTTTGAATGGGAAGAAAGAGTTCAGAAAATTTGCCAGGAAAGTGCAATTGGAGCGCAGTTTGGAGGAAAATATTTCACACATGACGTTCGTGTAATTCGTTTGCCTCGTCATGCGGCTTCTTGTCCAGTCGGGTTAGGAGTTTCTTGCTCTGCAGACAGAAATATCAAAGGAAAAATTACTAAAGACGGAATCTTTGTTGAGCAATTAGAAGTAAATCCGAAACAATTTTTACCAGAAACGGCTCCGCATTTAGAAGCTCCTGTAGAAATTGATTTAGATCAGCCAATGGCAGATATTTTAGCTAAATTATCTCAATATCCCGTTAAAACTCGTTTAAAATTAAACGGAACTGTAATTGTGGCTCGTGATATTGCTCATGCAAAAATTAAAGAATTGTTAGACGCTGGAAAACCAATGCCGGATTATTTCAAAAACCACCCTGTTTACTATGCTGGGCCTGCAAAAACTCCAGACGGAATGGCTTCAGGAAGTTTCGGACCAACAACTGCTGGACGTATGGACGTTTATGTGGATGAATTCCAGAAAAATGGCGGAAGTATGATTATGCTGGCAAAAGGAAACCGTACCAAACAAGTTACTGACGCATGCAACAAATACGGCGGGTTCTACTTAGGTTCTATTGGAGGTCCTGCAGCTATTTTGGCTCAAGACAATATTCTTAAAGTAGAAGTGGTTGATTTTGAAGAATTAGGAATGGAAGCTGTTCGTAAAATCACTGTTAAAGATTTCCCTGCCTTTATTATTACCGATGATAAAGGGAATGATTTCTTTGCTAATTTATAAAGTTGTTTTGCCACAAAGGCACTAAGACACAACGTTTTTTTTATAAAATACAAAACCGCCTTTTTGGGCGGTTTTATATTTTTTATCAAATTCATCTTTGCGCCTTAGTGCCTTTGTGGCAAACTAAGCGCTTAAATCCTGTTTTTCAAAAGCTATAAAATGCGATATTTCGCCTTTTAGGTTATAAACTGGCGAAGCCTCGATTTTACATTTATACGTTTGGCCGTTTTTTCTATAGTTTTCAAGTGTTTTTACAAAAGGAATCTTCTTTTTTACCGCTTCTCTTATTTCCTTTAAATCTTTTTGTGAAGTTGCTGGGCCTTGAAACATCTTTGGTGTTT
Organism: Flavobacterium sp. GW823-FHT06G12; assembly: GCF_058794775.1. NCBI lineage: Bacteria > Pseudomonadati > Bacteroidota > Flavobacteriia > Flavobacteriales > Flavobacteriaceae > Flavobacterium > Flavobacterium sp. GW823-FHT06G12. Next base: position 434,690 of record NZ_JBXAHE010000002.1, read on the forward strand.
TCCCTAAGATTTCTTCCTCTTTGTAGCCCGTCATTTTTTTTATTCCGCTTGACGCGAAAACTATTTTCAAATCTAAATCGGTTACTAAAACCACTTCGTTTTTGAGTCTTTCCTGAATATTGAGCATTTTTTCATCCCAGATAAATTCATCTGAGATTTGGCTTACCCTTTTTAAATCAGTACTTAGTGCTTTTAGTTCATTCAGATATTCATAGTGGAAATCCCAAGATAGGATTGGAACTGAATTTCGCTGCAGCGGATCATCAGAATTTCTATTTTTCATACAAAATCAATTCAGAAGACAGATAAATCTTTTTACTCAAAGGTAGCAGAAAAATCTTATCGCTCGCATTCCATTCCTTATTTTGAACTTTTAAAAATTGTTATTAAAAAGTAAATTTTAGCTGCACCACCACTGCCTTTTTTTCCTCGTTATTTAAGTTGCTTAATGAGATTCCGAGCAATCGTACCGAATTTTTCATCTTTTCCTGATATAACAACTCCTCAACATTTTCCATAATCAGACTTTTATCAGAAATAAAATAAGGGAGAGTTTTACTTCTCGTTTGCTGCGAAAAATCGCTGTACTTGATTTTAAGTGTAATTGTTTTTCCAGAAATATTATGCCTTTGCAGACGTTTTTCTAACGAAACCGCTATACGTTCTAGTTGTTGCATCATAAAAATCTCAGAAGACAGATTCACATCAAAAGTATGTTCTGCGGCCACAGATTTGGTTATTCTCGAAGACTTTACTTCACTATTATGTATGCCACGCACAACATGGTAATAAAATGCTCCAGATTTTCCGAAGTGTTTTTCTAAAAACTCTAAAGACTTGCTTTTCAAATCGGTTCCTGTGAAAATTCCGAGCTGATACATTTTTTCTGTTGTCACTTTTCCAACGCCATAAAATTTACGAATTGGAAGATCTTCCAAAAAAGCTTCTACTTCATCAGGATTTACCGTTTTTTGTCCGTTCGGTTTATTATAATCGCTGGCAATCTTGGCCACAAATTTATTGATTGAAATACCTGCCGAAGCGGTTAGTCCAACTTCATCTAAAATTCTTTGTCTAATTTCTTGTGCTAAAAGACTTGCGCTAGGATTTCCTTTTTTATTTTTGGTAACATCCAAATAAGCTTCGTCAAGCGAAAGTGGCTCGACTAAATCGGTATATTCATGGAAAATTTTATGGATTTTGGATGAAATCTCTTTGTATCGATCAAATCTTGGTCTTACAAAAATAATATCTGGACAATATTTTTTGGCTAAAACTCCGCTGATGGCACTGCGAACACCAAACTTTCTTGCTTCGTAACTTGCGGCCGAAACCACGCCTCGATTCTCCGAACCTCCAACTGCAACTGGTTTGCCTCTTAGTTCTGGATTGTCCATCTGCTCTACCGATGCATAAAAGGCATCCATATCAATATGAATAATTTTACGATATGTTGGTGTTTCAGACATTTTGCAAATTTACTGAGGAAAAACAATAAAAAAGTACTGTAAACAGTTATAAATCATATCAATTTTTAAAGAATCTGAATTCAATGAGTTCAAACCAATTATTCTTTCTATTTTTGTTCTTCTACTCGAAAAATTAAATAATGCGAACATTTGTTATAGGTGACATTCATGGCGGATTACTTGCACTTGAACAAGTAATCGAGAGAGCTAAAGTTACCACAGAAGATACTCTAATTTTTTTGGGCGATTATGTTGACGGCTGGAGTCAGTCTGTTGAAGTAATCGACTATTTGATCGATTTAAAAAGCAAACAAAACTGCATCTGCATAAGAGGAAATCACGACCAGCTTACTCTGGACTGGTTAGAAAACAGACATGATGATTTTGACGAAGAAACGTGGTATAAACACGGAGGGAAAGCAACTGTTGAAGGTTACGCCAAGATTTCGGAAGAGAAAAAAAGAACTCACATAGAATTTCTTGAAAACCTTCAGGATTATTACCTTGATGATCAAAACCGATTGTTCGTTCATGCCGGATTCACCAATTTAAATGGTGTAAAATGGGAATATTTTTCGAAGCTATTTTACTGGGACAGAACTCTTTGGGAAACAGCTTTGTCATTAGACCCAAAATTAAAAATAGACGACTTACACTATCCTAAAAGATTTACCGTTTATAAGGAAGTTTATATTGGTCATACACCAGTTACCCGAATCGGCGAAACGGTTCCTGTAAATAGAGCTTGTGTCTGGAATGTAGATACAGGTGCAGCATTTAGAGGCCCGCTTACTATTTTAGACGTTGACACTAAGGAATACTGGCAAAGTGAACCATTAAACGAACTCTATTTTAACGAAAAAGGTAGGAATTAATTTGTTTAAAAGTTACATTTGCTTCCCAAATAATTAATATTAAATTTTTATGAAAAAGATAATTACACTTGTGTTTTTAGTGACATTCGGATTTGTTAATGCTCAAGAAGCTTTCAAAGGAAAGGGAGATATTAAAGTAAACGTAGGAGCTAATTTACAAGATGGTGGTTCTGGAATTCAAGGTTCTGTTGATTTTGGTTTAGGAGAAAATTTCTCTTTTGGTTTTGTAGCAAACTATATACTAGGATTTGATAATTTTAATGGTTTCTACCACGGTAGCACAAATCCTTATAACGATGCCGAACCAGATTTCTCAGATCGTTTTGATGCAAAAGCAAGAATCAATGCTAACTTATCTAGTGTAATTGGTGTAAAAGAATTAGACGTTTACCCTGGATTAAGCTTAGGTTTACATAATTTCGGCGGACACGTTGGTGGTCGTTATTTCTTTACTGACGGATTTGGTGTTTTCACAGAAATCGGATTCCCAATTGCAAAATACGGTTCAAACAATGATCCTTTCTATCATTTGAATAATCAAGCTACTTTTAGTTTAGGAGCTTCGTTTAATTTATAATTTTGGAGATACTAAGGCACTAAGTTTCTAAGACTTTAAAAAATAAAAGACCCCTATATAAGTGGTCTTTTATTTTTTTATATATGTTGATTTAGGCTCGGTTAAACTTTCTTTTTAATGCATCCATAAACTCATTAAGTGTAATGCCTTTATATTCGTTTGAATCATCTTGTAATAATTCTGAAGATTCTTTTCTTATACAAATAGTCGTCATAAAAGTATCAGGCATCTTTTTAGACACTACTAACATGGTAATTAAAGAAAAACTAAACGCGAAAATTCTAACAAAAACAAATAGATTTCGAAAAACACCTTTATCATTTCTTTCTTTTATTGCTTTACTTGTTAAGTAAAACAATTGAATTACAAATGTTAATATAAAAACATAAGACAAATGTCTTAAACTATGATAACCAACTAACAACACTAAAAGTGATATTACAATTGAAGCTACCACATTTGCTATAAACAAATAACTTCCCCATTTAACATCAATTTCAAACTTTTCCAAAGGTGTATTTTTTTTAATCATAGCAAATGTAAAGAAAAAGATTACGTTTTAATTATACGCTCTAACAGAAAACAAAAAAAGAGAACTTTCATTTAAGAAAGTTCTCTTCTCTAAATCATTATGAAATTTTTCAACTTTCAACCTTTCAACCTTAAATCGCCATCTCAGGAATTTCGCCTTCAATGATCAAATCAGCTTCGGTTGAAGCTATGATGTGCTCGACTGAGATGCCTGGCGCTCGTTCTAAGAGCTTAAAACCTTTTTCTGTTACTTCGAGAACTGCAAGCTCGGTTACAACCTTTTTAACGCATCCTACGCCCGTTAATGGCAAAGTGCATCTTTTTAAGATTTTAGATTCTCCTGCTTTGTTTACGTGCATCATGGCAACGATGATATTTTCGGCGGAAGCCACCAAATCCATTGCGCCTCCCATTCCTTTTACCATTTTACCTGGAATTTTCCAGTTTGCGATGTCTCCGTTTTCAGAAACCTCCATTGCTCCAAGAATCGTCAAATCTACTTTTTGGCTACGAATCATTCCGAAGCTAAAAGCCGAATCGAAGAAACTTGCTCCCGGAAGTGTCGTAATGGTTTGTTTTCCTGCATTAATGATATCAGCATCTTCTTCTCCTTCAAAAGGAAAAGGCCCCATACCGAGAACACCATTTTCACTTTGAAATTCAACTGCTATATCTTCTCGAACGTAATTTGCGACCAAAGTCGGAATCCCAATTCCAAGATTTACGAAATAACGGTCTTTTACCTCTTTTGCAATTCGTTTTGCTATATCTTCTTTACTAAGTGCCATAATTTTTAATGTGTCAATTTGTGAATTTGCCAATTAGATAATGCTATCTGCATTTTAAATTAATTATCTAATGGCACATTGTCTAATTATCTCAATTATTAAAATAATTCCAGACTGCTTTTGTTGCGTCAGCTATTATTTTTTCTGTGTCCTCTCTTTTCTCTGTAATATCTTTTAAATAAACCGACAGAATGAAATGTTTTCCGTTTGGAAGTTTTACAATTCCAACGTCATTCATTGCAACTCTCAAATTAGCATCATTAGTTCCAGAAATTCCAGTTCTGTGTGCTAATTCGGTGTTTTCAGGAAGTCCAGCTTTCATCCAAGTGAGCCCTCTTGAGGTTTCTACCATTATTTGATACAAATACTTTGTGGTTTCTTCTTTTAAAATTTCACCTTTAAAAAACTTCTCAAGCAATTCTGTTGTTGCCAACGGAGTTGTAGTATTGACATAAAGATTTTTCCACGTCTTCATTTGATCTTCGTTCATTTTAATAACAAAGTCCTTGATTCCATGCTCATTTATAAACTTTTGAATGTACTTTGTACCTCCAACTAAATTGATCAGAATGTCACATCCATTATTGTCGCTATGAGAAACCGTGTAGCGGAGTATTTTATCTAAAGTCAAACTTACATTTCCCTCTGGATAATCTTCCTTCATTGGGCTCCAAGTATCTTCCTTTAAATCTTTCATTTTTATAAAGATTTCTTGCGTAAGATTGAGTTTACCTTCATCAACTTTATGCAAAACTGCCAATGCAATATGAAATTTAAACACACTCATCATCGGCATTTTTAAATTTCCATTAATACTCAAAGTATCCTTATTTTCAATGCCTTTCATAGAAATACCTACAGTAGCACTTTTAGTCGATATAATTTGCTGCAATTGATTTCGAAGCTCATTTGTACCCTGAGAAAAAGCCTGAAACGATAAGAACGAAAAAAGAACTATACTAAGCCTGGTCATATTTTTAATGTGTCAATTAGTCAATTTGATAATAAGATAATTCTATACGCAACCTAAATTAATTATTTAATTGCCTCATTTTCTAATTATCTAATTTTAGCTCTTACTGTACGTTGTTCAATTCGTTTTTCAAATTTTTCTCCTTGGAAGATGCGCTGCACCATAATTCCAGGAATATGAATCTGATTTGGATCTAGGATCCCAACAGGAACTAATTCTTCGACTTCTGCAATTGTTATTTTTCCAGCACCTGCCATACAAGCGTTGAAGTTTCTAGCTGTTCCTTTAAAAATAAGATTTCCAGCTTCATCACCTTTCCAAGCTTTTACAATAGAAAAATCAGCTTTGAAAGCTTCTTCCATGATGTGCATTTTTCCGTTGAATTCTCGTGCTTCTTTTCCTTCTGCAACTTCAGTTCCATAACCTGCTGGTGTAAAGAAAGCAGGAATTCCAGCTTGAGCAGCACGACAGCGTTCTGCCAAAGTTCCTTGAGGTGTCAATTCAACCTCTAATTCTCCAGAAAGCATCTGACGCTCGAATTCGGCATTTTCTCCCACGTAAGAAGAAATCATTTTTTTGATTTGCTTTTTCTGCAACAACAATCCCAAACCAAAATCATCTACACCTGCATTGTTAGAAATACAAGTTAAATCTGAAATTGATGTGTTTACCAGAGCTGCAATTGTATTTTCAGGAATACCGCATAAACCGAAACCACCAAACATGATTGTCATACCACTATTAATTCCTTCAATAGCTTCTTGAACGCCATTTACTTTTTTTGTTATCATAACAAACTATCTTTAATGCTGAATATTTTTGATAAAAATAAGATTTTTAGATGAAATTATAACGATTTCGTAAAAATAAAACCAAAAGAAAAATCCCTTTATAAATCTTTTAAAAGATTTATAAAGGGATTGATATATAATTAATTGAGTTTTATTGCAACATTGTTACAATTCAAATTCATCAGTATTTTGTTCAGTCTGCGTTGTATCTTTTACAACTGCTGGTCTTGGGTAACAATCTACCTTGATAGAAAGATTTGCCGGGCGTTCAAATTCTCCTTTAGAAACCTGAAGATCTTTGTCTGCATAACATTTCTTCATGAAATAACCCCAAACAGGTAATGCTGCAGTTGCTCCTTGTCCATAGGTCAAACTTTTAAAACGTGCAGAACGATCTTCACATCCAACCCAAACTCCAGTCACTAAGTTAGGAACCATTCCCATAAACCAACCATCAGATTGATTTTGCGTTGTTCCTGTTTTTCCTGCGATCGGGTTTGTAAACATGTACGGATAACCTGTCCAACGATTGTCTCCGCTTCCGCCTCCTTGAGTACGTAAACGTACACCAGAACCACTTTCTGTTACCCCCTGAAGTAATTTGATTACCGCAAAAGCAATATCTTTATTTAAAACATCATGCGATTCAGGAATTGGTTCGTAGATTACCTCACCGCTTTTATTCTCAATTCTGCTTAAAAATTGTGGTTTTACATAAACTCCTTGATTGGCAAATGTGCTATACGCCGCAACCATATCTTCAACTGTAATATCTACCGCTCCCAATGCGATTGAAGGCTGTACTGGAATTTCTGTTTTTACTCCTAATTTTTTAGTCAGCTCAACAACTGCTTCTGGACTAGTTCTGTCAATTAATTTAGCAGAAACGGTATTAATAGAAGCTGCCAAAGCTTGTTTTAAAGTAACCATTCCTCTATATCTATAATCAGAGTTTCTAGGCTCCCAGTCTTCTGTTACGTGATGGCGTCCTTTATGAATCATGAAAGGTCCATCAAGAATAGAATCGCATGGTGACATATTTAGTTCTTCGATAGCTGTTGCGTAAACAAAAGGCTTGAAAGTAGAACCAACTTGTCTTGCTCCTTGTCCTACGTGATCATATTGGAAGAATTTGTAATTAATACCTCCAACCCAAGCTTTAATTGCTCCTGTTTGAGGCTCCATTGCCATTAAACCAGATTGCAAAAAGTGCTTGTAATAACGAATAGAATCAATTGGCGTCATTATAGTATCACGTTCCCCTTTCCAAGTAAAGACACGCATTTTTGTTTTTACTTTGAATGAAGCAATGATATCATCTTCGCTTTTATCCATTTCTTTCATCTGAGCCCAACGAACAGAATTTTTCATTGCTTGCATGATGATTCTATCTGTTTCAGCTTGTGTAATATTTACGAAAGGAGCATTTTTATTAGTTTTTTGTTCAATAAAAAACTGCTGTTGAAGATTTTTCATGTGCGCCGCAACAGCTTCTTCAGCATACGACTGCATTCTAGAATCTATCGTAGTATAAATCTTAAGTCCGTCTTTGTAAATATCATATTCAGATCCATCAGGTTTTTTATTTTCAGTAACCCATTTTTTCATGTAATCACGAAGATACTCTCTAAAATAAGTTGCCATACCTTCACGGTGGCTTTCCAATTTAAATTTCAACGTAATTGGCAACGCTTGCAGTCTTTCTTTTTCTGCCTCAGAAATCATTTTTGCTTTTGCCATTTGCGACAAAACTACATTACGACGGTTTTTTACTCCCTGAGGATTTCTTACTGGATTGTATAAACCTGAATTTTTGAACATTCCAACCAAAATAGCTGATTCGTCAATGGTTAAGTCTTTTGGATCTTTAGAGAAATAAGTCTGTGCGGCAGAACTTACTCCAACCGAATAATTTCCGAAATCATACACGTTGCAGTACATCGCTAAGATTTCATTCTTTGTATATTGTCTTTCTAAACGAATGGCAATAATCCATTCTTTTATTTTTTGTACAATTCTAAAAGGTAAGAATTTAGATCCTTCACCATGAAACAACTGTTTTGCAAGCTGTTGTGTCAATGTACTTGCACCACCATTTGTTCCTAAGCTAAAAACGGCTCTTAAAGTTCCGCGCCCGTCAATTCCAGAATGTTCATAAAAACGTGCATCTTCAGTTGCAACAAGCGCTTCTACTAAATTTTTAGGCAAATCAGAATATTTAAGCTGAGATCTATTGGTTTTAAAGTACTTACCAATTAAAACTCCATCAGAAGAAATAATCTCTGTAGCAAGGTTTGAATCTGGATTTTCTAAATCTTCAAATGAAGGCATGGATCCAAATAAACCCCAAGAAGCAAATAAAAAGAAGGCTAAAACCCCTAATAAAGAGTAGGCAAAAACTCGCCAAAATTTCTTTTTGTAGTAATTAATATCCTTAGTGGTATTGGATTGATTGTTTTTTTTAGCAGCCATAAATATTTATCTAATCTTTTTGTTCTATTCTAAAACCAACGTCTGTAATTCCTTCTAAAGCTTCAACACCAGGAATTTTACCCGACTGTCTAACAGCTTGTTTGATGTGCACTTTGTATTTTCCTGTAAACTTTACATCTTCTTTATAAAAAAGCTTGCTTTCTTTTATATCAGAAAATCCGTTTCCTAACAATGTTCCATCTGGCTCTGCCATTTGGTATTCTAATGTATCGACTTTTGTAAATCCGCTTGGCGTTTCAAGAGCAACAATTAAAAATAAATTATTAAACGGATAATTATTGTTGTCTCGAATGTTTACAAAAGCATTGTATTTTTTTGTAGAATCTAAAACTGGCAGATCAAAGCTCACAATACTGTCTTTGTGCCAAGCACTTCCAACAGATTTATACTGATCAAATACTCTTTTTTTATCACAAGAAAAAAGAAGTATTGCTACCAAAAGAAGAATTCCGCTATTTTTTATTCTCATTTTTAATATTCGTTATTGGTTTTCTAGGTTCAGCCGGTTTATTTTCATTTGAATTTTGCTTATTCGGATTGTTTGGCTTATTCGAATTATGCTTTTTCTTATGATTTTGCTTATTCGGATTGTTTTGATTGTTTGGCTTATTTGCATTGCCATTGTTCGGATTATTAGTATTTGCTGCTGGTTTAGCATTATTTACATTTTTATCCTGTTGCGGTTTTACTGGAGTTGCAACACCAGCCGTTTCTGCATTTTGTTTACGCTTGCGATTTGGCTTTTTCTTTCTTTTTGGTTGGTCAAAACGAGTTAAGCTTTCTTGACCCATTGCATTGTTGAAATCTTTTTCAGGTTCTGAAATTACCTCAACAGCAAAATCTTCTAAAGAAGAAACTTTATTTTTCTGTTTATTTTCAGCGATAATTTCTTTTACCTGATCAATTTTTAAAACATGCCAGTTTGCGAAGTTGTTGGTGTAAGCAAACCACATTAATCCTTTAAAAATATCTTGTTTTTGGCAAACTGCGTCGCCTTTTTCTGTGATTAGTTTGGTATCGTAATCAGGAAAATCTTTTAAAGCATCCATGTAAGTGTCTAACTCATAGTTTAGACAGCATTTTAATTTACCGCATTGTCCCGCTAATTTTTGCGGATTTAATGATAACTGCTGATAACGAGCCGCTGATGTATTCACGCTTCTAAAGTCGGTTAACCAAGTCGAACAGCAAAGTTCACGTCCGCAAGAACCAACTCCTCCTAAACGTGCCGCTTCCTGACGGAAACCAACCTGTTTCATTTCTACTCTAGTGCTGAATTCTTTAGCAAAATCTTTGATCAGCATTCTAAAATCGACACGATCATTTGCTGTGTAATAAAAAGTCGCTTTAGATCCGTCTCCTTGAAATTCGATATCCGAAATTTTCATTTCCAATTTATGCTGAATTGCCAACTCGCGGGCACGAACTTTCATCGGTTCTTCACGATCACGTGCTACAGACCAAATGTCGATATCTTTTTGAGATGCTTTTCTGTAAATTTTTGGAACCTCATTACTTTCGTAATTCACTCCTTTTTTCTTCATTTGAATCTTTACCAATTCTCCTGTAAGAGTCACAATTCCAATATCATGTCCTGGCGAAGCAACAGTTGCTACAATATCGCCAATACTTAAAGTTAATTTCTCCGAATTTCTAAAAAATTCCTTGCGTCCATTCTTAAAACGAACCTCAACACAATCAAAAATCGCCTCTCCATTAGACGGACTCATGTTCGAAAGCCAGTCAAAAACCGTCAATTTATTGCAGCTATCGGTGCCGCAAGTCCCATTATTTTTACAACCTTTTGGTGCGCCACCATCTGAGGTTGAACAACTTGTACATGCCATAATTATATATGTAGTGCTGCCAAAATGCAGCTTAAGTTCATAAACGTTTGATCGGTAAAGATAGTATTTTTTTTATTTTGCTTTTTATGGATAAAAATTAAAGGGCTGTTAAATAAAACAATGTACTTTTTGCAAATCAAATCTTTCAAAAAAAATTAAGTTTATTCTTATAGAATGTTAAAACTGATGTTTTCTGACTCTTTTAATTTGTAAATAGTCTTTTTAATTTTTTATCCTAAAATATATTTACGATTTTTATGTTTTATCTTACAGTCTCGTTTATGAAGTCAATAAATTCATAGTAAAAAGCGATTAAACTTATCTTTTATTTTTAAATATATTTCAAATGCAAACACAAAACCAGATTGAAAGTTTCCTTTTTCAGGGAAAATTTGACGAGGCCAGAGAATGCCTAAATAATGGGGAAAAATTTAATGACCAATACTTGAAAAATAATTTTTCGCAGATAATGTCCAAAATTATTGAAGCCAAAGAAATTGACTTCATTGAAAAATTAATAAAAGCTGGATTTATAGAGACCGATATTTACGAATTGGATAGTTTTGATCAATCTATTTTTAAGCCATTAGCTTTATACTTAAAAGATAATGAAGAGTCGATTGTTTTTTTTAAGGAATTGATGTCGAAAATGGACAATATTAATGACGAAATAAGCGATAAAATCCTTCTTGGCTATTTTCTTGAAAAAGGAATTTCGCCAAAAATAGTTAAAGTATTAGTTGATGATTTTGGAGCTAACACTCAGTATAAGAACAATGCAGGCGAAAATTTTATCTATACAATTTTGAATACTTATGGTCTTGATCCAGAGAAAGTAAAAGAATACATTACCATTTTAATAGATAACGGAGTTGACATTAATGAGAAAAACATTGTTGGGACAACACCTCTAATGTGTGCTGTGAAAAGAAACCAAAAAGAACTTCTGCCAACTTTATTAGAAAATGGCGCAGATCCTAATGAAACTGATAACCAAGAAAACAGTGCTTTCTATTACGCTGCAGCCGAACAGTTTTCTTTTCAGATGTACGAACTTTTAGCAGAATCATCATCAGCTAATTTTAATAATATCAATAAAAACGGAAAAACCTTACTTACCGAGTTTATCAGAATGATGTCTGATTCTGAGTATGATCTAAATTCACTACAAAAATTATTGTCAGATGGAGCCGATTTAAATCATTGCGCTGAATATTATGGAAATCCGAAATCGGGTGTGGATTATATTGTTGAGAAAAAATCGGGTATTTTAAAATCAGTTCTTGAGAGTGGATCTGTTGATGTTAACGAACAAGACAATCAAGGCAACACTGTTTTACACAAAGTTTGCGCGTATAATGTTAATTATGATGCTGAAGCTGCAAAAGAAACCTATAGAAAAGTAAAATTACTTCTTGAAAACGGTGCAGATAAAGAAATTACCAACGATAAAGACGAAACGGCTTTAAAACTTGCTTCTGATGACAACCTAAAAATCAAAACGGTTGAACTTTTAATGAAATAAATCGATTATCTATTTAAAAAATAACACACATGTCAATGTCATTTATAGTTGCCTGCGAAAACGGGAACAGAAAAATAGCAGAATTACTTCTTCAAAATAAAGAAGTAGATGTAAAATATACAGACGAACTTGGAAGAACTGCACTTCATTACGCAGCGCATAGAGGTTACCTTGATATCGTAAAAATTCTAACAGAAGATGGTGCCGATATCAATTACGAAGACCATCAAGGAGAAACGCCTTTGTACTTTGCTTGTCTTCAAAAACAAAAACAAACGGCGTTGCATCTTTTAGAAAATGGAGCAGAAATTACCAAAAACGACAAATACGGAAATAGTCTGCTACATTTAGTCGTTCAAACGGCTCAAATCGAAATCGCAACAAAGTTGCTTCAAGCTGGATCTGACGTTAATCTACTGAATAACAATGGAGAAACTCCTTTAATATTGGCTTCAACAAAATTAAACAGAGAAATTATCCAACTGCTTTTAGACAATGGAGCCGATATTAACGTAACCGATAAACAGGGAAATACGCCACTTATTTATGCTTGTTATACCAAATCGATTCCGATGGTGACTTTGCTTTTGGACAATGGCGCTGATATAAACCACACTAATCATTCTGGTGAAAATACGCTTTTAATTGCTTGTTACGAAACCAACAGAATGTTAGCTAAATTATTGATTGAAAGGGGTTCAGACGTATTTACTTCAAGTAACAATGGATATTCCCCGATTTGGTACGCTTGCGCGAATAATCAAAAGGAGATTGTGGCTTTGTTTTTAGAAAACGGAGTTGACGTTAATTACAGCAAACCTGTCGCTCAAGATACTTCTTCAATGAATGATTATTTGGACTGGATTGTTACCGCGACTAATATCTCTAACGAATCTAGTTTTACCTTAAACAATTCTTATACTTACGGCGGAGAAAGTCTGCTGCATGTTGCTACCAAAAAAGGAAACCTAAGTATGGTAAAGCTACTGCTTGAAGCTGGAGCAAACATCAACATCCAAGACGAATCTGGAAATACACCATTACATTATAGCGCTGCCAACGGAAAGAAAGATGTTGTAAAGTATTTACTAGACAACAAAGCAGATGCTTCAATCGTAAACGTAAAAGAACAAAAAGCAATTGATTACTCGAATGTAAAAGGTTTTAATGAAATTACAGAACTGATTCTGAAATATGCTCCGTCTGGAACAGTTGTAACCTCAATAAATGTTCCGCAAGAAGCACCAAAAACTGAAGCTTCAAATTCGATGGAGGCCAAGAAAAAAGCATTATTAGACTTAAAAGAACTTTTGGATGCTGGAATTTTAACTTCTGAAGAATTTGACGCTGAGAAAAGTAAAATTTTAAAAGGATAAATAATAACAAACTTAAAAAATGAAAAGAATCTTAAATACCGCAACCCTATTTTTAGTATTAATCGCCGGAAGTCTACTTTCTACATCTTGCAATAACCTTTCTCCAGAAAAAACCTTTGAAATCGCTGCTTTAAACTCCAATTTATTGTCTCGTTTTGGAAGTAAAGAAATAAATGAAAAACTGCAATCAGAAGCGCAAGTTTATGATGAAAGTCAAAAAAAGATGGTTTCTTCTTCTTACTACGATGCCTTTAAATATGACATTACGAATCTGGAAACACGTTTTCAAACTATCAAAGATATACCTGAGGATGATGACAATAAAGAACTTCTTCAAGCATCAAAAGATTTATTTTCTTATGCAATTGCTAAACAAAAAGAAGGTTATTTGCCAATTGCTAAACTAAAAGACGAAAAAGCTTCGCAAGAGCAAATTGAAAAAGCGATAGCTGATTTTGACGCTTCAACTCAAACCGAAATAGATGCAAAATTCACCAAATTGATGAATGTTGCACAAACTTATGTTGATAAGCATAATATAAATGCTAAAATTGGAATCTAAATTTTCTTCTGCTGGCGCAAGTTTTATACTGACGCCAGCATTAGATTTTAGCAAGAAAATTGCAAAACAAGCTCAAAAAATATGATAAAAAAATACTTTCTAATTATTGGAACATTTGCATTGCTAGCAATTACTATTAGTTGTAAAGATGATAAAAACAGTAATAAAAAATCAAATAATGCCGAAATCACAGATTTAAAAGAAATTCCAGAAGTAGATGAAACGGCTATTTTGACCAAAAAGAATCCAACCGACTTTATTCCTAAAAACTTTGTGGCTTTTGACACTATTTACGGCGATTTAAATAAAGACGGGTTAGACGATTGTGTACTAATTATTAAAGGCACCGATAAAAGCAAAGTAATTACAGATGAATATCGTGGTGAATTGGATAGAAACCGAAGAGGTATTATTGTTCTCCTTAACAAAAAAGGCAGTTACGAATTGTTTACAAAAAATGAAAGCTGTTTTTCTTCTGAAAATGAAGATGGCGGCGCTTATTATGCTCCTGAGTTAGAAGTAGAAATAACGAAAGAAAAACTATTTATAAGTTACGCATATGGAAGATACGGTTACTGGCAATATATGTTTAGGCTTCAAGATAATGATTTGGCTCTTATTGGTTATGATTCTAGCAGTAATAATGGTCCTGTAGTAAATGTCGAAACCAGTATAAACTTCCTTACCAGAAAAAAGATCACTAATGTAAATACAAATGATGATGCAGACAGTGGTGAAGAAGTGTTCGAAAAAACCGAAACAAAAATTGCAAGAACTAAGCTTCTGAAATTATCTGGAATTAAAGATTTTGATGAACTTCGTTTTTTTGATGAATAGTTTCATAAACCTTATCCCGAATAAAGCATGAAAATAAAGCTTCTCCTTTTTCTAATTGCACAGGCTTACATCTCAAATGCCCAGAAAGCTTATATAAGTAATGATTTTTTAAAAGGTTATACTTTATATTTTCTGAAACAAACCAAGAATTCAGAAATAAAAGAATATTATAAACTTATAGAGAATCAAACCAAGAAAACGGTACTCGAATATGGCTCTAAAGAATTTTCTAATTCAGAAACGCTAAAAACGGCTAAAATCACTTCTTTCAAAAGTATTCCTGAAAGCAACATTCGTGTTTTGGGAGATCTGAATTTTGACGGAAGGCAGGATATCGTAATCCATGAAACCGAAATTAACGACGACGGCTGTTATACCGCTCAGGCAACAGCTCATGTTTTCATCAATACAACAAACGGTTTTCTTAGCAGTCCAAGTATAAGTCGCCTGTATAATGATGCTTATTGTGTAAGAGGTGGTTCATTTGAAATTGATACTAAAAACAAACGCATTATTACTTCGAGTAGTGGCGGTGCGGCACTTCATGTCTCTTCGTACTACATCATTTCTGGGATGGAGGCGAAAGAGGTTGCAAATTTTGAAGAAGAAGGCGATCCATATTCTCCATTTTCTAAAATAACAGGTAAAAAATGGAAAGACAATAATTGGGTTTCATTCTCTTCTCTATCTGTCTATGAGCCAAACTTAGATAAAGTATTTTCTTTTGATACAAAAAATGAAAAAGGCCGTGTGCTCCTATTCAAAGATAAGGATGTTTTGTATTATGCATTTCAACAAAACGATGAATATAAATTTGTATCGTTCGCATATCCGTCAAGTCCAGAGAAAGCTGACAAAGCAACATTTAAATTCAAAAAACAAAACACCAATTATGAATTGGAGTTTAATAGCGGTAGTATAAAATATACAATTTATGAAACCTCCAATGAATTTGGAATCAAGATTTATGTCAGTGGAAAATTATCTGATTGGAAAGGAATAGCTAAAACTGGAACTCTAGCCGAATTAGTAAATGCTAATTTCAAAAATGTAACTAAGGAATAATTTCTAAACTACCTTATTCTAATAAATATCAATACGAAATATTTTAACAAATGTCATATACATCTAACAGTTCAATACTTTTACTTGAGCAATTAATAGCCAATAAACTTCCTGATGAATACAAGGAGTTTCTTGAACTTTTTACTAATTTTTTAATAGCAGAAGAGAAAAAAGATACAGGAAACATTTTCTATTTTGATCCTATTAAAGCTTTATTAGAAAAAGAACAGATTAAAAAAGATGAAGATATTTATTACTTTGAGAAACTTAGATATCTTGTAAAAGAAGATTCCCTAACTACAGGAAATGTATCCTGCCATTCAAATAACAGTTTTATAGAAATAGAAGGTATTAACAGCAGTATCATTATTGCAGGTTATGATGGAGTTTACCTCTATTTTGATCCCTTAGATAATTTTTCTGTTTGGGAGTTTTGGTTAGATGATGGCAGTGTTGGAAAAATAGCTGATAATTTTAAAGACTTTTTAAGTCAATATGATATTGAATATGCTGAATAACAAAACTACTTAGTTTCTGTTATTCAGCATTTAGTTTTTGGATTATTCTTGGAAATGGAAGCTAAAAAAAACTGCTTAAGTTTCCTTAACGGTAATAATCTTCACTGGACAAGCTTTTGCCGCCAATTCGCAGCTTTCCACAATCGCATGATTTGGAGATTTTAAAGTAAAAAATCCTTTTGCATTCTGCGAATGAAGCAATACCGATTTCCCATCTTTTTTAGACATTTGAAAATGAATTGGATCCATTTCAACGCAATAATTACAGCCAATGCATTTATCTCTTTGTAAAGTGATGATAACCATTATGCTTCAACAATTTTATACAGTTTGTCCGACATCCTAATTCTGAATGGCAATTTGAAAGTACAGTCATCTCCTTTTGTGGCTTTTTCTGTTGTAAGATCGTTCACAAACATTTCGTCGATAATCATCTCTTGAGCTCCAGTACTTGGTCCTGTTATCAATATTTTATCTCCAACTTTAATATCGTAAGCTTCTATTGTGAACTGCCCAACTTCTGCTTTGGGGAAATAATGTGTCCCTTTTCCAACATAAACCTTTTTCTGAGTCGCTGCAGATCCTGGAATATCGCTCCATTCGCCTAATTCCTGTCCTAGATAATATCCAGACCAGAAACCGCGATTGTAAACGGTTTCCAAGGCTTTCATCCATTCTGCCGTTTTTTCTTTTGAAAAAGTTCCGTCATAGTAAGCATCAATTGCTTCACGATAGGTTTTGGTTACCGTTGCCACATATTCTGGCGCACGTCCGCGCCCTTCGATTTTTAAAACCTTAATTCCCGAATCGATAACCTGATCTAAGAAATCTAATGTGCATAAATCTTTTGGCGACATCATGTATTCGTTATCCAATTCGATTTCGAAACCAGTTTCTTGATCGATAACGGTATATTTTTTTCGACAGTTTTGTTTGCATGCACCACGATTTGCAGATGAATTATGCGAATGTAAACTCAAATAACATTTTCCCGAAACCGCCATACACAAAGCGCCATGACCAAAGATTTCGATTTCAATTAAATTTCCGTTTGGTCCTTTAATCTGTTCTTTTTCTATTTGTTCCGTGATTTTCTTTACTTGACGCAAACTCAATTCTCGGCTTAAAACCATTGTATCAGCAAATAGACTGTAAAATTTAATGGTTTCAATATTCGTTACATTCAATTGGGTCGAAATATGAACTTCCATTCCAATTGATCTTGCCATCGCAATTACGGCTTGATCTGATGCAATTACAGCTGTAATGTTTGCCTCTTTGGCTTTAGTCAATAATGTTTTTACGACCGATAGATCGTGATCGTAAATAATGGTATTTAAAGTCAAATAGCTTCGAACGTTTTTTGCTTCACACCGATTGGCGATTTCTTTTAAATCTTCGATAGTAAAATTCACTGTCGATCTTGCGCGCATATTAAGTTGCTCAACTCCAAAATATACTGAATTACAGCCATTATCTAATGCAGCCTGAAGCGACTCAAAATCTCCAGCTGGAGACATGAGTTCAATTGTATTGTTAATTGTCATTTTCGATTTATTATTAAAATGACAAAAATAATGTGGGTATAGATTAGATTTCTATGATTTTTATCATGTCTATATTTTAAAAATTATTCGCAGGATATTATTAAAAAAGCCCACGATTGAAACCGTGGGCTATGTTTTCTTTCCTTATGTTTTCTCAAATATAGCCCGTGGTTTTAATCACGGGAAACGTATCGTTGAGAACATTCTTTGCGTTCCGGCGGTTGAAACCGCAGGCTATGTTTTATTCGTTATGTTTTTCAATATAGCCCGTGGTTTAAACCACGGGAAACGTATTGTTATCCATTTCAAACGATAAAAACGCTCCGTTGAGCTAAAATCATTTACCCGCTAACCCATGTAATTTTACAAAATCATCAAATTCATCTTGTCCATTTTTCTTAAGATGATGTTGTTTTTGATTTTTAATGTAATTGTAAACAGCATTTAACTGAGATTCGCTGACAGAGAATGCACCAAACCCAGTTTGCCATGCAAATTTTTCAAGGATAAATTCTCCTCTATTCATAAAATGAGAAGAACTTCCTTTTATTTGCTTTACAATATCTGTGATAGTTTTTTGTGGATTTTGTAAAAATAAAACATGCACATGGTCTGGCATTCCGTTAATGATTCTAACTGGGCATCCAAGTTCTGTTAACTCTTGCCAAATATAATCGTAGAGTGTTTTCTCAATTGAAAAATCAATCAAATCCTTACGATTTTTGGTAGCCCAAATTACATGAATCCATAATTTGGTAAACGATTGTGACATAAATAAATTAGCATAAAAATTTTGCTAATTTACAATTTTATACAATTTATCTGACAAACGAATACGAAATGGAACTTCAAAAGTAACCTTATCACCAACTTTCGCAGATTGAGTTTCTGCGCCATTAACAATGATTTTGTCTAAAATCAATTCTTGATCTCCAGTTGTTGGACCCGAAATAAGGATTTTATCTCCAACATTTAATTCGTGATTTTCTACAGTAAATTGTCCAACTTGCGCTTTTACATAATAATGTTCAGCTTTCCCAAGAAGTACTTTTTTTACTTTTATTTTCTGACGGATATCTGCTGGCTTTTGAGCTGTTGCCAAAGCAGTTTCTGGTAATTCTCCTGAATGTTTGAATTTCAAGTTTTCAGATTTTCCTTTTCTGAAAACCTTATTTCCAACTTGTTTTCCAGTTCTCAAACGAACTTGGTCAACTAAAGGCATGTGGATGATTTCTAAACATTCTGTAGAACAGCAGTTTTCCATGGCTGCTTTACAATCATCACACTGAATAAACAATAAATGACAGCCGTCATTTTCGCAATTCGTGTGATTATCGCAAGGTTTTCCACATTGGTGGCATTGCGAGATAATATCATCCGTGATTCTTTCGCCCAGACGATTATCAAATACGAAGTTTTTACCAATAAACTTACTTTCTAAACCTTCCTCTTTCAGTTGTTTCGCATAGTTGATGATTCCACCTTCTAATTGATACACGTTTTTGAAACCTTGGTGTTTGAAATAAGCACTTGCTTTTTCGCAACGAATACCTCCAGTACAATACATTACCAGATTTTTATCGTCTTTGTGATCTTTAAGCTGATCGTTGATAATTGGCAAACTTTCTCTAAATGTCTCAACATCTGGAGTAATCGCATTTTTAAAATGTCCAACTTCACTTTCGTAATGATTTCTAAAATCAACTACAATTGTATTTGGATCGTCAAGGATTTCGTTGAATTCTTTGGCTTTCAAGTGAACGCCTATATTGGTTACATCAAAAGTATCATCGTTTAATCCATCGGCAACGATTTTGTGACGAACTTTGATTGTTAATTTTAAAAACGAATGGTCATCATGCTCTACAGCTTCATTCAAACGAATGCCTTTCATGAAATCATAAGCTTCAAGAGTTGTTCTAAAAGCTTCCAAATTTTCTTCAGGAATACTCATTTGAGCATTTATTCCTTCATTGGCAACATAAATTCGACCTAATGCATCAAGGGCATTCCAGGCTACGAATAAGTCATTACGAAATTTTTGTGGATCTTGAATTTTGGCATACGCATAGAAAGACAACGTTAGTCGTTGTTTACCTGCATCATCGATCATGATGGCTCTTTCTTCTGCGCTCAAAGTGTTATACAGTTGCATGCTATAAACAGTTTTAAGTTAAGAATATATGTTTTTTTTAGATTTTTCTCTAAATCTGCGGCAAATTTAGGGTTTATTTTGAGATTAAAAATGATCTTCCCTTAATTATCTGATTTTTTTAACATGAAAAAAGGATTGTATTACTTGAGAACTTCACTTTTTACTTACTATTATCTTGTAAAGTATGCTGCACTAAATCATCGACAGAAACAGAACGGCTAATATGCCCAAAGAGAATTTCAACATTTTCTGCACGCAGGCTATCCCTGACATCTGAACGGGCTTCGGCTATTTTTAGAGTAATGTTCTTTGCCTGCAAATCAATAAATAAATTCTTTAAGAAACGTGCGCCAGCAATATCGATGCGAGGTGAAGAGTTGAGATCTAATATTACTGTTTTTAACGAATCTCGTTCGCTGTAGATTTTTTCCAAAATCCGTTCTTTAATGTATTCTGCATTGAAATAAAAGATGGAAGATTCTACTCTTACGATCAATATGTTTTCCATTATCTCATTGTCAGGATGCCTTTTCAAATCGGTATAAATTCTAGTTCCTGGAATTCTGCCTAAAAAAGCTACGTGCGGTTTTGACGCGGCTTTAAGCAATAATAGCAAAGTTACGATGGTAGCCAATAAAACCCCCGCGAGGATTCCCCAAATAAGAACTCCTGCAAGCGCAATCATCACAACTGCAAATTCTTGTTTGTTTATTTTATAAAGATGTTTCATTTCTTTCCAATCAAAAAGACCTCTAATTGCAACAAGAACAATAGCGGCCAAAATTACGGTAGGCAGATTTTGAAGATACCCTGTTAAAAACAAGAGGCAGCAAGCAATTGTAGCCGAAGCAAACAAAAGTGACAACGGTGTTTTTGCACCCGCAGCATCGTTTACAGCTGATTGCGACAAACCGCCTGCAACAGGATAACCGTGTCCGAGTGAAACGGTAGCATTAGCAACTCCAAGTGCCAAAAGTTCCTGACGCGGATCGATAACATATCCGTTTTTTTGTGCTAAGGTTCGTCCAGCAGAAACGCTTTCTATATAAGACAATAAAAAACAAGCCATCGCAAGCGGTAAAACTCCGTCAACATCTCGAATTCGAAGTGAAGGCAGATGAAATTCAGGAAGACCATTCGGGATAATCCCAACTGTATTGAATTCGGCATATTTTAATGATGTAGCCGAAATAAGAATAATAGATAAAATGACAATTACTATTGCAACTGGAAACTGTGGCGCTATTTTTTCTCCTATAATTAATATCAGAATAGCAATTATTCCAAAAATAAAAACAGCTGTATTCATATCTGGAATTTGATGAACGAGAATAACAATTCGCTCCAAGAAATTATCCCCGCCACCTTTAACTCCAAATAATTTCGGCAATTGTGTCAAACCGATAGTGATCGCTGCGCCTGCTTTGAATCCAACCAGAACGGTTTCACTAATAAAATTAATAATTCCGCTTAACCTCAGCAAATAGGCAACAATGGCCATTCCAGCAAATACTAGTGCTGTAAGCGAGGCAATTTCTGACCAACGCTGTACATCTCCGTTTGCCATACCTGATATAGTTGTGCCTACTAATAAAGAAATTGCAGATGTTGGACCTATCGCAAGCTGTTTGCTGGATCCTAACAAAGCATAAAATATGCCGCCAATGAGGTATCCGTAAATTCCATATTGAGGAGGCAAACCTGCAAGAGTTGCATAGGCAAGAGAAACAGGAATTCCGTAAGCGGCAAGAGTTACTCCTGCGATGAAATCTCTTTTGAAATTCTGTTTTTCATAATTTTTAATCCAATCTAGTGAGGGTAAAAACTTAGAAATCATATTAAAAAAGATTAAGATAGTACTAATTCACAATTATAAATGAATGTTTATAGCTGCAAAAGGTTACTCTTTCTCTTCTAACAATGCTTTCTTAACCTCATTGAGTTCTGCAATTTTCTCTGGACTTACTTTAGGATATTCCAGATCCATTTCGTCTAAAGCATGAATAATTGCAGAAGCAATCGCAATTCGAGCATAAGACTTATCATCGGCAGGAATTACGTACCAAGGCGATTTTTTGGTCGATGTGTTTTTAATTAATTCCTCATACGCATGCATATAATCATCCCAATAGCCTCTCTCTTTGGCGTCGGCTGCACTGAATTTCCAGTTTTTATCAGGGTTATCGACTCTTTCTATAAATCTTCTTTTTTGTTCCTCTTTAGAAACATTTAGAAAAAACTTAATGACCACTGTTCCATTTCTATTCAGATATCTTTCAAAGTTTCGAATGTCTTCAAAACGATTATCCCAAATGTCTTTGGTGATCAATTTCTCAGGAAGTTTTTGCCCTCTCAATATTTGTTCATGAACACGAACCACCAATACTTCTTCATAGTAAGAACGATTAAAGATTCCTATTCTGCCTCTTTCTGGAAGGTGCTTTTGACAACGCCATAAATAATCATGATCTAATTCTTCTGAGCTGGGCCCTTTAAAAGAAGAAACCTGACAACCCTGCGGATTTATTCCTGACATTACATGCTTTATAGCACCATCTTTTCCAGCAGCATCCATAGCTTGAAAAATAATAAGAACAGACCACTTATCTTGCGCATACAAAATATCCTGCATGGCAGCTAGAGCCTTAACTCCCATTTTTAATGTTTTTCGAACTGAGATATTGTCATTTTCTATAGAATAAGAAGTTGGTTTACCTTTTAATGTAAAGTTCTTATCGTCTCCAACACAATATTGCTCAGAAAATTTTTTTGCCCGATGTAATAATTCCTTTTTAGTTAATTTTTTTAAATCATTATCATCCCTCTCCTCTTTTTTGTGTTTTTTCTTGTTATTTTTTGACATGATTACAAAAGTTTTGAATTATTATTACTTGTCTACAGAATAAATTAATCTTACAAAAAATGCATTTTATCGGCATTAAATAGCACTTCATCTCATTTACCACTATAAACTGATAGACAGATACATAAAGTTTTAACTAAAATTAACAAAATTCAGACAATATATATCCATCTATCTAAAAAAACGCTAACTTAGCTATGCATTTTACTGGTTTTTAGTTAGTTGTGTTTAATGAATTTTATCTAAAGAATTTAACAATGAACAAAATCTACTCCTCCGCAATTTTACTAAGTCTATTGATGTTTTCTTGCAAAAAAGAAACACCACCAAGCCCCAAACCATTAGAAATTTCAGTCACAACGGTTTTACAGCAAGATGTAAAATTAGAATCTGAATATACGGGGCAGACTTTTGGTCAATCTGATATACAAATTAACCCGCGAGTTGATGGTATAATTGAAAGCATGAACTTCAAAGAAGGAAGTTTTGTTAAGAAAGGACAGGTTCTTTATACAATTGACCCTTTACCATATAGAGCGAAACTTAACGAAGCTCAAGGAGTTGCCGCAGAATCGCAGGCACGATTATCTAAAACCAAATCAGATTTGGATATGATTACTCCGTTGGCAAAAATGAATGCTGTCAGCCAAAGAGAATTGGTTTCTGCAAAAGCGGCGTACAATGCTTCATTGGCACAGATTAAAGCATCCGACGCTTCTGTTCAAAATGCTAAAATTGAATTGGGTTATTGTCAAATTTTGGCACCAATTTCAGGATTAATTGGTTTATCAAAAGTAAGAGTAGGCGATTATGTACAGCCTGGGCCTTTGTCAGTTCTAAATACAATTTCTGATCTAGGAGATGTGAGAGTTCGATTTACAATAAGCGAACAGGAATTTTTGCGTCTTTTTAGAGAATTCAACAAACCAAATTCTCCTTTAAAAGGCTCTGGAGCAAGTGTTACCATAAAACTATCTGATGGTTCCACTTATCCGCATACCGGAAAAGTAAGTTTTGCCGACAGACAAATTGATCCTTCTACAGGAGCCATCACTTTTGAAGCCGCTTTTCCTAATCCAGATAAATTACTGCGTCCTGGCCAATATGTAAAAATTGCTTTGCTTACCGATATTCGTAAAGAAGCGATCGTAATTCCGCAGCGCGCAGTTATTGAAATTCAAGGAATTTATCAAGTATATGTTGTAGGTAATGACAATAAAGTGCAAATGCAAATTGTAAAACCAGGCCCTACCGTTAAAAACGGATATATTATTGAAGATGGATTAAAACCTGGCGACAAGATAGCCATGGGAGGTACTTCTTTGTTGAAGAATGGAAGTGTCATTACCCCAAAAATCGTTCAATGGCAATTGGGCGATCCAGAAACTGTAGCTGCAAAGTAATCTAAATCACATACTATTATGGGAGAATTTTTCGTCCGAAGACCAATTGTTGCCATTGTTATTAGTATTATTATTGTGATACTTGGATTACTGGCATTACAAAAAACACCTATTTCGCAATATCCGGATATTAATCCGCCAGTTGTAAAAATTACCACTTCTTTTACTGGAGCAAATGCGCTGAATGTTGAACAAGCAGTTGCAACTCCAATTGAGCAAAAGGTAAACGGTGTTGAAAACATGTTGTACATGAAATCGATCAACACTTCTGATGGTGCTTGTACTATCGAGGTAACTTTCGACGTAGGAACAAATCTGGACAACGCTAATATGCTTACGCAAAACAGACAAAACCAGTCTGCTCCTTTTATGCCATCAAGTGTAAAACAACAGGGTGTTGTGGTAAAAAAATCACTTTCGTTTCCAATGATGTTGTTTACCATTACATCTACCAATCCGAAATACGATGCTAAATTTTTAAATAACTACGCAAGTATCAATGTCGTTGACCAGCTGGCTCGTATCAAAGGGGTTGGAGAAGTTGCACTTTTTGGAGGTAGTGATTACTCAATGCGTATTTGGCTAAAAGCTGACATGATGAGTAAACTCGGCGTAACGGTTGAAGATGTAAAAAATGCGCTAAACGCACAAAACATGATTAGTCCAGGAGGAAAATTTGGAGCTGAACCAGCGCCTCCTAATACTGAATTTACATATGGTGTAACACTTCAAGACCGCTTGGTAACCGAAAAAGAATTTGGAAACATCGTAGTTCGAAGCAAAGAAGATGGAGCACAGGTTTTACTTGCCGATATTGCCCGAATCGAATTAGGAACCGAAAATTACAGCTCAACAGCCAGAAGAAACAGTTCTCCAAGTGCCGTTATTGCTATGTACCAAATGCCAGGAAGTAATGCTCTCGAGGTGGCAGAAATTGCAAAAGCCACCATGAAACAATTGTCTGAAAGATTTCCGCAAGACATCGAATACCAAGAATCTTTAGATACAACACTTGCTATCACTGCAGGGGTTGATGATATTGTTCACACTCTTTTTGAAGCTATTATATTGGTTATTATAGTAGTATTTATATTCCTGCAAAACTGGCGCGCTACTTTAATTCCGTTAATTACCGTTCCCGTTTCGCTTATTGGTACCATTGCCGTTTTCCCAATGTTAGGATTTTCGATCAATACCCTTTCACTTTTAGGATTAGTACTCGCAATTGGTATCGTGGTCGATGATGCGATTGTGGTTGTAGAGGCTGTAATACATCATATCGAGCATGGAAAAACCCCTAAAGAGGCCACAGTTCAAGCAATGAAAGAGGTTTCGGGACCAGTAATAGCGATTGCATTAATTCTATGTGCCGTTTTTATTCCAGTAGCTATGACACCCGGAATTACGGGACGTTTTTATCAGCAATTTGCCATAACCATTGCCGTCTCGGTCGCCTTTTCGGCATTTAGTGCTTTGTCTTTAAGTCCGGCACTTTGTGCCATGCTATTAAAACCTACAAAACCTATTGATCAGCAAAAAGGATGGCTTGCCAAATTCTTTACTTGGTTTAATAAGGTTTTCGAAAATGTTACAGGAAAATATATTGGTGGAGCAACATTTTTCGCCAAAAAAGCAATGCGTATTGTTGTTTTACTAGCTGTTATTCTTGTTTCAATTGTGCTTTTAGGCAAAAAGATTCCTGTAGGATTCATTCCAGAAGAAGATCAAGGATATGTTTTAGTAAATATTGCCTTGCCACCTGCATCATCATTACAACGTACAGATGAAATATCGAAAAAAGTAGATAGTTTCCTTAAAGAAGAAAAATCTATTTTATCCTATACCACGATAAACGGATTTAGTATGTTGACAAACTCTTATCAGCCAAATAATGCTTTTATATTTATTTCCCTAAAACCTTGGGAAGATAGAGCAGAAACGGCTAAACAGTTTGTAGACCGATTCAATAAAAAACTAGCCACTCAAATTACAACTGCGACTTGTTTTTCATTTGGTCCACCCGCAATTCAGGGTCTTGGTGCTTCAGCCGGATTTAGTTTGATGCTGCAAGACCGAGGAGGAAATACGCCTCAATACTTAGCAGAACAAACACAAAAATTTATTGCTGCCGCGCAACAGCGTCCTGAGATTAAACGAATTTACACCACTTTTAATGCTGGTACACCACAAATTAAATTGGATATCGACAATGATAAAGCCATGAAATTAGGAATACCTGTTTCTAAAGTTACCGAAGCGCTCGGTGCCTTTTTGGGAGGAAGTTATGTGAATGATTTTAACCGATTTGGTCGTCAATATAAAGTTTATGTACAGGGAGAAGCTGTCAATCGTGTAAAACCAGAAGATCTAAACCTGATTTATGTAAAAAATAATAAAGGAGATATGCTTCCGGTTTCGACATTGGTTACGGCGACTAAAGTATCTGGTCCCGATTTTACGAATCGTTTAAACTTATTTAGATCTGCAGAAATTGGAGGAAGTCCGAATGATGGTTATAGTAGCTCGCAGGCTCTGACCGCATTAGAAGAAGTCGCCAAAGAGACCTTACCTGCAGACATGAGTTTCGATTACATCAACTTATCGTATCAGGAAAAGCATTCGCCTGGAGGTTCTTCTGTATTCATCATGGCGTTAGTCTTTGTATTCTTAATTCTAGCCGCGCAATACGAAAGTTGGAAGCTGCCATTTAGTGTACTTCTTGGAGCGCCTTTTGCAGTATTTGGAGCCTTTTTAGGACTTCTTTTGGCAAGATTTGGAAGTGATGCTTATGTCAACAACGTTTTTGCCCAAATCGGACTCGTTTTACTTATCGGATTAGTGGCAAAAAATGCCATTCTTATTGTTGAGTTTGCCAAAGAAGAATACGAAAGAGGAAAACCGCTTTACGAATCGGCAATGTATGCGGCAAGACTTCGTTTTCGCCCGATTCTGATGACTGCTTTTGCCTTTATTCTTGGAGTTGTGCCTTTATTAACCGCTACAGGTGCAGGTTCTCAAGCCCGTATTGTAATGGGAATGGCCGTATTTAGCGGAATGTTAATCGCTACAGTTCTCGGTGTATTAATTGTACCAGGTCTATTTGTTATGATTGAAAGAATTGGACATAAGAAAGAGGAAACAATCGTAGAAGGAGAAAACAATGTAGAATCAAATACTACAGACCATGAGTAAGAAATATAAAATAATCGTTATTGTATTGGTTGTTTCCTTACTTCCGGTGGGATGTATGGTCGGACCAAAATATAAAAAACCTGAGCAGTTAAAATCAGATTCTTATAAAAACGAAAGAAATTTAGACAGTCTCGCTTCGGTAACCAACTTAAAATGGTTTGATTTGTTTAATGATGATGTTTTAAAAGGTCTTATTCAAAAAGGTCTTGAGAATAATTACGATTTAAAAATTGCAGTTTCAAGAATTGAACAGTTTCGTGCTGAATTAGGGTATTCCAAAGCCGATTTATTTCCAGCTTTTCAATATGGAGCTACTATAAACAGCAACAAGAAATACATTACTCCATCGACCGCTGGAGCAAGTATGTCTTGGGAACTTGACTTCTGGGGAAAATTTCGCCATGAAAACAATGCTGTCAAAGATGAACTTTTAGCTACAGAAGAAGCTCGTAAAGTAATATTGTCTGATATCGTTGCCAATATTGCAATAGCGTATTTTCAGATGCGAAATTTTGATGATCAGCTGGAAATAACCAAGCATACTCTTGAAACAAGAGAGAAGTACTATCAAATTATAAGTGAGAGATTTGAAAAAGGATACATCTCAGAAGTGGACAAAGTACAGATTGAACAGCAGGTTGCCATTGCCGAAGCAGCAATTCCTAATATTGAAAGACAAATAACCTATCAAGAAAATGCGATTGCGTTGCTTACAGGTCAGCTACCTACTGAAATTCCGAGAGGAAAAAGCAATACCGAGTTACAGATAGTCAGCAAAATTCCGTTATCAATTCCGTCTGCCTTATTAGAAAACAGACCCGATGTAAAAGCGGCTGAATTAAGATATGCAGCAGCAAACGAAAGAATTGGCGTAGCTCAGGCAATGCGTTTTCCATCTATCAATTTAGCTGCAATTGCCGGATTTGCCAGTGCCGATTTGAGTAACCTATTTTTAGGAAGCTCTTATATGCAAAATGCATCAGGCGGAATTGCGGGACCAATATTTGCATTCGGAAAAAACAAAAGAAGAGTTGAAATAAACAGACAACAAGCAGAACAGTTCAAATTTCTTTATCAACAAACCTATATTGGTGCTGTTTCTGAAGTAGAACAATCTATACAAAACGTTAGAACTTATCAAGAAGAATGGAAAGCCCGCAATAGACAAGTGCAAGCGGCTTTAATAAACTTTAAACTATCTCACGAAAGATATGACAGCGGTTATGTTTCTTACTTAGAAGTTTTAGATGTAGAAACCAACCTATTCAATGCACAGTTAAGTCTAGCACAATTATCTGAAAGACAATTAAGTTCAATGGTTGAATTGTACAAAGCACTTGGCGGAGGATGGAACCTCTAAGGTTCTGAGATTCTAAGCTGCTAAGGTTCTAAGTTTTTTGAACTGAAACGCATAAAAAACAAAAAGCACTATTTTCATAGTGCTTTTTGTTTTTAAATCATTGTCACTTCAATCCTAAACTTAGTATCTCAGAATCTTAGCAACTTAGTATCTTTAGAATTAACAGAACTCGTTAAACGCGTCTTGTAAATTCTCAGCAATTAATTCAGCTGGACGTCCTTCAATGTGGTGACGCTCTAACATGTGAACCAATTCTCCGTTTTTAAACAAAGCCATAGATGGCGAAGATGGAGGAAATGGGAACATATGTTGTCTTGCAGCATCAACAGCTTCTTTGTCAACGCCTGCAAAAACAGTAATTAAATGATCTGGTTTTTTAGCATTATCCAAACTCATTTTTGCTCCCGGACGTGCATTTCTTGCAGCGCACCCGCAAACAGAGTTTACAACAACTAAAGTGGTACCTTCAGCTTTGATAGCATTCTCAACAGCTTCAGCACTATGTAAATCTTGAAAACCTGCAGCTGTTAATTCAGCTTCCATTGGTTTTACCATGTCTAGTGGATACATATTTTTTGTCTTTTAAATTGTACTTTTTGAACTGCAAAGTTACAAAGTTTACTCGCAACTAGTTAATTTGAAGTATAAAGTTTTGTTATAGTTCAATCGATTTACTTGAAAGTTGAAAAATCATAAAGTTGAAAGCCTAAATTCTGTCTGTTTTTATTTAAAAACAACTTTAAATAAAGCCTTTATAAATGGCACTTTCGGGCATTTTAGGATCACTTGAAGATCTTCAAAAAGATTTGTTTCTTCATCTAAAAACTTAAAAATCAGTTCGGGATTTCCTTTTCTAAACAATGATGAAAAAATAGAACTTCCCAATTCGTTATGTCGATAAAGAATATCTAAAAGCAATAAATCGTAAAACCAAAACTTAGACTTTCCTTGAAAGTTCTTCATTTTAAAATCGTTGCTTTGAATAAACTCCACCAAATTGGAAGATTTTTTATCCGAGTTTTTAAAAGTATAACCTGTACTGGCTTTTGTCCAGCCGCCCGCAGTTCCGATATTAAGTACTCTTTTAGTATTTTTTTTCCAAAACGGATAACACGTCATCGGAATACTTCCGTGCTCTTTTTCTGTAATTTCATATTGATACGCTCCAAGCTTTTGCAAGTAGATTTTAATCTCATTTTCGTACTCCTCTTTGGCAAGCAAGTTTTCAGAAAACAAAGTATACTCAACCAAAGCTTCGGTTTTTGAAGTTGGCAGAACATACATAAATCGCGTATTCCCTTTCT
Organism: Flavobacterium sp. GW823-FHT06G12; assembly: GCF_058794775.1. NCBI lineage: Bacteria > Pseudomonadati > Bacteroidota > Flavobacteriia > Flavobacteriales > Flavobacteriaceae > Flavobacterium > Flavobacterium sp. GW823-FHT06G12. The sequence continues at coordinate 464,741 of NZ_JBXAHE010000002.1, forward strand.
GTTCTACCGAAAAATCCATAAAAGTGACTTCTTCTGAATTGAAAACTTCTTCTTTTGATTTCACAAACCAACCCACAAAATGCTGTTGCAAAACAGGATATTTGTTTTGCCTTTCGGCGAAAGCCTTAGTATAAATGCTATTTAAAAGATAATCACCTGTGTATCGGTTTTCTTCAGTACCAACAAAAACATGCGTTTCGAGTTCATTAATGTCAGTTACCTTTTCGTTTAAAAAAGTAATATTTGAATATTGGGAAAGTGCCGTAAAAACAAAATTATAAAAATCAATTGCTTTAATTTGATTGTATTGATAAGGCTTTAGAGCCAAATGGCGATTAAAATCTTGATTAGCAAAAAGAGCTGAATTCCATTTTTTTGAAATAATCGGATTCCAAATAGAAGCTTCTTTTTCCCAAAAACACCAAGTTCTGTCATTCATTTTCTTTGAATCCTGATCAAGAAGTAAAATCGATTTATCGGAGAACTTTCCAGACAAAATCATTTTGTAAACCGTCATCAAAGATGCGAGTCCTGTTCCTGTAAAGATGTAGTCGAAATGTCGGATTTGCGAAGAATTCATTCTCAAAAATAAGAAAATTTACTTTTCCAGATTTTCTAATAACAGTTTAAAATCTTTTAATGCTAAATAATTGTTGTACTGAAAGACAATCTCATTCTTGTCATTCAGAACACATAAAATGGGATATGACATTTGGTTGTTTATTCTCCCCAATTCTAAAGCCAGTTCATGAACGCCAACATTATTTCCTGAAGGCTGATACTTGAAAATATGGTTAGCAAACGTAATATTTCGTTTTTCTTCAGCATTGAAATCAATGAAATAGAAATCGGAGTTTAGTTTTTCTATAATTTCTTGATCTTTAAAAGCTGTAGCCTTCATTCGCTGGCAAAACTGACACCAATCGGTATGAATGAAAACAATGATTTTTCGTTTTTGAATTCGTTGCAAGCTATCTATTTCTTCAAAAGTTCTGCTTTTTAATTGGCAAAATCCTGTTGAAGTTATTCCGAAAAGAATTATGAAGAAAAATAGCTTTTTCATTTTTTTATTTTTTAGCCACAGATTAGAAGGATTAAACGGATTTTACTTTTTCATCCTAAGCGAAGTCAAAGGGTACGCCAATTGGAAAAGGGCTTCGACTTCGCTCAGCCTAACAAATGCAATCAAAATAAGTAAAAAATCCTTTAAATCTGTGAAATCTGTGGCTATAAAAAATCATCTAAAAGTATATCTCAATCCCAAAAATCCTCGAATTGTTTGGTTCTGCCCGTAAACATAAGTCGTGTCAAATGTCAAACCGTACGGATTATCTGGTGTAACTAGAACTTTTCCTGCAGAATCGTATTGCACATTTTTATCAAAAGGATCATTTGTTCTCGAAATCAAAAACGGATTATTTTGTTTTGGAGTAAAGTTAAGCAGGTTTTTGATTCCGCCATAAACTTCAAAATCTTTCCAACCCGAATAGGTAAACTGAATATTCTGAATACTATACCAAGGTGATTTCGGACTTCTTGGATCGGTTTCACTCAACAACGGCAATTTCATCGGACTGTAAACATTTCCGGTATAATCCATTGACAAGTTCCAAGGCTGAATTTTATACGAAATACTCCAAGTTCCTGTAAAATTCTCCGTCAAATACGGTCTTTCTGAAATTCCATTCTCGACATTTTTATTATCTAAAACCGTTGCTCCAACAATAAATTTTAACCCCGATGGAAAATTAAGATCGATATTAGTGCTAATTCCTTGACTTAAGGCATAACCATCAATATTGTCGTAAATAATCTCATTTGGATTTGTTTCATAATCTGATATAATCTTATTGCTAAATCTCGTGTAAAAAACAGTCGTCTCAATCCCCATAAACGTTCCATTCCCAAAATTGATTTTCTGAATGTAATTTAAATTCACATTTACAGATTTTTCCGGTTTCAAATCATTTTTAATAATAACATCTCTAGAACCTGTTAAAGCAGCATGATCTTCGGTAAACAAATTCACAACTCTGAATCCAGTTCCAGCATTTAACCTAAAAATCGTGTTTTCGTTTGCCTTAAATCTGTAAGCAAATCTTGGTGTAAAAATAGATCCGTGAATCGAATTGTAATCATAACGCATTCCTAGCAAAACCTGACTTTTTGGAGAAAAGGTAATTTCGTCTTGAACAAAAATTCCTGGAAGCCAAGTATTTTCGGCTTCTTTTGTTGCAGTTGTGTTATCGTCATAATATGTATATCGACTGGCAATTCCTGCCAACAAATCATTTCTTCCAATTTTTTTATCCCAAGTCAATTGCAAAAATCCAATTTTCTGATTGGCGATATAAGATGTTGTACCGTAACGGCTGTCTTGATAATGCACATTTCCAGAAAAGGAGAGCATCAGTTTTTCTTCAAAAGGCAATTGATAACTTCCAATTAACTCAGCTCTTTTGGTATAAATACTTTCACCATAAATTTCATCTCCTCCACGGTATTTTTTCTCCCAGCGAATGTCTCCGCCCCAGCGATCTTCATACATTCCGCGTGCTGCAATGGTAAAAAGACGATTATAATTTCGCTTAAAACTCCATTTATTAAAAACCGATATACGTTCAGAAAGCGTTACATCGGTAAAATTGTCTTTGTCTTTATCAATAACCTGATCGTAGTTGAAGTAATTTAATCCAATAAGAGAAGTCGCTTTTTTACCGACATTAAACTTCGTTCCCAAATCGAGATTGCTTTCAAAATAAGAAGTTGTAAAATAATCGGCTGAAAAAGTCGGTGCTGTCGTTGGATTTTTTGTAATAATATTAATCAGACCTCCAACGGCTTCACTTCCGTAAAGCGACGACGCTGGACCTTTTACAATTTCAATTCGTTCGACTAAAGAATTCGGAATTCCCGACAAACCATAAACCGTCGAAAGGCTACTCACTATTGGCATTCCATCAATCATTACTAAAGTGTATGGACCTTCGAGTCCGTTTATGTGAATATCTCCTGTATTACAAACACCACAATTTAACTGCGGACGAACGCCATTTATGTTTTGAAGCGCATCGTAAATACTTGGCGTTGGGTTTTTCTTGAAGAATGTTGGTGAATAAACCTCAACCGGAACGGCGCTTTCCAATCGTTTTACAGGTTTTAAAGTTCCAGAAACGACAACTTCGTTCAATTCATTTTGATCTTCTTCTAGTTCAAAATCTAAATTCAAACTTTCATTTTCTAAAACTAAAATCTTTTGAGTTATCGGTTTAAATCCTGCAGAGGTTACATGTATTTTATAAGTTCCTTTTGGAATATCTTGAAGATGATAAATTCCTAAAGAATCTGTTTGAGCTTTAAAGTTTGTATTTAACAAACTAACTTTAATTTCTTGACTAACAGGAATTGATGTTGCTATTTTTCCAGATATATTTTGGGAATAAAGGCTTTTAGCTAAAATTATTAATATTGTCAAAAATAAATATTTCATTATTATAAAATTAAATTTAGACAAAACTAAAAATTAAATTTGACAAATATTTATTCTTAAAACAAAAATTTTCAAACTGATTGAATTCAAGATGTTACATTTTTTTAAACCATATAAGTTATATAAGCTAATTTAAGTTAGTGCTAAAATGAACTTATATAACTTATGTGGTTTAACATTCTTTTCTATTGACTAAAAATCTTCGTCAATAAGTTCTTTATTAATCACCGCTCCAGCAAAAGAGCCCGTAGAAACCGCAATTGCTACAGATCGCATTTGCGTTGTGCAATCGCCACTTGCAAAAACGCCAGAAATATTAGTTTTCTGCATGGCATCTACTTTCAATAATCCTTGTTCGCTGCTATCACATCCTAAAGTTTCGGGGATAGGACAATGCTGTTCAAACGCTGGTCTCGCATAAATAGCTTTTACCTCAACTTTTTCTCCATTTTTGAAAATGATGTTCGAAACATAGCCATCATTATGTTCTAAAGAATCTATTTCTTCTTCTAAAATTAGAACACCATGATTTTTAAGCATTTTTGTTTGTTCTGCAGTCAGTTCTGATTTTCCATTAGTACACAAGCGAAGGTCTTTTGTCCAGTTTGAAATCAGTTTGGCATATTCGTACCCCATTTCTCCATTGGCAATAATGGACGTTTTTTCATTTTTAACTTCATAACCATGACAATACGGACAATGCAAAACCGAAATCCCCCAGCATGAAGCAAAACCTTCAATTTCTGGAAGCAAATCTCTAACTCCAGTTGCAAACAATATTTTTCTCGAAGTAAAAATATTGCCAGATTCGGTCGTGATTTCGAAACCGTTTTCTGTTTTAATAACTTGTACAGCTAATCCGTTATAGAATTGAACGGTTTTATAAATGTCAACTTGCAGTTTGGCTTTCGCCGAAATAACAGCTGGTTTTTCACCGTCTTGTGTAATAAAATTATGCGAATGTGGTGTCTGTCTATTGCAAGGCAAACCGCTATCAATAACCAAAACCTGGCGCAAAGAACGTCCTAAACTCATTGCTGCAGACAATCCGCTATAACTGCCGCCAACAATAATCACTTCAAAATGCTTCTGTTCCATATTTCTATTTTTAATGATTTTGTTTTTTATGTAATTTGTAATTGATTAAATGCCCGATGATCATTCCAATTCCACCAAAATAGATCAAATCAAGATGAATTTCGAAAAAGAGTTCTGTCAAAATACTAATCCAAATTAGAGCCATTGAAACAACTAAAATGGACGATACCAAAAGAGCTGATTTTTTTATAATTTTGAGAATTGCAAATAAACCTATCGAAGCAAATAGTAAATCTATAATTGGGTTGTGACTCAAACCTAAAGGAAGAATCGTTAAAAGAGGAAAAATCAAGCAATGGACCAAACAAATGGTTGCGCTCGAAATTCCTAAAATATCGTAAAAGGATGTGCTTATTTTCTTCATTATGTGTACTTTTGCTTAATGCAATTTTGTTGCAAATATATACAATTTTATTAATTGCAACTAAGTTGCGTTTAATTTTTAATTCCGTAAAAAATGAAAACTACACGTAATACCGCAGCAAAGACGGCCGTTTTAGAGGTGTTTGAGAAATCTAAGACCGCTCTTTCGCATACCGAAATTCAAAAACAATTAAATGATTTGTGCGATCGCGTAACCATTTACAGAATTCTAGATCGATTAGTTAATGAAGATGTCATTCATAAAATTTCGAATCTAGACGGGACCGTAAAATATGCCAAATGCAATCATTCGCATCAGCGTGTACACATTCATAACCATGCTCATTTTAGCTGTGAGAATTGTCATGAGATAACTTGTCTTGAAAGTGTAAAACCGAGTTATATTATGCCACACAATTATAAAGTTAACGAAATCAATTTTACGTTATCTGGATTATGCCCGAATTGTTTAAATTCTAACATTTAACTTTTAGACTCGTCTAAAAATATTGTTTCGCGAATATAATTTTTCTCTATATTTGTGAAAACAATACTTTTACAATGACTAAATCTTTAGAAGAAGTCCATGAATCGGTCTCAACCGAAAACAAAAAAAAAGGTTTTAGAAAAATTTTAGCCTTCTTAGGCCCTGCATATTTAGTAAGCGTTGGTTATATGGATCCAGGAAACTGGGCCACAGACATTGCCGGCGGAAGCCAATTTGGCTACACTTTAGTTTGGGTTTTATTAATGAGCAACTTAATGGCTTTGCTCTTGCAGAGTTTGAGCGCCCGTCTCGGAATTGTAACTCAGCGCGACCTCGCACAAGCATCAAGAGAAACCTATTCCAAATACATTAATTACATTTTATATTTTCTTGCCGAAATTGCAATTGCAGCCTGTGATCTTGCCGAAGTTCTTGGAATGGCGATAGGAATAAATCTGCTTTTCGGAATTCCGTTACTCGAAGCTGTTCTCATTACCGTTTTAGACACCTTTTTATTGCTTTTTCTAATCAATAAAGGAATTCGCAAGATGGAAGCATTCATTATTGCTTTAGTGGCGATTATTGGCCTCTCTTTCATTTTTGAAATGATTTTTGCAGAACCTGAAGTTCATAAGATTTTCGAAGGACTTATTCCTTCAATTCCAAACTCTGCGGCTTTATATATCGCGATCGGAATTATTGGAGCGACTGTAATGCCACACAACTTATATTTGCATTCGTCTTTAGTGCAGACAAGAAAATTTGACAGAACGCCAGCGGGAATCAAACAAGCTTTAAAATACAATTTAATCGATTCAACCATAGCTTTAAATCTTGCTTTCTTCGTAAATGCTGCCATTTTAATTCTTGCCGCAGCCACTTTCCATAAAAACGGAATGTTTGAAGTCGCAGAAATTCAAGACGCGCATCAATTTCTTGAACCGTTGTTAGGAACCAAATGGGCACCCGTTTTATTTGCTGTCGCCTTAATCGCTGCTGGACAAAGTTCGACGGTAACAGGAACATTAGCCGGTCAAATCGTAATGGAAGGTTATCTGCATTTTAGAATTCAACCTTGGGTTCGTAGAATCATAACGCGTTTAATTGCTATTATTCCTGCTGTAATCGTAATTTTAATTTATGGCGAAAGCGTCACGGGAAAGCTCTTAATTCTAAGTCAGGTGATTTTGAGTTTACAATTGGGATTTGCCATTATTCCGCTGATTCACTTTGTGAGCGATAAATCTAAAATGAATGGTTTTCATATTTCTAGAACCACACAGGTTGTTTCTTGGATTATTGCTTCGATTATTGTTTCTCTGAATGCGAAATTGGTTTATGACGAAATCACTTCATGGTTAGCAAGTTCGAATCATCCGACAATTCTCTGGCTTACTGTTGTTCCTTTGGCTTTTGGATTCTCGGCGTTATTATTATACATCATTTTCAAACCATTTATCGCCAAATTCAAATCAAAAACAATAAACCATTCACCGCATAAGCTGAATCTTCATTTTTCGCCTAAACAAAGTCAGAGCATTCAAAATATTGCTATTTCAGTAGATTTCTCAAGTGCAGACGAAGTGGCTTTAAACAAAGCCTTTGAATTGGGTGGCATTGACACAGAATATACCCTCATTCACATTGTAGAAACCGTTGGTGCTTTAATGTATGGCGTTAATATTCACGATCACGAAACTACAATCGATGAAAAATTATTATTAAAATATAAAGAAATGCTTTCCGAAAAAGGGTTCAAAATTAAAACCGAACTTGGATTTGGAAAACCAAACAGCGTAATTCCGAAAATTATAAACGAAGGAAGTTTCGATATTCTAGTCATGGGAACCCACGGTCACACTGGATTGAAAGATATTCTTTTCGGCACAACAGTAGATAAATTGAGACATAAAATTTCGATACCTTTGTTGATTGTTAAATAAAGTTTCTAAGATGCTAAGCTACTAAGATTCTAAGCTTTTTATTAAAAGCCTAAAAGAAAACTTAGCATCTCAGCATCTTAGAAACTTAGAAGCTTAAAAAAATGACCTTTTCAGAAGAAAACTACTTAAAATCGATCTATCATCTGACTGCTGCTTCAGAAACAGAAGTTAGCACGAATGCTATTGCGGAAATTATGGAAACGAAAGCTTCCTCTGTAACCGATATGCTTAAAAAGCTAGCAGAGAAAGATTTGGTGAATTATAAAAAATACCAAGGTGTATCACTAACTGAAAATGGAAAGTTAGCTGCAAAAATGATTGTGAGAAAACACCGTCTTTGGGAAGTGTTTTTGGTTGAAAAATTAAACTTTAGCTGGGATGAAGTGCACGATATTGCAGAACAGCTCGAACACATCAAATCGGAACAATTGATTAATCGTTTGGATGATTTTCTTGGAAATCCAACCGAAGATCCGCACGGAGATCCTATTCCAGATGCAAATGGGCGAATCATTAAAATTGAAAAATACCTTTTATCAGAGCTTGAAGAAAATCAAACTGGAGTTTGTGTTGGCGTAAAAGATACTTCTTCGGAGTTTTTGAAATATCTGGACAAACAAGGAATTGCTTTGGGTTCAAAAATTGAATTGCTTTCTAAAGAATCCTTCGATCTATCAGTTAAAATTAAAGTGAATGGTACGGAATTATCTATTTCGAATAAAATTGCTTCTAATTTGTTTGTAAAGCTGGTTTAGAGGTTGTTTTGCAGAGCTATATGTAACGGTTCTTAGGATCTTCACAAATATCAATATTTTTTATCCGTTTGAGAAACCCATTCTCCAGCTACATCTACGTTTTGTCTTAGCAATAAATTCAACTGGCCAACATGATGCTGAACATGTCTCATGTTGTATAAAATCATTTCAATTCTGTTAAAATCCTTATTCTTTGTAATGAATCTTTCTTTTGAAGTTTCTTCATTTAAGCCTTCAATTAAAAGGAAAACCTTTTTACGGGAATGCTCAAGATATTCAAGCAATTCTTCTTTTAGATAAATCCTTTCAGGCAAAATTATTTCTGGATCAAACTCAGATAAGGAAAATGGTTGTGGCGGAGAAAATTCGTCTGGTTTTACAGATGAATAATAATCAATCCAAAAAATGGTGTGATAAACAGAATACCAAAAATCTTTTTTATCCCAAAAATTATCAGGACAAACTAAAATTGAACTTTCCAGCATATCTATTACAGCTCCAAATTGTCGCCATAATATCCCCTTTAATTCTTCCATTATTTGAGTTTGAAAATTAGAGTTCTAAACAATTCCCTTCTCAATCATTTCCAACATAACCGGCGAAGCATTTTTAAACGTTGGAAGCTGTTCGATAATACTTCCAGCATTTTTTTTATTTACTTTAAAAGTAACATCATCATTAGTTGTAAATAAAAGCGCGGTTAAAAAAGGGTTTTTAATGTGAGTGCCTAAAATCAATAAGGCTTCATCTAAAGTATGAATGCTTTCTACTTCTTCTGTTTTATATCTAAAAGTCAGCGAAATTGAGAATGTATTATCTTCATTGAGAACCAATCGGAAATATACATTTTTAAGTTCTGTATCGCCCATGGTTTTGGCCAAAGTCAGTTTTGCAAAAGTTCCGTTTTGGATGCTTTCTTTAACTCGTTCACAAAAAAGGGCAAATATTGGTTCGTACATTTTTTTTAAAGGTGCTAAGGTTCTGAGATGTTATCCCGATAGCTATCGGGACTAAGGCTTTTACAATCTTTGTCTATTATTTTAACCGCAAAGGTCGCAAAGATTTACGCAAAGAACACAAGAATTGAGCAAAAAAATCAGCCACAGATTATAGAGATTAACACAGATTCCTGTAAATCCTTTTAATCCAAATAATCTGTGGCTAAAAATTAATATTTTTTACGGTTAAGAAAATTTTATTTTCCTGTAAATTCGGCTTTACGTTTTTCTAAAAATGCTGTTGTTCCTTCTTTAAAGTCAGCAGTTCCAAAGCATTTTCCGAATGATTTTATTTCAACATCAAAACCGTTTTTACCATCTGTAAAATTAGCATTGATTGCTTTTATAGCTTTCGCAATAGCGAAAGGCGCATTTTTAATGATTTTTTGAGCAATTACATTCGTAAAAGACAAAAGCTCAGCTTGAGAAACTACGTGATTTACTAAACCGTATTGTTTTCCTTCTTCTGCAGAAATCATTGCAGCGGTCATGATCATCTCCATCGCACGGCCTTTTCCAACCAATTGAGGCAAACGCTGTGTTCCTCCATAACCAGGAATTAATCCTAAAGTAACTTCTGGAAGTCCCATTTTTGCATTGTCAGAAGCAATTCTAAAATGACATGCCATTGCCAATTCTAATCCGCCTCCTAATGCAAATCCGTTTATTGCTGCAATAACAGGTTTTTTCAACCCTTCGATTAAATCAAAAAGGGATTCTTGACCTTCAGCAGCTAATTGCGCGCCTTCAACAATAGTATAATTAGCAAATTCTGAAATATCAGCTCCAGCGACAAATGCTTTCTCACCGCTTCCCGTTAAAATAATAACGCGGATATCATCATTTTTACCCAATAATTTTATCGCTTTACTTAGATCACTAATTGTTGCTTTATTCAAAGCATTCAATTTTGTTGGTCTGTTTATGGTAATTGTCGCGATATTTTCTTCAATAGAAATTAAAAGATTTTCGTAGTTCATGACGCTATATTTTATGAGTTCGTGATCGGGAGAGAAACTGTAAACGTAGTTCCTTTTCCATAAGTTGACTCAAAGGTAATTGTTCCTTTGTAATTTTCTATAATGTTTTTGATAATTCCGAGTCCAAGTCCCATACCGCTGGTTTTGGTAGTGAATTTTGGTTCGAAAATCCTTCCTATATCTTGTTTCTGAATTCCGATTCCGTTGTCTTTTACTGCAATCTCAACATTATTGCCACTTCTTTTTACAGATACGACAATTGATTTATGAAACTGGCTTTCGGGAATGGCCTGAGTTGCATTTTTAACCAAATTGGTAATTACACGGATCAATTGCGTACGATCCATTTTAGAAATGATTTCTTCTTCTTCTTTTTCGAAAGAAATATAATCTTCGTTGAAAATGTCCAAAGCCAGTTCGACAACCTCAACTACATTCAGCGTTTCATTTTGTTGCGCCGGCATTGAAGCAAAGTTCGAAAACGCCGAGGCCACAGCTGTCATAGTATCAATCTGCTGAATCAAGGTTTCGGAGTAATCATTCATTTTCTGCTTCACATCAGGAGCAGTAGGATCAAATTTTCTCTGGAAACTCTGAACCGTCAAACGCATTGGCGTAAGCGGATTTTTAATTTCGTGTGCGACTTGTTTCGCCATTTCGCGCCAAGCTTCTTCACGTTCGCTTTGTGCCAATTTAATCGCACTGGTTTCCAGTTTGTCAACCATTCCATTATACGCTTTTATCAAGAAATTGACTTCTTTACTGTTAGCTTCTAACACAATTTTTTCGTTTTTCTGATCCAAATTGGTTTCTTCCAAACGATCTGAAATGGTTTTAAGTGATTTTGTAATATAAGTTGAAAGGAAATATGCTAATGCAAAAGCCACAATAAGCATAAAAGAATACACCTGACTTAAACGGATCAGGAAAGTATTCAATTCGTTATCGTAATATCCGTCGTCTTCTAAATACGGAAGATTCAGAATTCCGAGTGGTTTGAATTTTTCGTCTTTTATTAAACTATATGAAGATCGGTTTTTAACTCCATCAATCGTTTTTATGTCTACAAACCGCTTTTCAATCGAAGATCGAACTAATTTGAGAATGTATTCTGGAATTGGTGGCGGTGCTTTGTCAACCGCAAAAGACTCTTTTGAAGATTTTAAAAGTTTGCCGTCAAGACTGTAAATGTTGATTTCGATTTTATGAATCTGTGCCAGTTCGTGGATTTTATCTTTAAAAATCAAATCCAGATTCTGAGTTTTTAACGGATAAGTCGTAGTTGCCAGAACGTAATTGATATGTTCTTTTACCGCATTTTCTTTTCGTTCTAAACGTTCCTGATGATATTCTTTGGCCTCAGTTTTAAACTGAATAATAGAAATCGAAGCCAATAAAAAAGATGCCACAACAATCAATACAATCATCGACAGGAAAATCCTGGTACGAAGCGATAGCATTGACATTTTGAAGTTGTTTAGCATAATTTTCTTTTTTGCCACGAATTACACGAATTTACGCTAATTATTTTTTTCTGCCACAGATTAAAATGATTGATGGGATTATACGCAACGCTAAAAAATCATTAAAATCCTTTTAATCTGTGGCAAAAAATTATAAAATTTAATTCGTGCTAATTTGTGAAATTCGTGGCAAACTCTTTATTTTTTTTCTCGTATTCTCTTATAAAACCTGAATCCCAGCATAATTAAAACCGAGAATAAAATAATTCCGATTACACCGAAAATCCAGTTGATGGCACTTTTTAAAACTACTAAAAAGACAACAGCAAATAGAATAATGGTCGCGCCTTCATTCCACAAACGCATAAAATTATTGGAATATTTTACCTCATCTCTTTGTAATTGCTTAAAAATTTGATGACATTTTCCGTGATATAAATATAATAGGAAAACGAAACATAATTTTACGTGCATCCAAGACTGCGAAAGCCAAATATGGCCCGCATCTGTAAAAAACAACATCCAAAAAGCAAAAATACTTGCCAAAACCGCCGATGGCCATGTAATAATATACCACAAACGGTAGGCCATTATTTTGTATTGTGCCTGTAGAATTTCTTTTTCTGGCGAAGGTTTTTCATTTGCCTCAATTTGGTAAACAAACAAACGCACGATATAAAACAAACCTGCAAACCAAGTGATCACAAATATAAGATGCAGTGATTTTAAATAATTATAATATTCCATCCCTTTATTCCTTTATTTTTCTAAAATGTTTAATTAACCCTTTTCTGATATATGATTGATTTTCTGAATCAATCTTTAAGGTTAAGACATTATTATTTCTCTTTATAATTTTTTTATAAATGGTGTCATTAGAAATTCCCAACATCATCAAGTATTGACCTTTAATATTTTTGTAATTTCCTTCCTCATATATAGAATCGATAATTGAATACTTATATATTTCATTATCATTAAAAACAAAATTCTTGAAAAAGGCTAATTTATCATCTCTGAAACTTATTCCTGCCGTAGAATCTTTTGTATTATACCACTCGCCTGCCAAAATTATTTGGTTCTTATTTAATGTTGAATATTTTAAGATTTTATTATCTGTCCCAAAAAATAATTTTGCAATAGAGACAAAAAGAATAACAATCAAAATAATTGACATCAATACAATAGATTTTTTCACTGATGTAAATTATTTAGCCCAATCATTAATCCAATTAGAAACCGTTTGGCACCATTCGTCATCATCATTCAAGCAAGGAATCGCAAGGAATTCTTCTCCTCCATTTGCTTCAAAATCTTCTTTGGCGCGCATTGCGATTTCTTCTAAAGTTTCTAAACAATCCGTAACGAAAGCTGGAGTTACAACCGCAATTTTCTTGATTCCTCTTTTAGGCATATTGTCGATTTCAACATCTGTATATGGCTCAAGCCATTTGTCGCCCGCCAACCTTGATTGGAAAGTAACGCAATATTTCTCTTTTGGAATTCCCAATTGTTCAACTACCAAACGAGTAGTTTCGTAGCAATGTGTTCTATAGCAGAATTCAGCTTCTGGAGTTCCAACTTCGCAACACATTTCGTTGGTTACGAATTTTTTATGTGATTTTGTTTTATCTGTCTTGCGAACGTGACGCTCTGGAATTCCGTGGTACGAGAACACTAACTGATCGTAATCGAAATCACGCAGATGTTTTTTAATTGAATCTGCAACGTTTTTAATGTAATCTGGTTTATTATAAAACGCAGGAACATCTGAGAATTTCATGTGAGGGAATTTCTTCTTGCGAATTTCTTCTGCCAAAACCAAAATCGTTAATGTAGAAGCCATCGCATATTGCGGATAAAGCGGGAAAAGCAAAACTTCTGTTACGCCTTGATCGCTTAATTCCTGCAAACCTTTTTCGATTGTCATAGATCCGTAACGCATTGCAAGCGCAACTGGAACATTTGATAAAGGCTGTACTTTTTTGTGCATTCTTTCAGAAAGAACAATTAACGGCGAACCTTCTTTCCACCAGATTTTCGCGTACGCGTGAGCCGATTCTTCTGGTCTTTTTCTTAAAATAATACCGCGAACTAATAATGCTCTTAATAAATACGGAACGTCGATCACGTATTTATCCATTAAAAATTCATCTAAATAAGGTTTTACGTCTTTTGGAGTTGGACTGTCTGGTGATCCTAAGTTTATTAAAAGTGCGCCTTTCATTATGTGTTTTTTGCTTTAGGCTTTAAGCGCTAGGCTTTAAGCTTTTTATTTGTTTTTAAAAATTTCGGCAAAAGTAAACGCTGTACTTTATTCGAAATATGATAATTATTACTTTTTCTTTATTATTGAATATTCAAAATTGATTTAGCTAATTCGAAAATTTTTTTCACGCAGATTTCGCAGATCTTGCAGATTTTTTAATTCGTGCTAATTAGTGACCCGAGCGATAGCGAATAGGCGAAGCAAATTAGTGGCAAAAAAATTTAAACATTCGCATTAATCGACATCAAATACTTCTTCGGAGTCGTGGCAAACTTTTTCTTGAATGCCGCGATAAAATGACTTCCTGTGCTATAACCTATTTTCAGTCCAACTTCGTTTACATTATAAGAACCGCTATCTAATAATTTTCTAGCGAAATCCATTTTATAATCGAAAAGGAAACCATAAACTGTATCGCCATAAATTTGTTTAAAACCCATTTTGAGTTTTTTCAAATTTAAACCAATTTCATCTGCCAATTCTTGCAGTCCTGGTGGTTCGGCCATATTAGCGATAATAATTTCTTTAGCTTTTCTGATTTTCAAAACATTATCTTCATCAATCAAAAACGGACATTGTTCTGCATTTGGATCTTCGGTTCTGTTGAAATACAAACTCAACAATTCATATCCTTTTCCTTTATAATAGAGGTTTTTTATAGAAGGATGAAGGTTATAATGAAACAACTGACTCAGCACAATTGCCATTGACGGACTGATATTTCCTTCGTTATAATACTTTTTATCCTTATTATCAGGACTTAGAAAAGTAATATAATCGGCTTCGGCAGAAAATAAGGCGTGAAATTTCTTGATTGATACAATTACCGAAATTGCCCACGAGTTTGGAGCCAGCTCTAAATTTAGCGGCAATTCTTTCTGTGGATTGTATAAAAGCAACGATTTTTCTTCTTTCAATTCTAAAGCATAATTGCCTTGATTGAATAAAAATTTTGCATTTCCTTTTATCCCGAAGTGAAACTGTATCAGGCCAGTACCTATTATTTCGTGCTGTGCATAAAAAGGTTCTGAATCATCGTTTTGAAAACGGATCAGCGTAAAGTCGTCTTCAATTTTTATAACTTCTTGAGAACTCATAGCGATATTTTTTTGAAACGAAAATCAAAACAAACTCAAAATGTTATTTAGAACGACTCTAAACTAATCACTTCAAAGGAGTTGATTTTGCTACAAAAGTAGTCCTTTTTACTCAAAACACCTATTTAGGTTCAAAAAAACATACAGCGACATAAAAAGTACTTTTAGCGTTATTTTTATCGATGGTATAGTAATAATTTTGTTGCACTTTTATGAAAGTGAATTTATGGAAAACAATAACGTACCGAAACACCTTTATTTTTACTCAGTTGGTCTGAGTTATAAAAAAGCTGATGCTGAGGTTAGAGGTCAATTTAGTTTGGACGCCGTTGCGAAAACTCGCCTGCTGGAACAAGCTAAAAACGATGGAATAGAAAGTTTACTAGTTACTTCAACTTGCAACAGAACTGAAATCTACGGTTTTGCTGAACATCCATTTCAATTAATAAAACTTATCTGCGACAACAGCAACGGTTCTGTTGATGCTTTTCAAAAAGTTGGTTTCGTTTACAAAAATCAAGAAGCAATAAATCATTTATTTCGCGTAGGAACTGGTTTAGATAGTCAAATCTTAGGCGATTTCGAAATTATATCTCAAATTAAAACTAGTTTCATTCATTCAAAATCTTTAGGTTTAGCGAATGCTTTTATGGAAAGACTAGTAAATGCTGTTATTCAAGCGAGCAAAAGAATTAAAAACGAAACGGAGATTAGCTCTGGAGCTACTTCGGTTTCTTTTGCATCGGTACAATACATTCTTAAAAATGTAGAAGATATCAGCAACAAAAATATTTTACTTTTTGGAACTGGAAAAATCGGAAGAAATACATGCGAGAATTTAGTAAAACATACTAAAAACGAGCATATCACTTTAATCAACAGAACTAAAGATAAAGCAGAGAAATTAGCAGGAAAGTTAAATCTGATTGTTAAAGATTATTCTGAATTACATTTAGAACTTCAAAAAGCCGATGTTGTAGTCGTAGCAACCGGTGCTCAAAACCCAACGGTTGACAAAGCCATTTTAAATCTTAAAAAACCTTTGTTGATTCTGGATTTATCGATTCCGAAAAACGTACATGAAAATGTTGAGGAATTAGAAGGTGTAACTTTAATTCACATGGATTATTTGTCTCAATTGACAGATGAAACTCTAGAAAATAGAAAATTACACATTCCGGCTGCAGAAGCGATCATCGAAGAAATCAAAGAAGAATTTGTTACTTGGATGAAAGGAAGAAAATTTGCTCCGACAATTAATGCTTTAAAAGAAAAATTAAACGCTATTAAAGCTTCGGAACTAGATTTTCAAAGTAAAAAAATCGCAGACTTTAATGAAGAGCAAGCTGAAATCATCAGTAACCGAATCATTCAAAAAATCACTACACATTTTGCCAATCATTTAAAAGACGACGATACCATGGTTGATGAAAGCATCGAATGGATCGAAAAAGTCTTCAAAATAAAAGCATCTTAAATAAAATTTAAACCATATAAGTTATATAAGTTCATTTAAAAACTGTGTTTTACCCAAACTGCTTAAATTACTTATATAACTTATATGGTTCAAAAAATAAAACATGGCTGAAAAAACAATCAGAATAGGAACGCGCGATAGCGAATTAGCACTTTGGCAAGCACACACTGTAGAGAAAAAACTAAACGATTTAGGTTATAAAACTTCAATTGTGGCTGTTAAATCTCAAGGTGATATTATTCTGGACAAACCTCTTTATGAGTTAGGTATTACAGGGATTTTTACCAAAACGCTGGACATTGCTATGATCAATGGCGATATTGATATTGCGGTGCATTCTATGAAAGATGTTCCAACGGCTTTGCCAAAAGGTATCGTTCAAGGTGCAGTTTTACCAAGAGCCAATGTTTTAGATATTCTAGTGCATAAAGGAAATCCTGATTTTACAAATCCAAGTACCATTGCAACAGGAAGTCTTAGACGTCAGGCACAATGGTTCAACAAATACCCAAATCATACAGTAGTTGACTTACGCGGAAACGTAAATACGCGTATGCAGAAATTACAAGACAATGATTGGGACGGAGCTGTTTTTGCAGCTGCAGGTTTAGAGCGAATCAACTTAAAACCAGAAAATTTTATCAATTTAGATTGGATGATTCCCGCGCCGGCACAAGGAGCAATGCTTGTTGTGGCAATGGAAAATGACAACTATACTTTGGATGCTCTTTCTCAATTAAATGATATTGAAACTGAAATCTGTACACATATCGAGCGTCAGTTTTTGAGAACTTTAGAAGGCGGATGTACTGCCCCAATTGGAGCTTTGGTGACTTATAACGAAGATGAAGACACGCTACATTTTCAAGGTGTTTTGCTTTCTATTGACGGAAAACAAAAATTGGAAATTGATAAAACGGTTGACATTTCAGAATGGAAAAAACTAGGTTTCAACTCTGCGCAAGAGATTTTGAATAATGGAGGAACGGAATTAATGCAGAAAATCAAAGAATCTCTGAAGAAATAATGGCAAAATCAGTTCAAATATTATCTACTAAAATATTATCTCCTTTTCATAAGCAAGAACTAATGAAATATGGCGTTGAATTACTTGAAGCCGATTTTATTAAAACAGAAAACAAACCTTTCGAATTAAAAGACCTCAACGAAAGTCTAATTTTTACAAGTCAAAATGCTGTTCATAGTGTTTTATCAGATCCAAAATCAGAAGAACTAAAAAAGAAAAATGTGTACTGCGTTGGACTTAAAACCAAAAATCTTTTAGAAGAAAACGGTTTTAATGTTATTGCCTACACCGGTTATGCATCAGATTTGGCCGAAATTATCACTTTGATTTATGGCAATGAAAGCTATACTTTTTTCAGCGGAAACCTTAGAAGAGATACTTTGCCGGAAGCTTTAAAAGAAAACGGAATTAAATTCAATGAAATTCAGGTTTATGAAACTACGCTGCAACCTCAGAAAATAAAAGCAAATCCCGAAGCAATTTTGTTTTTTAGTCCGTCTGGAGTTAAAAGTTATCTGAAACACAATACCATAAATAAACAAATCTGTTTCTGCATTGGAGATACCACCGCAGAAGCTTTATCAAAAATAACAAAGAATATCATCATCGCAGATCAACCAACAATTGACGACGTGATCGAAGATGTAATTCACGAATACAAATAATGTTTACGACTTCCTGCAAGGTTTTCAAAACCTTGTAGGTTTAAATATAAATCAACAAATAATACCTACAAGGTTTTGAAAACCTTGCAGGAAAAACAAATAAGAGATGTTAAAAAACGACCTATTTTTAAAAGCATTAAAAGGAGAAACAGTTCAGCGTCCGCCGGTATGGATGATGCGTCAGGCAGGAAGATATTTACCAGAATTTAGAGAACTTCGCGATAAATATGATTTTTTTACACGTTGTGAAACTCCAGAATTAGCAGCTGAAATTACAGTTCAGCCAATTCGTAGAATTGCTCCAGATGCTGCGATTTTATTCTCAGATATTCTAGTAGTGCCACGCGCAATGGGAATTCATGTTGAATTGAAAGATAATTTAGGTCCGATTATTCCAAATCCAATTCGTACAATGGAACAAGTAAATCAACTTATTGTTCCAGATGTAAATGAAACTTTAGGTTATGTTTTTGACGCTGTGAAATTGACTAAAGAAATGTTGAATGATGAAGTTCCGTTAATTGGTTTCGCTGGTTCGCCTTGGACAATTTTTTGTTATGCTGTGGAAGGAAAAGGTTCTAAAAGTTTTGATACTGCAAAAGGATTTTGCTTTTCAAACCCGGTTGCAGCGCATACTTTATTGCAAAAAATCACAGATACAACAATTTTATACTTAAAAGAAAAAGTAAAATCGGGAGTAAACGCCGTTCAGATTTTTGATTCTTGGGGAGGAATGCTTTCTCCTGTTGACTATCAGGAATTTTCTTGGAAATACATCAACCAAATTGTTGATGCTTTAGCTGAAATTACTCCGGTTATTGTTTTCGGAAAAGGATGCTGGTTTGCACTTGGCGAAATGGGTAAAAGTAAAGCTTCTGCACTAGGAGTTGACTGGACTTGTTCGGCTAGAAATGCTCGTTATTTATCTGGCGGAAACATTACTTTGCAAGGAAACTTTGATCCGTCAAGATTACTTTCTCCGATTCCGACTATCAAGAAAATGGTTCACGAAATGATCGACGAGTTCGGAAAAGATAAATATATTGTAAATTTAGGTCATGGAATTTTACCAAATATCCCTGTAGACCACGCAAAAGCGTTTATTGACGCTGTGAAAGAATACGGAAATTAGTATTTAGTGTTCAATCTCGATTTGATTTCCTGCAAGGTTTTCAAAACCTTGTAGGTATAAAAGTTCTTCTTTATATTTACAGTAAAAACTTACTTTTTTAGTAAATATAAAAAATGAAACTTGAAACACTTAGTAAGGATTGTTGTTATCATATTTATAATAGAGGAATTAACGGAACAACTATTTTTGAAAATGACGCTAACAAACTTTATTTCTTAAAACAATTAGCTAAATATACAGAACATAAAATTTCAGTTTTTGCATACTGCTTGATGAATAATCACTTTCACTTAGTTATTCGTCTAAATGTAGAAGAAAAAGAGGTTACACAAGCATTTTCAAACTTATTTAATTCTTATGCTAAGGCATTTAATAAACAAACCAATAGAACAGGAAGTTTATTCGAAAAACATTTTAAAAGAATAAGATTAAAAGATGAAAATTATTTAAGGCGACTGATTCTTTATGTTCATTTAAATCCGGAACATCATTTTGATTTAGATTTTAAAAATTTCAAATTTTCATCTTATCAAGCTTTCTTTTCCAATAAGGAAACAAAAATTGAACGTGATGAAATTATAGAATTGTTTGGAGGAGCTACTAATTTTCTTTTTTGTCATAATCAAAAAAATGATATTTTAAATGAAGTTTATACATTTGAATGATTGTTATGTTCCGTTCTCCTGCAAGGTTTTCAAAACTTTGTAGGTTTATTAAATGTTTATTTTTAAATACAATATAATTAATACCTACAAGGTTTTGGAAACCTTGCAGGAAGAAAAAATATGCTAGCGAATCTAAACCTCAACAGAAACTCACCGTTTTCATTTATCGAATATGGATTTCAGGCGTACTACGCTTATGTGTTTTTGATGGTTTGGACGCATCCAGAATTGCACCCAGTAAGTCTTATAAATGACTTAGCGGTTTTGATGGCTTTTGAGTTTATAATGGTTCATTCAGGAGTTTTTATGGCGGTTATGCCAAAAAAATGGTCACTTTTTGTGTTTTTCCCACTCTACGGATTATTTGCCTACTCTTTTAATGAATCAGTAGTTAATACTAACATTCTTTATATTTATCTGCTTACGGTTTTAAATAGAATGCGATTTGCCTTTTCAAATGTAGCGCCAGAAGTCAGAATGTATCAAATGGGAAAATCTGCAGCAAAAGCGGTTTTCTACTTTTTCCTAATCCTAGCAGTTTGCATTGGAAATTCTATAGTCCCTCCATTCGGACTGACAAATGAGTTTTTAGAAAAATCACATTATTTCCAAACCGTTAAATCAAGCGGGTTATTTATAGAAAAGCCTTATGTGCCTATCTGTATGGGATTTATTTATTATGCTTTGCCTGTTTTGTATTTTGTTTATCGAATACTAAAAGGCTTTGGAAAAAAGGAATCTTCTCAAAATGGGAAATTAATTTTTAGCCGAACAACTGTCAAATCGAATAAATTCTAAATTATGCTAAATAAAGGCTTACGAGATGAAGAAAAAATAAGAATTGATAACGTTCTCAAAACGTTACGAACTCTTGTTTTTGTGCCTTATCCTTTGGATGATTTACAAAAGACAGAAATTGAAAATCAACTAAAAGAATTCGCTTTAAACATTGAAACTTTAGTCGATTATTCCAATGAGGATTTAATCACATTATTAATGCGCCTTCATCTTGATTGGGATCAATTAGAACAATTTGCTGATATTTTAATTGAATTTTCTAAAACCGAAAGTTATAATTTTTCAGAAAAAGCATTAGCGGTTTATCAATATATTCAGCAAGAAAGCAAGGTTTTTTCTTTTGGAATAAATACTAAAATCGCATCTTTAAAAAACAACCGCATATGAGTTTTATAGATTGGAAAACAGATCGAATTGAGAAAGTTCTTTCTGAGGAGTTTTACAAACTAATCGACAAGAATAAAAATCATATTAGAAAAACATTTCCTGTAACACTAGCTAATTCTGACTCACCAGAAAAGGCAGAAAATTTTATCTCAGTTAATAAAAACAAGGAAAGAAATAGCGAAGGATATTATTTCTTCGCCCGAGACATCAAAACAAATAATCTAATTGGTTATTTATGTGTAAAAACTATCGATTATCGAATTTCAAAATGTGAATTAGGTTATTTTATTGACGAAGATTTTCAGGGAAAAGGAATTACATCCAAAATGGTTTCAGACGCGCTTGAATTTTGTTTTGATGAATTAAAAATGAATAAAGTTTTCATTTGTACATCAGAAGTAAATTTAGCAAGTCAACGAATTGCATTAAAACATAATTTTAAACAAGAAGGAATTTTAAGAGATGAATTTAGAAATGGTGACGGCACTTTGCAAAATACCGTCTATTTCGGACTTCTTAAATCAGAATATATAAAATCATGAAAGACAAATTTTACGCATACATACAAAATTTACAAGACCAGATTTGCGCTGGATTAGAAGCGGTTGACGGAACTGCAAAATTCCGTGAAGACTTATGGAAACGTCCAGAAGGCGGAGGCGGAAGAACTCGCGTTATTGAAAACGGAGCTGTTTTCGAAAAAGGTGGCGTAAACATTTCGGCCGTTCACGGAAAACTTCCTGAAACAATGCAGAAAATGTTTGGTGTTGGCGAAGCAGATTTCTTTGCCTGCGGATTAAGTTTGGTTTTACATCCCAAAAATCCGATAGTTCCTACCGTGCACGCCAATTGGCGATATTTTGAAATGTACGATGAAAACGGAAATGTAATCGAACAATGGTTTGGCGGCGGGCAAGATTTAACGCCATATTATTTGTTTGAAGAAGATGCAAAACACTTTCATCAAACTTGTAAAACAGCATGTGACAAACACAATCCAGAGTTTTATCCAAAATATAAAAAGAAATGTGATGAATATTTCTGGAATGCACACCGAAATGAAGCCCGTGGACTTGGCGGTTTATTCTTTGACTACTGCAAAGCAAATGAGCAAATGTCTATGGAAAACTGGTACGATTTTGTAACCGAAGTGGGAAATAGTTTCCTTGAAGCTTATGTTCCAATTGTAGAAAGAAGAAAAAACCTTTCTTATACTCCAGAGCAAAGAACCTGGCAAGAAATTCGACGTGGACGTTACGTTGAGTTCAATCTGGTTCACGATAAAGGCACGTTGTTCGGTTTAAAAACCAACGGAAGAATCGAAAGTATTTTAATGAGTTTGCCTCCGCATGTGCAATGGGTTTACGATCATCATCCAGAAGCAGGTAGTGAAGAAGAGAAATTAATCCATGTATTGGCAAATCCTCGTGAGTGGATTTCTTAATCTAAAAATTTATTTAACACATAGAAACATAGATTTAAAGACCTATCTTAGAGGTAATTTTAGAAAATTATATTTTTTCACATAGCTCTATGTGAATTATTAAAATGGAACTTCTTTTGAAATTTATCTAAAACTATGTTTCTATGCGTTTAAAACTGATTTACGCCACATTCTTTATCAGCATTTTTGGGTGCTTTGCCCAAAAAGATTCCCTGCAAAATCCGTATTTTAAATCATATAATGATAAAATTACTGCTAGTATTTATTATCTAGATACTTCCAATAGTTTTCAGATTGCTTCAGATAATACCGATCCGAAAACATATGTAAATCTAATTCCGAATCGAAGAGAACAAATAGGTTTTACATTAAACTATAAAATCATTGATATCACAATTGGTTTTGCTCCTAAATTTCTAAGTCAAAATAAAGGTGATTCTCATTCCAAGAATTTTAATTTCAATACCCGTTTTTACTTAAAAAAATGGATGCAGTCGTTTACTTTTATCAATCAGAAAGGATTTTATATTAGTGATGATAATATAATTGCGCAATTGCCAAACATGCGAACAACAAAAATTGGCGGATCGACCGCTTATGTTTTTAATGATAAATTCTCTTTTAAAACATTGGTAAGTCAAAACGAATGGCAGACCAAAAGTTCTGGAAGTTTTATTCCGACTTTCTCTTTTTATTACACCAATTTAGATTTAAATACTCCCGATTCGTCACCTGGCGATATTTATGTTATAACACTTGCGCCCTCCTATTTTTACAATTTCGTAATTAGTGATCGCGTCTTAATTGGCGCTGGACTCGCTTTGGGTGCCGGAATTAATATTATTGACGGAGACACCTCTGCTTTGTATCAAGCAGATTTCAATTTGAAATTGGCTTATAACAAAGATCGTTTTTTTGGTTTTGCCAGTCTTAACACAATTGGTTTTGCGCAAGATGACAAAGTCGATCCGCGATTGAATGATAATATTTCTACTCTAAAACTGTCTGTTGGTTATCGATTTGATCCTCCAAAAAAAGTAAAAGAAGTCTACGATAAGGTGAATGAAAAAATAGGTCTTTGATGAAATCTTAATCTGAAATAAACGGCCAACAGGATAAAAATGCTTAAATTACAGAGATTTATGAAAAACTAAAATTCATTATTATGGGAAATAAAAACACAGAACAATTAAATCTCATGCATTCTGGAAAAGGATTTATTGCAGCATTAGATCAAAGCGGTGGAAGTACTCCTAAAGCACTTTTACAATATGGAGTGGCAGAAAACCAATATACAAACGATGAAGAAATGTACACTCTTGTACATGAAATGAGAACTAGAATTATTAAAAGTCCTGCATTTGACAGCCAATATATTCTCGGTGCCATTTTGTTTGAAAACACAATGGATCGTAAAATCGACGGACAGTGGACAGCAGATTATTTATGGGAGAAAAAACATATTATTCCTTTTTTGAAAGTAGATAAAGGTCTTGCAGAAACTGCAAATGGCGTACAACTAATGAAACCCATTTCTGGCTTAAACGAATTGCTTGATCGGGCTGTAGAACGTAATATCTTTGGAACTAAAATGCGTTCTGTAATAAAAGAAGCCAATCCCGAAGGAATACGAGATGTTGTTGCCCAGCAGTTTGAAGTGGGAAAACAAATTTTCAGCAAAAGTTTAATTCCAATTATAGAACCTGAAGTTAATATTTACAGTCCTGATAAAGAAAAATCGGAAGAGATTCTGAAACAAGAAATCCAAAAACAGCTTAATTCATTGGATAAAGAGGTAAAAGTAATGCTGAAACTTTCAATTCCGACTGTAAACGATTTTTATAAAGATCTCATTTCAGATCCGCATGTGGTTCGTGTTGTAGCGCTTTCTGGTGGCTATTCACGCGAAGAAGCAAATCAAAAACTCTCTCAAAACCAAGGATTGATTGCCAGTTTTTCTAGAGCATTGTCTGAAGGATTAACCGCAAATCAGTCTGATGAAGATTTTAATGCTGAATTAAAAGAAACCATCAAAGGTATTTATCAGGCTTCAATTACTTAGAAAACATAAAAAAATCCCTGAAGCAATATTGTTTCAGGGATTTTTCTTTTCAATTATTTAGAAGTCATTTCTTCGGCTAAATCCAATGTCTGTAGAATAATGTTTTTATCAGACTTAAAAGAGTTTAGTTTAAAAACAAATTTCAATTTATTGTCGATTAGCTTTTTAGGAGATTCAATAGAAATATCTGAAAACTGAGATGAAATTTTAGTCATTCGATCCAATTCTGAATCTTTTGCTTTTTTGCCAAATGTTTTCACGGTTTTCGCAAGATCCAGTTTTCCAGAAATATAGTTTTTACTCAAATCTTTCTTTGTGTCTTTTGCAAAAGATCCTTTCCCAGAACCAAAATAATCTTTTGTGTTAGCAACAATTACTACATCTTTGTCTTTTGCAATAAAAATATCACCATAATCTTGTGTACCTGCAACAATATATGAATTTCCGTTTGGGATCAATACTTTTTTACGAACACCCAATTGCAATAATTTATCTCCAAATGTTGGATGCGTAGAAGTAAAAATCACAGAAAACAACGGAACATCTTTTTTCACTTTTTCTTCGGTTATTGTTTCTTCATAATTTTCGTCATAACCGTATTTTTTGCTCAATACCTCAACTTGTTTCACATCATATAAAAAAGCGCTTAAATCACCGTCAAAAAGCTTTGCTGTTGCTTCTTCGTCAACAATTGTAGAAATCAAATCTGTAATTAGCGTAATATCTTCTTTCGCAAATTTTGGATTTTGAAATAATTCCGACATTAATGATGGAAAATTTTCGAGCGCTGCTTTGGTATTTACGTGATACGAAATGTATCCTAGAGGTTTTTCTGCAGGAAAATAATTAAAGATATTTTTATTGATTTTTCTATCGCTGATTTTGCTTACAACACTTGCAATTTCTGGAGCATATTCAACCACCTCTTCAATTCGAGAATTATCATTATCAAAATAAAAATCCAGATTAATGCCTTTTATAAAATTTCCGAAATTCTTCTGCATAGGCAGGTATTTATCATAACCTCCAAATAATGCTAAAGGATAATTGTATAAAGAATAAAAACTAGACATAAGTCCGCCATAATTTACCCAAGTCGAAATATCTGCCGAAGCATTTATTTTTGAAAAACTTGGCGTTGTAAAACCATTTTCAAATAAACCTTTTATAATTTGGCTTTGCTGTTCGGCTAGTTTTTTATCAAATTCTGCCTGCTCTGCGGTATATTCTTCATAAGGATTTCCATCGTACAGATAATCTTGGTCTGTTGTTTCTACTGATCCAGCTGGTGCTTCAACGGCTATTGGTTCGTCTCGTATTACAGATGGTTCTGCTATTTTTGGCGGATTTGGTGCTTCTTCTACTCCGTACACTGGCGGAGCATCTACAATTACCGTTTCTTCATACGGCTCTGAAATTCCTATTGAATCATTTAAAACAGGAGGTCCGTCTGGAGAAGCGTAAAATTTATTAGGAAGTCTTTTTGTCAATTCAAATATGACCAAATAATTATCATTCCATACAAATGATCTTTTTAAACCGCTTGGTGTAAAAACAGCATATTTTCCAAATTCCTCAATTGTACTATTCTTCCCGTTTGCGCCTTGCTTTTCAATCAGATATTGTCTTACTGCTTCTTTGTTTTTTATCGGAATGGTAACTTGATAAAACGGAACGCTATCTAAGAAATTCCCATGAACCGTAATTTTTTGATCTAATTGAATGATCGAAGTATATTGACGAAGATCAAAATCAGGTTTTTTACTAGTGTATCTAGTAATAATTGAGTGGTTCAGCACTTCGTTTATGTTTACTTTCTTCGAAAGCTGATTTCCGTTAAACTGAACAAAATAATCGTATTTGTCTGGACTCGTTTGTCCAAAAGTAAAATAGGCGGCAAATAGAAAAACTAGAGTGTAAAAGTACTTCATAAAATCAAGGCGTTAATTGGATTGTATTATTCATTAAGGTCGATTTTTTAAAAACACTGTACATACTTTGCTTTAAAAAAACCGTTTTTTTATTTTTTGAAATTTGACTGTTTGCATTATCAACAGACAAAATATCTTTATCGAAAGTATAAATAGAAATAATGCTGGCTTCTTCCAGATCTTTCTTTTTCTTTGGGTCATTTACTATTTTTTCGGGAATTGGATACGAGGCAATTCTTTCAAAAGTTTTACCGCTTCCGCTAAAGTGAATCTGATCGCGCTGATTGTTTATCGTATTTACAACTGCGTTTAGAGCTTTTAAATTGGCATAATTAAGTTTGATAATGAAAACGTAATTCTGAAAATCTGTTTTTGTAACAACATTTGAAATTCCATCAATCTTCAACGCTTTTTCTTTAAAATCACTAAGTTTCGCGGTAATTTCCTGTTCGTTCGGAATTTTCACACCATCAACTTCTTCCAGCCAAATAGCCGATTTGGTCTTAAACCAAGATTTCGAAAAGTCAACCATCAGTGTATATTCACCACTTTGATTGTCGTGATGTTTGATTCTTTCAGTAATCTCAAAACAGCTCGTTAAGAGCAAACAGCAAAATAAAGCGAGAATTTTCTTCATTTTACAAATTTAGATGGAATATTCTGAAAAACCATGCTTTGACTCAAACAATAAAAAATCTAAATTTTTAGATAATATTAACGGATTCTGAGGCAAGCTAAACGCCTTATTCTGTTCCTTTTTCTTTAACTTTGCACCACTCATTAAAAAGTGAGATAAACTTCAAAAAAAATAAAAACAACTGCAGTTTTAGAATAAGGATTTATCAATCTGTTTTCATAATTCAGGTTAAAATCTGAAATCTAAAATCTAAAATCTAAATTTATATGTTCCCATTACAAAGAGGCAGAAGATTAAGAGTAAATGAATCAATTCGTTCTTTAGTACGTGAAACCAGTTTAAGTCCATCGGATTTTATGTTTCCAATGTTTATTGCTGAAGGAGAAAATGTAAAAGTCGAAATTCCGTCTATGCCAGGAATTTTCAGAAGATCAATAGATTTAACGGTTGAAGAAGTAAAAGAACTTTATGATTTAGGGATTCGCGCTGTAAATATTTATGTAAAAGTTAGCGAAAATCTAAAAGACAATACTGGAAAAGAAGCTTGGAATGCTAACGGATTAATGCAACAAGCTATTCGTGCCATAAAAGCAGCTTGTCCAGAAATGATTGTTATGCCAGATGTGGCTTTGGACCCGTATTCAATTTATGGTCATGACGGAATCATAAAAGATGGCGATGTAGAAAACGACAGCACAGTTGATGCTTTAGTAAAAATGGCCGTTTCGCACGCAGAAGCTGGTGCCGATTTTGTTGCGCCAAGTGATATGATGGACGGACGCGTTTTACGCCTTCGCGAAGGTTTAGATGCTGCTGGATTTCAAAATGTTGGAATCATGAGTTATTCTGCTAAATACGCTTCCGCTTTTTACGGTCCGTTTAGAGATGCTTTAGATTCTGCTCCAAAAGAAGCTGATGTTGTGGTTCCAAAAGACAAAAAAACATACCAAATGGATTATGCCAATCGTATCGAAGCAATTAAAGAAGCTTTGTCTGACGTAGAAGAAGGCGCAGATATGGTTATGGTAAAACCAGGAATTGCTTATTTGGATATTGTTCGCGAAATAAAAAATACTGTACATGTTCCTGTAACTGTTTATCAGGTTTCTGGAGAATATGCTATGATTAAAGCGGCATCTGAAAGAGGCTGGCTGGATCACGACAAAATTATGATGGAACAGTTAATGTGTATCAAACGTTCGGGTGCTAATCTTATTTCGACATACTTCGCAAAAGAAGCGGCAATTTTATTAAACAAATAAAATGATCGTCGACAAACAAAATGCTTCTCATTATTTATGGGGAGACAATTGCGACAGCTGGATTTTGGCAGATACTGAAGGTTTATCTGTTAAACAAGAAAGCATGCCAAGCGGAACCAAAGAAAAACTGCATTTTCATAATCATTCTCAGCAGTTCTTTTTCATTCTAAAAGGCACAGCAACTTTTTATCACGGAAAAAAAACTGAAATTGTAAATGCAAATCAAGGTTTATTGATTGAGGCGAAAACACAGCATTATATTGCTAATGAAAGTCAAGAACAATTAGATTTTTTGGTTATTTCGCAGCCTTCAACAAATAATGACAGAATTACAATTGAATAAAATCTAAAAACATGAAAAAGGTATTATTCCTATCTGCAGTTTTAGCATTGGCCTCTTGCAAAAAAGAAGCTTCTGAGCCAACAAACGCAACAACAGAATCTGTTTCTGAAGGAGAATCAGCAAAAGCCAAAAGTCCAGAAGAACTAGGAAAACAGCTTTTTGAAGGAGCTGGAAATTGTTTTGCTTGCCATCAGCCAAATCAAAAAGTAGTTGGGCCAAGCATTAAAGAAATTGCCAAAATCTATAAAGACAAAAATGGTGATATTGTTACTTTCCTGAAAGGAAATGCAGAACCAATTGTTGACCCAAGTCAGTTTGAGGTTATGAAAGCCAATTTTGCAATTACGCAGTCAATGTCTGATGAAGAATTAAAAGCAATTGAAGCTTACATCTACAGTCATTTGAAATAATTGACTTTTATCCCATAAAAAAAGGCGCTTTTATCAAGCGCCTTTTTTAGTATTATAAAAATTTATGATTACCAGATTTTAACTCGTTTTTCTGGTTCAACGTACATTTTATCACCTTTCTTAATATCAAACGCTTTGTAGAAAGCATCAACATTCTGAATTGGCACATAAGCTCTGTACATTCCAGGAGAGTGTGGATCTGTTTTTACTTGATTTTTAATTGCTTCATCTCTTGTTTTTGTTCTCCAAACGGTAGCCCAAGAAATAAAGAATCTTTGTTCAGGAGTAAATCCGTCAATTAAACCTGGGTCTCCATGTTGCTTCAAATACAATTGCAAACCATCGTAAGCTGCATTAATTCCTCCCAAATCTCCAATGTTTTCACCCAATGTAAAATGACCATCAACGTGAATGCCTGGCAATGGCTCAAGAGCACTGTATTGATTTGCCAAATCGTTTCCTAAAGTGGTAAACTGTTTCAAATCATCTTCTGTCCACCAGTCTACTAAATTTCCTTCTGCATTGTAACGTGCTCCAGAATCATCAAATCCGTGAGAAATCTCGTGTCCGATTACCGCACCAATTCCACCATAATTAACTGCTTCATCAGCTTGATAATTATAGAAAGGTGGCTGAAGGATTGCTGCTGGGAATACAATTTCGTTATAAGACGGATTGTAATAGGCGTTTACTGTCTGAGGAGACATATGCCACTCTGTTTTATCAACTGGTTTACCCAATTTTTCAATGCCTTTTTGGAAATTCCATTTTGCAATGTTTTTATTATTCTCAAAATATGTTCCGCCTTCAGCAATACTTTTGATCGTTAATGCAGAGTAATCTTTCCATTTGTCAGGATATCCAACTTTAATGGTAATTTTATTCAACTTTTCGATTGCCTTAGCTTTTGTATCTGTAGACATCCAAGTCAAATTGTTTATACGGTTTTGGTAAGCCGTAATAACGTTATGAATCATGTCAAGCGCTTTAGTTTTTGCTTCAGCAGGAAAAACTTTCTCTACATACAATTTACCAAGTGCTTCTCCAACATTGCGATTTACGACTGCAAGCCCTCTCTCATCTGCAGGAAGTTGTTTAATTGCTCCTCTTAATGTTTTACTATAAAAATCAAAATTAGCATTATCAATTGCTGTTGTCAACTTAGTTGCAGAATTGTTTAACAGATCCCATTTTAAGTATTCTTTCCATTGTGCAACTTTGTTTTCTTTGAAAACAGTTTCTAAAGCTGTCATATATTTAGGCTCAGACACAATTACACTTTCTAATTTAACGATTCCTAAACCAGCAAAATATTCGTTCCATTTGATCGATGGAGTTAGCTTTTGAAGTTCAGCAATTGTCATTGGATTGTATTGCAAACGGCTGTCTCTTCTTTCAACTCTGTTTAATCTTGGTTGCGACAACTCTGTTTCAAGAGCTAAAATTTCAGCAGCACTTTGTTTTGCTTTTTCTGGAGATTCTCCAATAAACTGAAGCATTCTCGCAACATGCAATTCATATTTTGCACGTTTCTCTTTCGAATCTTTATCGTCAGAAGTATAATAATCTTTATCAGAAAGCCCTAATTCGCTTGGACCTAAATTTACAGAGTTTTTAGAACTGTCTTTATCATCAGCTCCAATGTAAATTCCGAAAAATCCAGCATTTCCTTCTTTTTCCATTTCAACCAAATATTTCTGAACATCAGCAATATTTTTAATTGCATCGATTTTTTTCAGATAAGGTTTTAAAGGCTCGATTCCTCTTTTATTTCTTCCAATAGAATCTAAATAAGTATTGTACAGGTTAATTGCTTTTCCTTGATCTGTATTAGATTTGTACTTTGGATTTTTTGAAGCATCTTGCAAAACTGCCATTACATCTTTGTCAGTCTTTTTAATCAGTTCATTAAAACTTCCCCAAGTCGTACGATCACTTGGAATTTCTGTTTTTTCTAGCCAAGTACCGTTTACATATTTGAAAAAATCCTGACTTGGACTAATTTTCGTATCCATATACGAAACATTGATACCCGGTTCCTTTGGAGCATTTTGTGCCTGGGATGCAGTAATTGCAAACATTGCAGATATCACACCAAACACAGGTTTAGCAAATTGTTTTTTCATAAAAAATTATAGTTTAAGGGAAAATACAAACATATTGTTATTATTTCAAAAATTGTGTTAAAATTCTAACTGCAAAGTCAAAAAGACAGATAAATTTCACAAATAGAAAATTAGCACTGAGGTATTTGTCTACAATACTTAGTAAAAGTTACAAAAGCCTGTTAAAAAAATAATTCAGTAAAGTTTTTAAAATCTGCTTTTTGTATTTTTGCGCCAAATTATTTTTATGAAATCGCTTTTATACAAATACCGCAAATTCTTTATTGTTTTAATAGTATTTTCGGTTGTTACGATATCTTTGTTTTACTCTGCATTAAAACCAAAAAAGACACTTCCAATTTACAATCCTGCCGATGTAAATCCTGAATTGGTTGACAGTACCGTTCAGTACAAAAGCAAGTACCACACCATTGCCGATTTCTCTTTCATCAATCAAAACGGAGATACCATTACTCAGAAAAATTACGAAGGAAAAATTTACGTTGCCGATTTCTTCTTTACAACCTGCGGATCAATTTGTCCAAAAATGACAACTAATCTAGAAGAGGTGCAAAAAGCTGTTTTAAATAATCCGAAAGTAATGTTGTTGTCTCATACTGTTTTTCCAGAAGTAGACAGTGTTTCGGTTTTAAAAGAATATGCTATAAAACATCATGTTGTAGACAGCAAATGGAATTTGGTTACTGGCGATAAAAAAGAAATCTACACTATGGCCAGAAAATCATACTTGGCTGTTAAATTAGGAAGGCCAGATCAGCTTTATGATATGGTGCATACCGAGAATTTTGTTTTGGTCGATCAAAAACGCCGAGTTAGGGGTTTTTATGATGGGACAAATAAAGAAGATATAAAACGCCTTTTAGAAGACATCGAATTCCTGTCTCAAGAGTAAAATCCCTTATTTTTAGAAACATTTAGCATTTGTCGAAGTGTTAAATGCCTTGAAATAAAGAATAATTGCCTACTTTTGCAATCTAAATTCAATCTAAATAAGCTTGCAAAATACAATACACACTCTGAAAAAAGGCGAAAAAGCCATTATCAAAGATTTTGATATCGATCTTATTCCACTTAAATTATTAGAAATGGGTTGTCTTCCTGGCAGCTTAGTTGAATTGCTTCAAGTTGCACCTTTTGGCGATCCGTTATATTTAGATATTAATGGTTCTCATGTTGCAATTCGTATAGAAACAGCTCGTGAAATTGAAGTTGAACTTATCAAAACCAATTTGTAATGAGTGTTCAGAATATTAATGTTGCCCTTATCGGAAATCCTAATACAGGAAAAACTTCTGTTTTCAATCAATTAACAGGTCTTAACCAGCAAGTCGGAAATTATCCTGGAATTACGGTTGAGAAGAAAATCGGATTCTGTAAATTACCTAATAACGTAAAAGCGAATATTCTAGACCTACCTGGAACGTATAGTTTGAACGCAAGTTCGATGGACGAAAGTGTGGTAATCGAGCTTTTGCTAAACAAAAATGATAAATTATATCCAGATGTAGCAGTTGTTGTAACAGATGTCGAAAATCTGAAACGAAATCTGCTAATCTACACACAGATAAAAGATCTTGAAATTCCAACGATTTTGGTCATCAACATGTCAGATCGTATGGAACGCAAAGGAATCTCTTTAGATATTCCGCATTTAGAAGATAAACTAAAAACAAAAATTGCTTTAGTAAGTTCGCGTAAAGGTTTAGGAATTGAAGAATTAAAAGAACTAATTGTTTCTTATAAAACACTTCCGAGCGAGCCTTGTTTAAATGCCTCTGTAATTGATCCAGAATATTTTGAAAAATTACAAAAAGCTTTTCCAAACCAGTTAATGTATAAATTGTGGTTGGTAATTACACAAGATGTCAATTTCTTGAATTTAGATCGAAATGAAATCAGAAGTACATTTACCAAATCGCATTCAGAATTAAAGCGCTTACAGCAAAAAGAAACCATCAAAAGATATCAGTTTATCAATGATGTTTTAAAAGAAGGTTTAAAGGTCGATGCTTCAATGGCAAATGATATTCGTGCAAAACTTGATCGTGTTTTAACTCACAAGGTTTGGGGCTATTTCATTTTCTTTGCTATCTTATTTTTGATTTTCCAATCGATTTTCAGCTGGTCAACTATTCCGATGGATTTCATTGACAGCACTTTTGCTTCATTAAGCAGCTGGGTTGCAGAAGAATTGCCAAGCGGTATTTTAACCGATTTACTTTCGCAAGGAATTATTCCGGGAATTGGCGGAGTCGTTATTTTCATTCCGCAAATTGCCGTATTGTTCTTATTTATTTCGATTTTAGAAGAGAGCGGATATATGAGCCGCGTAGTGTTTTTGATGGATAAAATCATGCGTAAGTTTGGACTTTCAGGAAAAAGTGTCGTGCCTTTGATTTCTGGAACAGCTTGTGCGATTCCGGCAATTATGGCAACTAGAAACATTGAAAACTGGAAAGAACGTCTTATTACGATTTTAGTAACGCCATTTACTACCTGTTCTGCTAGATTACCCGTTTATGCCATTATTATATCGCTTGTTGTTCCTAGCAAACGTATTTTCGGATTTCTAAATGTTCAAGGATTAACACTAATGGCGCTGTATGTTTTAGGCTTTTTTGCCGCAATTTTATCTGCCTATATTTTGAATAAAGTTTTAAAATTAGAATCTAAAACTTATTTTGTGGTCGAAATGCCAAGCTATAAAATGCCTCTTTTCAAAAACGTCGGAATCAATGTGGTAGAAAAAACGAAAGCATTTATTGCTGGAGCAGGAAAAATCATTCTTGCCATTTCAATTATATTATGGTTCTTGGCTTCTTACGGACCAGGAAAAGAATTCAACGAAGCAGAAACTATTGTAAAAGAAAGATTTGCCAATACAACTTTAGACGAAACACAATTTGAAAATGAAGTTAATTCTCAAAAATTAGAGAATTCTTATATCGGATTAATGGGACGCGCTATTGAACCTGTAATTCAGCCTTTGGGTTACGATTGGAAAATCGGAATTGCCTTGATTAGTTCGTTTGCTGCGCGTGAAGTTTTCGTTGGAACTTTGGCGACTATTTACAGCGTTGGAGATACTGATAACGAATCGACCATAAAAAGCAAAATGCAAGCAGAAGTTCGCCCAGATACTGGAAAAAAAGTATTTGACTTTGCAACAGGAATTTCTTTATTGTTCTTTTATGCTTTTGCTATGCAATGTGCCAGTACATTGGCCATTACAAAAAAGGAAACCAATTCGTGGAAATGGCCTGCAATGCAGTTAGTTTTCATGAGCGGATTGGCTTATTTTGCCGCATTAATTGCGTATCAACTTTTAAAATAAAAAAGTTATGTTTCAAGAAATTATAGCCTTTGCGATATTAGGATTAGCGGTTGCTTTCCTTATCAAAAAATTCTTCTTTAAATCTAAAAAGAAAAAAGATTGCGGCAGCGGAACCGATTGTGGATGTTCGTAATTTTAAGGTTCTAAGATTCTAAGGTACTAAGACTAAATGCTAAAAGCTTCAAGTAGATTTTGATTTCTATTTGAAGCTTTTTTGCAAACCTAAAAAATGCCTTATTATGTTATTTATAAAACCTGAAATGGCATATTTGTATATTTTCTGAAATTAATTTTGTCTTCTAAAATTTATTTAAGATGACACCAGAAGATAGAATGGAAATAATTCGAGATAACAGAGTTGCTCGATTACTATGGTTTGCAATAGGTTTTTTCTGCGCGACAATTATCACTTATTTAATGATGAAAAATAATCATTAGTTTTTTCTCTGCTGTTTTAATTATACTTTTATCATATTAAAACAGCAAAAAAAACTTTCAAATGAATCTAAAAACTCCTTTATTTTTCTTTCTATTTTTATGTTTTGCTCAGAGCGGAATCTCTCAAACAAAAACAGATGCAAAACAAAATTCAAATAATACTTTCCTAACTTCAGACGGAGTTCCTTTATTTTTGAAAGTTTCAGGAAAAGGAGATGTCTGCATTTTTGTACATGGCGGTCCTGGCGCTTGGAGCAAGTCGTTTGAAGAATTTGGCGGAAATGTTTTAGAAGATAAACTCAAAATGTGTTATTACGATCAAAGAGGATGCGGTCGCTCAGGATCTTCTGCAGATAACAATTACAGCATGGACAGAATGATTGCTGATATTGAAGAAATTCGAGTTCATCTTAAAACAGATAGAGTATTTGTAATCGGACATTCGTTCGGGGGAATTTTAGCCACCAAATATGCCGAGAAATATCCTCAACATGTAAAAGGTTTAATTCTATTGAATGCTACGCTAGATATTAACGACTCTCTTTTGAATCAAATTGCTTTTATGGGTAAAACTCTTGGAGAAGATTTTGCAGTAAAAAGCAAGGATTCAATCTTAAACACATTTTTTGAAGCCAAAACAAAAATTAAAAAAGCTGACCTAGATTATAAAATGCTGTCTGACAATAGAGCAAATGTAGAAAAACTAGACAGCATCGATAATAGTGAAAAAAGGAATTCCTCTTTTGCACAGCATGCACTAAGCGGTCCGTTATACTTTAGTGATTTTACAAAAGAAACTGCTTCTATTAAAGTTCCAACTCTAATAATCTCAGGAACCAAAGACAACAATATTGGTCCAGAACATTATCGTCTGTTCAAATTTCCAAATCAAGAAGTTAAGATTATTAAGGGCGGACATATTTTGTATTACGAACAAAACAAGGAATTTAAAAATGTGATTGAGAGATTTGTTCAGAAACTTACATAAGGAAAAGATGAAAGACGACTGAGACTAAAATAAAAATTGTCTTATTCTAATGATTTAAAGACTTTTCTTGGCATCATCATACTCTCTATAAAATTACTTTTGAAGTGTTTAAAATACATTCAAAATGACAAGGTTTGAAAAAAGAGAAATGGTTAGAAATAATAGCATTACAAAGTTATTGTGGTTTTCAATAGGATTCTTATGCGCTTTTATAATTATGTGTTTTTTAAAATCGAGATTATAAATCTGCATAAATCTCTATAGAGAAATTCATCACCAAATAAAAAAACGGCTCTAGATTAGAGCCGTTTTTCTTTTTATATCTAAATTAAATCTACTTCAACCCTTCCCATTCTGCATAAAACTGAGCGAGGAAAATTTCCATAAAACGATGTCTTTCGGCAGCGATTTCTTTTCCTTTTTGGGTATTCATTTTATCTTTTAACAACAAAAGCTTTTCATAGAAATGGTTTATCGTCGGGGCGTTGTTGTTTTTATACTCCTCTTTTGTCATATTGGTTACAGGAGCAATTTCTGGATTATATAAAGCTCTGTTCTTAAATCCTCCATAATTGAAAGCTCTTGCAACGCCAATTGCTCCAATTGCATCTAAGCGATCTGCATCTTGAACAACATCCAATTCAACCGAAGAGAACTTTCTTTCGAAATTTCCGCCTTTATAAGAGATATTTTCAATGATATTAACAACATGTGCAATTATATCCTCAGAAACATTTTCGGCTTCTAAAAACGCTCTTGCTGTTTTCGGTCCAATAGTTTCATCTCCGTTATGAAATTTGCTATCGGCAATATCATGCAATAAAGCACCCAATTGCACCACTGTAAGATCACATTCTGTTTCTTTGGCAATCAAAAGAGCATTTTTAAAAACACGTTCTATATGAAACCAATCGTGTCCGCCTTCGGCATCGTTTAGTTTTTCTTTAACAAAAGCAATAGTTTTAATAATCAATGCTGAATCGCTCATACAGAAGTTTTTACGGTTTATAAAAAAAGTTGATTGTTGAAAATTTTAATTCTCCAACAATCAACAATATACTTTAAAGCAACAATGTTGCTTTTTTAAATTTTAATCTAAAAATTTCAAATTCAAATCTAAAATCAGGAATCTAAAATTTAAAGTCTCGCTGGTTCAACCCACTTAAAGATATGAGATTCTTTAGGAATCACAATTCTTTCAGAGATTTTAGCCATACGTGCTGGCAATTTCATTAAGTAATCACGTGCTTTTTCTGCTTCGTCATTCAAATTGGTGATTTTGTCAATTTCCCATTTGTTGATTAATTTCTGCATGATTTCAACATAATCGTTTGCTGTGTAAACACCAATACGTTGTGCAGAATCTGAGAATTGTTCGAAAGCTGTACTTATTTTTTGACCAGATTCTCTTAAGAAGTGAGCCGGCATAACGATTTTTTGTTTCATCATGTATTGAAACGCCAACATCATTTCGCTTGGATCAACTTGGAAAATTCTAGTAACAAATTCGCTGTATGCGTGGTGGTGACGCATTTCATCACCTGCAATCATTTTACACATTTTAGACAATTTGTTATCGCCAAATTTCTTAGCTATCTGAGCTACTCTATTGTGCGAAACATAAGTTGCTAATTCCTGAAAACTAGTGTACACAAAGTTTTTGTATGGGTCAGTTCCAGTTCCAATATCAAAACCGTCGTTGATAAGATGCTGTGTTGTCATTTCGATTTCACGCATATTTACACGACCAGACAAATACAAGTATTTATTTAAAAGATCTCCGTGACGGTTTTCTTCGCCAGTCCATTGTTTTACCCACTTAGCCCAGCCATTTCCTTGACTTCCTTCTTGCTGATCTATTCCTTCTACATCCATTAACCATGATTCATATGTAGGCAATGCTTCTTCTGTGATGGTATCACCAACAAGCGTAACCCAGAAATCGTACGGAAGTTCTTTAGCAATTTCGCGTAATTCTTTTACCTCTTCAAAGAAGTTTTCTCCTTGAGAATTTGGTAAGAAATCCGACGGCTGCCAAATTTTTTCCACTGGAATTAAATACTGTTCAACGAAGCTATCCACGTTTTTTTCCAAAAACTGCATTACTTCTAATCTAATGTTTTTTATAGACATTACTTATTATAGATTTGGGTTTTACATTTTAGCTCGGACTAAAACTTAAACCTGTTTATATTCATTTATTCCTTCTTTAACTGCTTTTTCAGTAATCTCCATGAGCTCTTCAAACTTGTAATCTTTGACCGCTAAAGCTGGATGAGCTGTAAACTTCAGATGATTTCCTAAACCAACAGGAAAAAAACCAAATTTTACCATTTTCCAAGAATTATTGATACTCACGGGCACAACGTATGCAGATGGTGCATATTTGCATAAAATCTTTAAACCGCTTTGCGCAAATTCTTTTGGTACTCCCGTTTTACTTCTTGTTCCTTCTGGAAAGATAACGGCAGATCTTGTGTTTTTTTCGATATATTCAGACAAGCCTTTGATAACTGGTATCGCTTGTTTAGGGTCTTTTCGGTCAATTAGGACAGATCCTCCGTATTTCAAATTATAAGAAACACTTGGAATTCCGCTACCTAACTCCTTCTTACTTACAAATTTACAATGAAAACGTCTAAAGTACCAAATCATTGCCACGATATCGTACATACTTTGATGATTTGCCACAAAAATGATTGGCACACCTTTCGGAACCGTGTCTACCCCCTCAATCGTATATCTTGTTCCAACAAGGTTTGTACATTTTAAAAGGCAGAAATTTAAATAATCAACACTTTTTTTGTGAGCCTGGTAACCAAAAACATTTAAACAAATCCATTGAATTGGGTGAAAAACAACCAAACATAAACCAAATAATAAATAGTAAATTACCGATATTGGATAAGAAATAATTTTTTCCATGCTTCAAAAATTAATGCGCAAAAGTAGTAAATATATTTTTAGCCTTATTAAAATTGAAAACAATAACTGTTTTTATGGTTTAATTGTACCTTTGCACTAGAATTTGCAAATTTTTTCTGAATTAAATGAACTTTACTTACCCTAAAAACGAGCGTTTAAAAAGCAAAACTACGATTGGATTACTGTTTTCTGAAGGAAAATCGGTATCTAAATATCCGCTTCGTTTGGTTTACCGTCAGGTCGAAGCAAATTCAGAAGAACAAACCAAGATAGGTGTTTCAGTTTCAAAGAAATACTTCAAGAAAGCCGTTGATCGAAATTATTTTAAAAGAGTTTTGAGAGAAACGTATCGATTGAACAAACATTTGCTTTTGGATCATCTAGATCAGCAGTATTCGATAATGCTTTTTTATCAAACCAAAGACCGTTTGTCTTACGAAGAAATCAATACCAAAATGATTCAGTTATTTGAGAAATTTGCAACTCAAATTAACAAACCGCAAGATTCTGATACGAAAACTGAAGCGTAAATTTCAAAACGTAAGATTATTAATCAAGTTAGACAAAAAAATCGTAGTTTTAGCTCTAAATTGAAATTTTATGCGACATCTTCTCCTTTTAGTTGTTTTTATTTTAGTTCTTTCTGGCTGTAGCAAAACTGGAGCTTCGGCTGATGAAAATGTAATCATTTCTTCGGTTAAAATGCCTGCAAAAGCAGAAAGCGTCTCTTATGACCGACAAGCAGATCCACTACAAGCACCTCCGCCTCCGAAGGTAGATCAACAAGTCGAACAAAAAATTATAAAAGAAGCAACTTTAAAATTTGAAACCGATAATTTAGAAAATTCATTCGCTCAAATTCAAAAAGCTGTTGCAAATAGTAAGGCTAGAATTATAAACGATTCTGAAGGAAAAGATTTTGCAACTCTTTTTAGAAATCTTACTATAAAAGTGCCTAGTCAGAATTTTGACCGTTTTATAAATGATGTTTCGAAAGGTGTTTCGTATTTTGAAGTTAAAAATATCTCTGCACAAGATGTTACAGAACAATATATTGATCTGACTTCAAGATTAAAAACAAAGAAAAAACTAGAAGAACGTTATCTAGAAATTTTAAAGAAAGCCAATAAGGTTAGTGAGATTTTAGAGATTGAAGAACAAATTTCGACTATTCGTGAAGAAATAGAATCCAAAGAAGGCCAACTGAAATATCTGGAAAGTCGCGTTTCTGAAAGCACAATCACTATTGAATTTTATAAAACAATACCTGAAAAAGAGGGTGTCAAAATATCTTACGGCTCTAAACTTTGGAGCGCAATTGAATCTGGATTTTATACATTGTCCGATTTATTGCTTTCATTATTAAGCGCTTGGCCGTTTGTCATTTTATTTGTTGTATTTGCCTATTTTATTAGAAAAAGATTAAAAAGAAGAAAAAAAGAATAATCATGTATCCGTATTTCAAGAAGAAATTTATTATACCAGTCGCTGCGGCGGGAATGTTGTTTGTTGGAACCAGTTTTAAAGAAGATT
The DNA here is from genome assembly GCF_058794775.1 of Flavobacterium sp. GW823-FHT06G12. Lineage (NCBI taxonomy): Bacteria > Pseudomonadati > Bacteroidota > Flavobacteriia > Flavobacteriales > Flavobacteriaceae > Flavobacterium > Flavobacterium sp. GW823-FHT06G12. Next base: position 505,268 of record NZ_JBXAHE010000002.1, read on the forward strand.
TTTTTGAAATTGCCAAACAGATCGAAATTTTCACGACTTTGTTCAAGGCCGTAAATACCAATTATGTTGACGAAACGAATCCAGGAGATTTGATGGATAAAGCGATCAAAAGCATGTTGGCAAGTCTGGATCCGTACACGGTTTATTTTAATGAGCAAGATGTTGTTAACTTTAAAATCAATAATACTGGAGAATATACCGGAATTGGCGCTTTGATTTCTAGAAAAAACGACCGTCTAATTGTTCGTGAACCTTATAAAAATTATCCGGCAGATAAAGCGGGACTTAAAGCGGGAGATGAAATTATCCAAATAGGTGATGTTTTGATTGCCGATTTTAAAGACGATGCTTCTCAATTATTGAAAGGAACAAAAAACACTAAAATCAACATCAAATATCTTCGTCAGGGAAAACCCAATACTACTGTTTTGGTTTTGGATGAAGTTGATATTAAATCGGTTCCTTTTTACGGAAAAATTGATGATAAAACAGGATACATTGTTTTGGCGCATTTTAGCAGAAAAGCTTCTGCTGAAGTAAAAGACGCTCTTGAGAAATTAAAAGCTGACGGAGCCAAACAAATTGTTTTGGATTTAAGAGGGAATCCAGGAGGTTTATTAAACGAAGCAATTGATATCTGTAATTTATTTGTTCCGAAGAATGAAGTTATTGTAACAACTAAATCTAGAATTGAAAAACATAATAATACTTATAAAACACAGAAAGAACCGGTAGATACTGAAATTCCGTTGGCAATTTTAGTAAACGGAAGAAGTGCTTCGGCATCTGAAATTGTTTCGGGTGCTTTACAAGATTTGGATCGTGCTGTTATTTTAGGAAGCAGAAGTTTTGGTAAAGGTTTGGTACAACGCTCTGTTGATTTAACTTATGGAACGCAATTGAAAGTTACTATTTCTAGATATTACACACCTTCTGGAAGATGTATTCAAGCTTTGGATTATGCGCATAAAGACAAAAACGGTGTGGCTCAAAAAACAGAAGCAAAAAACTTCAACGCTTTTAAAACCAGAAAAGGAAGAACAGTTTATGACGGAGGTGGAGTTTTACCAGATATCGAATTGGAAGAAACTAAAATAAGTCCGATTGCTACTGCTTTAACCAAAAACGATGGCGTTTTTGATTATGCTACATCATATTATTACAAAAATCCAAATTTAGGAGATAAGATTCCAACTCTTACCGATGCAGATTATGCGGCTTTCAAACAATTCCTAAAAACCAACAAAATCACTTTCGATACAGAAACCGAAGTGGCTTTGAAAAATACTTTAGCTGCAGCTAAAAAAGAAAAAATAGACGAGACGATTACTGCCGAATATCAGCAATTGTTAAATGCTTTAGAAAAAAGCGAAACGACTTTACTGGATAAAAACCAAAAAGAGATTAAAAACATGATCTTGGAAGAATTGATTAAGAGATATCAATATCAAGAAGGTTTGTATCAGTATTATCTAAAAAACAATTCAGAAATTAAAAGAGCAGTTAGTGTATTAAATAACCAAACAGAATATAAAACGATTTTAAAAATGTAGTGAATGAAGTTACCTCTAGCCCTGATTCTTTTTTCATTTTATACAGTAAACGCACAGCAAAAACCTGTTGAAACCATTTACTTTGAATTTGACAGGTATGATTTGACAGAAAAGCAAATCAATGTGGTTTCTAACTTTATAAAGAACATAGACACTTCTAAAGTAGAGTCTATACAGATTTATGGCTATTGCGATGATCGCGGCAACGATGAGTATAATTTTAGATTATCTAATAATCGAGCCAATACAATTCAGAATCTATTAGTTAAAAAAGGCTTCAATCAAAGTAAAATTGTTATTCTAGAAGGAAAAGGACGCGTTGTCGTAAAAGCAGATACTGTAGAAAATCTGCACGAAACACGTCTGCGAAATCGGCGGGTTGATTTAATTGTTGTTAAGAAAAATAGTTTCGGAAAAGGAATTCATTCTTCCTTCAAAGACATTTTAAAAGTCGGAGATAAAGTTTGCCTAGAGTCTATTTTATTTGATATTGGAAGTGCTAGATTAACTACCAATTCTAAAAAGGAATTAGATAAAATTGCCATAACTCTTCAAGATCATCGAAACTTAAATTTTGAAATTCGCGGACATGTTTGTTGCACACCCGAAATTTATAGCGATGGAATTGACAGAGATACTAAAGAAAGAAGGCTTTCTTGGAATCGTGCAAAAACTGTTTTCCATTATTTAATTTCAAAAAAAATATCAAAAAGCCGCATGACCTATATAGGCTGCGGCAATAAATATCCGTTAGGAAAAGGCGATAATTACGATCGTAGGGTAGAATTTGTGATTACTAAAATCTAAGTTTTTAGAGCTTCTAAGATGCTGAGTTACTAAGATTCTATGCTTATTTCGTATTTATTTCATTATTTAGTTATTCTCGAATCATCTCAATATGCGGAATATCATCTTCTAAATACATTTCGCTGATTTGAACAAAACCATGGCTTTCGTAAAATTTCTTTAGATACAATTGCGCGCCAATAGTTATTTTGTCTTTTCCAAAATTAGATTTAATTCCCGCAATCGCTTCCTGCATTAATTCATGCCCCCATTTTTTATCTCTGTAATTTGCATCTACAGTAACTCTTCCGATAGAAGCATTGTCAAAACTAATTCCAGCATCAAATAAACGAGAATAAGCTACGATTTTACCCTCAAATTCTCCAATTAGGTGCAATGCTTTCTTGTCTTTACCATCAAGATCCAAATAAACACAATTTTGTTCTACTACAAAGATCTCACTACGCAATCTGAGTAAATCATATAACTCATGAACAGTTAATGCCTCAAAAGGCTTTATTTTCCATTTTAAATCCATTCTTCCTTATTTTTTGCCACAAAGGCACGAAGACGCTAAGTTATATTTTTTTTTGCTATGCTAAAGTTTCTAATAAAAATAGCAAAGGCACAAAGTTATATTCATATATAAACTTTATGCCTTTGCTTATTTGTAATTTGTGTCTTGTAGAAAAATTACTTTTTCGTCATAACAATTTCCATGCTTTTATATTCAGATCCGTTTTTCATATCGAACATTTCCATTTTTCTGGTTTTCGGATCAACGATTGTATAAATTTCGCGATATGGTGTTTTCTCGCCATTAACAGGATTAACCATTTCGCCTTTAAATTCCATACTCTTTGCTGCTTGATTGTATTTTCCCATGCCAACCATCATTCCTGTTCCCATATTATCGATAAAAGTGCTGGTATATTCTTCGCTTGCGTTATTGTACGCTAGTGTAGCTTTTCCTTCAAAAGGTTGTCCCATCATTGTTCCTTTATAAACAGCTTCTTGATAACGTCCTCCTAAAATCATTTTGATTTCTGCTACTGAGGTCGATTTTTGTGGTTTACCATTTGGATCAGTCCAAAATGTCATATCGCAGTTCCAACTTCCAACTTCATCGGCCATTAATTTATGTGCTTCACTTGGAGTTGCATAAGCGATCCAAGCTTTCATTTGCGCAGCAGAATCTAATGGCTCTTCAATAAGTGGTTCTTCGGTTTTTACGGCCAGAGAGTCTTTTGCAGTATCCGTTTCTGTTTTTACTTCTTTTTTACATGAAACTAAACATAAGGTTATTATTGCTAAGATTGCGGTTAATTTTTTCATAACTATTTGTTTTAATGTTTGTTACAAATAAAATTACGAAAAAAAATCGTGGTTTCGAATTTCTATTTCTAAGTTGATGTGCCTTGTCTATTTTATCGTGAAGTTCTCAGAGAAATGCGCAGATTTTATCACGCAACTTTATTAACTTGAAACCTAAAGTAAAAACCTTTATCGTTTATCGATTCTAACTGTTTTTATAATTGCCTCAAGATTTAGCATTAGATCACGTTCTTGATGTGATGGCGAATAACAGAATCCTTCGATAACCAAAACACGATTGAAAGTTGGATCTACTATAGCGTAATTGATAAATGGCCCAGTCATGAAATCGTTTTTCAATTCCCAAGTTCCTTTTGTTTCAAAGGCGTCTTTATTGTCTAAGGTTACCTTTGAAAAATACGGTGCGTAGGCTTCGCTGGTAATCATTTGCGTATTGGGTTCGCGTCCTTGAATGTATTTGCCAACCGAATCACGCATTTTGACAATTGCATTTACGACATCTTTTTTCTTCTTAAAGTTGCTAAGCGGAATTTGGTAAATCAGTAAGCTAGTATTACCGCTTATGATTTCTTTTTTAAGCCAGATAAAATTCCTTTTGTGCAACATGTATTCATATCCTGTCGGAATCTGAATATTAATATGGAATTTGTTTTTTATAATGGCTTTATTTAATAGTGAAGTGCTATTATCTTCTTGAATCTTTTGAATTTCAGCATCGTGAATAATTTTTATTATTTGAGCTGAGTTTAATTCTATACTGCAAATAATATCATCTACTGATTTTCCGTAAATGCGAAAAGTATTGTGTGGAAGGTTTTTGCTACGAATGATTTCGAATTTATCAGCTGTAGCTTTTTTTACCACAATAATGCTTCGGCTATCGGTAACAAAACCTTCAAGCAATCTCGCAGGATATTGATTAATGGTAAAAAGTGGTTCTTCTTGAGTGAGTCCAAGAACTGGTGAGGCAAATTTATTTCTAATACTATCGCCCACTTCTCCATACCATAACTGGTCGTCTATAATGACCGAAATGGTATTGGTTTTTCCTGAGACTGTTTCTTGTTTTTCACTTTTGAAACAAGAAGTCAGGAAAAACGGAAGTAATAGCAATAAAAAATGGGTTTTATTCATTTTTTTAATTTATGAAATAAAACCCAAATTTAATAAGATTTTTCTATTATCCGTTTATTTTAAGTTTCATTCCCGGTTTAATATCTTCATCTTTAATACCATTCCATTTTTTAATATCTGAAATTGTTACTCCAGGATATTTTTTAGAAATGCTGTATAAAGAATCTCCTTTCTTAACGTAATAATCTTCGCTAACGTTTTTAGAAGGTGCTTTTTTCTTGAATGAATCAACCGAGTTTGATGCAATTGCTGTTGAAGCCGGCTCTTCTATAACTATTGCTGCTTTAGAAATAATAAGTGTTTTTCCTAAACCAATGTTATTTGAAGTTAAATCGTTAAGTTCTTTTAACTCCGCAATAGTCGTACCGAATTTCTTTGCAATGCTACCTAAATTATCTCCAGCTACTACAACATAGTCCATATCGACTGCTGTAGGTTTCGTTTTTTCTTCAGCAGAAGCAATAGCTTCTTCTTTTTTATCTATAACTGCATTTGCTTTAATAGCTGATGGTGCAGGTTCTTCAGATTTAATTTTTAAACTTCTGCCTATTGCAACGGCATTTGTTTTTAAATTATTCCATTTTTTAAGCTCGCTAATGCTTACATTATACTTAGAAGCGATTGCGCCTAAATTGTCTCCTTTTCTAACTTTGTAAAATTCGAAATCTCCACTTTCAACTGCTGTTGCTGGTTTTGCAACCGCTGGTTTTGTTTTTGGAGTATACTTTATAGCTAATCTTGAATTAGTTGATTTCATTTCAGAATCATACTTCACATAAGCATAAATCTGATCTTCGTTTGAAACAAAAGTTGCTACTTTATCTTTTGGAAGACGAATAAAATGCTGTTCTCCTTGGTAAAACGGAACAACTCCCATTTTATAAGATGGATTTAAAAGCTGAATTTGCGATTGTGGCATGTCTAATAAATCTGCAATCTGTTTGAAAGACATTTGATTTTTGACTGCTATAGTATCTGTTTCGAAGTTTTTAACTACTGCTCTTTCTGGGTTAATTCCGTGTTCTTTGTGGTATTCAAAAAGGTACATTGTTGCTAAGAAAGCTGGAACGTAACCTTGAGTTTCTTTTGGAAGATAATTACGAATATCCCAGTATTTTGTTTTTCCGCCAGAACGACGAATTGCTTTAGTAACATTTCCTGGACCTGAATTATAAGAAGCTAAAACCAGTTCCCAGTCTCCAAAAATATTAAACATTTTGGTCATGTATTCTGAAGCTGCTGCTGTAGCTTTAAGAGGATCGCTTCTTTCGTCGATATAAGAATCAATTTTTAAAGCGTATTGTTTTCCGGTTCCATACATAAACTGCCAAAGTCCCGTGGCGCCCATTTTAGAAACTGCTTTAGGATTTAAAGCAGATTCTACAACGGCTAAATATTTTATTTCCAGAGGAACGTTTTGTTTTGCAAAAGCATCCTCAAACATTGGGAAATAATATTCTGATAAAGCCATTAATCGAGAAAACGATTTTTTACGGTTCTTAAGAAATGACTTTATTATATTTTCTAAACCTTGATTGTATTGAATTTCAAAAGGTGATTTCTGATTCATCGCCGCCAAACGCTGTTTTAGCAATTCGGTTGGAAGTTCTTCATCAACAGTAACATCTTTGTTAATGGTTTGAATGTCTTTGGTTAGATCATCATAAATATCTAGACTTACTAATTCGTTCATCCAAAGACTGTCTACTTTTGTAGCTAGATTGTCTTTTTTGAAAGTACTTTTAATAGAATCTAAATATGAAAGTTTAACCTCTGGCTTCAATTCTACATCTGTCTTTGCCGTTTCTTGAGCACAGACAGCTAACGAGAAGAAAGCCGAAACCACTAATGATAATTTTTTTACAATCATATAACATTATTTTAAAATTCTGTAATTCAAACAATTACAAGAGTTGTATTTTTGCAAATCTAAGCCCTTTATCGAAGAAAAGTGTTTAAAAAAATGTTAATTGTGATTTTTTAGTCTAAAATCGCAGCGATTCCAGGTAAAATTCTTCCTTCTAACATTTCAAGCATTGCCCCGCCACCAGTAGAGACGTAGCTCATTTTATCTTCAAATCCGAACTGTTTTACTGCTGCAACAGAATCTCCACCACCAACTAATGAAAATGCTCCATTTTGAGTAGCTTCTGCGATATAATCTCCTAATGCGATTGTTCCTTTAGAGAACGTTTCCATTTCAAAAACTCCTAATGGACCATTCCAAAGAATTGTTTTTGACTCTAAAATTACTTTTTTGAAGTTTTCTAGAGATTTTGGACCTGCATCTAAACCTTGCCATCCATCAGGAATTGCAGTTACGTCTACAACCTGAGTATTTGCATTGTTTGAGAAATCGTCTGCAGCAATAACATCAACAGGAATATGTACCTGAACTCCTTTTTCTTTTGCTAATCTTAAAATTTCAAGAGCTAAATCTAATTTATCATCTTCGCAGATAGACTCACCAATTTTTCCGCCTTGAGCTTTAATGAAAGTAAAAGTCATACCTCCTCCGATAATCATGTGATCTACTTTATCTAAGATATTTTCGATAACGGTGATTTTAGAAGAAACTTTAGAACCTCCTAGAACAGCAGTTACAGGTTTTTCACTGTTTTTAAGAACTTTATTTAAACTGTCAATTTCTTTTGCCAATAATGTTCCGAAACATTTATCGTTTGGAAAAAACTGTGCAATAATTGTAGTCGATGCGTGTGCTCTGTGAGCAGTACCAAATGCATCGTTTACATAAATATCTCCAAGAGAAGCTAATTCTTTAGCGAAAGCTACATCTCCTGCCTCTTCTTCTGCGTGGAAACGTAAGTTTTCTAATAAAAGAACTTCGCCTGGTTTTAAATCTTTTGCTGCAGTTTGAGCTGGTTCTCCAACGCAGTTTTCAGCAAATTTTACTTGAACTCCTAAAATATCAGAAGCCGTTTTTAAAATATGTTTTAGAGAGTATTTCTCTTCTGCTCCTTTTGGTCTTCCAAGGTGCGACATTAAAATCACACTTCCACCTTGTGCTAATATAGCATCAATTGTTGGTTTTGCCGCTTCGATACGTGTTGTATCTGTTACATTAAAATTCTCATCCAATGGCACGTTGAAGTCAACACGGATAATTGCTTTTTTATTTTTAAAATCGAAATCGCTTAAAGTTTTCATCTGCTAATTTTTTTAATTTTTTGAAAGAATAACAAATATAGAACTTTTAGCGTAGTCTAAATTTCAAAAAAGCAAAAATAATCCATTAATAAAAACGAAAACGTTGTAAATTATGAAAATAAACAAAATTATTCTCAAAGATGATAAAAATTACTTGTTTAATCGTGAACTGGACTCTGTGTACAAGGACAGTTACTGATTGATTGCAAGAAATCGAATCCGATGGTGATTGAATGTGTTCCTGAGTTATATGCTCCAAGACCATTAAACATTATCTGGTAAGAATATGCAAAATAGAATTTAGATTTCATAAAACCAGCCATTGGTCCCATTGATAAAGGTTTTGGGAACTGGTCGTTTAAGAAACGGTAAGAAACTCCAATCCAATAGTAATCTTCATAACGATTGTAACGTCTGTATTTGAAGTTCAAATCGGTTGTAGAACGTTGGTCACTTGCAAAATATTGAAAGAAAACCGATGGTTCATATTCGATACGTCTGTTTTCTCCATCTCTGAAAGTAAATCCAGAATAAATCTGATAATTAGAAAGCAAATCAGGTTCTACTCCTCTATACTTATCTGTATTTTTCTTTAAAACGTTATTGGCGTTAAAACTAAAATAAAATCCTTTGTTACGGTACAATGCACTAATGTCAAAGTTGTTATTTGAATTGTAACGATTGTCTGTAATTGAAGGGTCTAATGCCACAGGAACGCCATTTACGTCTCCTGTAAAATTACCCGTATCGATTCGGAAACTATTAAAGTTATATGATATACCAAATGAAAGATACTGTTCTGAACGATAATCTAAAATCAAGTGGTGGGCAAACGAAACTTTTGCTCCTGTTTGTCTTGTATTACCATTGCTGTCATTATACAATGATATACCAACTCCAGAACGATCTAGAACACGAAAATCTGCATACAATGATTGGTTATCTGGTGCATCTTTAATTCCGACCCATTGAGTTAAACCGTTGGCTCTAATACGGAGATTATCTCCAATACCAGCATAAGCAGGAGAAAGAATAAAAGGGTTATCAGCTAAATACTGCGTAAACACTGGTAGGTTTAACTCTTGGCTGTAACTTGTTGTTACAGCCATGAGTACTAAGGATAAAATAAACTTTTTCATTGTAATAATATTTTTAGATAACATCATTGGGGCTATAATTTTGTTATCTGTATAAAGTGAAATGTCCAACAAACTCTCTAGGATCTTTTGGATCGTTTAGTTTAAGAACGTACCAGTAATCTCCTGTTGGCAATTCATTTCCATGGTATCTACCATCCCATTTACCATTTACACGGTATTTGGCAACAACTCTACCATATCTGTCATAAATATCGAACGTTAATTCTTTGTACGCTAATGCACCACAATCTGGACCAATAGTATCATTTTGTCCGTCACCGTTTGGAGTAAAGTAGTTTGGCATACAGAAATCATAGAATGTTCCATGAACTGTTATTGTTTTCTCACAACCATTTTTATCTCTAACGATAACTACATAATCACCCGTTTTATAGATTCTATAACTGTTAGATGATGTAAATGACTCTCCATTGAAACTGTACTCGTAAGGAGCAACTCCACCTGTAGCTTGAACCACAATTGTGTTGATGTCTTTACTTTGGTTTGTAATGTCTATTAAGCCAAGTTCTGCAACTGCGTTAACAGTAAATATTGGCGTTGGCACTTCACATCCGTTAGTATGTCTTGCAACGATGAAGTGATCACCAGCAGGAACATTTGTAAAGATGTTACTTGGCTGGAATGTTCCATTGTTATCAAGAGAATAATCTACATCTGTTGGGTCTGTAATAGAGGCATCAATAGTTACTATTACCATGTTTGCCTGTGAGTTGTTCACACAGTCATACGTTACCTCAGCAACTGGATTAAGCGTTACTGGCAATGGTACACTAACTTCTACTTCTTGAGGACAGTTTCCGCCGTCTTTCACAAATACTGTATAAACACCTCCCGCAAGATTTTCAAACGTATGTTGTGTTCCTGTAACCGGTTGGTAAGTACCATTAATATCATTTAAACTAACTAAATAAGGAGGCGTACCACCCGCAATGTCAATTGTAAATGCTCCATTAAGTTCTCCGGCACATTCTTCTGGCATAGTCATTCCAGGAGTTTCGGCAACTGAAAGTGGTGCTGTAGGTTGTTTAACCTCAACTACTTCAGTATCATAACATCCATGTTCATCCATTGCAATAACTGTATAGAAACCAGCTTTCAATTTCTCAAAAATGTTACTGTCAAAGTATTGATCGTTTCTTGGTGAAATAGAGTATTTATAACTTCCTGTTCCACCTTTACCGATTACTTCAATTGTTCCATCATTTCCACCAAAACATTTCACTGCTGTTGGAATAAATTCAGCTGAGAATACTTCTTTTGGCTGATCGATATTAACATCTTCTGGTAAAGTTTCGCAATCACCACTCTTCACAATTACTTTATAATCACCAGCTAAAAGCTTATCGAATCTACCATCTGACTGTGGTCCTTTTAATATGTTTCCGGCACCGTCTAGTAAAGTATATTGATAGTTTCCTAATCCTCCTGAAGCATTTGCCACAATTACACCACTTGGATCTTCACGACATAAAACTACAGCATTAGATATATCCAAATTAGCTTTCAATGGCTCAAGCGGGTCAATTGTAATTTCGTTAGAAACAAAATCAACACATCCGTTTGCATCTTTCACATAGTACTTGTATGCACCTGGAGCAACATCAAACGAAACAGAACTTGTAAAAGGAACTGTTGAGTATGTTACATCGTCACTACTATAAGTGTAAGGAGGTGTACCACCAGTAGCACTTAAAGTAAGTTGAGTCTGTGTAAGACAAGTCATTTTTCTAGTTTCAGCCAAACTTGGTTTAACTTCAGTAGGCTCATTAATTGTTATTGGAGCTGACTCGCCAACACAATTGAATCCATCAGTTACAGTTATCGTATAAGTTCCTGCTCCTAAACCAGCAAATGATGGTGTATTCTGAGGTCCTGAAGATCTTACAGGAGTAACTGAAGTAGTATTTAAAGTATATAAATAATTACTACCCTGTCCGCCTGTAACCGAAGTCGCAGTAATAGTCGCGCTCATATCTCCATTACATAATAATAATGTTTTGTCTGCCGAAGCTGTAACCACAATTGGTGTTGGAACTACTAAAGTAACTTGATCGGTATCAATACAGCCACCAGCATCTTTAACAGAAACTGTATACAATCCTGCTTTTAATCCTGTGAATACGTTTTGAGCAGAAAAATCTACTGTTACTGGACCATCTAATTTATATAGATAATCACCTGGCCATCCACCTTGAGCGCTTATACGGATTTCTCCATCATCATTACCTGTTACACAAGTAATGTCTTTTTTAGACGCTAGAATTTCTAATTCTGTAGCTGGACCCTCAATGTTAAATTCAGTTTGAACGTCACAGAAAGGAGAACCTACTAATGTTGCCACAACAGTATACTTACCTCTTTTCAGATTCGAAAGTTTTAATTCTGTTGTTGTAGTTGACCCTCTTAGAATCGTTCCAGATTCATGTGTAATCACATAATCAAATCTACCAGCATCATCTTTTGGAGTTGGAATATTATCAACTAATGTCAACGTAATTGCTCCATCTTCATCACTATAGCAAGTAAGGTTTTTAATTTCAGAAGCTACAAATTTGAATGTGTTTGGTTCGTTAACAATATAGATTTTTTCAACACTACATCCTGTTACCGGATTAGTCACAACAATTTTATAATTACCTACTTTCAAATCATTCCATGATCCATTTACACTTGGTGTAAGAGGATATGTATTACCATCTATTCCAACAATAGTATAATCTAAAGCTGGCAATGTTCCTGTTGTAGCGATCGCAGTTACTTGAATAGCTTCATCGTTTTTACAAGTAATTTGCGTAGCAGCAATTTTCAGATCAGCAATTCCAATGTAAGGATCGATTGTTACTGTAGCGTAAGTACCCTGACATCCTTTAGAATCAAATACATTCACGATATAGTCACCACCTAAATAATCAGATTCGGTATATGTGTTTCTATCATCATTTTGTACCTGAACTCCATCTCTCATGAATTGATATCTGATATAAGTGCTAGAACCACCTGTTACAGAACCTGCCGCTACTGTAATTGTAGCGTTACCAGCATTGTTTGTTCCTGCAGAACATAGGTATTGTGTTACTATAGGTTTAGCAACAACCACTGACTGTGGCTGACCAACTGTAGCTGGTGCAGTTGCAAAACATCCTCTTCCTGAAGTTACCGTTACAACATAATTACCAAATGGTAAGTCGTTGAAGAACGGAGATTCCTGAGGTAATCTGTTTTCTGGTCCGGCAAGACTGTACATGTAAACAGGATTATCATTTGATGTTGCAATTGTTACTGAGATGCTACCATTAGCATAACCATTACAAGATGTAGGAGTCGCTGTTGCAACAATACCTGTAACATCAGTTGGCATATCTATTGTTTCTTCAATCTCTACCTCACAATTTGTATTAACATCTCTTACTCTAAAAGTATATTTTATTCCAGGAGCTAATCCTATAAATACCGGACTTGTACTTGTATTTGTCCAATTATCTCTTGTGTAGACATAACTTGGCATTGGCACTTTTCCGCCAGAAGCGAATAAAGTGATTGTACCATCGGCAGCTTTACAAGTAGGCACTTTTGTAACCTCTGCACGTAACGCAAGAGGCTCATAAATTGTAACTGGAGCCGGAGCTGTTGTTGTACACTTATTAGCATCTCGTACAGTTACTGTATAATTTCCTGGAGCAGTAACTGTAAAGAAACTAGCGCCTTGGAACTGTACTCCGTCTAAACTATATTCTAGAGTACCAACACCATTTGCAGTAACGTCGATTCTGTATCCTGCAGCATTATAACATTGACTCGCAACCGCAACATTTGTAATTGCAGGTTTTGGATCTAATGAAATATTTACTGTTTTAAACTTAGGACAACCGTTACCATCTTTTACGTAAACATCGTACGAATCAAACAACGGTGCAATTTTAGTTGTTGCAAATGTTTTAGTGTTTGAAGATGAATATTGACCCGCTGTTGGAACTGTTCCTGCTGGTACGAAAGCAAATGTAAATCCTGATCCAGGAGTTCCACCTACAATTGTAGAAGCATCAGCAGTAATAACTGCTCCAGTTGTCCAACAATTTTGGTTTTTAACATCAACTACCATAGTAGTTAGATCTAGTACTGGCGGTTCAGTGATGTTTACATCAGCAGATGTAATATCACAGAATGGATAAGCCGTCTCAGTAATTACTACTGTATACTTAGCTCCCGCAGAAAGTCCGAAAGGAATTGTAAACGGATTTGCTGTTGCAGTAGTTCCAGATCCAGAAGCACCTGTAACCGCTACTCCATTGTTGTAAACCTGATAGGTATATGGACCGCTGTAATCTACAATATTAAATGTGATTTTACCATCGCTTAAACCATTACAAGAAACTGACGAAGAAGCATTTGCAATAACTTTAGCAGTATTGAATACTGGCACTTCGTAAGGATCAGTTGTAATAGAACATGATGTTGTCAAGTCAGTTATTTTAAACTGATAGAAATGACCAACAGTTGGAGCTAGATAACTAAATGTATTTCCAGTCACAGCATATGGACCGCCGCTTAATAAAACACCATCCTGATATACTTCGTATTGGAAGTTTGCCGGACTTGCTCCGCCATTGATTACAACATCAATAACTTCACCAGCATTATTACAAGCTGCTCTTCTTCCTTGTGTAACTGTAGGTTTTTTCAATATTGGGAATGGATCCACAGTAATCTGAACTTCAGCAATACATCCGTTTTTATCTCTAACATAATATGTTAGGGTTTGAACATTTTGGTTATCAACTACCGTAAATGTATTACTTGTTTCCCATTTTGTTTTGTTATTACTATAAGTATAATCTCCTACTAAACCTGTACCTGTACCAAATTTACCAGTAACAGTAACAATCGTCTCGTTAATACTTGTTCCTGTACAAGTAAACTTTGTAGCCGAAGCTTCTGCCACTACTGCAATTGGAGGGTTAATAACAACGGTTGTTGGAGCGTCACACAATCTGTCAGATGTAACATTTACAGCATAAGTACCAGCACTTAATCCTGTAAACAACGGATTGTTTACTTGTGTTAATACTAAACCAACTGTAGGTGCCGTACGCTGAACAGTGTATGTGTAAGGCGGGTTATCATTACTTGTTGGTAAAGTAAACAAGATAGAACCATTATCAACATTTCCTTGTGTTCCTGAACAATATGGAGATGTTGGTGTTGCAGTAAACGTAACTGCAGTTGGCGCTACCATAGTCACTGTACTAACTGGAGTTGGACAGTTATGAGCATCATACACTACAAAATCGTATGTACTTGTAAGAGGAGAAACAACTGTATAATCAGAATATGTTCCGTTTACAAATGCAATTGGAGCAGAAGCTGCACCACCATTTATGGCTACAGTATAGCTATAAGGCGCATATCCACCAGATGCTTTTACTCTAATTGTACCTTCAACTGTACCCGTACAGAAAATATCTTTTGTTTTTTCTGCTGAAGAATAAAGCTGTCCTTCAATTGTAGTAATCGAAGTAGTACCAGTACATCCAAATTTATCTCTAACTGTAAATGTATAATCTCCAGGAGTTAAATCAGTGAATATATTATTATTAATTTGCCATGTCTGACCACCATTAATACTATAATCATAAGTATCTGTTGGCAATGCAAAAGGCGATGTAGATGAAGCAATTACCACAATAGTTGCTTTATCAGCATTTGTATAACAATAATCTGTTGTAGGGTCGATACTAGCTGTTGGAGGAACCGGTGTACTTAAATTAAATGAATCAGTCACCTCACAACCATTAGCGTCTTTTACAGAAACTTTATAAGATCCTGCTGGTCCTACTTGATTAAGATTATCAAACTTACCATTTTTGTTTGTTACAACTGTTAAGTCTGGCTGCGTCAAAGTATAGGTATAATCACCCCAACCATCTTTAGCAGTTATTACTACAGCTCCTAAAGTAGTACAACCTAATGGTGTAACAACTAACGGATCTAAAGCTAAAGCCGCAGTTGGTTTTTTGATAATTACCGGATTTGAAATCGAAGGACATTTTGGATGACCCGTTTCTTGAATGTGTACTGTATAATTATTTCCTGCAGGTAATCCGAAAGGAATTACAAACGGATTTGAAGTTGCAGTATCGTGAGAACCGCTTGCTCCAACTCCAACTACTGCAGTTAGACCATCAAAAATTTGATAATCGTATGCACCAGAATACCCAGCAATATTGATTTGAATTGTTCCATTATTTTCTGATATACATTTTACATCAGAAGCCGTAGTAGCTGTTACGCTAATAAGATCGAATAAAGGAACCTCATAAATGTTAGTTAAAATCTCACAACCTGTTTCATTATCAATAATTTTAAACTGGTACTTACTACCCGCTGTTGTAGCATTATAAGTATATGGTGTTCCAGCAGAATTTGTAAGAGTTGTATAACCAGCTCCGTCAATTGAAACTTGATAAGTGAAATCAGCTGGAGTGGATCCTCCAACTACATCAATTTGAATTACCTCTCTACCATTTTGACAATCAATTTGAGATCCTGCTAAAGGAGATCTCTTAGCTGTAGCTGAAATTAATTTTGGTAGTGGGTCTAATGGTGCAACTAAACCACTTGTCTCATAAATACATCCATTAGCATCTTTCACCCAATAATGAGGGTTTTGAACACTTCCTGTATCAGATAATTCAAATGTGTAATTATCGTCAGCTGGTGTACTATTACTTGTAAAATAATTAGTACCGTCTTTACTGAAAGTAAATGTACCAGTTCCTGTACCACCAGCAGCTGCTACAACAACTGTAGTTGTAGTAGGGTCAACTGCACAACTAAATGGTGTTGCAGTAGCGGTTGCATAAACCGCACTTGGAGCAGGTACATTAGCAGGCACCTCAAATTCACAGCCTCTAGAAGAAATAACTTTAACTGTATAATCTCCTGCAATTAAACCTGTAAAATAATTACTATCCTGTGTAATAGCAGGTCCTGCTGGTAAAACAGGTGTCAGAATAAATTTATAATCCGGATTGTCATTAACAGCTCTTAAGTTAACCGTAAGAGTTCCGTTATTGTTTGTTCCTTGTGTTCCGTTACAATCAACAGCAGTTGTTGTAATATCTCCTGGAACTAAATCTACAAGAGTTGGTACAAGTAAATCAACAATAACTGATTTAGAACAATTTGTGTTTAAATCTCTTACTGTTACAGTATAATTACCCGCTGCCTGACCTACAAATTTTGGATTGTTAATTTGCACAACATCTACTGTCGCTACAGTATTATTTTTTAAAGTGTATTCAAAATTATTTGGTGCAAATCCGCCAGTTACAACAGCAGTAATTGTACCGTCAGCATCTCTACATGTAGGGTCTATAGTAAATTTAGCTTTGATGTCTAAAGGTACAGCAATAGGGTTTAATGTTACTTTATTACCACAACCATTAAAATCTCTAACTTCTACAGTATGATTTCCTGAATGAAGATTAGATATAGAAAATGGTGTTGCAGGCATAGGAACAAAATCAAAACCATCTAAACTATAAGTATATGGAGCAATACCGAATGTTGTCATATCAACATCGATTACAAAAGAGTCTTCCTCAGCACAAACACTGTTTACAACAGCTGTTATTACTGGAGTTGGATCTAATTTCACTTCAACAAACTCTACCTGAATACAGCCATTTGCATCTTTTACATAAACTAAATAGTGACCCCATTCTTTATTAAAAGTACTTCCTGTATGAAGAGCTGGGTCGAAAGAAGCAGAAAGCGCAGCATCTGTCACTGGTTTATCTGAACCGTCAATTACACCAGCCACACCTGTATCTGGGAAAATTTGATATAAATAAGGCGCTGGAACTGTAATAGTTTTTGTAGGATCTGATGGATCAACGACTACTTTAGTAACCGTTCCTCCTTGTCCAAAAGCTTCAATTATACCTTGATCAGTTCCACAATTATCATTTTTAGGAGAACTAACCTTTAATGTTAAAGGAACAACTGATTCACTTATTGTAAAAGTTTTAGACGTATTCATACAAACTACAGTTGAAGTATTATCCAATTCTGTAAATAAGATATAATATGTCCCTGGAACCAGTGGTCCTACATTTGTTGCCGAATTAGTTGGTAATGTCACTGTACCCCCAACTGCAGGAGTAACTAATGTATTACTTTGCGAATTGTAAACTTCGTATTTAACTGTTTCTGTTGTTGGTTTTGTACCCGTGAACGTGAATGAAACATTTCCATTACCAGCTCCCTGACATGTTACATTAGCTGGTGTTACAGCAATATTTAAATTAGAAGAAGTCAATGTTGGTGCTTCTGCTTGTTTAAAGAAATAACAGTCTGTTGTTACGTCATAAACGATGAACGAATAAGTAACCCCTGGTAATAAACCGTTAAAAGTCGATTGTGTATATTCAGGATCTGCAGGATTCGTTGAATCTGAATCTTGGTATGATCCTGTATTATCAGCGTATTTATATGGCGGCGTAGAAGCTGAATTGATTGGATAAAGAGCAAAATGATAAGGCCCTCCAATAATCGGCGTATTTACAGTCACAACAAGACTTGCTGTTGTACATGACGCTGTTCCTGCTTTAACCTCAATTTTTAAATCTTCTGGTTTTGATGCCATCGAGATTGTTTTGGTAACTGAACAGCCGTTTTTATCAGAAACCGTTAATTCATAAATACCAAAATTTAAAATATTAAAAGTATAATCACCTCTAACGTCTGAAATTGCATGATCAGCAACTTGCGTCGGTTCTCCAACGTTATTTGTCAAAGTATAAGTAAATGGCCCGAATGGAGCTGTATCGCTTGAACCTCCAACAAAATCCTTAACTGTAATAGATCCGTAAGATACACCGCTACCACTTGAGTCACAAGTCATAGGCTTAACATCTATATCGAATACAATTTTCTTTGGTTCTTCAATAGTTGTCGTTTTCTCAAGATAACAACCTTTATCATCTGTTACTCTTACTGTATAATCACCAGCTGGAAGACCAGTAGTTTGTGCACCATAAGAGGTAGAAGTTGTTGTATTGTAAACAGAGATTGTATAAGGAGATACTCCTTTTGTCTTGTCAATTGTTACTGTAATAGAACCCGTTGCATCTCCGTTACATAAAATAGTTGAATTAGGAGTTAATGTAAAATCAGGATCTGTTCTTGGTCCTACAACAACTGTAGATGTAAGACTACATTTAGCATCTGACGCATCTGTTAACGTAAATATATAAGTTGTATTTCCAACTTGCGGAGGATCTACAGGATCTGTATAAGTAAAAGTTGTACCTGTTACTGGTATAACAGTTGGATCTAATGTTCCATTTTTAGTTACAGTATAAGAATAATTAAGTTTTCCACCAGAAACAATACCTTTTATCTCAGTATTCTGAGTAAGACAGTTTGCTGATTTGCTTAAAGTAGCATTGAATTTCAATTCAGATTCAATATCTATTGCTGACAATGGTAAAATACAACCCGTTGCCATATCTTTTACTTTAACATTATACCTTCCTGGCTCCAAATTAGGGAAAGTACCACTACTTTGATAAACACCATCATTGATATTGTACATGTAAGTAGGAGACGGAACTGTAGGTGTAACTACAATTGTCGCTTTACCAACTGAATCATAACATAAATCTGAAGCTGTTAAATCGATACTCGCGCTTGGCAATACTTTTGCATCAACAGTAAATGTATCTGTAACAGTACATCCGCTTCCATTTAAATCTGTAACAGAAATACCATAAGTACCTGACTGAGTTATATTGGCAAAAGTTGAACTTGGCTGAGGACCAACTAAAGTTCCGTCAGGTTGAGTTAATGTATATCTATTGTTACCCCAACCTCCAGTTGTATTAATAACTACTTTACCATTGTTTGGTGAACAAGTGATAGGAGTAATTGTTGGCGTTATAAGAGCCAATGGATCTTTCGGCTCTTTAACTTCAAGAACCTTTGTTGCGTAACAAGTTGTTGTTGAGTTTGTAACTCTAAATGTATAAGTATCTGCAGGTAATCCTACATAATCAATAACATTTCCTGTTTTTGAAGATTGAATAATTGGTACAAGTGCATTTACGCTGTTTCTTAGTTCATAAGTGTATGTAGCACCTACATTACCAGAAACTGTAAAACTAAGTTTACCATCTGATGCACCTTTACAAATTACATTTGAAATCACTGAACCGTTGGCAATCGGTAATTCAACTTTTTCAATTGTATAATCGCCAGTCGTTGTACATTTATTAGCATCTGTAACTTTAAAAGAGTAGTTACCTGGAGCTAAATCTTTAAATACATAAGACTGAGCCGTTACACCTGTTGCAACAGCAACTGCCGGAGCTGGAACTGCATCTGTAGATGTAATTTCAACTCTAAATGGTCCTACACCTCCTGAATAAGATACTGTTAAATCTGTATCTAATTGTGTAGCCATACAAGAAATAACATTGGCTTGTGAAAAAGCCATATTTGACGGCGGATTTAATGTATTAACGACAGGTGAAACCGGAATTCTGTAAGGGCAATTATTTGCATCGAATACATCTACTGTAACTGCACCAGGAGTGCTAGTCGTGTAAGTATTTGATGTTCCTGCTGGTAAAACTCCGTTAAAACTATATCTGTATTTATCTGTTCCGCTATATGGTGTTCCTGGCAATAATACCGTAACTGTAATAGTAGCAGCTTGTGTAGCGTTTGATGTTCCACAACTTAAAGCTGTAGTAAGATCAGCTTTAGCTGTTAATTGTGGCGGGTTTGAAACAGTCGTTTTTGCTGTTACAAACTGACATTTTTTCGCATCCGTAACTCTAAACCAGTAATCTCCAGCCGTAGCATTAGAATATGTTTTACTAGTCATGGTAGTAAATGGTCCTGTATCAGAAACTGTAGAAACTTCATAAGTATATGGCGGTAGACCTAAACTAGCGTTTACAATGATAGAACCATCATTTCCATTATAACAAGTAGGATTTGTTGGTGTAGTTGTAGCTGTTGGAGTTACTCTCGCAGCGATATTTTGCGTTACAGTAGTTCTACATCCTTTACTGTCAAAAATTTCAAATTCATAAGTTGCAGCTGCAGCACCTGTAGTTGTTTGGTACGTAAATGTAGTCGCACCAGCTGCTACTGGAATATTAGAACCACTAAATCCGCTGCCATTTGTACTTACTCTATAGCTATAATCTGGATAACCATCTTTTATAGAAACTTCAATAACTGCATTTGGATTTGTAGCATCACAAGTTAAATCTTTTACTAAAGGATTTAATTTCGCTGATATTGGTGCATTAATTGTTGGCACTGTTAAATCAGTATAACATCCTGTAGAAGTATCAGTAACTCTAATTTTATGAGTAATTCCTGGAGTTACTCCTGTAAAAGTACCAGTATTTTGAACAGCACCATTATCTAGAACATACGTATAATTAGGAGCACTGTTAGGCGATACTACAATTTTTGCTCCAGTTCCTACAACACAAAAATCTGAGTTTGAAACATCAATGCTCGCAGTAGGATTAACTTTATCATTAATAGTAAAAGTTCCTGTTACAGTACAACCATTTAAATCTTTTACAGAAACAGAATAAGCACCAGCATTTAAATTAGAAAATACATTTGTCGTTGTTTGAACAATCGCTGATCCTGCTGGAGATGTAGGTGTAACTGTATATTCATAAGTTCCCCAACCTCCAACTACATTAATTGTTGCTTTTCCTTTATTATCACAAGTTACGTGTACTAATGTTGATGGATTTAATACCAATGCAGCAGGTGGTGCCGCAATCGTAACCGATTGAGATTGTGGACAATTTGTAACTGTATTTGTTACTACAATTGTATGAAGTCCTGGACTTAAATTTGGTACAGAAATTTCAAATGAACTTCCGGTTGGTGGAGTAGTTAATCCTGTCACTGCTGGCAATGCATCTACTTTATAACTGTATCCAGTACCATTACCTAATCCTGTAACAGTAAATATTGCAGAACCATCAGTTGCAGTAGAACAGCTAATATTATTCTGAGATTTTAAAGCTACAGCAAATACTGGTAATGATGGTACATCAAGTATTTTTTCATACACACAGAAATTAGCATCCCTAACTTCAAAAGTATATGTTTTACCTGCTGCCAATCCAGTAAAAGTATTACTAGTTTGGTAAGTAGAAGTACCCGGAGGTACAGGAAGTTTAATTCTATATTCTAAACCTGTTGTAGGTACAGCAACTCCTGCAGCATTAACAACATTTGTAATCGTTACATCTGTTGTATTGCTTGGACATTTTACTGCCGTAGGCGTAAGCGTCATTCCTTTTGGAGGATTCAACGCATTAATAGTTCCAGCAACTTTTGTTATTGGACATGATTTACTATCTGTTGCTGTTACTTCGTAAGTTCCTGCAATAGTTAAATTATTAAATACACCAGTAGTGTTAGTTTCTATAGTTGCACCAGTAGTTGTATTTTTTAATACATAAGTAAAGCCACCGTTTCCGTTACCTGCGCTTGCTGTAATAGTAGCCGCATTAGTGGTACAATTATAAGGCGTTGTAATAGAAGCTGTAAGTGTAACAGCAGCTGGTTGGATTACATAGAATGTATATTGCTGTTGACATCCTAAGGCATCTTCAACAATATAAGTATATTTAGTACCGGCACCAACAGAACCTGCTAATGAACCGTAACGAACAGGTGATGTTGTTACTGTTGTAAAAGCTCCTGTACCATTAAATTGGATCTTAAATGGTGCAACACCATTTTGTGGCGTAATATCAATATAACCATCTGCTTTTCCAAAACATGTAACTGGATTTACAGCGTGAGTAGCCGTAACCGGAACTTTAGCAAGCACTTCTTTTTCTACAGTAATAGGACAACCGTTTTTGTCTTTAATAGCAAATACATATGTTGCAGCTGTTGTAGCAGAATAAGAGAATGTTGGACCAGCAGTAGTACCATTATTTACTAGTACCACACCTGTTCCTTTATTTGTAACAGTATAAGTATAAGGTGATGTTCCGCCATCTATAGTAACATCTATAGTAGCATTTGCAGCAGTACCTGTTTTACAAGATAATGGAACACTAATATCAGCTTTCGCTGTGATCGCTTTATTAATAGTTTGACTTGCTGTAAACGCATCACATTTATTAGCATCTAAAATTAAAAACTGGTATGTACCTGTTCCTTTAGCGATATAATCAAAAGTTGACCCGTTAAAAGTTGAACTTGGATCACTGTATGTTACACCTCCATCAGTACTTACTTGATAAGTGTAAGGCTTAAGACCGCCAGATACACTAACTCTAATAGTAGCATTGCTACCATCAAAACACAATCCTACATTAGAAACTATTGATGCCGTTGGTTTACTTGGTGCACTAATAACCAAGTCTTTATTCATCACAACGTTACATCCATTTGCATCAGTACCCGAAACAATGTAAGTTCCAGCAGGAACTTCATTTATTTTCCAAGTCGTAGTTGGGAATGTTTCTATATATGGCGAATTTTTATCTTTAAGTGTAACAACATAATCTGGAGTTCCTCCTGAAACAGTTGCTGTTACAGTTGCCCCTTTACACGTTGCAGCCGATGCACTTGCATTTACTACAAATGCAGTTGGCGATGTAATTGTAGTTGGAATATCGAAACTACAAGAAGATGCATTATTTGCAAAACGTACTTTTACATTATATGTTCCTTCACCTTTATCATCAAAGTTAACTGGAGAAGTCATAGATTTTACCCATGTTGGATTAGTAGCATTTCCATTTAAAGTATAATAGAAACCATTTACAGTATCAAAATTTTTAGCTACAATACTGAAAGTACCATTTTTATCTCCTTTACATTTAACTCCGTTAATTCCTGTTACTTCTGCAGAAAATCCTTGTCCGCTTGGAACTTTAAGAGTTAAAGTTTTGTCCTGCAAACATGATTTTGGTACCTGACGTACCCAAATATCATCGATTACTAAATCGTTTCCATTGAATACTTCACTTCCTGAACGTATCACAAAAGTTAAATTGGTGTTTGCTCCAGGATTTAGTTTAATACTAATTGGCACCCATTTTTTTCTGTCAGGATGATTTAAACCAGGCGCAATTTCTCCTGTATCATCTCTAGCTACAACATTACCTTTAGAATCAATTAATTCAATTCTAATAATTGGAGCCGCACTATTATAAGAAGGCATTAATAAATTTCCTACATAAAAGTCGACAATAACATCCTGATTAGGTATAACATCTGCAATTGGTTTACTGTACAAAATACCATATTTTCCAGCAGCATTACCAACGTTTACTAATAAATATCTACCATCAGGATCTCCAGTGTTAGCTAAATTATTAGGGTTTGTCGTATGATCTTTGAAATGGAACCAAGCACCACTATTATTGCTATTTGGATCGTCATCTCTCCAGAAGAAACTTGCTACTGAGTAAGCATTATCTTCAACAGATCTACTAGGTGTTCCATCTGGATATTTACATAAATAAGGTGGGTCAACTCTTTGGTCATTGAAACAGTATGCCGCTGCAATACCAGGAGCTGTAGTTGGTGGTCCACTACCAAAATCCTCTTTTAGTAAATTACTATAAGTCGGAACAGAAACTAAATTGTACTCTACTTTAATTTTATAATCTCCAACAGGAATATCTTTAAAGATATTAGCCGGAGTATTTGTATTTAAAGTATAAATGTAATTAGAAGGGTTTGCCGGATCTGGCTTCCCTAAATAGTATGAATAGCTATAATTTGGACTTGCATCTGCATTAACCGTTACTGTAGCTGTACCTTCTCCTTTACAATTATAAGTCAAAACAGGATCACTAAATATAGGATCAGCCGGTTTTTCGTCTAAGATAATACCTGACATTGGGAAAATACACCCAGCAGCATCTTTAATATATAATGTAATAGGAGATGAACTCGGATTTATGTAGGCAAAATTATCTGTAATATAATTATTTCCTCCGTCAAAACTATAGCGGTATAAATTTGGTGCAGGAAAAGGTACCCCTCCCTGAGGATTGGTAATTCTAACCATCCCTTGTTTAGTATTCCCTGTCGGGCCACAACCTGATAATTCAGCAACACCTGCAGAAGCAGTCAGTGTAGATGTAGGTCCCGTAATTTTAATAACTTTTTCTGGGTCAGTACAATCTACTCCGTTTATTGTATATTTTACTGTAACCTTATAATCTCCTACAGCTAAGCCCGTTGTTGGTAAAGTTGTATATGCACCACCAGCAACTCCAGCAATACTGTAAGAAACAGTATAACCAGAATCTGCAGGAGAAACTGAAATTGAAATTTCTCCTTCTTTAGTATTGTAACAACTTACATTTTTCGAATTTATAGTAACCGTTGGTTTAGCAATAGGATTAACTGAAAATGTCGGAATTATATATTCACAATCATTACTGTCTACAACACTAATACTGTAGCTACCGCCTGGATTTTTTACAGTAATCTTATTTTCAGAAACAAACGGTTGACCATTTATAGAGTAAGAATATGGTGCTGTCCCTCCTTTAGGATTTATTGTAATTTCTCCATCTGAACATGCCGTTAGTGATTTTACATCATAAGTCGCAGTAAGCGGATCTGGTGCAATTATTTTTACATCGCTTATATTGGTACAACCATCAGATGTTGTTACAGTAAGTGTGTAATCTCCTGCAAGTAAATCGAATATAGCTTTATTACTAGAAACTGGCCCAATAGTCTGAACTGTTGCATTACCTTGTTTAATAACAAAAGTGTAATTTGGATTCGAATTATTTGCCGCAACTTCTACTTTACCTTTACTACCTGCACAAAGAGGTTGTGTTATTACTGTCTTAACATCAACATCTGTTTTTCTAATAAGAATATTTTTAACTACAAAATCACATGGAAACGTAGTTACATTAGTTTGTTTAACATGGACAGTATAAGAACCTTCAGTAGCAATTGGGAATATATTACTTGACTGGTATGCTCCTATAGGTCCATTAGGATCCTTGCTGATGGCATACTCATATCCAGCTGGAACACCTTCAACAGTAATACTACCATTACTTGAACAAATAATATCTTTATGCTTTTCTGTTGGAGTTAATGGGTTTTGATAAACATCAAAATAAAAACGATTGAAACAAACTCCACCTTTATAGGTAACTGTCAATCTATATCTTCCTTTTGCATCTGCAGTATAATCAGGCCCTGATCCTACTTGTTCCCATTTACAAAATTCATTCGGATTTCCTGTACTTGTCAATGATTCGTTTGGACAGTTTTTACCTGTTGACACCGTACAGCTGCCTTCAACAAAACGTTCCCATACTATATTGGAAGCATCCGTGATAGTTGTTTTTATTTCTTTTTTATCGTTACCACCACACAAATAAATGTTTGGAAATGGTTGACCGGTATCGGCACAAATTACTGTTTCACTTGCGAAATCTAACACCGGGTTTTTGCTTGTACTTTTAAAACGAGTTACAACAAAAGATTGAGAAATAGATCTACATGGTGCTTGAGCCAAGTTATACACATAATATGTTCCTTCTTTACTCACAGTAAATGGACTACCTTCACCAATTTTATTGGTCATTTTAGCATCACTATACCATGTGTACTTATCATATCCTTTTGCAGGAATAAGATCTACAGTATCTGTACATAAGGTTACATTTTCAGTATATTCACAACCGTCTACACCTACTAAAAAGTTTGTGGCTTTTGGTGTTACAGCACATCCATCAGTTGAATTAACACTTCCTTGAGGAGCTGTTTCATCGATTGAAAAGCTGGTATTTTCCTTCCCTTTATAAGTAGCAAAAGCCTGGTTGTCGATACTGTTAGAGCAAGCCTCGCTTAGTGAATGACAATCAGGAACGACTTGAACTTTAAAAGAGATTTTACTTACAGTAGGACTATTCTTTGTTATTAATTTAGGATCTGTTACCTCAAAAACAATTTTTCTTGTAACAGGGTCATAAGGTGTTTTAACTATAATTCCATCTGGTAAAGGAAGCAAATCATCTTTTTGATTAAATATAACGTTTATTGGCAACTGGTCAGTAATAACTAATGAAGTTGCATCATCATTACCTTTATTTTGAATCGTAATTTCATAGACTAATTGCTGACCAAGAGTCACATTCTGTCCTCCGATATTCTTCCCGTCTGTGTCTTTTACAATTTTTGTCAGCGCAATCTGAGGAGCGATAACCTCGACGTTAAAAGCATTAAAATAAACACCATAACCATCTCCGCTGGTCGTTAATTTTAAATTAGCTTTAGTATCACCATTTTTAATAATAGCATTTTTGGCATTATTCAATTCAATAATACCCGCATCAAAACCAAGTGTATTTGTACTGGCTGGCTTTCTATTAGGATTAATTCCCGAAAGATCATTAATTACACTACAAAAGAAATTGTTTGTTGCACGCTCTGTAGTATAAACCTGTGTACCATTTATAGAATAAGTATCTCCCGACGTATTTTTATCTCCTTCTAAAGCTGCAAAAGCTAATTTTACTTTTACATTCCCTGTTGGAATCGTTTTAAAACCTGATATACCATACGTCAAATCGGCTCCACCAGCTTTAATCCAGCTAAAACCGTCATAAGCAGTAATATATTTTGCACTTGAGTTTGGATCTTCGTAAATAACAAATAATGACCATCCTGCCGCATATCCTCCATTACTCAAATTACCTCGAGCAGAATTGATATTTGCCGCTGTATATTCTCCTTCAGGATTTTTTGAATCTTTTAAAAGTTGTGTTACATTAGCATAATAAGCATATGGTATTTGGTCACCATTTGTTGTTTTTGGATTATTATTATAATAATCGTAAATTAAAGTTCCTGTAATATTATTATAAGCTGTTTCCTCAGGTAGCTTAAACTTTATATTGCCTAAATCACTTCGCTTTACTGCTTTACTATCTAAAGAACCCTGTGTATAAATACCAGACCAATACAATCCTGCATACACAATATTGTAACATGCTCTACTGGCATCTGGCACTTTTAAAGTCGCAGAACTCGAACTAAAGGTATCGGGATCATTATCAACATCAATGTATTGCATGTTCTCCGAGTTATTATCCGTCTTTCCTGTAAAAGCATCATTTGGGCGCTCATTCGTTTTATTGTTATCTCTATTAACAATATTATTACCAATAAGCATCATATCTCCTCTAATACTTGTGTCAAACCTTGGTGCAAAAGGCACATGATTTTGTCCAAGCATTAGATAACTTTGCAATAAAAACAAAGTCAATAAAATCAATCTTAGGTTAGTAGGCTTTCTCATAATCTTTTTTTTGTTACTTCTGTTTATCCTCTAAGGGGCATTAGCGAATAAAAAAATTTGTATTTGATAACATTTATTTCAAAGTCTCTCTTCCCATTTTAAGAGAGACTAGTGCTTTTACTAATTCTCGACTTTTACGACAGCCATTCTACCGTTGTATGGCTTGTTCCCTTTTGCTTCCAATGCCTTTGTCGCTTCTTGTAAACCGTCGTATTTTTCATAATAGATGTAATACTTACTTGTTGTCACATTATAAAAGAAATTCACATCTGTAAGTCCTGCGGCTACTGCTTTAATTAAAAACTCATCTCGTTTCTCAACACTGTTGTGTACTGCAAGAATCAAATAATATCCGCTATCAGAGTTTTTAATATTTTTAATAATCTGCATATTTGACTGCTCTTCACCAAAATCAAAATCATTTGCTTTTAATGGCGTGCTACTTACTTTTGTTGTCTCTTTTATTCGTTTAAGAGCGGCAATATCTTGTGCATATCTTCCTTCATCATTCTCATAAGCTGCACGTTTAATTCTACGTTTACGCTCAATTTCAGTTCCTGTTTTAATACGCTCTAAATCGGCAATTAAAGCTGCTCCTTCACTTTCCATTTTCAACTGAGCCGCTTTTAATTCGTTTATCTTTTCAAGATAAGCTTTATTCAAAGGATCATCTTTAGGGAACTTTTTAAGCCTATCGTTGTAAAGATTTGTAAGTTTCGCAATCTCATTTTTCATGCTAGCATTTGCATCAGCAATCTGAACTTTCAATGCTTCAATTTGGCTGTTTTCTGCCGCTACACTTTTGAATGGTTTTGGCTCTTTATAAATACCCTTTTCACTTAAATCGTTCTCTTCTTTTAAATCGTTCAAGTCTTTTTGCTTATTCGCAACAGTAGCTTTAAACTGATCTAATAAATCTGTTTGTACTTTACTTGTACTTTCAACAGACTGAGTCAAGTTTTCAATAGCTTTTCCAGTATCATCTTTCGCTTTCGCTGCTAGTGCTGCTGCTGCCGCATCTGCCTTAGCTTTATCTGCTGCTAATTTTGCCTGACGCTCCTCTTCTTCTCTTAACAGCCTAGTTTCTTCTTCAGCCTTTAATTTTTCTGTCGCTTCTGCATCGGCTTTTGCTTTCGCGTCCGCTAGAAGTTTAGCTTGAAGAGCTTCCATATCTGCTTTTGCTTTGGCGTCTGCAGCAAGTTTCGCTTGAAGAGCTTCTGCATCAGCTTTTGCTTTTGCATCTGCCGCTAATTTCGCTTGACGAGTTTGTTCTTCTGCTCTAGCTTTTTCTTCAGCAACTTGTTGTGCTTTTAATGCTTCTGCATCGGCTTTTGCTTTTGCATCTGCTGCCAATTTCGCTTGACGTGCATCTTCCTCTTCTTGTAATTTTTTAGCTTCTGCTTCTGCCTTCGCTTTGGCTGTTGCTTCTGCATCGGCTTTTACTTTTGCATCAGCTAATAATTTTGCTTGAAGAGCTTCCATATCTGCTTTTGCTTTCGCGTCTGCAGCAAGTTTCGCTTGAAGGGCTTCTGCATCAGCTTTTGCTTTCGCATCTGCTGCTAATTTCGCTTGACGAGCTTCTTCTTCCACTCTAGCTTTTTCTTCAGCAACTTGTTTAGCTTGTAATGCTTCTGCATCGGCTTTTGCTTTTGCTTCTGCCGCCAATCTAGCTTTCTCTGCTTCAGCATCAGCTTTAGCTTTCGCATCTGCTGCTAATTTCGCCTGACGAGCTTCTTCTTCTACTCTTACTTTTTCTTCAGCAGCTTGTTTAGCTTGTAATGCTTCTGCATCGGCTTTTGCCTTTGCTTCTGCGGCTAATCTTGTTTTTTCTGCTTCAGCGTCAGCTTTTGCTTTCGCTTCTGCCGCTACTCTTGCTTTCTCTGCTTCTGCATCAGCTTTTGCTTTTGCGTCTGCAGCCAATTTCGCTTGACGTGCATCTTCTTCCTCTTGTAATTTTTTCGCTTCTGCTTCAGCTTTTGCTTTCGCTGTAGCTTCTGCATCAGCCTTCACTCTAGCGTCAGCAATTAATTTAGCTTGTAAAGCCTCCATATCTGCTTTTGCTTTGGCATCTGCAGCCAATCTTGCCTTCTCTGCTTCTGCATCAGCTTGTGCTTTTGCTTCCGCTGCCAATCTCACTTTTTCTGCTTCTGTATCAGCTTTAGCTTTCGCTTCAGCTTCTAATTTTGCTTTTGCCGCTGCCTCTGCATCAGCTTTCGCTTTGGCATCTGCAACAAGTTTAGCTTGAAGTGCTTCTGCATCGGCTTTTGCTTTTGCTTCAGCATCTAATTGTGCTTGGCGTGCTTCTTCAGCTTGTTTTATTTTTAGTGCTTCTGCATCAGCTTTTGCTTTTGCTTCTGCGGCTATAAGCGCTTGTCTTGCCTCTTCATCTGCTTTTGCTTTTGCGTCTGCAGCTGCTTTTTCTTTAAGAGCAGCTTCCTCAGCAAGTTTTGCTTTTAAATCTGCTGCTGCTTTAGCTCTATTTGCAGCATCGATAGACGTTTTAGTCTTAGCCTCTGCAGCTGCTTTTGCTTTAGCATCTGCCGCCAATCTCGCTTGCAATGCATCTGAATCTGCTTTTGCTTTAGCATCTGCCGCTAATATTGACTGCATGTCTGCTGCTTCTGCTTTTGCTTTTGCGTCAGCTTTACGTTTTGCTTCTGCAGCATCGGCTTTCGCTTTATTGTCTGCTATTAATTTTAATCTTGCAGCCTCTGCATCTGCCTTAGCTTTTTCTGCTGCGGCCAATCTAGCTTGTCTTGCAGCTTCTGCATCAGCTTTCACTTTTTCAGCAGCAGCTAATCTTGCTTTTGCTGCAGCTTCTGCATCAGCTCTTGCTTTGTCAGCAGCCAATTGTGCAGCTGTTTTCTGCGGCGCTGGAGCTGCCACTTTTGCGGCTTCTGCTTTTGCTTTCGCAGCTGCTTCTGCATCCGCTTTAGCTTTCGCATCTGCTGCCAATTTCAATTTCATTGCCTCTGCGTCAGCTTGTGCTTTATCTGCAGCTAATTGGGCAGCTGTTTTTTGCGGTGCCGAAGCTGGTTTTGCAGCTTCTGCTTTTGCTTTAGCCGCAGCTTCTGCATCAGCTTTCGCTTTGGCATCTGCAGCCAATTTTAACTTCATTGCCTCTGCATCTGCTTTTGCTTTATCGGCAGCTAACTGAGCTTGTGTTTTCTGTGCTGCTGTTGCTGTTGGCTTATTTGCCACTGCTTGTGCTCTCGCAGCTGCCGCAGCATCTACTCTCGCTTTGTTATCTGCAGCTAATTTTAATCTGCGCTCTTCTGCATCAGCTCTTGCTTTATCAGCAGCCAATTGAGCTTGTGTTTTTTGTGTTGTAGCAACAGCTCTGTTTGCCGTTACAGTTTGTGCTCTCGCAGCAGCTGCGGCATCGGCTTTTGCTTTTGCCTCAGCAGCTAATCTTATTTTAACAGCTTCAGCATCTGCTTTAGCTTTATTGTCTGCTTCTAATTTTGCTTTTGCTGCAGCTTCAGCATCTGCTCTAACTTTCTCGGCTGCTGCCAATCTTGCTTGTTTTGCTTCTGCATCGGCTTTTGCTTTTTCTTCAGCAGCTAATCTGTTCTTTTCAGCAATTTCAGTTCTATTAACTTGAGTTGCTTGAGATTTTGGTTTAGCTGGAACTGGTTTTGGTTTTGAAGGATCAATTAGAGAACCTTCATCGTCATCTCCGTAATAGTAATTTCTATTTTTGAATTTGTAGGCAATAGCAAATTCATGAGAACCGCCCAAATTAGAGAAATTGCCCATTCCTCTTTCGTAATTGTATTCAATAGCAATGCTTGGAGAAATATTAACCCCAAGTCCTGCAGAAACTCCATACAATGTATTATAGCCTAATTGTGCCCAAACTCCTTGCTGAAGTGCTAGCATTCCTAGACCTGAAATAACTGTTTTATCTTTTTTAATTTCTGTTCTAACAATTCCAGAAAATTTACTTCTGTCAAAAAAACCATAACTGTCAATGTATCCCGTGTACATGGCGTGCAATTGAATCGCTCTTTCTGGATCTTCTTTTACCATTCCTGATCCAAAATTGTAAAGCACTAAATTGTTAATCGCTACTCCGAAATCAAAAAAAGTAGTACCATAGTTAATCCCTGGATTTACCGTTAAAAGAGTACTTTTTGGAAAATCTCCAGTTAGAATACTTGAATCATCTGATATAATTTTTCCTGTATTAAGACCGCTTTGATAAATTCCCGCATTTAAACCAAAAGTCAAATTACTATCTTCTTCCAGAACGATATTATGAGCGAAATTGGCAATTCCTCCAAAAACAGTCATAAGACCATAATTTTGTTGAAATAGACCAACAGCAAATGCTTCGTTTTCTCTAAAACGTCCTGAATAAGTAGCAAAATACGTTTGTGGGTTATTCTCAAATTGAACCCATTGCCTTTTGTTATAGAAACTTACATATGGATTTGATTCTCTAACAAAGCTGAATGTTGGGTTAATTATATATCTATTAAACTTTAAAGAATTTCTGATAGGTAATGAAAACGAAACAACTCCATCCTCGCTAGCGCTTTGAGAATAGAGTACATTTGATAAACCGTAAAATAAAGTGATGAATAGTAAAAGTTTCTTCATATTATTTTATAACAGTTATTGATCCTTTTTTTTCACCTGTGTCGGATTGAATGACATAGTAATAAACGGGATTTACATTCTTAAAATCTATATTGTTTTGAGGCCAATCGCCTTGGTAATTCACTACATCCAAAACCATCTCTCCGTTTGAACTAATGATCATTACCTTTGTGTTTGCATTTTTATACTCATCTGGAATATTCCAATAAGGATTCATTCCGCTTAACTTAATAATGTTCGGAATAACACTTGATGATGCAGAATCACCATTTATTTTGAATGAAAATTCTTTACTAGCAACACATCCAGATGCCTGAGCAATTTTTGCTTTATAAATACCTTTAACAGCTACCACATATGATGGCGATGTTTCATTAGGAATTAAGTTGCCGTTCAAATACCACTCATAAGTCGGATTTGTTGCGTCTGTAGTTATAGTAACTGTTATAGTCTCGCCTTCATTTAATTTATATCCGTCTTGAGCGTCAATACTTGCGTTGAAACTATTGCTTTTCAAATCGATGCTTCCTGTTGCTATACAACCGCCAAAATCTACGTCTACAGAATAAACACCAGACTCGTTAGTGCTATAGGTACGATTAGTAGCTCCTGCTATGGCTGCACCATCTTTTTTCCATTGATAACTGTTACCAGATGTAGCAGTTAAAATCGTTCCTGAACCACTGGCACAAAAAGGATTTCCTAAAGATGAGTTTATTGTAATTGCAGACCCAGAAGATGATGAAGAAACTGTAACTCTATTTGAACTGAAATTCACATTCGAACATTGGCCATAATCAAGTTCTGCATAATAAACGCCTGCAGCATTTACTACTAAAGAAGACGAATTTTGTCCTGAAATTAGAACATCATCCTTGTACCATTTGTATTTAATATTCGAATAGTTTGCAGGTGATGATTCTGGCACTTCAGGAGTAAGATTATCAACTGACAAAGTAAAACTGCCTCCAGAACAGAAAGTGGCAGTATTTCTATTTTGATTTATTAAAAACGAAGACACATAATCTTTGTAGAAAACTGAAAAAGAATATGACCCTGAAAAATTTTGTGCTCTAGGACTATTAATTCCGTTACTACTTACTATTCTTAAACTGTAAGTATTAGAACCTTTTAGTGTCGTAGGAATTGCGAATTTAATGGTTTGCTCTGTACCTGATAATTGAATAACATCTAGAGTAGTAGTAGCTGTTGGATTGGTAAAACTACCAAACTCATCAGACAATTGAACAGAAAAAGTAACATTTGAAGCAAAATTTAAATATGAAAAAGTTGCTAGATATTCATTGTATTTAGCGCCATTAACAATATCTCCAGCACAAATATCTTTAAAAGGTAGTTGTTGAGGAGATATTGATGATTGCGCATAAGTATTCGATTCAGTAAAAAGGATTATGCTGAATAATAGTAAAACTTTAAAAAAAGATAAAGTAATTTTTTGAATCATATAGTGCGTGTTCTTGCTAGATCTATACGCTCAAAAAACAAGATATCTATAAATGTTTCTGAGAAATCATATTTGTAGTTTTCAATTACTTCTTTTGCTAGAATTGAAGTAGCCGCAACCGATGAAATCTCTTCACAATCGTTAGATACAGTATTTGACTCAGCCGCTATAGTAAGGCTGTCCTTGGGGGTGGACATCCCTACTATAAACTGATTAAAATTGCCGTTTTCAACAGCATTAGTATTGTTGTTTTGGTTATTAAAAGCCATAGTTAACACACACTCAGAATCAGCAGCCTCAGTAGGTTTTTCTGCTGTATTCTGTGCATATAGAGTTAACGATATAGGCGAAACCAAAAATATTATATATAAAAAATATTTTTTCGTAGATACCATTATGTCTTGATCTTTATTTGGGCCCGTAAGACGATACATAAATTGTGTCTGGGGACTTAATTAATAAAATTTACGCGTGGGAAATAAAAATCGAAACTATTTATCTATTACCGCTAGAAGCTGTGATTTTTCCTAATTGTAATCTGAAATCTGGCTTTTTAGGATTGAAGATGTCAATGAATGTTTCTTTGTTGTCACTTTGTGACATCACGTTAAAGAAAACACTGTTTCCATACCAGCTTTCTAAATCTTCATTGTTAGAATTGTATTCTGTAAAGATGTTTCCATTACATAAGTTGAAATACATTTCCTCAAATTTGATTTTTTTAAGGTTGGCATCATTGATTTCAGTTTTGCTATCTAATAATACAGCAGGGTTAAATCCAGAGATTACACTTCTTTTCATTTCAAGAGAAGCATTTTCTGCTACATAAACAGCTTCTTTTACTAAACCTGCTTGAATATCAGCTTTAATGTTTTCACTGTCGTTAACCATTGTAATATTACTTGCAACAACTAAAGTTTGTTTTTTAGTGAAATCTGTTTCACTTTTCTTCTCATAAGATTTAACCTCCATACAACGAGATCCATCTTTAGTACTAGAGAAGTAAGAAGATCTAACTGCTAAAGAGTTGAAGAAACGACATTGAACTCCTTGAGAAAATTTAAAGTCGTCGTTAACTGATTTATAAGATACGAATTTTGTAGCATTTAAGTCACCACCTAAGATTCCGAAAGAGTCTCCTCCAGCATAACTTACCATAATGTTTTCAAGAACTGTTTTGCTTCCAACACCAGCAAGAGTCAAACCGTTAAAAGTATCAGCTCCTTTTACTTTTTTACCAGCAAATTCAATTCTAACGAATCTTAAAATTCCTGAGTTTGAAGCTACATTGTCTCCTCCGTAAGTAGTCATTGAAGGATCAAGATCAAGGTTATAAGAACCTACATTTCCGAATTTGTTAATCGGTGCATCTCCAAGAATTACAATTCCACCCCAATCACCAGCTTTTTTCATACTGCGGTTTGAAGTAAATACAATTGGATCTGTTTCTAAACCATCAGCTACTAATTGAGCACCTTTTGTAACTACCAATGTTCCTTTTGTTTCGAAATCACCAATAATTACAGTTCCTGGTTCGATTGTTAAAACAGCATTGTTTGTAACATAAACGTTTCCTTGTAGAACGTAGATGTTTCTTTTTAGCAATTTGGTATTAACAGAAATATTTCCTGCCAAAATTTGGTTTGCTTCTCCATAATCAACTTTATTAGGCTTAAACTCAGTCCAGTTGTTTAACCAATTGGTGTAGCCCATAATTCCTTTCTCTTGTTGAGCATTCATACTCGCTACTGTCAAAAGAACGCAGATCAATTGAGTAATTTTTTTCATGATAAGGGGGGTATTACGGTTAATAATAAATTTGGGTATACGTAAATGCAAAAACTCCTCTCGAGTTTTCTGAAGTTTTTCAGGACCCTCGAGAATGAGTTGTTTTTTTATTTTGTTTTTTAAGAATGCCTAGCTGGTATTCACTTAGACTTTCTCAAAAAAGATTTTAAAAAATGCTTTATTACATTTCGTTCAAATCGTTGAACTCGTGTAATGATTTCAATGTACTTTCGTAGAATAAGATTGCAGCGATTAGATTTCCTTTATCAGAGTAAGGCATCATTTTTCTTTGAAAATCTACCGTAGTATCCAAGAAAGTTGTTGTACCAACTGCCTGAGCATCTAAAACTTTTTTGTGTTCGTTATCGTCTGGAATACCTAAGTCTGCCATAGTAACACCTGGTTTTGTAACCAAAGCAATGTAAGGGAGAGTTTTAACTAATACTTTAATACGCTCGATGTATAATTCCAAAAGTTCACCCTTTTGCATACCACTCAATTCTTTTTGATCATGGTATTTTCGGATAAGAGCAGTTGTACTGATAATACTTCTCGGTGCGTTTTTAGCTTGTGCTGAAACAGCCGCAGTAGTTAAGATAAAAAAAGCACTAAATAGAATAATTTTCCCTTTCATAGATTCTTATTTTATAATTGGTTGTTGATAAAAACAAAAATATAGAAATTAACTTAAATTACAACTGTAATGGATTTTTTTTTCAAAAAAATATCTTAAAAAAACCTTAAAAACTAGTGTTATGTCGAGAAAATGTGCGTTTTAACGGGCTTTTTGTTAAAAATGTTAATTAAAAATCCGTAAGATATTAACTATAAAAAATAAGATTTTGACTCTATAAATAACCAAAAAAAACCT
Organism: Flavobacterium sp. GW823-FHT06G12; assembly: GCF_058794775.1. Classification (NCBI taxonomy): domain Bacteria; kingdom Pseudomonadati; phylum Bacteroidota; class Flavobacteriia; order Flavobacteriales; family Flavobacteriaceae; genus Flavobacterium; species Flavobacterium sp. GW823-FHT06G12. The sequence continues at coordinate 541,485 of NZ_JBXAHE010000002.1, forward strand.
TCGTTTGACGATTTTCGGAAAAAAATATTAACAAAAACATCTTGATATTTACTAACTTGAAGATATTTATTAACAAAATTCTGTCGAAAGTGACGAGAAAAATTTTCAAAATTCGATTTCTAAATTTGAAAATTATAACTACGAAATAATCTTATCTCTAAAATTTTTGACTACACATTTTCTTCTATCTTTGCCCAATGCAATTTTCTCAAATTTTAGGTCAAGATTATATCAAAAGCCACTTGATAAAAAGTGCTGCTTCTGGTAGAATTCCCCATGCACAATTATTCGTTGGTCCGGAAGGAAGTGGTACATTAATTACCGCCATTGCTTATGCCCAATACATTTTGTGCAACAATACTGGCGACGAAAATTCAAACGGAAACGATTCTTGTAATCTAAAGTTTGATAACATATCTCATCCCGATCTGCATTTTATTTATCCAACTGTTACCACCGAAGATGTAAAGACAAAACCTAAAAGTTTAGATTTCATTCAGGATTGGCGCGGTTTTATCCAAGAAATGCCATACGGAGGTTTATTCGATTGGTATAAAATTTTGGGGGTTCAAAACAAACAAGGAGAAATTCGTGTAGAAGATGCACAGGAAGTTTTAAAATCACTTTCGCTAAAATCTTACGAAGGCGGCTATAAAATCATGATTATCTGGATGGCAGATAAAATGAATATTGCAGCATCAAATAAACTCTTAAAACTTTTAGAAGAACCATCAGACAAAACAATGTTTATTCTGATTTCTGAAAATGAAGAAGATATTATCCAAACCATACGTTCACGTTGCCAGGTAATTCACTTTAATGGACTTCCAGAAAAAGTAATCGCTGAGGCTTTGGTTGCACAAGAAAATATAGATTCGAATCTAGCCAAAAAAATTGCCCACCAAGCACAAGGAAATTTTAATAAAGCACTTCACTTATTAAAAGAAGATGATGACGATCTTCCATTCGAGCAATGGTTTGTCAATTGGGTTCGCGCCGCTTTTAGAGCAAAAGGAAATGCTGCGGCTATTCAAGATTTAATTTCTTGGAGTGAACAGATTGCTGCGCTAGGACGCGAAAGTCAGAAAAAATTTATTCAATACTGTATCGAAATGTTCCGACAAGCCTTGATGTTAAATTACCAAGCACAAAGTTTAGTTTACATTGAACCGAAAGTGGATAAATTTAAATTGGAAAATTTTGCTCCATTCGTAAACGGAAATAACATTCACGAAATATTCAAAGAACTTTCAGATGCCATGTATCATATTGAAAGAAATGGAAATGCGAAAATAATCCTCACCGATTTATCAATCAAGTTGACTCGTTTAATTCATAAAAAATAATTCATAATGAACAATGTTGCCTCAATTCTACTTTTAGCTTTTCTAGCTTTAACTTTTTTACAATCAGGTTACGAAAAAATTTTTTATTGGAAAGATAATGTAGCTTGGCTTAAAGAGCATTTTGCCAAAACTCCATTAAAAAATCAAGTTCCGTTAGCTCTTTTACATTTACTAATTTTAGAATTGATTTCAGGAATCTTGTGCGTTGTTGGTGGTATTCAATTATTCACAAATAACGGAAGAGAATTTGGTTTTTACGGAGCTATATTTTCATGTATTTGTTTGTTAATGATGCTTTTCGGACAAAGACTTGCAAAAGATTACGATGGTGCGAGAACCATTGTTATATATTTTATACCAGCTGTAATGGCTGTTTACTGGTTGAATTAATCAGTTTCAATTATTAAAAAGTTAGCCACAGATTTCACAGATTTTCACAGATTTTTTTAATCATTTTAATCCGTGAAATCTGTGGCTGAAAAACAAAATTTATTATTCAAAAAATGAATCCAAAACATCCTTCAGAATCTCTAACTATTTTAACTGATTTAGTTTTACCGAGCGAAACAAATCCTTTAAACAATCTTTTCGGCGGCGAATTATTAGCCAGAATGGATCGCGCAGCAAGTATTGCAGCTCGCAGACATTCACGCCGAATTGTAGTAACGGCTTCTGTAAATCACGTTGCTTTTAACAGAGCAATTTCGCTTGGAAGCGTTGTAACCGTAGAGGCTAAAGTTTCAAGATCTTTTAAAAGTTCGATGGAAGTTTTTATTGACGTTTGGGTAGAAGACCGCGAATCTGGAAATAGAACAAAAGCCAATGAAGCTATCTACACTTTTGTTGCTGTAGACGACACTGGAAGACCTGTTGAAGTACCAGCAATTATTCCAGAAACCGAACTAGAAATCCAACGTTTTGATGCCGCGCTTCGTCGTAAACAATTGAGTTTATTGCTTGCAGGCAAAATAAAACCATCTGACGCTACAGAATTAAAGGCTTTATTTTTATAGACTGATTTTGTGACAATTTGGAACAATCAAACTTCAAAAAAAGAAGTAATTTTACAAATTATAAAACTGATCAATAAAATTATAGGAGAATTTTCCTATTTTTATCCAGAAAGACAAAATAATAATTTTAGATATTTAGAAAAAAATGAGTTCAGACAAAGAAGCCAAATTAAAAGCGCTACAATTAACGCTTGATAAACTTGACAAAACCTACGGAAAAGGAACCGTAATGAAAATGGGCGACAGAGCCATTGTAGAAGTAGAAACGATTTCTTCTGGTTCATTAGGTGTTGACTTAGCTCTTGGTGTTAATGGATATCCAAAAGGAAGAATCATCGAAATATACGGTCCAGAATCTTCTGGAAAAACAACTTTGACGCTTCACGCGATTGCAGAAGCTCAAAAAGCAGGCGGTATTGCTGCCTTTATCGATGCTGAGCACGCATTTGATAGAAATTATGCTGAAAAATTAAATGTTGATATCGAGAACTTAATCATTTCTCAACCAGATAACGGAGAGCAGGCTTTAGAAATTGCCGAAAACTTAATTCGTTCTGGAGCTATAGACATTGTTGTAATTGACTCTGTTGCAGCCTTAACACCAAAAAGTGAAATTGAAGGCGAAATGGGAGATTCTAAAATGGGGCTTCACGCACGTTTAATGTCTCAAGCTTTAAGAAAACTTACTGGAACTATCAGTAAAACAAATTGTACCGTTTTCTTTATCAACCAGCTTCGTGAAAAAATTGGTGTTATGTTCGGAAATCCAGAAACTACAACTGGAGGTAACGCACTTAAATTTTACGCTTCTGTACGTTTAGATATTCGTCGTTCTGCACAAATTAAAGACGGTGAAAATGTAATTGGTAACAGAACTAAAGTTAAAATTGTTAAAAACAAAGTAGCACCACCTTTTAAAACTGCCGAATTTGACATTATGTACGGAGAAGGAGTTTCTAAAACGGGTGAAATCTTAGATTTAGCTGTTGAATTTGATATCGTTAAAAAAGCAGGATCTTGGTTCAGCTACGGCGATACAAAACTAGGTCAAGGTCGTGATGCAGTTAAAACTTTAATTAAAGATAATCCAGAACTTGCTGAAGAACTGGAAATTAAAATTAAAGAACACATAAAAGAATTGGCAAATGCCTAAAAAATAAGTCAAAAAAAGACTATTAAAAAGCCGAGAAGATTTTTATGATCTCTCGGTTTTTTTGTTTTTAAAAATAAGATGAAATTTTGACGCAACCATTCTACAAAATCTTCATCTATTAAAAAAAAACAGTGTACCATTGATACTGCCATATATCAATATTGGTATTTTTTTAGAATTTACTTTGGTTGGTTATTTGAGTAAAAACCCGTTAGCTTTCTTCATCTAGCGGGTTTTATCAATTTTTTATTTTTTTTTAAATTTTACACGCAACCTTTTTAGTTTTTCTTCATCATAATAATATGGCATTAACTTGAGTTTTTAGTTAAACTATTTATTATCAACCATTAATATTTTTAACCATGAAAGAAAAAATAGAATTGTTGTACAATAAAAACCGAAGAAAAACCAAATTAAGATTTAAAAAAGTACTGCGTTTTATTTCAGAAAAAATAATTCACAGATAATAAACTTTTGAATAAAAATAGGGGGTTTTTAATTCAAAGAAAAGCCGGTAGACTGATTAAGTCTACCGGCTTTTGTATTTTACATAATGTTTTTATGGTTATTCCTTTTGATAATCCATTAAACCATTATAAATCATATTCCTAACTTGATCTCGTAATTCTTTTCTGTTGTCGCTTGTCAATTCTTTTGTTTCTACGAAAGGTAAAATTCTAGCGCGCATCTTTCCTGGACTTCCACTCAAAAAAGTATATGAAAAACGCTCTTTATTATCTGGATAAACAATCGGCACAATCGGAATCTGATGATCGATCGCCAATCTAAATGCACCGTCTTTAAACTCGTCCAACAAAATACTCTCATCATCTGGAACTCCCCCTTCTGGGAAAATGCAAATACTTAGACCTTGATTTAATCTACTCTGAGCTCTTTTAAAAACTTCATTTTTACTTTTAGAAGAACTTCTATCAACCAAAATACATGTTCTCTTGTAGAAAAATCCAAAAAGCGGAATCTTTACGAGCTCCTTCTTTCCAACAAAAACAAAAGGATTTTTAATTATAGCCAACGTAAGCATAATATCGGTCATAGAGGTATGATTGGCCACGATCATGTAACTTTTGCCTTTAATAAGCTTCTGTTCCCGTTTTACGGTATAAAAGAAACCCATTCCGAAAAGGATAAATTTAGCCCAAATGCGAGCCATTTTAAAGAAATACGGATATCCTTTCTCAGAAAGAATAGAAACGACCAGAAAAGGGAACATAATGAGTATTGGAATGGCCATCAAAACATAAAACCAAACTCTCCAAAGAATCCAAAAAGCAATTTTAAATATTTTCATAGCTTCAAAAGTAAGAAAACAGAAATGAATATTATAAAGATTTTTTCTTAGTTATCGCTTATTTTAACGCAAAGAACGCAAAGGATTTTCGCAAAGTTTTTGAAATGATTATTGTGAAGGTTTATTTTGCGATAAGTTCGCAAAGCCCTATCTATAAATTGTTAACGACTCTTCTAATACCATTTTTTAAAAGAATTTCATTGAAATTTATGAGTAAGCCAAGTTTAAAATTTCCCAGTCTTAAATAGGTTAATGTTTGTGCTAAATGATTAACAGTAAGAGATTCCACACTTTTTATCTCGATTAACAATTTGTTTTCCGCAAGTATATCAATGCGGTATCCACAATCTAGCTTAACTTCTTCAAAAACTAACGGCAAAGATTTTTCTTTTTCAACAAAAAGTCCACGTTGCTTAATTTTATAAAACAAACATTCTTTATAAACATTTTCCAATAATCCAGGTCCAAGTTTTTTATGAATTTCAATGGCTAGTCCAATTACAATATTTGATATTTCGTTTTCTATCATAATTAAAAAACGTTAAATTTATAAATATTTTCTTATGTTTTATAAACAAAGCTTTGCGGACTTATTGCAAAGCAATTTCTTAAAGAATTAAAACTTCTTTACTTTGCGAAAACCCTTTGCGCTCTTTGCGTTAAAAAACTACAAACTTTGTAGTTAAAAAAAACATCACGACATTTGCATTTCAGAAAAAACGAGAATGGCAAAAATACTTACTGGTGTTCAAAGCACAGGAACACCGCATTTAGGAAATTTATTAGGAGCAATTATTCCGGCAATCGAGTTATCAAACGACCCAACAAATGAATCTTATTTGTTTATCGCCGATTTGCATTCAATCACTCAAATTAAAGATGGAAAAACTTTAAGAGAAAACACTTATAGCACAGCTGCGGCCTGGCTTGCATGTGGTTTAAATCCTGAAAAAGTTACTTTCTACAGACAATCTGATGTGGTTCAAACTACAGAATTGACTTGGTATTTAAGCTGTTTTTTTCCGTTTCAAAGATTAACATTAGCGCATTCTTTCAAAGATAAAGCTGATCGTTTGGACGATGTTAACGCGGGACTTTTCACGTATCCGATGTTAATGGCTGCCGATATTCTATTATATGATGCTGAATTTGTTCCTGTTGGAAAAGATCAGTTGCAGCATTTAGAAATTACTCGCGACGTCGCGGCTCGTTTCAATCACCAAATGGGTGAAACATTTGTTCTTCCTGAAGCAAAAATTGAAGAAAACATTATGCTTATTCCTGGAACTAACGGAGGAAAAATGAGTAAATCTGCAAATAATATTATCAATATATTCTTGGATGATAAGACTTTACGTAAACAAGTTATGAGTATTGAAACTGATAGTACACCTCTTGAAGCACCAAAAAATCCAGATACTTGCAACGCTTTTGCTATTTATTCTTTATTAGCAAATGAAGAGCAAACTGCACAAATGAGAGCAAACTATTTAGGCGGAAATTATGGTTATGGTCATGCGAAACAAGCTTTGTTTGAATTGATTACTGAAAAATTCAAAACAGAAAGAGAAAAATATAATTACTACATCAACAACCTTGAAGAAGTTGACGCTTTATTGAAAAAAGGCGCTGCAAAAGCTTCTGTAATTGCCGATGGTGTTCTAACAAAAGTTAGAGAGGTTTTAGGATTTCAAAAATAATTTATAAAACCTAACAGAATTTTAAATCTGTTAGGTTTTTTTTAAAATTTAATTTCAAAAACGGCTTTTAAACTTTTCATAGTTTTGCTTATAACTTCTGCCAATTGGAATTGCATAATTTTCGATTATTAACTCCGTATTGCCAAAGGCTTTAACTTCTTTTAAATTAACTAAAAAAGAACGGTGAACACGCAAAAAACCTTTCGATTCTAAAACCTCCAAATCACTTATTTTATATTTTGCAATGATTGTTTTTCCTTCTTTTAAAACCACTTTGATGTCATTGGCCTGACTTTCAAAAAATAAAATCATTTTGAGTAAAATTTTATATTGAAGTCCTTTTGATTTCAACAATATAAATTCATCTTCTTTACTTTCAGTATTTTCCCTTAAAACACGCTCAACAGCTTTAAAAAAGCGTTCGAATGTTATTGGTTTCAATATATAATCAACCGCTTCAAGTTCAAAGCCTTCTATTGCAAATTCTCTGTATGCGGTTGTAAATATAGTTTTGGGTCTGTTTTTTAATGATTTCAAAAAATCTATTCCAGTTAAATCTGGCATTTGAATATCTAAAAAAACCAAGTCAACGGTTTTAGACTTTGTCAATTTGTAAGCCTCTAAAGCATTTCCAGCGGTGCCAACCAAATGCAATTCTTCTATTTTAGAAATATGATTTTCTAAAAGTTTAACTGCAAGTGGTTCATCATCAACTATAATACAATTAATTTTCATTTGCTGGAATTATTATTTCTACACTAAAGAGATTGTCTTGATTTTGAATTAAATTGGAACTTCGACCTCCGTAAATAATCTTTAATTGTTCCTGAATTATCTTTAAGCCTAAACTTTTTTCATTGTTATTTTCTTTCGGAACAAAAGAATTCTCAATCTTAAAAATCGTTTTTTCGGCATCCGTTTTAATTAAAATTGAAATAAAAATATTTCCGGAAATGCTTCCTGCTCCATGCTTAAAAGCATTTTCTACTAAAGATAAAAACAATAAAGGCGGAACAAGATTTAAAGCACTAATTTCCTCCGTAATTTTAAGTTCTAACCTAGAATCATATCTCAGTTTTTCTAATTCGGCATAATCATGAATTACTTTCAATTCATCAGAAATCTGAATTAATTTTTTCTGGCCTTTATACAAGATATAATCCAAAATATTTGAAAGACGGCTTATCGACTCAGATGTTTTATCAGAATCAATAATTGAAAGCGAATAAATATTATTTAGCGTGTTGAATAAAAAATGTGGATTTAATTGCGTTTTTAAGGCGTTTAATTCCAATTCTGCCTTTTCTTTGAGTATTTGTACCGAATATTGTTTTTCGTTCCTTAAATCAAACATAAATGCTACTGAAACAAAAACAAAACAAGCCGTCACGATTGGAACTACGTAATAGCAGAACAAATAACTCAAATCTGTCAAAATACTTATTAAATTGTCTTGAGGTTCATTTATAAAAAAAGGTTCGGCGACATAAATCGCAAAAATTCTATTTAAAACAGAAAATAAATAAATACAGGCAATTATTGAAATAACAAATAAAAAATAATGCTTTTTATAGAACATCTTTTTTATTAAAATGAAATAAATAAAATTGGAACATAATATTTGAAAAATCAAATGACTCAAATCATACGGAATGATCATAGAAAAAAGCGGATGCTCATATTCAGCATAAATTTTGGCTTCGCCAATTAAAAAAAAAAGAAGCCAAAAACAAATCTGAAAGACAACACTTTGCTTCACGTTATAGTGTAAATTACTCTTTATCATGCTTCAAAAATAGGTAATTGGGGTTCATTTTTTATAAGTTGATTGTAAACAGCTTAATTTTGATGATGAACTGCAAATAATGTCATTGAAATATGAATTTAAGTTATTCAAACATCAAAACTGACTTTACAAATACCATTAAAAAACCTGAAAAAATTCGCTATAGTTTTGCCGAAAAAAACGAATGAATTCTCAAACATCTGAAAAATTTCTTGGCCTAGATCATTTGCGCTCTTTAGCAATTTTAATGGTTCTATTATATCATTATCGCATGTTTCAACATCCAGATTGGGTTGATAAATATGGGCAATTTGGCTGGACTGGTGTGGATTTATTTTTTGTTCTTAGCGGGTTTCTCATTTCAAAACAGCTTTTTGAACAACTTAAATTCTCAAGCAACATTCGCTTCAAAGAGTTTTATATCAAACGCTTTTTCAGAATCATTCCGGCTTATGCTTTAACCCTGTTTCTTTATTTTACTTTTCCTTTTTTTAGAGAAAAAGAAGCTCTGCCTCCATTTTGGAAGTTTATCACTTTTACTCAAAACATCGGACTTGATCTTCTCCATTTTGGAACATTTTCTCATGCTTGGTCTTTATGCATAGAAGAGCAATTTTATTTAATTTTTCCCATAATTCTTCTGTTATTTTTAAAATTCAAAAAAGTATCCTACATCAAATATTTTCTGCTTTTTCTCTTGTTATTCACTTTGTCTTTAAGAATTATTTCATGGCAGTTGCTAATAGTTCCAAACCTAAATAGCTCAGATTTATGGAGAATCTGGTATATGAAAATTTATTACCCAACATACACCAGATTAGATGGTTTAATAATTGGAATTGGTATTGCATTTTTCTATGAATATTCCAAGCGTTTCAAAAATTTCGTTAATTCATATGGCAATCAATTATTCTTAATTGGGTTAATAATTGTTGGATTTTCATTTTGGATTTGCAGTAATCAAATTTCACAATTAGCATCAACGGTTGGATTTACAACTGTTTCAATTGGCTATGGATTGATTGTAATGTCTGCCATTTCAAAATCTTGCTTTTTATACCATTCAAAATCGATTTTATCGACTCAACTCGCATCACTTTCCTTTTCTATCTATCTCACACACAAAGGAATTATTCACTTAACTCAAATAGTTCTGCAAAAATTAAATATTGATAACGAAGGACAAATCGCTCTGCTCAGCTGTTTTATAAACTGCATTATAATCAGCTTATTTATTAAATATTTAGTAGAAAAACCTTCTTCAAAAATTAAAAATTATGTGCTAAAAATTAAATCTTAAAAACATGAAAACAGTAATTACAATTTTATTATCATTCATTTCTTTAAACTTTACTTTTGCTCAACAAACATTAAAAGATCAAGAAGAAATACATCAAATACTAAATGCATTTATGCAAAGTATCGCAAAAAAAGATTCTATAACTTTTAATAGTTTGTTTTTTAAAGAAACCGTGAATTGGATTGGTGTAATCAAAGAAAAAAGTCAAGCCAAAAGACTCGAAGCTAAGCCAACAATCATAAAAAATTATTTTACTGGCACATACAGTAGCTTTATTCAATCTATTCTGCAAAGCAAAAAAAGTGAGGAAAAGTTTGAAAAGATAATTATTCAAAATGACGATGTTATTGCCAGTGTTACATTCGATTACAGTTTTTGGTCAGAAGATTCGATGACAAATTGGGGTGAAGAATACTGGCAATTAGTTAAGATTAATGGAAAATGGAAGATAACAAGCGTTCTTTTTTCTATTGAAATTTCTAAATATTATCCTAAATCTTAATTTCAAAACAATGTTTTTTAAAAAACGCTGATCATTTTAAAATGGTCAGCGTTTTTCTTTTAAAGTTCTTTTTACTTTTTGTAACTTTAAGTATATTAATCATTTAAAAAAACAAAGATGGATAAGTATATTGAAGATTATAATGTTCCACCGTATGTATTTCAAATCCTAAACATCGTTTTTGGATTATTGATGATCTATATTTTATACCGATTGTACAAACATTTTACAAAAAAATAAATATAAGATTTTCTGCGTTAAATTGATTCAAAAAGTTTTCCAGGAAGTGGCCGTATAACACCTTTTAATTCCATATTAATCAGAATTCCAGAAAGTTTGAAAATTGGAATTTCACATTCTATTGCAATGATGTCTAATAATTCTTTTCCAGCCTTTTGAAGAAAATCGTAAATCTTTTGTTCATCAGCATCTAATTCTACAAAAAGCTGTTTCTGAATGCTTTTGGGATTTTCTTTAATATCCCAATTTAGCATATAGATTAAATCTGCTGCACTTGTCAGTACGTTCGCTTTCTGAGTTTTAATCAAATTATTACAACCTTGACTGTATTTATCGGTGACTCTCCCGGGCACAGCAAAAACATCACGATTGTACTCATTTGCCATATTTGCAGTAATCAAAGATCCTCCTCTATCGGCAGATTCAATTACAATTGTTGCTTCAGTCATACCAGCAACAATACGGTTTCTACGAACAAATTTTTCTTTATCGGGATTTGAATCACTCCAAAACTCTGTTATAAATCCACCATTCTCCTCCATTTTAGCCATGTATTTTTTATGCGTTCGGGGATAAATTTGATTCAAGCCATGAGCCAAGACGCCAATTGTTTGCAAATTATAATCTATAGCCGCTTGATGTGCAACAATATCAACACCATACGCAAACCCGCTCACAATTACTGGATCTAACGGAGCTATTTCTTCAATCAACTTTTTGCAGAAATCGGTTCCGTAAGAAGTGATTTGTCTAGTGCCAACAATACTAATTATTTTTCTGTTTTTAAGATCTATGTTTCCTGCTGTAAAAAGTAAAATTGGAGCATCAAAACAATGTTTAAGTCTTTCTGGATAGCTTTCATCTTGAAAAAAAGAAACCTGAATTGTATTGTTTTTAATGAACAATAATTCTTTCTCCGCCCTTTCAAATATTGTTTTGTCCTTTAAATTCTTCAACAAAACAGATCCAATACCGTCAACGGCCGCCAGCTGAGAATTTTTGGCTTTAAAAATGTCTGAAGCCGATCCAAAAGAGTGGAGCAGTTTTTTGCCTAAAATATCACCCACTCCATCAACTTTCAACAAGGCAAGTAAACTAAATAAATCCTGATCGGTCATCTTTTTAAAACATTATGTAAAATAGAAAAAATAATTTTGATTTTTTGAATCGCAAATATCATTAAAACAAAGTTATTTCTTGTTAAAATATAATCTAATTTTTCTAAAACGAAACCCACAGACAGAAACTAAAGAGCTAAATATTTGAAAACGAATTGTATAAAAATAATTCTGAATTGTTAATAAAAATTGTGAATAAAATTTTGATAACTATACACGATGCATAACTTTGTTAGTATGAAAATCGAAGTATATATCTCACAGTTATTGTATCGTTATCAGTGTGTAACGGTTCCAGGATTTGGTGCATTTTTAACCGAAACTCACTCAGCGCAGCTGAATGAAAGCACTAATTCGTTTTTTCCTCCAAAAAAAACCATTTCTTTCAACAGTCGTATCAAAAATAACGATGGTTTGTTAGCAAATCATATTGCTCAAGCTGAAAAAACATCTTACGGTTTTGCAGTTAGCGCAATTGCTTTTGAGGTTTTAAATTGGAAAAAAACTTTGGAAGAAGGTGGCGTAATCCTTTTAAAAAATATTGGAGAATTACGTTTAAATTCAGAAAGCAATATAATTTTCAGACCGAACGATCAGACCAATTATTTGGCGACTTCTTTTGGATTAAGTCCTTTTGTTTCTCCGATGGTGAAAAAAGAGGTTTTCGAGAAAAAAATCGAAAAGATTGCAGCAAAAGAAAAAGATGCCACTTTATTATACGAAAATGAGGAAGAAACCAAATCTTCAAATCGATTCTTACGTTATGCTGCAATTCTTGTTTTAGGACTTGGAATTACAGGAAGCATTGGTTATCCTTTGTACCAAAATCAAATTGACAATCAAACACTTGTTGTAGAACAAGCTGTTCAGAAAAAAGTACAAAACAAAATTCAAGAAGCAACTTTCTTTATCAAAAGTCCGCTTCCAGCTGTAACTCTTTCTGTAGATTCTGCTGCTGTCGAAACTGTTGAACCAACAATGCCCTATCACATTATGGCAGGCGCGTTTAGAAGTGAGCAAAATGCTAGAAAAGCTTATAACCAACTAATTAAAGATGGTTTCAAAGCGAGAATGCTCAAAGAAAACAAGCACGGTTTATTTCCTGTTTTGTACGGAAGTTATGCTACAATGAAAGAAGCTGAACAAGCTCAAAAAGAAATACAAAAAGGCGAAAATCCACAAGCTTGGATTCTGGTAGAAAACCTATAAAATACTTTTAATCCTGTTCTTTCGAACAGGATTTTTTTTTGCCTTTTTCTGATTGAATCAAATTTGGAATTGACTTAAATATTTCTTTCAGCCATTACAAGTTCCACGCGAAACAATCTAGCCGACTTGTTTCGTTGTTTTTCGAAAACAGAATAACAACAACCTCATTTTCTCAAGAACTTCAAAAAAAAGATAAAAACATAGAAGAATGATATTGCTCTGCAGAAATTAAAATTGACACAAATAACTCAAGAAAAGTAACTTGAAAAAGCAATTCCTGCCATTTAATACAAAAGCCCGATTCGTTTAGAAATCGGGCTTTTTGTTTATCGTGAAAGAATTTTTGCCTCTTGCGATAGAATTTCTTTTTCCAATTGATATTTTAATAACATCTAAGGCGCCTATTATTATCGCCTAAATTGTAAAATGACATTCATCTTTAAAATTCCCTTTTTTATTCGTACTGATGATTTCCAATTGATATCAAAATATCAAAACAAAAGTATTTAGTAAGATACCTATACTTCTTTCCTAGACTTCTCGCATTATTTTATCTGAATCAAATAAATTTATAAAATAAATATTACATTATTTAACAAATAAAACTATAAAAATAATCTTTTTCTTATATTTTATCATTATAATTGCATCTATAATCCTAAATAGTTGCATAGAATATTAACCTTTAAATGCCAAAATATGAGAAGAAAAATTAAGAATGCCGCAAGATTTATGATTGTCTTTTTAATTCTTGCTACTTCTATCAAGTGTCAAAAAGATGACAATGATGTAGGGCAGACAGATGCTAAAATTATGCAATCTGCCAAAGTATGGTTTAAAAACTATGAAGCAAAAGGTGAAAATTTTGCTTTACTTAAGAACTTAAATTACAATTGGAATGATGCAGAAATTACAAATTCAAAAGATGGAACACAAACAATTATAGTTCCTATAATTGAAGTAAAAAAAGATCAAACAGAGCTTTGGGAACAAAAATTGTATATTTATAAAGTATCCGAAAACAATTACGAAGCAATGGTCTTTGAAATATATCCAGATGCAGATAATTCATCAATTAATAGTCCTTCTTTTAATGGCTATATAGTAGGGTGGGATTTAAAAAAGGGTTTTGTAAAAACTGCTAAGTTCGAAAACAATAGACTTATTGAAAATGGTGTTCTTACCTTAGCCCTTAAAAACAAACAAACTACAGGTAAAGCCCCTTCAAATCAAGTCGCCTGTCCTGCCGGAATAGAATGTGATGTAGATGGGGAGGAACTACAGATACAGGTATACAATTAAAAGAAGTTGTAGTAAACAATAATTATCAAAATCCTTCGGGAGGAGGAGGTATTATTTACAATGGCACAGGTGGTACTAATCCAAATTACTCAGATGCTGGTTCTTATACCAATCATGGTACAGGTACAGGTTCTGGTTCTGAAGGTGGTGAAGATCAAAATGGAAATTCAACAGATCCTTGCGGACAAATGAAAGCATTAATAGACGTTACAAAAACAGGAAATATGAAACCTAGTATTGATTGGTTAAAGGGAAAAGTAATGGCTTCTGTCAATAGATTGGAACACGGTGTTGAAGTAAAAAAACGCATGAATCCAGATGGGACTTACAGGTATGAGTATAATCAGATATCATCACTAGATGAATTTTCAGTTCCATTATCAACAGGCTCTTCATATATTTGGTGGAGCACATTCTCACCCAAAAAATGGCTATGCAATGTTTTCTTTTGGAGATGTAAAATTTTTAAGAAATGCTTATAATGATGCATCTCCAAGCAGAAAAGAAGATGTTTTTTGTATAATGGTCGCCAAAGATAAAGCCGGGAATGTAAATACTTATTCTATAAAAGTTAACGATTTTGCGTTATTAGACAGTAAGGTAAATTCAGTCTGGAATAATCCAAATTTAAATAATAAATCAGACGATGAAAAAATTAAAAAAATTCACGATGCACAGGCAATACTATATGATGAAAGTGCAGGAGCCTTAGAAGAAAGTTTTCTCAAACAATTTGGTTCTTTTGGCATAACTATTTATAAAGCAGATCCATTATTGACTAAATGGAGCAAATTAGAACTTAATCCAACTACAAAAAAAGCAAATCTTGTACCTTGTACTTAACAATAATAAAATGATTATGAAAAACTATATTAATTTTTTAGCAGTATTTTTTATTTTTTTAAATAGCTGTTCGGGACAAAGTCAGATATTAGACATAACAGCACCAAAAGAAGGATTTGTCGGCATAAAAGGCGCATACTACAAAGATACAAAAAATGTGTTAAATGGGTATGATGGCACTTACGTATATACCAATGGCAATACATCCCTAAAAATAAAACTGCAAAAAAATATAAAGACTTCTATGAATGGCGCTTATTATGAAGACTTAATTGTTGGAGAATATCAGTTGATTGAAAATGGAATTGAAAAAGTGAATACATTGAGTAAATTAACTTCGACCAGCAACAGTAATAATATAAGTGGCACAAGAATTTTAACAGGAACTGTATTAGGCTGCGATGATTGCTCAACAGATGAAAAACGCCTTAGACTAGGTTTTAGTGATGAACTGTCTCCTCAAGTAGGAGAAATTGATATAAGAAAAACTACTGTCAATGGAAAACCTGCAATTATTGCAGAAATTTGGTATACGGGACCAATGGCAGTTAAGGAGGGTCAGCCAAAACCAAAGCCTGCAGTTATAAAAGGCGGCAAATATTTGATGATAAAACAATAGCCTATATCTAAAATCCTCAAGTATTATTGATACTTGAGGATTAAAAAATGGAACCTATGAAAAATTAGACGCTTACCATTCTATTTTTTATTCTGCTAAACAGCACCTGTGGACAATCTGGAGAGTTTTTCATTTCAACAATAACATTATCTGGCAATAAACAGATGAAATTATTTTTGGCGCCATAGCAAGATTTAATAGATAGAATTGTATGTCCTACTTTGGCGACGCAAATATTACCTACTAAATCCATGATTCTAAACAAACAGTAGATTACCAAGAACTTGACAAAACAATTTTCGTCATTTAATATAAAAGCCCGATTTCTAAACGAATCGGGCTTTTTGTTTATCGTGAAACAATTTTTGCGTCTTGCGATAGAATTTCTTTTCCGGACTGATAAACCGTCAACACTGCAGGTGGCGAATCTTTCTGACCCAAAACAATAAAATAACATCTATACTTGAAATTGCCTTTTTTAAAATCAAAATAATGATTTCCTCCTGTTCCGTCTGCATAGAAAACTCCGTTTTCAATTACCAAATCGGGTTTGTCAGTCATTTTGTTTTTGATTCCCCAAGAAACGTAACGAAAATTATTACTTCCTAAATCATCAATTCTGATTCTGAATTTTGAAGTCTCCAGAATTGCAACGGGCTCTTTAAAATTTGAAATTGAAACATTTACATTTTTCTTCTGTGCTGCAATCAGCGAATTTTTAATTTTCAGTTCTTCATCAGATTGATGATTGATACTAATGATTCTTCCATCTGTATCGATCCACAAATCTCCTTGATTGAGCATAATTCCCCTCCATCCTACTTCTGACCAATCTTTTGCAGGATCAGATTTTGTTATTTTTTCAATCAAAACTTTATCAAAAATTTGATTATATCTTTTTACAATATCTGCTTTGTCTTTAACTGACGCAATTGGATACTCTCGCTTGAACGGAAATTTTATTCGCTTTGCAATTGCTTCTTTATCGTTACTTTTCACTTCAAAAATAAACTTCGAAATAAATTTCTGGTATTCTGGTTTCAAATCCTGAGCAATCAAAAACGAAGAATTAAACACCAAAATTGCTAGCAATATTTTAAATGTTTTCATGTCAAAAATAATTTAATGCGTTAGAAATTAGATTTTTGAAAAACAGAAAAACAGTGTTTCACGTAGGACGCTCTAAATTCAATTTATGCTCGCTTTGAACATTTTTAATTCGTCCCAAGTAAATTCATCTCCATATTTTTCTTTCAAAGGACTCAAAGATTCTTCTTGATAAAACTGAAATGCTTCTCGCAAGGCCAAAATTTTATCATAGGACAAAACATCTGTAATTTCGATTTTCTTCGTTTGAATAAGTCGTATCAAATGCCCTTCGATAGTTTGAACATTCAATTTACGCATTCTTGCAATATCTTCCACTGAATTTTTATCCATCCACAAATCGTACGTTTCTTCGACTGTCGTTTTTTTAGCCGTTTTAAGCTCGTTTTTCTCGGTCTTAGCTGATTTGTATCGAGCAACGGGCTCTTCGGTTCTAAAAATGTCTGTATTTGTCGTTTTCAGCTCTTCTCTTATTCTTTCCGCTTTGTTCGTTTTGTAATTTTTAATATTTGGCGACGTCAGCTTTTCTTTACTGATTTCTTCGCCGGCAACAACCACTTCGATCAATAACTTCGCTTTCATCAATCGTAAAACGGCTTTTGTTTGAAGATCTTCTAAAAAATTAAGTTCTTCATAGAACTCTTTAACTTTTTTAAATTTTTGAATTTCAGCCATTTTGTAGATTAGATCATCGACCAACTTATCCATTTGTTTGAAGAAATAATCGTAGGCCGCATCTACCCTTTCTTTCACAAAAAACAAATCGGCTGTTTCTTTGATGAAAATTTTATTGAGTTGCGAAATGAATTTCTGCGAAGGATCTAAAAGCTGCTCCATAATTTCCATGCGCTTGTGTGCCCAAACTGCATGTTTCGTTTTTTCGGAGCCAGCAGCATTTTCGTTATAACTAAAACGATGATTTCGCCATTCTTGCGCCAATTCTCCCCAATTAAAACTGTTTATCAAATAGTTATGAATAAAATTTTTGGTTTCAAAGTGAAGTGCTTTCTCCAAAGTCTCTTCTGTCGCTCTATTCAAAGCGTAATCCATCACATCTTGATCGTTCGAAATGCCATTCATCTGCATCGGAGAAAGCAAAATAAGCCCGTTTAACGAACGCAAACGCGAAAGTGCTACATAGGCCTGCCCAGGAAGAAAAACTTGCGATACATCGAGCGCTGCTTTGTCAAAAGTTAAACCTTGGCTTTTGTGCACCGTAATAGCCCAAGCCAACTTGATTGGGTAATGCGCAAAAGTTCCCAAAACCTCTTCTTCGATATCTTTGGTTTGTTCGTTGACTTTATAGCGGATATTTTTCCATTCGTACTTTTCAACTTCAAGTGTCATATTCTCTTCTGGAAAGTGAACAAAGATTTCCTCGTCAGAAAGCGATTTGATTACGCCCATCTTTCCGTTGAAATATCTTTTTTCAAAAGACAAATCATTTTTGACGAACATGATCTGTGCGCCCACTTTTAATTTAAGTTCTTCCTCGACAGGAAATATCTTTTCTGGAAAATCTCCCACCACAAATGGCGTATACACATATTCTTTACCATCTAAATCATTGATTGACTGTGAGTTGATAGAATCTGCTTTGGCATTATGTGTTGTAAGTGTAATATATCCTTTGTTCTCTTTGAAGTCAAAATCTGGCTTAACATACTGATTTAGAACAGCTATGTCCTCTGGTGTAATCTGATTATTGCGCAAATTGTTCAAAACCGAGATAAAAGCATCGTCTGTCTGGCGATAGATTTTTGACAATTCAATATAAATTGGCGGATACGTTTGGAGAACATGAGAATGAAAAAAGAATTTCCCTCGGTAATAATTTTTCAGCGTTCGCCATTCTTCATCACGAATAACCGGCGGCAATTGCAGCAAATCTCCAATAAACAAAACCTGGACTCCGCCAAAAGGCTGTGTATTTCTTCGAACCGTCTGCATCATAAAATCAACCGCGTCCAACAAATCGGCACGCATCATACTCACTTCATCAATAACCAAAAGCTCCATGTTTTTGATTACATTTCGCTTGACATTATTCATTTTAAAATGACGACGAAGTGATTCCTTGTTTTCAAACTTTACCGTTTCCGTAAATTGTGCGCTCGCTTCGTACGACGGAATAAAAGCAGAAAATGGAAGTTGAAACATGGAATGGATTGTTACTCCTCCGGCATTCAAAGCTGCGATTCCGGTTGGTGCAACGACCACAGTATTTTTATGCGTTGTCGCGATGATTTCTCGCAAAAGCGTAGTTTTTCCAGTACCTGCTTTCCCCGTAAGGAAAATAGATTTTTGAGTCTGATTGATGAATTGTAAAGTATAAGCTGCCGCTTCTGAAACGTTCTGCATTGGGCTTGTATTAAAAAAATAAAATTACCGCATTTTTATAAAAAGAAAAAACCTAAATCGCAGTGGATTTAGGTTTTCAGTAATTTAGTTAGTTTGGTAGTTTTTATTTTTTTGCTTCGCCTTCTTTTGTTTCAGCTGCTGGTTTTGCATCTGCTTTAGGCTCTGCTTTGTATTTGTCGTTTAATGCTTTTACAATATCTTTTGTGATATCGTATTTCTCTTCAGCATACAAAATTGATGCAGCATCTCCTGTTCCGTAGATGTAAGAGTAACCATTTTTCTTTCCGTAGTCTTTAATGAATTTTTTAACTCCACTAACAAGAGAATCCATTTCAACACCACTTTCTTGTTGTAATTGTTGTGCTAATGCTTGTTGTGCATAACCTAATTGCTGCTCTCTTTTTTGCAATTCAGCTCCTCTTTGCTGTGCCCAAGCTTGACCGTTTGCTTGTGCCTGGCTTTGAAAATTAGCAGCGTCTTGTTTAAAACGTGAAATCTCAGCTTGTAATTGTCTACCTTTTTCTTCCGCTTGAGCTTTGTACTTTGCCTCTAAATCTTTTGCCTCAGTGTATTCTTTCATTAAAACCGAAGTATCCACGTAAGCTGTTTTTACTTCCTTTACCTCTGCTGTTTTATTACAAGAAACTGCGAAAACTGAAAGTGCGATAATAACTAATGCTTTTTTCATTTTTTTAAATTCTATTTTTTTAAGTATTGAAGACAAAAATATAAAAAAATCAATAGCATCAGCATAAAGTTTAAAAAATGCGCAAATTTTATGATATTGTTTTTATTTATCGAAAAAATAATACCAATAATTCAACTTTATAGCATGAAAACCATTGTTTTTTATCATTTTTTTAAATCAAAAAAGCTATTTCTTCATGTTTTTAAGAAATAGCTTTTGTTTATTATTTTGAACTCTATTTGTTCTTTAGAACATAAATATGCGATGAATATTCATTTGTGTTTTTTGCTTTCAAATTTGATTTCAAACCAACGAAAAAAGCTTTAATATAATTCATCTTTCCTGTTTTGTATTTTTCGGACAAAAGGCTCACGTAAAACGAATCAAACTTCATTGGAAGGATTTTTTCCAATTTCATATCAACTCTTTCAAAAAGCACTTGAATTGATTTTTTTGAAAAATGCCAAAAGTGAATCGGCACATCATACGCAGCCCAAAAAGTTTCATAATGACCCGCATCGAACGATTTATAGTTTGGAACCGCAATAATTAAAGTTCCAGTTGGTTTTAATAAACGCTTCAATTCTTGAATCTGGCGTTCTAAATTTGGAACGTGTTCTAAAACGTGCCACATTGTAATTACATCTAAAGAATTACTTTCTAAAGTGCTAGTTTCTTCTACAAATGAAATTCCTTTTTCTTTAGCAATATTTTTTGCTCGATCGCTTGGTTCAACTCCAATGGTTTCCCAACCGTCATTTTTTGCAGTTAAAAGAAAATCTCCGGTTCCAGCACCAATATCCAAAATTTTTCCTTTTTGTGGTTGCTGGCTATTAATCAACTTCAATTTGTTTTGAAGTGCAATATTTTTTACAAAGTGATATGCTTTTTCAAATAACGAACGTTTGTTATCTGTATGCGAAATATAATCTTCGCTTTCGTAGTATTTGCCTAAATTTTGAAGTTCGGGCTGCGGAGAAGTAATTAGCATATCTAATTCTTCATCGTAATACAAATCAAAAATTTCTTTTGAAACAGAATGGTCTTTTACCGTAAGAAAGTGTTTTTTGTTTAAAACGTTCATTTTTTAAATTTATAGATATTTGGGTTTAATTTATAGCAAATCCTAAAAACGAAATTTTATCGCTTTTAGGATTTTTATTTTTTTCTTTTATTCTTCTAAACTCTTTTTGATTTCTTCAAAATTGATAATTCAATACAATTGCAAATCTACTTTATTCAGCCTCTTTGCAAATTAATATCCTTTTCAAATTTGATTTTCTTTCCATCTGAAACAGCTAATAATTCAAATTATTTCAAAAAAATCATTCTTGTTTCAGTAAAAGGTTTCACGTGGAACAGAAACAATTTTAGATTTAAGACTTTAAATTCTAGATTTATTCTCGATTCTGAAATAAAAAACTAAAAGCATTATAGTTTCACGTGGAACATTTAAAAGTTTTCAGTCCCAGTTTACAGTCTTAGTAAAAACTGAAAACTGGGAATGCAAACTTTTTTACCTTCCCATATAAATCAAAAGCACGGAAATATCACTTGGTGACACTCCGCTAATTCTTGAAGCTTGTGAAATAGTTACAGGACGAATCTTGCTTAATTTCTGTTTTGCTTCAATAGACATCGACTTGATTTTATTATAATCAAAATTGTCTGGAATTTTCACTTCTTCCAAACGATTTAATTTATCTGCATTATTTCTTTCTTTTTCGATATAACCAGAATATTTAACCTGAATTACGGCTTGTTCTACAATTTCTTCATCCAAATCATTTTCTTTGATATATGCTTCAACCTTTTCAAATTTCAACATATCTTCTAATTCAATTTGTGGACGAGAAAAAATCTTAAACATTTTATCTCCTTGAGAAATTGGTGCTGATTCTTTTGCTTCCAAAATAGGATTTGTTTCTGCAATCGTAACACTAGTCTCTTTAAAGAATTGAACCATCTTTTCAGATTCATTTAATTTCTTTTCCATTCTTCGTAAACGATCTTCAGAAGCTAAACCAATTTCGTATGACATTGGAGTCAATCTGAAATCGGCATTATCTTGACGCAACAAAGTTCTATACTCTGCTCTTGATGTAAACATTCGATAAGGTTCTTCCGTTCCTTTCGTAATCAAGTCATCAATTAGAACTCCGATGTAAGCTTCATCACGTTTTAAAATCAATGGATCCTTTTCGTGTACTTTCAAGTGTGCATTTATTCCAGCCATCAAACCTTGAGAAGCTGCTTCTTCATATCCGGTTGTTCCATTGATTTGCCCAGCGAAATATAAACCTTCAACTAACTTTGTTTCCAAAGTATGTTTCAATTGTGTCGGTGGAAAGAAATCATATTCGATTGCATAACCTGGTCTAAAAAATTTCACATTCTCAAAACCTGCAACTGAACGAAGCGCTTTGAATTGAATATCTTCTGGAAGTGAAGTTGAAAATCCGTTTACGTAAACTTCGCAAGTATTCCATCCTTCTGGCTCAACAAATAATTGGTGACGTTCTTTATCCGCAAAACGATTTATTTTATCTTCAATCGATGGACAATATCTTGGTCCTAAACTTTTGATTCTTCCGTTGAACATTGGAGAACGATCAAAACCTTCTCTCAAAATATCATGAACATTCAAAGACGTATACGTCATGTAACAAGAACGCTGATGCGTTAACGGAGAAGTCACATCTGAATAAGAAAACTTGGCTGGCTTAGCATCTCCTTTTTCTTCATTCATTTTAGAATAATCTAAAGAACGTCCATCTACTCGAGGTGGTGTTCCTGTTTTCATTCTTCCAGCTTCAAAACCTGCTTTGATCAAATCTTCGGTAATTCCAGTTGCAGCACTTTCTCCTGCTCTACCTCCTCCGAATTGTTTTTCTCCGATATGAATTAAACCATTCAAAAAAGTACCATTCGTCAAAACCACAGATTTGGAACGAATCTCCACACCAAGTGAAGTTCTAATTCCTTTTATCTTTCCATCTTCGATTATCAACCCTTTTACCATCTCTTGATAAAAATCAAGATTTGGAGTTGCCTCCAACATCATTCTCCATTCTTCTGCAAAACGCATTCTATCACTTTGAACTCTTGGCGACCACATTGCAGGTCCTTTTGACTTGTTCAACATCTTGAACTGAATCGCAGTCTTATCAGAAACAATTCCAGAATATCCACCAAGCGCATCAATTTCACGAACGATCTGTCCTTTTGCAATTCCACCCATCGCAGGATTACAAGACATCTGTGCTATGTTTTGCAAACTCATTGTAACCAATAAAGTTTTCGATCCCAAATTTGCAGCCGCAGCCGCAGCTTCAGAACCAGCATGGCCTGCACCAACCACAATAACATCGTATTCTTCTAAAAACATTTTGTTTTATTATTCTCCAAAAACCGCTAACGCGGTTTCTAGAATTACATTTATATTTTTCTTGTTCCACGTGGAACTTTTATTTTTGTCTCAAGTTTCAAGTTCAAACTGAAACCTGCAAACTGATATCTTCAAATTCAGAAAAAACAAATAAAAACGTTTCACGTGGAACATTTTCTTATTTTCTTCAAACAGAACTTCCAAACAGAACTTCCAAACAGAACTTCCAAACAGAACTTCCAAACAGAACTTCCAAATCAGAACTTCCAAATCAGAACTTCCAAATCAGAACTTCCAAATCAGAACTTTCAAATCAGAACTTTCAAATCAGAACTTTCAAATCAGAACTTTCAAATCAGAACTTTCAAATCAGAACTTTCAAATCAGAACTTTCAAATCAGAACTCCGAAACAGAATCTTTATAATAAATGTTTCACGTGAAACATTTCTAAACTTCCATTCTAAACTTCCAAAGGACAATTCAAAATCATGTTCCACGTAAAACATCTTATTCTTTTTCTTTTAAATTCAAACTCAAAAAATCGTTCCACGTGGAACGATTTAATATTCTATTCGAATTCTTCACCTAAACGTTCCACGTGGAACGCTACAAAATTCTTTTATTTTCTTCGGATATGTTTCACGTGGAACGTTATGAAAATTTTAAAAATCAAAACGTTTCACGTGGAACATATATATTAAAAAGATGTTTAATTACTGTTCCACGTGAAACATCTTCATTTTCTCTTCTTCCTTCTGTCTCATTAATTGAGCTTCTTCGTCTGACTTATCTTTGTATCCACAGTAATGCAGTATACCATGAGATAGCACTCTTTTAAGTTCTTCAGCAAATGAAACATTAAAGTCTTTTGCATTGTCTGCAACGCGCTCTACAGAAACAAAAATATCTCCATTTAACTCGTTACCAACTGAATAATCAAAACTAATTATATCAGTTAAAGTGTCGTGATCTAAATATTCTACATTGATTTTATGAAGATACTCATCATCACAAAATATATAATTGATTTCTCCTTCGTTCTTATTTTCAGAAACAATTACAGCACTAAGCCAGTCACTAAAAGCCTGCTCGTCTCCTAAAGTAAAATCTGTTTCGTAATTAAAATTTATCATTTTGTATTAAAGTATTCTTGAACTTTTTGATTAAAATTCGAGCGCAAAGGTAGTGATTGTCTGTTTAATATCTCTACACTGTTTAAATATTCCAATAGCGAACTTGGTAAAGCATTAGAACGATTAGTAAATTCAGCCTTATTAGTTTCAGATTGTCTTTGTGTATCTTGACCTTGTTGCTGAACTGCGTTATTCAATTTCCACAATTCTTGCTGAATATTTAATATACGTTGCAAGTTCTCATTCTTAAAACCCTTATTCAAAATCTGCTTTTCAGATTGTTTCATTTGGTCTATTACAGATTTACCTTGAGAGTCTAAACCTTTCTTTGCTAATTCTTTTTGAAGAGCCTCACGAAGTTTAACTTGCTCTTTATAAATCTCCATTATAGCTTCAGCATCTCCTTCTCCATCTTCTCCTTCATTACCGTTCTTCTCTCCCTTTCCATTCTTTCCATCTTTACCCGAAGAACCTTTATCTCCACTTTTGTTACCTTGCCCTTCTTTACCCTGACCATCTTTTCCCTGCCCATTTTGTCCTTGCCCAGATTTTCCATCTTTTCCTTCTCCAGGTTTATCTCCTGATTGCTGTCCAGGTTTCATACCTTCTTTCATCTTATCAGCAAGTCCTTTTTGTTTCTGAATAATATCTGGCAATTGCATTCCTTGTCCGTCACCTGGTTTAGGTTTCCCTGCTCCCGGTTTAGACATAGACATCTGCATATTATTCAATAAATCGCTTAAGAAATCGGCTAGCTTATTAGCAGATGAAACTGCATATTGCTGATGTGAAACTCCTCTTGGAATCTGTACATCAGTTAGAGTTTCAATTGTCTTGTCCATGTTGTATTGTACATTTCCAATTTCTTTAGTTACGTCTTCTGCTACCTTTGGGTTACGTAATGAAAGTGCAAACAAACTATCATCAACATGTCTAAACTGCTGTTTTAAATTCTGCTGAATCTTGATGTTTTTTGTAAATGTAGAGGAGCCCAATTTCATTGCTTTGAACTGTTTCATTACATCTTCTTGTGATAAAGAATAAGCCAAAAGATTATCCAGAATCTGACGAAGCATTGCTACATCTTCTTCTAATTGTTCTTGTTCTCCACCTTCCATTTCGCTCTGCATTTCCTGAGCCATAGACTTCATTTTCTTCGCAGCACTTTTCTGTTTTGGCTTAGCCCCAGAAGTATTCTTTTTACTCAATTCTTCAGAAGCTTTATTAAGATCATTATCTACATCTTTCTCTTTTGAAGCATCAGACGGAATATCTAAAGGTTTCTTTAATGTCTTATTTTCCTCTTTCAAATCTTTTAAATCTTCCTGAATTTTATCAAAAGATTTATTGATTTCATCCTGTTTCTCTTTTGTATTTTCTTTCTCTTTATTAGATAACTGTTCCTGCTGTTCTGACAGTTTATTTAGTTTTTCAGCAACCTGTTCAGCTTTCTTAGAAACATAAAAACGCTTGGTCAACTCAACCAATTGCTCTAAATTACGAGATTGGTTTTTACTAATTTGCTTGAACTTTTCCATCTTATCAAACAGCTCTTCACTGTTTAATTTATCGTTTAAGTTCTTCAATTCGTCTAATAATTTCTGATTCTTTTCTAAATCTTTCTGTGCATTATCTAAACGCTTCTGTAAATCTTCAGCAGTTTTATCTTTCTTATCATCTTTAAACTTATCTAGATTCTGATTCATTTTTTCAGAAAACTGTTTCATCATTTCGTCTTGTTGTTTCTGACGTTTGATAAAATCATTGATCTTCTGCTGATCTTTAAATTCTAAATTATCTTTCTCTTTTCCTGTATTCTGAAGCTTATCCATTTCTGAAATCTGCTTCGTTTGGTTCTTTAAAGATTTAGATAAACTATTGATATTATTATTCTGTTGTTGTAATTCTTGATCTTGAATTTCATCTGTTGTAGCTACACGATCTGAAAACGTAGAAGACTTTGTAGACTTAAAACCGTGTGGTGCATCGTTATCAAAAACTTCAAAATAGTATTCGTAAGACACTCCTTCTTCTACTGGAAGGTTGCTTGGAAAATTAAAAACAAACTGATCGAATACTCCAGACTTCACAGGAATATTTCCACGCTTGGCAGATTGTGGTTTGTTGCGTTCGTAGTATACAATTTGTAATTTCGAAAGTCCATAATCATCACCCAATCTTCCTAAAATATAGTTCTTATCTAGCTTCAAACTGTCTGGCGCAGGCCCCACATTAATGGTTGGATACTGATCTTTGATTACAGACAGCTGATAGTCTAATTTCTCGTAGTTTTTAACCTTACTATTAGACGTAAGAATTTGATATTCTGTGTTTTGACTAATATTTTTACTCAATTTAAAGTCATTTTCAACCTTATTGAACTTAAATACTTCGTTCTCTCTTTTCCATTCAATTTCTTGGGTAGATTTGGTGTTCATTTTCCAGGTTACCGTTGTTCCTTCTGGTACAATTGCGTTTCCTGTTCCTTGAATTGTTTCTGATTTTTTCTTCAAATAAGAAGGGAAATTTAGAACCATTTCGAAGTTGGCAATTGATGGAACTGTGATTACTTTCAATTCGTATTCTTCTGAAACAACTGAATTTCCTTCAAAAGAAAATTGAATATTCTCTGCTGGTTTCTCCACTTTAAATTCAAACTTTCCAGGTTGAGAAGATTCCATAAAATAGCTTTCATTTCCAATATGAATCGTAACATTTTCTGGAACTACATTTCCAACAGATTCCATTCTGATAACGAAATCTTTATTCTGTTCAGCTTGTAAATTCGAATTCAAAACCACAAACTTAAATGGAGCTGGTGGTAAAAATGCAGAATTGAAATGCACAACTCTATTCAAACTTTGAGAAATTACATTACTATTTCCAGAAATATAAAATACTGCAAAAAGCAAAATTGGTATTAAAGCCAATGGTAAATATTTTTTATTTGCTTTAAAATTGATTGCATTTCCAAAAGGAATCGGCTGCAGTGAATTTGCTTTTTGCTCAATTGAAGCTAAAACTAATTCTGAACTTTCGGAATTATTCTCAGAAGACAATTGCAAAAAGTTAGTAAGCTTATCACTCACTTCTGTAAAATGATTTCCAATAATTTTAGAAGCCTGACTATAATCAATTCCCTTTTGAAGTTTGAACAACTTGAACAAAGGAAAAAGAATTAAACGGACTAAAAGGAAAACTTCAACTCCGACGAATAACCAAAATAGAAAAGTTCTTCCTAATGGTTTTAACCAAAGAAAGTACTCTACAAAAAGCGTAAATAGAAAATATAATAAACCAAAACCAGTAAAAAGTAATATCCCTTTTATCAGTTCATTGGTATAATATTTCTTAATGAAAGCCTCTAACTTTTGATATATTGCAGATGATGTTTTCAAAATAAATCTGTTTTAATTATAACCTATAAAAGTAATAATTATTAATTAGATAATGATCAATTAGAAAATTAGTCAATTAAGCTTAACACGATGAATTATCAAATTTTCTCATTACCTAATTTTCTAATTCAGAGTCGTATCTTTGCAACAAAATTTTAAACAAATGTCAAAGCAAGTTCGTGTGCGTTTTGCACCAAGTCCTACTGGACCGTTACATATTGGCGGAGTTCGTACTGCCCTATTTAATTATTTATTTGCAAAGAAACATAACGGTGTTTTTTATCTGAGAATTGAAGATACAGATCAGACACGTTTTGTTCCAGGTGCAGAGGCTTACATTATGGAAGCTCTTGAATGGTTAGGAATTGCTCCTGAAGAAACGGTTGGGAAAAATGAAAAATTTGGACCATACAGACAAAGCGAACGTAAAGATTTATACCAACAATATGCAGATCAGTTGATCAATTCTGGTTGGGCATATTATGCTTTTGATACTCCTGAAGCTTTGGATGCACATAGAAAACAGCACGAAGCTGAAGGAAAAACATTTATTTACAATCACCACAATCGTGAAAAGTTAGATACTTCTTTAGTAATTTCTTCTGATGAAGTTGCTAAAAGAATTGCAAATGGAGAACATTATGTAATCCGTTTTAAAACTCCGGTTAATGAAACTTTACATTTGAAAGACATCATTCGTGGTGATGTGAAGTTTGAAACTAATCTTTTGGATGATAAAGTTCTTTTCAAAAGTGACGGAATGCCAACGTATCATTTAGCCAATATTGTTGATGATCATTTGATGGAAACTTCACATGTAATTCGTGGTGAAGAATGGTTGCCATCTATGCCACTTCACGTTTTATTATACAAAGCATTTGGTTGGGAAGCTCCAGAATTTGCTCATTTACCTTTAATTTTAAAACCAGTTGGAAATGGTAAATTATCAAAAAGAGACGGAGACAAAATGGGTTTCCCAGTATTTCCATTAGAATGGAAAACTGAAGAAGGTGTTTCATCTGGTTATAGAGAAAAAGGGTTTTTCCCGGAAGCTGTTGTAAACTTTCTTGCTTTGTTAGGATGGAACGATGGAACTGACAAAGAACTATTTTCTCTAGAAGAGCTAGCTCAATCTTTTGACTTAAATAGAGTTCACAAAGCTGGAGCTAAATTTGATCCAGAGAAAAACAAATGGTTCAACCACCAATATTTAGTAAAACAAAATGATGCTGATTTAGCAAAAACCTTCTCTCCTATTTTGGTAGAAAAAGGTATTGATGTTTCTAAATATGATCTAACTAGAATCGTTTCTTTGATTAAAGAAAGAGCAAACTTTGTTTCAGAATTCTGGGATCTGACAGATTTCTTTTTCCAAGCGCCAACATCTTATGATGAGAAAGCAAGTAAAAATTGGAAAGAAGAAACTCCAACTTTAATGCAGGAACTGATTTCTGTTTTAGAAAATATAGAAGATTTTACTTCTGCAAATATTGAAACAATCGTGAAAGATTGGTTAACCAAAAACGAAATCGGAATGGGTAAAGTTATGCAACCTTTCCGTCTAAGTTTGGTTGGAGCACTTAAAGGTCCTCACCTATTTGACATTGTTGAAATCATTGGAAAAGAAGAAACTATTTCTAGAATTCAGAAAGCGATTGAAACTTTATAATTAAAATTTCATTTAAAAATAGAAACGCTAAGAAACATCGACCAAATGTTCTTAGCGTTTTTTTAATATTTGATAATTCCTTTTTAGAAGAATTTTCGTAATTTACCGAAATTCATAAATTAAACTAAATAACCATGAGTACAGCATTTATTATCTTTTTAGTATTGGCATTCTTCATTTTCATGTCGTCGTTCTTTACTGTGAAACAACAATCCTCCGTAATTATCGAACGATTTGGAAAATTCCAAAGTGTAAGAAATTCAGGATTACAGCTTAAAATTCCGATGGTTGATAGATTGGCCGGAAGAGTAAATCTTAAAATTCAGCAACTAGATGTTATCATCGAAACTAAAACTAGAGACAACGTTTTCATCAAAATGAAAGTTTCAGTTCAGTTCAAAGTGATTCAAGATAAAGTGTATGAAGCATTTTATAAATTAGAATATCCGCATGATCAAATTACTTCTTATGTATTTGACGTAGTTCGTGCCGAAGTTCCGAAACTAAAATTGGATGATGTTTTTGAAAGAAAAGATGATATTGCAGTGGCAGTAAAACGTGAATTGAACGAGGCAATGTCTACTTACGGATATGATATCATCAATACTTTGGTTACTGATATTGATCCGGACATTCAAGTAAAAAATGCAATGAACAGAATCAACGCAGCTGATAGAGAAAAAACTGCAGCTGAATTTGAAGCTGAAAGTTCAAGAATTAGAATCGTTGCAAAAGCAAAAGCTGAAGCAGAAAGCAAACGCTTACAAGGTCAAGGTATTGCAGACCAACGTCGTGAAATTGCAAGAGGTCTTGTAGAAAGTGTTGAAGTTTTGAACCAAGTTGGAATTAATTCGCAAGAAGCTTCTGCCCTTATTGTAGTTACACAACATTATGACACTTTACAATCTATTGGATCTGATACAAACTCAAACTTAATTCTTCTTCCGAATTCTCCACAAGCCGGAAGTGATATGTTAAACAATATGGTTGCTTCATTCTCAGCTTCAAATCAAGTTGGAGAAATGATGAAGAAAAACAATAAAAAAGTGGAAAAACCAAAACCAACTCACAGACAATCTGGTTATGAAGATGATGTTCAACCAGATGTTCAACAATAATTATAAAATAAAAAAGAGGCTTAATCGCCTCTTTTTCTATTTATGAACCAACCTATTACATACGGTAAAATGGTCTGGATAATTTTTACATAAGAATTTGAAAAGTAATCTGTGTAAGATGAAATGAAACCATTTACAATATTTTGTGGAGTGATACTTTCCTTAGTTTTCTGAAAACTCAAAACCAATTTCTGATAATTGATTTCTTTTTCTAATTTCAAAATTTCTAGATCTCTTTCAATCTCAGCATACGAAGAGTATTTTTTTCTTTCCATAATTAATCATTAAAAAAGATTTCTGAAAATTTCTCCAAAATTGGTCCTTCAACAAATTTGTCTTTTATAAAGAAAAGCAAAATAGTTATTACCAAATAGATTCCTCCTACCGTCAAAAATCCGAGAGCATTACTTTCAAACAGAGAACCAAAAGCATACGCTGCGGCGAAAGATCCAAAAATCATCACCATACTGAAACACAATAAAATCAAAGTAAACTTAAAGATTAAAGTTGTTGACTTCATTGCAACCTTAAAACCCCAAAGTTTGTAATAAGCTAAATGACTTTCAATGTATTCTTTAGCTTGATCCTGAACTTTTTCAGTGTTTTCTTTTAATTCTTCAAAAGCCATATTTAAAATTTTAGATAAAAAAAAGCACAAAACTTTCTTATAAAAATAAGCAAGTAATGTGCTTTATAAAAATATTATTTCTGAAGTTTAGCGTTTTGTGCTTTTAACTCAGCCAATTTAGTTTCTAAAAAAGTAATTACTTCTTCTGTTTTATGGCTGACATTAGAAAGTAACTCATTCAAAGTTCCGTCAAGATTATGAGTAGCACTCGTAAATTTTTCACGAAGAACTTCAGAGCTGGCATCAAAAGAATCTTTCAGATTATGTTTAGCATCATCGATACCTTCCTTAATTTTTGCTCTTGTTTTTGATCCTTTATCGGGAGCAAATAAAATTCCGATTGCCGCTCCTGCAGCCGCTGCAGCCAAAATTGCTGCTGCTGTATTTAAATTCTTAGACATGATAGTTACAATTTAAAATTATTAATAAAGATACTCTTTTTTAAAATGATAAAACTTTGATTAATTGCAATTTACAAAAAATTAACAATCTTATTAATACACATAAGCTACAGCTTCGTACTTACCATCTGCTTTTTCAACAATGCTAACAAAAGGATAACCATTTGAAGCCGATTTAGATTTGATTCTCATAGCAGTCTGGTTCTGATTTGCAATTGGCGGTTCTCCTTTTGTCCTTGTTGAGACACCTGTAAAACTCGCTGCTTGTTTCAGTCCTATTGTTTTTTCTTGCGGAAGAACAGTTACCATTTTGTAATCGTCTTTTGAATCAACTACTATTTTATCAGAAACTTTTTGAGTTTGTTTTGTTTCTTTATTTGTAATAGATGAAACTGCATATTTACTGATTTTGATTTCTTCAGAACTTCCGTTTAAAGAATAGTAAACAAAACCATTTTCAGATTTAATAAAATTTACATCAAGTTGTTCTCCGTTGTGTTTTGTAATTTGATGAGTTTGAGAAATTGCAACATTTGCAAATAATAATGCTAGTGTGAAATATAAAATTTTCATGATAATTAGATTTAAATTAAAAATTGTCAGACCTGAAATTTAAAAACTAAACTTTCACTCAAATTCAACATTATGGAATTTTGTACATTATGACACAATTTGAAAAAATATTTTTTACGGGAAATATTATCAAAACTACATCATAATAAAAATGAGAACATAAAATTGTCTTTTTAGGAAATCAGTTTTGAAAACTTATTGCTATAAAAATTACGAGTTTCTAAAAACAATAAATTTCAACTTAGATTCTTTTCGGCAAATTTTAATTTTTTACAAAAATCATCTCTGACTTTTGGTATTGAGTTAAAAATAGCAGTTTTATAAACAATTGTGTGTTAACAACCCGTTAAACTGACTAAAATAACAGTAAAAACTAAAATAAAGCTTCTAAATAAACAATTATTAAAAAAATGAGTTATCTATCAAACACGTTTAAAAAACGTCTTAAAATTAATTTATGAAGGTTAAAATTAATCTATAAAAACTATTATTTTTACATTTTTAATCATTTTTATAAATAATAATTAAAAACTAAAGTTCTGAAAAATCAATAATAAAAATTTATATATATAAAATTAAAATCAAGAGCTTTAAAAATAATAAAAAACTATAGTTTTAAATTTTATAGTAATTTTTATAAATAATAATTATAAACTAAATTTTAAACTATAATAATAATCAAAACTTATAATTATAAAAATTGAAGTCAAAAAATTAAAAAATAAGAAAAAACCTTAATTTAAGTTTTTTTAAAAGAAAACTGGAAGCAAAAAAGTAATAAATTAAAATAAAGAGTTTTAATGAATGAAAAGTAGAAAAAGATCTTCTCTATTCAACTATTTTTTATTCGCTCTTAAAATTAAATTATGAAAGTTAATTTTAATCTATAAAATAAATAAAAATACTAAATTTGATAGATTTTATTAATAATAGACAAAATATTAAAATTATATATTTTAAATAATTAAAATTTATTATTACGGATTTAAAACAAAAATTGAACCTAAAAAAAGACTAAAATTAAAATAAAGCTTCCAAATAGAAGAAAATTAAAAAAATGAATTCCTTATCCAACATAATTTTATTTTCCGTTAAAATCAATTTATGAAAGTCACTTTTAATCTATAAAAATTATAAAATTATTAATTTCAATAGTTAATCTATATAATAAAAAAAAGCGCTTATAAAAGCGCTTTTCATAAATTTAGTTGATATTACTTCTTCACCATTTCAGAGAGAATTTCAATTTCTCTTTCTGAAGCATTTTTTGGTGGATTTGAATATAATTTCAAAATTTCATCTGAAAATTGATTTCTCAAATCTTCACTCTCAATATCTCTTAAATTTAAAAGTGCTTTTGATCTAAGATAAGTCGATTCACTTTTTAGAGACATTGAATATAATTTCTTAATATCTTCTTCTTCAAAATCTGTTGATTTCCAGTTTGAATATTTCAAAATAAACTGAGAAAACAACAGCGAAGCCTTATTATTGTTGATATTCTTCTTTAAAGAATTCTGTAAAAGTGAAAAAGTCGAGATATTTTTAATGTTCTCCCCTATTGCACTTTCAATTGCAATTCTTTCTGGTTTAGTCTCAACTTTAAAATATTTGTTGATATCTTTCAAAGAATTATTAATGCTGTTTTCTTCTTTTTTACCCTTTTCTTCCCAAGCATCTTTCAATCCAACTGTTTTGTTAAATACTAATTTTGAAGCAGTTGAGTCTTTATCAACAGTAAAATATCCTAAACGTTGAAACTGAAATTTATCTTCATTTTGAGCTGTTGATAAACTTGGCTCAACATATCCAGTTACAATTTCTAATGAATTTGGATTCACAAAATCTAAGAAATTCTTCTCTTTATAACTGTCTGGAGCTTCATCTGTAAACAAACGATCGTACAAACGAACTTCTGCTTCTAATGCATGTTTGATAGAAACCCAATGTAATGTTCCAGAAACTTTTCTTTGGCTAGCTTCAGTTCCGCTTCCGCTTAAAGAATCCGTATCATACGTTACATGAATTTCTGTAATATTTCCATTTTCATCTTTTACAACTGATTCACCTTTAATGATATAAGCATTTTTAAGACGAACTTCTTTTCCTAAAGTCAAACGGAAAAACTTAGCTGGAGCTTCCTCTAAAAAGTCTTCTCTTTCAATGTATAATTCACGAGAAAAAGGTACTTTTCTGAAACCAGCATTTTCATCTTCCTGATTGTTTTCAGCTTCTAACCACTCTTCTTTTCCTTCTGGATAATTGGTAATTACCAGTTTTACAGGATCTAAAACAGCCATTACACGAGGTGCAATTTTGTTCAAATCTTCACGAATACAGAATTCTAAAACCGATACATTGATCAAATTATCACGTTTTGCAATACCAATTGTGTTAGCAAAATTACGTAAAGAAGCTGCTGTATAACCACGTCTTCTTAATCCAGAAATGGTTGACATTCTTGGATCATCCCAACCGTTAACATGCTTTTCTTTAACTAGTTGCTGTAATTTTCTTTTACTAACAACAGTATGTGATAAGTTACGTCTTGCAAATTCTCTTTGTTTTGGACGCAGTTTATTTTCATCTAAAATCTGATCTAAAAACCAATCGTATAATTCACGGTGAGGCAAGAATTCTAGTGTACAAAATGAGTGAGAAATTTGTTCTAAATAATCACTTTGTCCGTGTGCCCAATCGTACATTGGATAGATTTTCCAGGCATCTCCAGTTCTATGGTGATGTTTGTGTAAAATTCTGTACATGATCGGATCACGCATTAACATGTTTGTTGATTTCATGTCAATTTTTGCACGAAGAATATGCGTACCAGCCTCAAATTCACCATTTTTCATTCTTTCGAATAAATCTAAATTTTCTTCAACAGAACGATTTCTGTACGGACTATCAGTTCCTGGAGTTGTTGGAGTTCCTTTCTGGATCGCCATTTCTTCAGAAGTCTGACTATCAACATAAGCTTTATCTTTCTTAATTAAGAAAACTGCCCAATCGTATAATTGTTGGAAATAATCTGATGCATAACATTCTTCAGCCCATTTGTAACCTAGCCATTCTACATCTTTTTTAATAGCATCAACAAATTCCTGTTCTTCTTTTTCAGGGTTTGTATCATCAAAACGTAAATTCACAGGAGATTGATAATCAATTCCTAAACCAAAATTTAACGCAATAGAACTCGCGTGTCCAATGTGTAAATAACCATTAGGTTCTGGTGGAAAACGAAAGCGAAGTTTAGTATTTGAAAGACCTGATTTTACGTCTTCCTCTATAATTTGTTCAATAAAATTGAGTGATTTCTCTTCTGATGCCATTATTTTATAGTAATTTTAGCAAAGATAAAAAAAAGGTTTCAGCTTTCAGATTTAAAGTTATCTAACTGGCGTAAAACCTGAAATTTGAAACAAGAAACAATATAAAAATGGGAGTCATTAAACTTAAAAATATCCGTACTTTTTCTTACCACGGATGTTTAATTGAAGAAGGAAAAATTGGATCTGATTACACTGTAGATCTAAAAATTAAAACCAATTTACAGAAATCGGCAGAAACAGACCATCTTTTAGACACTGTTGACTACGTACATTTGAACAAAATTGTGACAGAAGAAATGGCAATTCGTTCGCATTTATTAGAACATGTGGCCAAAAGAATCAATATTCGTGTACTGGCAGAGATAGAAATGGTAGAAAAAACAACAGTTTGGGTTTCTAAAATAAATCCGCCTATTGGTGGTGATGTTGAGTCAGTTACTATAAAAATGACGGAAATTAGAAAGTAATTTTTAAAATTAAATTCCTAAAATTTTAAAATAGTTACTATGAAACTTTTGAAATTTAAAGATTTTAGTTACTTTTGCCAACCGTTCAAGTAATGGCGTCGTGGCCGAGCGGCTAGGCTGGGCTCTGCAAAAGCTCCTACTCCGGTTCGAATCCGGACGATGCCTCTAAAACCTCTAAAGCAATTTAGAGGTTTTTTTATGTTTAATTTTTAGAAAAAATTAATTAAAAATATACTGTTCGAATCCGGACGATGCCTCAAAACCTTCAAAGCAATTTGAAGGTTTTTTTATGTTTAATTTTTAGAAAAAATTAATTAAAAATATACTGTTCGAATCCGGACGATGCCTCAAAACCTTTCAAAGCAATTTGAAGTTTTTTTGTGTTTAATTTTTAAATTTTACAAGTAAACCCGACAGGTTTTAAAAACCTGTCGGGTTTGTTACTCTATGAAGATTATACACAATCTTGTCATTTCGACGAAGGAGAAATCTCCACGAGAAGCTCTACAAAGATTGAATAATTGTTACGGAGTTACTTGCGGAGATTTCTCCTTCGTCGAAATGATAAACTGTTGTCAACTTTGTCAAAGTTTGAAACTTTGTCAAAGTTCTAAACTAACAGTTATAAACATAAAAAAACCTCTGAAATTCAGAGGTTTAATTTTATATTTTTGAGTTATTAACAACTACTTCTTCTCTATTCTTTCGAAGGCATTTTTAACCATTTCTTTTTCTTTTGGAAACCAACCTTGAACTACTAATGCAAATCCGAAAACCATTAAAACAACGCTAATTCCTTTTTTGATTTTAAGAATATTAGTTGGAGTCATTTTTGATTTTAATTGTTTGGCTAATAAAATTTTAGCACAATCAATTAATAAATAAGTGATGATTACAGCGGCAAAAAAAGTCATCATTCTAGGAGTCTGCATTTCTAGTTTTGGTCCAACAGAAATAATTACTGCTAACCAGAATCCTAAGACTCCAATGTTAATAACGTTCAATAAAAACCCTTTTACAAACAAACTTGCGTAGTTTCTTTTTAAAATATCACGGTCAATTTCTTCGTCGTTTATTTTTTCTTCTTTTTTTAGTTTTACAAAAGAAATAATTCCATAAGAAAGCATAATTATCCCTCCAAAAATAAAAAGAGCTGGATCGTCTTTTAAACTTGAAATCAATCTGTAACTTCCTAAATAAGCAATAGCAATAAAGAAAATATCGCCTAATACTACGCCTAAATCGAAAACAATTGCAGATCTAAAACCTTTTGTAATACTGGTTTCTAATAAAACAAAAAATACTGGGCCAACCATAAAACTAAGAACAAGTCCCCATGGCAGTCCAGCCAGAATATCATTTATCATCAAATATCTCGTGTTATTTTACTTCTTCGATTTTACCACCAAAAACTGTTTTCTGATTTATTTGTTTTGGTTTTCCATAAATGTAAATAGAGCCTCCTGCGCTTACTTTTGCATCGACAAGGGTAGAAGCATTAACATCAGCTTTTCCGCCCGCAGAAACGCTTACAGTAGTCTGAGACGTATTCAATTTACTTGCTAGTAAATATCCTCCAGCTCCTAAACTTGCATCCTGATTTGCTGCTTTACCAGTTAATGTGATCGAACCTCCTGATACTGAGCTTACTTTTAGTTTATCAACATCTAAATCAACATTTATAACTCCACCTTCTTGTGCACTTACTTTAAATGAAGTTGCTTTGATTACGTCACTGCTTGTTACAGTTGCTCCTTCATTGACATCAATTAATTCTAAATGTTTATAATACAAAGTTACTTCAAGATCATTTCCTGACAAAAGTTTTGGAAATGGCATTCTCAATTTTAAAATACCATTCTTATTAACAGCTTCTAATTCTGCTTCTCTTGTTCCTTTTATTACAATTTTATTTTCAGAACCTGGAACTAATTTTACACTTAATTTATCAAATACTTTTACGGTATCAAAATCTCCTAACTCTTTGGTAACTTGACCAAAAGACATTTGTACAAATAAAATTGCTGCTCCTATAATTAGCTTTTTCATACTTTTATTTTTAAATTAATATTTATTCTGCTCTTCTTAAAAAGTGAAAATCAAGTTGTTTTTTCACTAAGTCAGCATTTTTTACTTTTACATAAATCTCGTCTCCCAATTGCAATAATCGGTTTGAAGTAGCTCCAACCAATGCATATTGTCTTTCATCAAAAGTATAGTAATCTTCTTTTATTTCTCTGATTCTTACCATTCCTTCGCATTTGTTAGAAACGATTTCAACATAAATTCCCCATTCAGTAACACCAGAAATAACTCCAAGGAATTCTTCATCCTGATGGTCTTGCATGTATTTAACCTGCATGTATTTGATACTGTCACGCTCAGCATTTGTTGCTAAGTTTTCCATGTTAGAACAATGCAGACATTTGGTTTCGTAAGTTTCTTCGTCTACAGAAGCTCCTCCATCCAAATAATACTGCAACAAACGGTGTACCATAACGTCTGGATAACGACGAATTGGTGATGTAAAATGGCTATAATAATCAAAAGCTAAACCATAATGACCAATATTATCAGTCGAATATTTAGCTTTGCTCATACTTCTAATAGCAAGAGTATCAATAAGATTTTGTTCTTTCTTACCGTTTACTTCTTCCATCAAAGCATTGATTGATTTGGCAATATCACCTTTTGTTCTAAAATCAATTTTATAACCAAACTTAGCAATAACTGTTTGCATTGCAACCAATTTGTCTTCGTTTGGTTCGTCGTGAATACGGTAGACAAAGGTTTTCTTCTGTTTTCCAATATATTCTGCCACTTTTCTATTGGCTAAAAGCATAAATTCTTCAATCAAATGATTGGCATCTTTTGATATTTTGAAATAAACGCCTTCAGGTTCTCCTTCTTCATTTAGATTAAATTTAACTTCAACTTTATCAAAAGAAATAGCGCCTTGCTGCATTCTTTTCTTTCTCAAAATCTTAGCTAATTCATCTAGTTTTAAAGTAGCTTCAACAATTTCATCTGAAACCACATAAGATTCTCCAGTAATAGAAATATCAACTGGAATTGTATTATTTCCTTTTGTTTCAATAATATGCTGAGCCTCTTCGTAAGCAAAACGCTGATCTGAATATATTACAGTTCTTCCAAACCATTGGTTAATAACTTGTGCAGTTGGCGAAACTTCGAATACTGCAGAGAATGTATATTTCTCTTCATTCGGACGTAATGAACAAGCAAAGTTAGACAATACTTCTGGGAGCATTGGCACTACTCTATCTACCAAATAAACCGAAGTAGCTCTTTGATACGCTTCATCATCCAGAATTGTACCTTCTTCAAGATAATAGGAAACATCGGCAATGTGAATACCTATTTCAAAGTTTCCATTTTCTAACTTTTTGAAAGACAATGCATCATCAAAATCTTTTGCATCTTTTGGATCTATCGTAAACGTAAGCGTATCACGCATATCACGACGTTTTGCAATCTCAGATTCCTGAATCGAAGTATCTAGTTTTTGTGCAAAAACTTCTACTTCTACAGGGAAATCTGCTGGCAAACCATATTCTGCTAAAATAGCATGAATTTCAGTATTATGTTCTCCAGGTTTTCCTAAAACTCGAATTACAGATCCAAACGGACTATCGGCTCTTTTTGGCCAATCTTCAATCTTAACCAAAACAACATCACCGTTTTCTGCTTCACCAAGTTTATCCTTAGGAATAAAAATATCGGTATACATTTTAGGATTTGCAGTAGACACAAAAGCAAAATTTGGCTGCATATCTATTACACCTACAAATTCTGTTTTATCTCTTTCTATAACTTCAATAACTTCACCCTCAGGTCTTTTACCTTTTCTTCTGTTATAAACGTAAACTTTTACTTTGTCTTTATCTAATGCACGATTCAAATTATTGGTAGGAATAAAAACATCTTCTTCAAACTCATCACAAATAAAATATGCCGTTTTTCTGCTCGTCATATCTATTGTTCCTTCGTAGTAGTCCTGGCTTACTGCTTTAATCAAGTATTTTCCAGGTTCTGTTTCTATAATCTTCTTTTGAGCTGCAAGAATCTTTAAATCTTTTATGATCTGATTTCTGCTTTTTGTATCGTCTAATTCTAGCTTAGCTCCTATTTGTTTGTAATTGAAAGGTTTATTAGCATTTTGCGATAAAATCTTAAGTATTTTTCCAGAGAAATCTTTCTCTTTTTTTATCGGCTTTCTAATTTTCTTACTCATATATCTTTTCTAATAAGGCTTAAAATTACAAATAAGATATCAGATAATACTT
The DNA here is from genome assembly GCF_058794775.1 of Flavobacterium sp. GW823-FHT06G12. Lineage (NCBI taxonomy): Bacteria > Pseudomonadati > Bacteroidota > Flavobacteriia > Flavobacteriales > Flavobacteriaceae > Flavobacterium > Flavobacterium sp. GW823-FHT06G12. Next base: position 581,496 of record NZ_JBXAHE010000002.1, read on the forward strand.
TTTAGCAAATAGAATTATTAAAAATATAACTTTTCGTACATTTACAAAAAGACCTAAAATGGAAAGCTTTAAAACGATTGCCGTATTCAATTATCTGCACGAAACAGTGGTTCTCAAACACTTACTGGAACAAGAAGGAATTCCTTATTTTTTCGAAAACGAAATGACGCTCTCAGTCGTTCCATTATACTCAACGGCACTTGGCGGAATCAAACTCAAAGTTCATCCAAACGATTTCGAAGAAGTTCAGCAAATCTTGGACAATCTCAACAATCCTCTCAAAATCGTCTAAAACAAAATTCAAACAAACTCAAAATAGAGTAAAATTCAATTCATCAAAAAATTTTTTTTCCTTTTCAACTTTTTTAGTTTTCAACATATATTAAATACAACAAAAAAGATTTTTAAAAATTTAAAAAAAAATTATGGTTATTATAGCGTGTTAATATGTCGAATAAATTTTTTTTTGAAGTCATTGAAATCTCGTTTTACTTATTTATTCTGAGTTATCAACATAGTTATTTTTGGTTAAATGATTAATTTTTAAGACTTTTTGCATTTTAATTAACAACGGTTGACAACCAAATTTGAATTGATTTTGTAGATAAGTTGATATGTTGATTTGTGTTGAAAATGGTATTTTTAATATTGATAACTTTTCCAAAAATTCACGAAACTTTTCTTGCATATTTAAATCACGTTTTGGATTAAGCATTTTTCTTAAACAACCAAAAAAAACTTCTAATTTTCTTTTCGAACTTATTAACATTTTCTGTTAACTTAAAGTTAATTGAATATCAAGCAATTACAAACTCCTATTAACACCTCAAAATTTTAACAAATATTCTGAATATTATTTATTGATTTTGAGATACTTATAGAGTTATCAAAATTGTTAATAACCTATAAGGTTTTGACAGTAAGATAGTTGTAAAATAAGGGTCTTTGCAATGAATTGAACGAATGTTGACGAATTTATATTGTAATGTTTATATAGTATTGAAAAAGAAAATAATTTGTGAAAATTGGTGCAATTCGTGGCAAACATACATTTATTAAGTAAATTTGCATGACACAACTAAATAGTATAGAAAAATGAAAATTTCGATAGGAAACGACCACGCAGGACCAGAATATAAAAAAGCAATTGTTGAAATGCTTAAAGCTAGAGGATATGAGGTAACAAATTATGGAACAGATACTGATGCTTCAGTAGATTATCCAGATTTTGGGCATCCAGTTGCCAATGATGTATCTGAAGGAAAAGCTGATTTTGGAATCGTAATCTGTGGAAGCGGTAACGGAATTGCAATGACTGTTAATAAACACCCGAAAGTGAGAGCTGGTTTATGCTGGACTAAAGAAATTGCATATTTAACTCGTTTACACAATGATGCAAATATTGTTAGCATTCCAGCGAGATTCACATCTATTCATCAAGCTGTTGAAATCGTTGAAACTTTTCTTGATACTGCTTTTGAAGGCGGAAGACACCAAAATAGAGTAAATAAAATTGCTTGTTCGTAAAAAGTCAAAAAAAAATTCGGTGCTTCGCACCTATTCATAAACACACCGGGCCGATTTTTAATTTGCTCGGTTTTTTATTTAAGTATTTATAATTCAATTATTTAACTTCTATAAAAACATTGTTTTTTGAGTTATCAACAATGTTAATATCTACTTTTTATAATTCAAAAGAGCATATATAAGTGCTACTTGGATTGCTAAAATCACAGCAAACTTTACAATAAAAGAAGTTTTACTCGTTTTATGTTTAAATAATAACATTGCTGTTAATAACCCTAGTGAACCACCCGTTAAAGCCATGAGAAACAAGGTTTTTTCAGGAACACGTCGGTTATTTTTTCGAGCTTGAGATTTGTCATATCCAGCGAAAATAAAAACGAGCACATTTATAAATAAAAAATATAGTAATAAAATTTCCATTGGCTTAAAATTAGAAACAAAGATATTATTTTAGCCGAATGATTTACTATTTTGCAGAAATGCTTTAACAAGTAAATTATATCATTTTTAAGTAAGAAAATCATTTCATTAAAAGTATGACTAATATTCAATTTATTGCCAAGTCTGTTCAGGCACCGGCAGTTAGTATTCAAAACACAGTAAAATTATTAGAGGAAGACTGTACAATTCCGTTTATTTCGCGTTACCGAAAAGATGCGACCGGAAACCTTGATGAAACTGTTATTGAGCATATTGCTAAATTGCAGAAAGAATACGATACGCTTATAAAACGTAAAGAAGCTGTTTTAAAATCGATCGAAGAGCAAAAAGCACTTACGCCAGAATTGAAGAAAAAAATTGAAGACAGTTTTGATTTACAAGAAATAGAAGATTTCTACCTTCCGTACAAAAAGAAGAAAAAAACAAAAGCCGATGTTGCGCGCGAATTTGGTTTAGAACCTTTAGCAAAACTGATTATATCTGAAAGTGATGCTGATATCGATTTTATTTCGACACAATACATTAATGAAAATGTTATTAACGAAGAAGCAGCTATTCAAGGCGCAAGAGATATTGTAGCAGAATGGATTAACGAAAATATTTATGTTCGTAAACAGTTGCGTAGATTATTTCAGCGAAAAGCAACTATCGCTACAAAAGTGGTTAAAAAGAAAGCTGAAGAAGAAGGTGCACAAAAATTCAACCAATATTTTGATTGGGAAGAGCCTTTAACAAAAGCACCAGCACACCGTTTATTAGCGATGCTTCGTGCAGAAAATGAAGGTTTTATTAAAATGAAAATTGATGTTGATATTGACGATGCTTACGATGTAATTGACGAAATCATCATTAAAAAACAAAATAATACGACAGCGCATTTACAGCTGGCGATTGAAGATAGTTACAAACGTTTGTTGAATCCAGCAATTGGAAACGAAACGTTACAAGAAGCAAAAGCAAAAGCCGATGCAAACTCAATTCAGGTTTTTGCTAATAATTTAGGACAACTTTTATTAGCTCCGCCATTGGGAGAAAAACGAATTCTAGCGATCGATCCAGGATTTAGAAGCGGTTGTAAGGTAGTTTGTCTGGACGAAAAAGGAGATTTATTATACAATGAAACCATTTATCCGCACGCGCCTCAAAATGAGGAAACAATGGCGATTAAAAAAATCCGTTCAATGGTAAATGCGTATCAAATTGATGCCATTTCTATCGGAAACGGAACAGCTTCTCGCGAAACAGAATTTTTTATAAAAAAAATCGCGTTTGATAAACCAATTCAAGTATTTGTAGTTTCTGAGGCAGGAGCTTCGGTTTATTCTGCTTCAAAAATTGCGAGAGAAGAATTTCCAAATTATGATGTAACCGTTCGTGGTTCGGTTTCTATTGGGCGACGACTTTCAGATCCGCTGGCTGAATTAGTAAAAATTGATCCAAAAGCGATTGGAGTAGGACAGTATCAGCACGATGTTGACCAAACAAAATTAAAAGAAGAATTAGATAATACGGTTATTCGTTGCGTAAACTCGGTTGGAATTAACATTAACACTGCAAGTAAGCATTTATTAAGTTACGTGAGTGGAATCGGGGAGAAGCTAGCGGAGAACATTGTACAATACCGTTCTGAAAACGGACCTTTTGAAGATAGAAAGCAGCTTAAAAAAGTGCCACGTTTAGGAGATAAAGCATATCAACAAGGAGCAGCGTTTATTAGAATTACAAATGCTAAAAATCCGTTAGATAATTCGGCTGTACACCCAGAAGCATATCCGGTTGTTGAAAAGATGGCGAAGGATTTGAATATTTCTTTAAATGACTTAATTGCAAACAAAGATAAAACAGCGCTTATTAAGGCCGAAAAATATGTAACACCTGAAATTGGTTTACTTACGCTAAAAGACATCATAAAAGAGCTTGAAAAGCCGGGATTGGATCCAAGAAAGTCGGCTAAGGTTTTTGAATTTGATGCCAATGTAAAATCAATCAAAGATTTGAAAACCGGAATGATATTACCAGGGATTGTGAATAACATTACCAATTTTGGCTGTTTTGTTGACATCGGAATCAAAGAAAGTGGATTAGTACATATTTCACAGTTAAAAGCTGGTTTCGTGAGTGATGTAAACGAAGTGGTAAAATTACACCAGCATGTTGATGTGAAAGTGACTGAGGTTGATGAAGATAGAAAGAGAATTCAGTTGACGATGATTTTGTAAAAATTCCAATTTTTTTAAATACCAAATTCCAAAAACTTGCGTAATCTTGTCATTTCGACCGAAGGGAGAAATCTTCACAAGTAACTCCGTTACAATTGTCCAATTTTTGTAGAGTTTCTAGCGAAGATTTCGACCGAAGGGAGAAATCACAAAACTATTGAGAGTAGTTTCATTATAACCCATAAAAAAATCCCAAACTACAATGTAGTTTGGGATTTTAATTTTTTCGAATTTCTTATTTTGTTTCTTCTTCTTCTTGTTTTTTAGAAGCAGCAGGTTGATCGTCTTTAGCAGCGTTTTTAAATTCCTTAATTCCACTTCCTAAACCTTTCATTAATTCTGGAATTTTTTTACCTCCAAAAAGTAATATCACAATACCTACGATAACAAGGATTTCTGTAAGACCTAATCTTCCCATGACTAACTATATTTAATGCCGAAGCAAATTGATTTTTATTAATTATCCCGCAAAGGTATATAGAAATATACGAAATATAAGTATTTTTAGTTTAAAATATTTCAATAAGACTACGTTAAATATTTTATAAAATCGTAGATTATAGCTCTTCATGAAATTTTTCGAATAAATATCATGATGATTAATTACTATATTTGCTAGCATAAAGAAGGATAATGACTAAGAAAAATAAAAAGAATTTTAGAAAAAAACTGTTCATTAAAAACCGATTAGTAATTTTAAATGAAGACACTTTTGAAGAGATCTTTTCTTTTAGGCTTACTTTAATGAATGTATTTGTAACGTTTACTTTAGGCGGAATATTTCTAATTTTGGTTACTACTTTCATTATCGCATTTACTCCGCTTCGCGAATTTATTCCGGGATATTCTTCTACAGAATTGAAACGAAATGCTACGAGACTGGCAATTAAATCAGATTCTTTAGAAACGGCTTTAAAACACAATGAAATTTATATAAAAGGAATCCAGAAAGTTTTAAAAGGAGAATTAGAATATTCAAAATTTAATAAAGATTCTATATTAACAGAGTCTGTTGAAGACGCTTCAGATTTAAATATGAAAGCCTCAGAGGCCGAAATAAAACTAAGAGAAGATGTCGCTGAAACCGAAAAAGAAACGAAGACAAAATCTCAAGACAAAAAGAAAAGTGACAAAAAATAATACCACTAAAAATGTCAATTAAGTCAATTGCGGCAAAAATTTTTGCCCGAAAAATATATAAACAAACTCTTAAATGGGCAAATAAGCCAATTCAAACCCAACATGAGGTTTTTAAAAGTTTGATTGAGATTGCACAAAACACTGAATTTGGAAAAGATCATAATTTTAATGAGATAAAAACTTTTGAAGATTTTCAGAAACGTGTTCCAGTTAGAGATTATGAAGATCTAAAACCGTATGTCGAAAAGGTTGTAAAAGGAGAAGCTGATATTCTTTGGAAAGGAAAACCATTATATTTTGCTAAAACTTCTGGAACAACTTCTGGCGCAAAATTTATTCCGCTAACTAAAGAATCTATGCCATTTCATATAGAAGCGGCTCGAAATGCAATTCTTCATTATATTAACGAAACGAGAAAAGCCGATTTTGTTGACGGAAAAATGATCTTTTTGCAAGGAAGTCCTATTCTAACGGAGAAATACGGAATTAAGTTTGGAAGACTTTCTGGAATCGTGGCGCATTTTGTTCCAAAATATCTGCAGAAAAACAGAATGCCATCTTGGGAAACGAATTGTATTGAAGATTGGGAAACCAAAGTAGACGCCATTGTAGACGAAACGATACAAGAAGATATGTCTGTTATTTCTGGAATTCCGTCTTGGGTACAGATGTATTTTGAACGTTTGCAGCAAAAAAGTGGCGGTAAAAAGATTAGTGAAATATTCAAAAATTTCAATCTGTTTATTTACGGAGGTGTTAATTACGAACCATATCGTGCCAAATTTGAGCAGATGATTGGTAAGAAAGTAGATAGTATCGAATTGTTTCCAGCTTCTGAAGGTTTTTTTGCGTACCAAGATTCGCAGAAAGAAAAAGGAATGTTATTACTTTTAAATTCTGGTATTTTCTATGAGTTTATAAAAGCAGATGAATTCTTTAACGAAAATCCGAAAGTATACACAATTGGCGAAGTTGAGGTAGGAGTAAACTATGTTTTGATTATTTCGACAAATGCAGGACTTTGGCGTTATAATATTGGAGATACTATTCAATTTACTTCTTTAGATCCGTATCGTGTTATAGTTTCTGGACGTATTAAACATTATATTTCGGCTTTTGGAGAACACGTAATTGCTAATGAAGTCGAAAATGCGATGAAAGAAGCTATAAATTCTACCGATATTGTTATTAACGAATTTACCGTAGCACCACAAATTACGCCAGCTAGCGGATTACCTTACCACGAATGGTTTGTAGAATTTGAAAAAGAGCCAGAAAACATGGAAGTTTTTGCCGAAAAGATTGATAACTCGATGCGAAAACAAAACATTTATTATGACGATTTAATTACCGGAAATGTTTTAAGAAAAGTAGTGATCACTAAAGTTTCTAAAAACGGATTTCAAGATTATATGAAATCGCAAGGAAAACTGGGCGGACAGAATAAAATACCTAGATTATCGAATGATAGAAATATTGCGGATAATTTGAAGTAAAATCAGCTTTTTTAAAAAGACCTACTAACAATTTGTTAAATGGAAATTTATTAAAGTTATATATAATTCCTACTTTCGTTTATCGAAATATTTACATCTTCTTTAAAAATGAGGATGATTTTTAAAATAAAAAAGCATGAAAGAAACTAAACATATATCAAGATCAAGAGCGCAGGAATCTTCTGCGGCGATAGAAAAAATGTACATAACAATGCGCCATTTATTTAACCGTGGTTTTTACAAACCAATGGGAGTTTCTGGTGATAGTTTAAGAGAATCATTATTAGCGTTACGTCCAGAAATTTATGGGAATATCGCAGAAGAAAAAGTAGAATTAAACGGACTTTTATACGTTATTGAGCGTCTTCCAATTGGAATTGAGCAATGCCGTTTTATTAACTTAACTTCAGACGAGGGATATTCTAAATCGCATTTTCAGCCGATTGTTCCTCCAAAAAGAAGAAGAAATTGCTACAGAATAGACGAAGAACAAATGAATGTAGAAATCACACGTGGACGTTCTGACATTTATGATATTCTAACACATTTGACTTTCATTTTTATTGAATCTCATAAAATTAAAAATAGAGTTTTAATCGATGATGGTGGAGAGGTTTCTCGCGATTGGCAGAAACTGGAGCAAGCTGTTATGCAAACTAAAAAGCTAACACAGATTGAGAAAGAAAAAGCCATTTCGCACGTTGCAAATATTTTAGCGAGAACTTTTGAGGAAGTTTTAGATATCTATGATGCTTTTGGTTCAGAAACTGCGCCAGATCGTTTCCTGCACGTAATTTATTGGTTAGGAAAATTAGCAATCGAAGAAATTGTTGAAAACAATAAACGTACAATTACTTTTAGTCCAGTTTTACGTGAAAGATTAGGACATCATATTCATGGAGAAATCTGGGCAACAAATATAAAAGAGGTTCTAAAAGCAAACGATTTACTGAAAAGGCCAATTCACGTTATCAGTGCCAATATGCATAGTGTAATGAATTCGATCTTTGCAACACCTTTGCTGAAAACAAAATATAAAGGAAAAACAGATTTCTTTATTTATGAAGAATTAAGTAGTTCTGGCTCAAAAGAAATTAGAGCTCAAGTAGAAGATTTGGCTTTAAAAAACGGAATGATTTCGTTGCCAGATTGTTCAGGAACCAATATCGATGTTCAGATTTTTGATACAGCTAAAATTGACTGGTCAAAAACAGCATTTTCACATGCAAATGTAGGCGAAGACAAACCGGTAATCATTGTAATGGATTATGCTTTTGGTGAGCAGGCTTATGAAACTATTGATGAGCTCTTAAAACCATATAAAAAAGAAACTTTACTAAATGTAAAATCAGTTTCCATTATGGGTAAAGCGGGAATTCTAGAAGGTGGAAAAGGAGATATCATGATTCCTTCTGCTCATATTAACGAAGGAACTGCCGATAACTATTTCTTTGAAAATGAACTAACAGGTTCTATGTTCGAAGGAAATGACATTGATATTTATGAAGGAGCAATGGTTACTGTTTTAGGAACGTCATTGCAAAACAGAGATTTATTGAAGTTTTTCCACGAATCGACTTGGGGTGTAATCGGTCTAGAAATGGAAGGTTCTTATTACCAAAAAGCAATTCAGTCAGCATCAAAAATTAGAAAAAGCGTTCCGCACGATATTAAAGTTCGTTACGCCTATTATGCATCAGATAATCCTCTTGAAACAGGAAGCACTTTGGCTTCAGGCGGATTGGGAACAACGGGTGTAAAACCTACTTATTTAATTACGATTAAAATTTTAGAGCAGATTTTCAATATAAAATAAATTGTGAATGAGTACAAAAGTACCGCAGGATAATACAGATCAAGAGATTGATTTAGCTGATGTTTCAAAAAAGATTAATGGATTTTTTGAATCTACTAAAAGATCCATTTTCAATGCAATTCAGTTCTTTATCAAGAATTGGAAGATTTCTGCAATTTTAATTATTGTTGGGTTTGGTATTGGTCTTTTTTTAGATAAAACTCAAAAGAAATATGACCATCAGATTATTGTGGCGCCAAATTTTGGAAGCATAGAATATCTATATTCAAAAATTGATTTGATAAACTCAAAAATCAATGAAGACGATAATTTATTTTTAAAGAAAACGGTAGGTATTAAACAGCCAGATAAACTAGTTACTATAGAAATTGAGCCTGTTGCAGACGTTTATAATTTTATAAATAATAAGCCCGAAAATTTTGAATTAATAAAATTAATGGCTGATAATGGAGATATAAAAAAGATTCTTTCGGATGATATAACTAGTAAGAATTACCGTTTTCATAGTATTTCAATTAGAACTGATGATTTGATTGATGATAAAGAAATTATAGAACCTCTTTTGAAATACTTAAACGAAGCAGAATATTATAAAAAAATTCAGGAAGCACAACTGGCAAATGTCAAAGCAAAAATGGCACAAAATGAAGCCACTATTGCTCAGATAGATGGGGTATTAAATGAATTTTCTGCTAACGCAAACTCTCAAAAAAGTGACAAATTAGTTTATTATAATGAAAATAATCAGCTTAATGATGTCATTAGAACAAAAGGAGATTTAGTTAATGAACAAGGAAGCCATAGACTTGAATTAATAGGATACGATAAAATTATCAAAGATATTAGTACAACAATAAATATCGAGAAAAAAGGTATTCTTTATGGACACAAGAAATTGTTATTTCCTTTCTTGTTTATTTTAATTTATATTTCTCTACAATATTTTAAGAATTTTTACAGAAAACAAAAGTCATTAATTGTAGAAAAAACAGTCTAAAAAAAATATAATAGTATTATCGAGGTAAAGCTTTTTTTTAAAGTTTAAAAACTAAATTAGCCAAAAATTTCCAAAATGAAAACAAAACTATTTTTTGTAAGTTTAATTTTATTTGTAACGTTTACTTCTTGTAAAAAAGAAGCCAATAAAGATGAGGTTAAACCAGCCGAAGTTGAAGTAAAGAACAACAATTTTCAAGTAACGTTATCAGCAATTGTAAAAGCAGACGATAACTTTCAGTTGTATTATAGCCAAGATGCTTATGAGGTTCCTTATAAAGAAGAAAATTCTGTTTGGACAGCTGTAAAAGCTAATGAGAATCAGCAAGATATTGTTTTTAACTTACCAGAAGATGTAATTCCAAATTACATTAGAATTGATTTTGGAACTAATGAAGCGCAAAAAGAAATTGTTATTAAGAATTTTAGAATGAAATACTATAGCAAAAGTTTTGAAGCTAAAGACTCGCTATTTTTTAACTATTTTATACCAAATGATTGTATAAAAATTCTAGACAAGAAAAATTCAACTATTCAAAACTTCAAAACAAAAGAAGGAAAATATGATCCGTTGTTTTATTCAGAGAAAGCGCTTTATGATCAAATTCAATTAATCGTAAAATAACTTTACTTTATAAATATCTAAGAGCCACAATTTTGTGGCTCTTTTTATCTAGTTTCGTTATAAAAGATTCTGTAACTTTCTATCTATTTTTTAAATCATCTTGAATCTTTTGTCGCATTTGTAAACCAATCTTATTATCTTGTTTAGATCAAAATACTTAAAGATATTGCAGAATAACCGAATGAAAAATTTTGTTATTTACGGCATTGGTCAGATTATTAATCTGGTTAGTCCGCTGCTGGTTGTACCATATTTGGTTGCTATTTGCGAAAAAGAAGGATTAGGAAAGATTGGGGTTGGTTTTTCGTTTGCTTTAATATTAAATGTTTTGGTTGATTATGGTTCTTATATTAACGGAACTAAAGAAATATCAATTAACAGAAACAATCCTGAAATTATAAAAAAGAAAATAGTTTCTATTTATGTAATGAAATTGTTTTTGACTGTAATTTTACTATTTGCAGCTCTTTTACTTATTTATTTTGTCCCATTTTTTAATAAGGAAGAAGCCGTTTTCTTTTTTAGTTTTTTGTATGTAATAGGTCAATTAATAAATCCCACTTGGATTTTTCAGGGTTTAGAAAATTACAAATGGATCTCTTTCATTAATATTATTTCTAAAATAATCTATGTGGCTGGCATTTTTATTTTTATCCATAAAAAGGATGATTATATTTATGCCAATGCTTATTTGGGATTAGGATTGATAATTTCAAGTTTGATAGGATTGGCTAGTCTTATAAAAAAATACAATTTAAGGTTCTATCACAATGTTACTAAAGATGCTTTACAGTTGTTAAAAGAGGAATTCTCTCTAACATTTTCACAATTGTTTCTTTCGTTTTATCAATATCTGCCCATAATGATAATTAGTTATGTGGGCGGAAATGGCATGGCAGGACAATATAGAATTATAGAACAGATTATAATGACTTTTAGAACATATCTGCAAATGTTTTTTAATTTTATATATGCCGATGTTTGTTTGCAGATACACTTGAATTTAAAAAAAGGTATTTATAATTGGTTGAAGTATAATGGCTTAAATTATCTATTTGTTTTGTCATTAGTATTTATTGCATTTGTTTTAACAGAGCAGATTTTGTTATATTTCAATATTCCTTCAAATGAATTAGAATCAATGGCATTCTTTTTTAGGTTAGGTTTAATTATCCCCATATTTATGGCAATTTCTTTTGCTTTAAAACAATTGCTTTTTGCATTAGACAGAAATAGGGTATATATACATATTACAATTGGTTCTTCTGTTTTTAGTTTACTTGTATTTTTTCTATTAGTAAAAAACATCGGATTGCAAGGTGCTTTTATTGCTACAATTATTATCGAAATACTGGTGATAATTGCCTATTGTTTAGTTTTAAAACCAATGATTAAATTGAATAAGTAATAATGAATATCACGATTTATAAAAGTTTTCCCTATCAGATTTTATTTTTGCTTTGCATTGTGGTTTCTTTGTTTGCCAATTATGAACTTACTTTTGCAGTTTGGTCTTTAACGTTATTGATAACAATTAAAAGAAAATACTCTTTTACGATAATTCAGTACAATGCCATTTTTTTGTCCATACTTTTAATTGCAATTGTTTCTACTTTTTTCAATAAAACAACCGCTTTTTTATTTATAAGAGATTTTACGTATTTGGTTAAACCTATTTTAGGATTATTAGTAGGATATCAACTCTGCAGATTTAGTAGCAAACTAGCTTTAAAAGTATTGGTTTATACCGGATTAGCAATTTCTATTATACACTTAATAATGTTGCTTTTTGCAGTAATAGAATTTAGAACTTTAAGTGTAAATCTTTTAAGAGATCGTGGAGGGTATTTTAGTGATTATGAGATTTATATACTAATTATTCTCATTTTCTATAAAGACTTTAAACTAGAAATTTCAAAGAATCAAAGATTATTTTTAATAGCAACAATAGGCTTGTCAAGTTTTTTATATTTGGCACGTACAAATTTAATTCAGTTTGTAATTTTATATGTTGGTTTAAAAGGATATTTAACCTTTAATAAAAGATCTTTAAAAGTAATTTTATCCATTGTACTGGCTGCGATTATCGGCTATGCAGCCATTGTTTATATTAATCCGAAAAGAGAAGGAAGAGGAATCCAAGCCTTTTTATATAAAATAAAAATCGCTCCAAAAGAAGCTTTTAAAACTCGAATCGACAAGGATGATTGGAAAGATTTTAATGACAATTATAGATCATTTGAGAATATAATTGCCGTAAATCAAGTTTCGGCAAACGGAAATAGAGCAATATTTTTTGGAGAAGGTTTAGGATCTACATTAAATCTCGGAAGAAAAGTATGGACCAATGATCACGAATATGTTCAGTATATTCCAATTGTACACAACGGGTATATGACAGTGTTTTTAAAATCGGGAATATTAGGCGTTTTATTTCTATTGACTTTTTTAGTTGTTTTGTTCCGACAAAAAAAATCGGATATTGACAATGTGCAAACAATAAATTATTTATTAATAGGATCAAGCGTTTTTTTGATAGTATCAAACTGGGTATTTTTAGGATTGTACTTAAAACTTGACAATAAATCGATAATAATTGGATTCTTGATTGCTCTTAGAGAAGTAATGATTAGAGAGCATAATAGTCAAAAAAGAATAAAAAATGAGTATTAAAAACACCACCAGCATTTTTGTTGACTGCCATGTTTTTGATAGTGGTTTTCAAGGAACTAGAACATATATACAAGGTTTATATTCTGAATTAATTACAAAACAAGATCTTCATTTTTTTCTGGTCTCTTCTCATCCCGATAATTTGGCAGCTGTTTTTGGTAATCATTCAAATGTTACTTATTTGAAGTATAAATATCAAAACAAATATTTGAGATTACTTATTGATGTTCCGCAGATTATCAAAAAGTATAAAATAGATTTTGCCCATTTTCAATATACCGTTTCACCATTTAAAAGGTGTAAATACATAGTGACAACACACGATATATTGTTTATCGATTTTCCAGAATATTTTTCTTTCTTTAGTAAAATGATCAATACGTTTTTATATAAACAAAGTGCTAAATGGTCAGAAATCAGATTAACAGTTTCAGAGTATTCCAAAGAAAAAATCCGACAGCATTTTGTAATGTCAAATTATGAGATTACTCCAAATGCAATTGATGAAATCTTTTTTGAAGCATATGATAAAGAATCAATTAAGGCTGAAGTCGCAAAAAAATTTTCATTAAAAAAGTATATTATTTATGTAAGCCGATGGGAGCCAAGAAAAAATCATCAAATGGTTTTAAAAGCTTTTTTAAATATGGAATTATATAAAGAATATGAACTTCTTTTTTTAGGAAATGATACTTTAGAGAATCCTCAATTTACTGAAGTATTTAACAAACTAGATTCTGAAATAAAAAAGAAGATCATAACTTTAAAAAACATTGATTTTAAGACCATGTTATTATTGTTAAGAGGAGCAAATGCAGCTGTTTATCCTTCTATGGCAGAAGGTTTCGGAATTCCACCATTAGAATCAGTAGCGGCAAAAATACCGACAATTTGCTCCAATAAAACGGCAATGTCCGATTTTAGTTTTTTCAATGATTTTTATTTTGATCCTCATAATCAAGCTGAATTTAATATAAAACTTCAAAAAATATTGAACGAAAACTTAGGTTCAGATTTCGAAAGAATGGCAGAAGACATTAAAGAAAAATACAGCTGGAAAAAATCAGCAGAGATTTTATATCATCTTATAACAAAAACGAAATAATTTGATTTACTGATTTTTAGCAGTATTGCTTCCAAATAATTTATTCTTCGTTTGCACTAAAAAGTTATAATTTTTTGCAAATTGTTTTTTTAAAAAAGAAGCATCTTCTTTTGGAAACCAATCTGTTGTACGTGGTTTTTCAATTAGCTTTTTATGAATTTGATAGGCATATGTTGCGATTGATGTTCTATAGCTTCCTTCAGGAAAATTAGTCATATCATATCCATGAAGTGTATAAGGTGCGCATTGTTGGATAATTAAACGATTAAAAGGAACATCTAGTTCAGCTTCTTCACCAGTTCTTAAATCACAAATTTTTAAACCTCCTTTGTACTCTGGTTTCCAATCTTTATTTAAATACAAAAGTAAGTTTAACTCTCGATACCAATTTTTGTTAATAGGATGGTAATTAAAGTCTAAGTGCATATCTAGAAAACTATTTTTCTTGCCCTGATGTAATCCTCCGCCGTGATTTTTTGGGTCAACAAAAATTGATTTTGATGTTATGTACGATATGATTTTATTGAATCTTTCAGACGAGAGATCATTATAAAGCTCATTCAATTCAGGGCCTAATTCTTTATAATTTGATTTTTCAAATTTATTATTTGCAAAAGAATAATCGCGGCTTTTATTGTTGAGTTCAGGAATGCTTTTATGGGCTTTTAGTAATTTTTCTTCTTCACAAAAGGCATCTATTATTAAATGTGGAAATGGTCTGGCAGTTAAATATTTTAAACGCAAATCATCTAAATGGTTTTCCAGATATTCAAAATTAATCATAGGTGCTATTTTAGCTGCTTCCAAACAAAAGTAGAAATTAAATTAAATATTCATTAATTAAAAACGAATTTGTTTGTAATTAAATTATTAAGAATTTTAAAATTGCTATTTTTGATTTCAGATTGATAAAATTTAGATGAAAATAGCCATTCTTGGTACCAGAGGAATCCCTAATAATTATGGCGGTTTTGAGCAATTTGCTGAAATTTTTGCTGTCTATTTAGTACAACAAAAACATGAGGTTTATGTTTATAATTCCCATAATCATGTTTTTCAAGAGAAGAACTACAAGGGAGTAAATATTATTCATCAATATGACCCTGAAAATAAAATAGGTTCTGCTGGACAATTTATTTACGATTTGAATTGTATTCTCGATTCTAGAAAGAGAAATTTTGATATTATTTTACAATTAGGATACACAAGCAGTTCTATATGGTCTTTTCTCTTACCCAAAAAAGCAGTTATTATTACCAATATGGATGGATTGGAGTGGAAGAGAACTAAATATTCGTACAATACCCAAAAATTTCTAAAGTTTGCCGAAAAGAAAGCAGTGAAAAGCAGCGATTATATAGTGGCAGATTCTATCGGCATTAAACAATATCTGCAAGAGAAATATAGCATTGATGCAACTTACATTGCTTATGGTGCTGAACCTTTCCTTAAAGAAAATGAAGAAGTACTTTCATTATATAATGTAGAAAAAAACAAGTACAACTTATTGATTGCGCGCTTTGAACCTGAGAATAACATCGAAATAATTTTAGACGGAATTGTTGATAGCAAAGATGATAAAGACATATTGGTCGTAGGAAATAACGATAATAGTTTTGGAAATTATCTTAAAAAGAAATTTAATGCTTATTCGAATATACGTTTTATAGGAGGAATTTATAATAAAGAGCATTTAGACAATTTGAGATATTTTTCTAATCTTTATTTTCATGGGCATTCTGTAGGAGGGACAAATCCATCTTTGCTAGAAGCTATGGCAGCAAAAGCATTAATTGTAGCGCACAACAATAAATTTAACCATGCAATTTTACAAGAAAATGCATTTTACTTTTTTTATGCAGCAGATGTTAAACGCCTGATCGAAACGGTAAATAGGAAAGAAAATAACCAAATGGTTCAGAATAACTTCGATACAATAGTTCAAGAATTTAATTGGAATAAAATAAATGAATCGTACCTCAGATTATTTGAAAAAAGCCTTCAGTAAAATCGATGAATTATGGCAGAACAAAACATTGCTAATTTTTCTTTTAAGCGCAATGTTGATTACCCTTCCGTTAAAACATTCGATAGGAAGTTTAACTTGCATTGTTTTTTTATTGGTTTCTTTAGTCAAATTTAAAAAAACACATTTTTCACTTCCTAAGGTTTTGTTGCTTCCAATTCTATTGTATGTTTTAATGCTGATGTCACTTTTTTGGACTATTGGAAGCAAGGAGACAATCAAAGGATTACAAAAAGAAGTTTTATTTTTATTGATTCCTCTAGCATTTTGCAGCTTACCAAAAATAAATCGAAACGATATAAACAAGGTTTTAAGATCGTACAGTTTTGCCATAACGGGTTTTGCGGTATTCTATATTTTAAGAGCGGTCGTAAAATTTATAAATTCTGGAAACAAAGAAGTCTTTTTCTATCATGAACTAGTTACTTTAGAGTTAAATGCGATTTATATGGCTGTTTTTGCTTCATTAGCCATGTTTTTCTTTCTTTCTAAAAAAGAAAAGTCAATTGTTGATAAAATAGGACTTTCGATTCTTATTGTCTTTATATTTTTATTGTCATCTAAAAATATCATTGTAGTCGATTTAATAATGACAATAATGTATTATTCGTTTTTCTCTCCTGTTTCCAAAAAAACAAAGAAAGTAATATTATTGGCAGTCATTATAGTTTCTATAAGTTCTGTACTTTTTATTAAACCGGTTAGAGACCGATTTATGATTGAATTTGAAACCATATTTGTTGATGGATCTTTGAATAAAACTATAGAAAAGAATCAGGGACCAATCTATAATATTAGTTTAAAACAAGCGTGGAACCAAGATCAATTTCAACAAAATGATTTTTTTCCAGGAACAGCATTTAGACTTTTTCAGATAAGAATTTTTAAAGAAATGCTTGAGGAAGAGAATATTTTTTTCACAGGATTTGGATTAGATGCTTCGCAAAATAAAATAAAAGAAAAGGTCAAAGAACATAACTTATACCCGAATTACGGAGAGTTTAATTTTCATAATGAATATGTTCAAATATTTTCAGAATTAGGAATATTTGGCTTTTTAATAGTAGTAAGTATGTTGTTTGCTACCATTAGAAAAGGAATTGTCAATAAAGATTTTATACATATTGCTTTCGCAGTAACAATGATAATCTTATTTTTGACCGAATCTTTTTTGAGTAGACAAAGAGGAATAATTTTCTTTATAATTTTTTACTGCATGTTTAATTTGGTAAATAATTGTAATGAACAGAAAATAATGAAATGAAAAGAATACTTATTACTGGAGCGGCAGGATTTTTAGGATCGCATTTATGTGACAGATTTATTAAGGAAGGTTACTTTGTAATCGGAATGGATAATTTAATTACAGGAGATCTTAAAAATATTGAACATTTATTCAAATTAGAAAACTTCGAATTTTATCATCACGATATTACTAAGTTTGTTCATGTTCCTGGCGATTTAGATTATATATTGCACTTTGCATCTCCAGCAAGTCCGATTGATTATTTAAAAATTCCGATTCAGACTTTAAAAGTAGGATCTTTAGGAACACATAATTTGCTTGGATTGGCAAGAGTTAAAAAAGCAAGAATTCTAATTGCATCAACATCTGAAGTTTATGGAGACCCTTTAGTACATCCGCAAACTGAAGAATACTACGGAAACGTAAATACAATAGGTCCGCGTGGCGTTTATGACGAAGCAAAACGTTTTCAGGAATCAATCACAATGGCTTACCATACTTTTCATGGTGTAGAAACTAGAATCGTACGTATTTTTAATACATATGGTCCAAGAATGCGACTAAACGATGGTCGTGTAATTCCTGCTTTTATTGGACAGGCTTTACGTGGCGAAGATTTAACGATTTTTGGAGACGGAATGCAAACGCGTTCTTTCTGTTATGTAGACGACCAAGTCGAAGGTATTTACAGATTATTACATTCTGATTATGTATATCCAGTAAATATTGGAAATCCTGACGAAATCACAATCAAAGATTTTGCAGAAGAAATCATAAAACTTACGGGTACAAACCAAAAAGTAGTTTATCATCCGTTGCCAATAAATGATCCATTACAACGTCAGCCCGATACAACAAAAGCAAAGGAATTATTAGGCTGGGAAGCAAAAGTAAGTCGTGCCGAAGGAATGAAAATTACTTATGAGTATTTCAAATCATTATCTCCGGAAGAGCTTGCAAAAGAAGAACATAAAGATTTTTCTAGTTATATCAAATAAAAACTTTATAACAGCTCGAATTTCCAATTGAATTCGGGCTGTTTTTTAATTAAACTCCAAATAAATCTGTTGTAGATGAACGAATTAGTTTCTATTATTGTACCAACATATAATACTGAAAAGTTCATTAGACAAACAATTGAATCTGTTCAAAATCAAACTTATAGTAATTGGGAAATGATTCTGGCTGATGATGCTTCAACAGATAAAACGGTTGCAATAATTGAAGAGTTTGCGAAAAATGACAATCGAATAAAACTCTTCAAATTACCAGAAAATCGCGGAAATGGTTTTGCCAGAAACACCGCTTTAGAAAAAGCCACAGGAAAATATATTGCCTATTTAGATGCCGATGATTTATGGTTTCCTGAGAAATTAGAAAGACAAATTCAGTTTCTAAAAACAAATAATTTACACTTTACTTTTAGTTTTTACGATTCTATTGATGAAGAAGGAAACAATTTAAACAGAAGGGTTGAATCACCAAATCCATTAACTTATAAAGAATTATTTTTCTGTAATTATGTAGGCAATTTGACAGCCATTTATGATGCAGATTATTTTGGAAAAATCATTCTGGAAACCACACAAAAACGTCAGGATTGGAGAATTTGGCTAACGATTTTAAAGCAAATTAAAATAGCAAAACCAGTCGCAGAACCTTTAGCTTTTTACAGAATTAGAAAAGATTCCGTTTCATCTTCAAAATTTAAATTGATCAAACATAATTTTGGTGTTTACAGGGAATTTCACAGGTATAATCTCGTTTTTTCTGTTTTATTGATGATGAGGTTTTTGTTTACTCAGTTGATAATCAAAACAAAATATATTAAGAAAGTTTAAAATTCAACTTGATGTCACAAATTGTGACTTCAAGTTTCAAGGTCGCAATTTGCGACCTTGAAGAATTTCGCTTAGAATTGGAGGTCACAAATTGTGGCCTCCAATTTTTTTTTTAATAGTACGTTTCGATTTCTAAGGTCGCAATTTGCGACCTTAAAGAATTTTGTTTAGAATTGGAAATCACAATTTGTGACTTCCAATTTTTTCAAATCGTAATATAAAAGATAAACTTGATGTCACAAATTGTGACATCAAGTTTCTAAGGTCACAAATTGTGACCTTAAAGAATTATTTTTTATAGCCAATCTTCACTCTTTCAGATTCATTTTCTTTCTTCTCAGTTAATTCATCTAAATAAGAAAAGACCAACTCAATATTTTTATCATGATTTTCTAACTTCTTCTGAATCTGTAGGATATCAACTTTAATTTCGGTTGTATCCAAAAGCATTTGCCTCACTTTCGTAAAAATCCTCATAATTTGAATATTGGTTTGAATGGCTTTGTCGCTTTTTAGGACACTTGAAAGCATCATAACGCCATGTTCTGTAAAAGCCATCGGTGCATATCGTAAACTCATCTTTTCTGAATTGGAGGTCGCAAATTGCGACCTCCATTTTTCAAATTCCGTTTTGCTAAGTTCAAACATAAAGTCTTCCGGGAAGCGGTTTAAATTCCTTTTAACTTGTTCCTTTAATCGCTTTGTTTCTACTCCATATAAGAAAGCCAAATCACGATCAAGTATCACTTTTTGACCGCGGATAAAATATATTTTATAAGAAATTGTTTCTTCAGAAAGTAAAGATTGATCTTCCATAGGCTTTTAATTAAAAAAAACAAATGTAAGATTTTATTTATATTTATAAATAAGATTTAAACTGCTTTAGTTTTCCGCGATTGGTTCTTTCTAAAACTGTTTTTCGAGTAAAAGTGAAGTGTAAATTGGGTTCCAAATATAAATCGATTGCTTCTTTTATTTTTTGAATTTGTTCTGAAACCAGTTCTTTTTCAGCTACATATTTAATTTCAAAAGTATCAATTTTAGTTTGTTTGATGATAAATTCTTTGACGTTTCCATCATCTTCAATGATGCTTTTAGTTACATAATAAAAGGTCAAGCCTGGTGATTTTTTCCCACTTGGAAGAATCGCAACATCATTTGTTCTGCCGATAAGTTTTTTAAGAATTGGTTTTTGAGGTGTACTTTTTTCATCCAAAATTCCAATATCGCCAATTTCATATCGAATGAAAGGATTTGCTTTGTTGAATAAAGAAGTAATCACAATTTTTCCTTCTGTTCCATGTGGAACAGGATTATTGTTTTCATCTAAAATTTCTACAAACAAAGTTTCTGCATTTACTTGCCATTCGCCTTGCGGATTTTCAAAAGCAATCAAATCCAATTCAGAAGCGCCGTATTCGCTAATAATCGGAATGCCGAATTGTTTTTCTAACAGTTTTTTATCCGCTTCAAAGAGCATTTCCGAAGTGACAAAACAAGCTTTTAAAGTTGGACAAATTTCATTTAAAACGATATTTTTTTGTTGTAAAAATTTGGCAAATAAAACAATAGAACTTGTATAACCGTTGAGGTAATCGAATTTTTTTGCTTTGAATTTTTGAAAAAATTTTTCTAGAACTTCATCAGATAAATCAAAAACGGGAAAACGAAATCGATGTGTCAAAAAATCCTTGAAACGTTCTTTTTGATTGCCAATAAAATCCATTGGAATTCCGTAAAAACGAGCTTGATACGAATGATTAAAATCAATTCCGAACCAGCCAAATCGCATAATATTGGAAGCCCAAGTCAAGGCATGTGAATATTTGTCTTTGGCAAAAACAAAAGGAGTTCCGCTTGATCCAGAGGTTTTGTTGAGATAAACAGATTTTTTAGAATAACCTTTTGAAAGTCTTTCTTCAAGAGGTTTTTGTAAATTCTGTTTGTTTAAAATCGGAAGATTATCCCAATTTTCGGCAGTTACATTTCCAGCTAATGCTGCATAAAAAGAATTGTTTTTAAGATGAAAATCAACAATTTCCTTCTTTTTGTTTTCGAGAAAAACCGTAAATTCTTCTTCAGAAAAATGAACAATTTTATCCAATTCGGCTTTAGCTTTCTTTATCGGAAAACCATTTAATTGAAGGGAAATATCAAAAAGGCGAATCATTTTTCAGAAAAATTTTCGTCAAAAATAAGGTTTAGGAATTACTAACAATGTAGAACCAACAATTTTTTGAAGATTTAATTATTTTTTACGTGCAAAAGCAAGTATTTTTGCACCACAACTAAATACAACAACACCATGACAATTTTATTATTGGGATCAGGCGGAAGAGAGCATGCTTTTGCATGGAAAATGACACAGAGTCCGCTTTGCGAAAAACTTTTTGTAGTACCTGGAAATGCAGGAACTG
The DNA here is from genome assembly GCF_058794775.1 of Flavobacterium sp. GW823-FHT06G12. Lineage (NCBI taxonomy): Bacteria > Pseudomonadati > Bacteroidota > Flavobacteriia > Flavobacteriales > Flavobacteriaceae > Flavobacterium > Flavobacterium sp. GW823-FHT06G12. The sequence goes on from NZ_JBXAHE010000002.1 coordinate 603,064, forward strand.
CTGCAATTGCTGAAAACGTTGCAATATCTGCAACTGATTTTGAAGCAGTGAAAGCATTAGTACTTAAAGAAAATATAAGTTTAGTAGTCGTAGGACCAGAAGATCCGTTGGTAAAAGGTATTTACGATTATTTTAAAAACGATGAAAGTTTAAAACATATTCCGGTTATCGGGCCATCTCAATTAGGTGCGCAATTAGAAGGAAGTAAAGAATTTGCAAAAGAATTCTTGATGAAACATAACATTCCAACTGCAGCTTATGACAGTTTCACAGCTGAAACAGTTGAAAAAGGATGTGAGTTTTTAGAAACTTTACAGCCTCCTTATGTTTTAAAAGCAGACGGATTAGCAGCTGGAAAAGGTGTTTTGATCATTCAAGATCTTGAAGAAGCCAAAACGGAATTAAGAAACATGTTGGTTCATGCAAAATTTGGAACAGCAAGTTCAAAAGTGGTTATTGAAGAATTCTTGGACGGGATTGAATTAAGCTGTTTCGTTTTAACTGACGGAAAAAGCTATAAAATTCTTCCAACTGCAAAAGATTATAAAAGAATTGGAGAAGGAGATACAGGTTTAAACACAGGCGGAATGGGAGCAGTTTCTCCAGTTCCTTATGTTGATGCTGTTTTGATGGAAAAAATTGAAACTCGTATTGTAAAACCAACAATCGAAGGTTTCCAAAAAGACGGAATCGAATATAAAGGTTTTGTTTTTATTGGTTTAATCAATGTTAAAAACGAACCAATCGTTATTGAATACAACGTAAGAATGGGAGATCCTGAAACTGAAGTTGTGGTTCCGAGATTAAAATCTGATTTGGTTGAATTATTCTTGTCTGTTGCAGATCAGAAATTAGGAGACTTTAATTTAGAAGTTGATCCAAGAAGTGCAACAACTGTAATGGTAGTTTCTGGCGGATATCCTGAAGATTTCGAAAAAGGAAAAGTAATTTCTGGTTTAGAAAATATTGAAGATTCTATAGTTTTTCATGCGGGAACAAAATTAGATGGCGAAAATGTCGTTACTAACGGAGGACGTGTAATTGCTGTGACATCTTACGGAGATAATTTCCAAGAGGCCATAAAAAAATCTTATCAAAACATAGATAAACTAAGCTTTGATAAGATGTATTTTAGAAAAGATATCGGTTTCGATTTAATCTAAAAATAAATTCACCAGCCCTTTTTAATTAAAGGGTTTGGTTTTTTATTTTAAAAATGAATGAGCCGTTGTATCTTGGTTTTCTGTTCCAGCGTCATCAAAAATACGTAATTGTTTAATCCAATAAACGATTGCGCATGCACAGATGATCATAAAAATCCAGTTAATAGTATTTGCACCAAACCATGTTTTTAATTCTAAATGACGTAAAAAGTCAAGAGGAGCAAACAAAATGTTAACGAATAGGTATTGAATTCCTTCAAAAAAAGCTGTCATAATTTTAAAAATTATATGTTATTTATTGTTGTGTAATGCCTTGAAGATAAAATTCGGCGAACCAAATCTTTTTTCAACTTGTTAGGTCTTTCCTTTTAAACAAGTATTATCTTTACAATCACAAAAGTATAAAATATCCTTATGATAACAAGTGTTTTTAAAAAATCTACGCCATTAAATTATTCATTGGTTGTAATTTTAATACTGGTTTTCTTTTTTATGTTCCAAATTAAAGACCCATCTTGGGTTACTTCTTATTTTTTGGCGTTTCAAAAAGTGAGTTTGTTATGCTTTATTTTGGCTTCTTTTTTTATGATTAATTTCATTGTAAAAAAGAACGGACTCAGTAAAGACAACGGTTACTCGATACTTTTTTACTTATTGTTTATTTTATTTTTCCCAACGATTTTTAATAACTCAAATGTTATCTATGCCAATTTTTTCATTTTATTGGCACTTCGAAGATTAATTTCATTGCAATCTCTTAAAGCATCAAAAGAAAAAATATTTGATGCCGCATTTTGGATTTTTGTAGCTTCTTTATTTCAATTTTGGAGTATTCTCTTTATAATTTTAGTTTATATATCTATTATTTTTCATGTTTCAAGAGATTATAGAAACTGGGTTCTGCCTTTTATAGCGCTTTTGGCCGTAACTATTTTATTCTATATGACATCATTAATTTTAAATATTGATGCAATAGCTTTCATCCAAGAAAAAGCTGTAATCGATTTTAGAATAGATTATTTTAAAAATAATTACGAAAACGCAGCACTTTCAATTTACACCGCTGTAGCGTTATTTTTTGTTACTTCGATGCTAATGACGCTATCAAACAGGCCTCAAATTGTACATTCTTCGTACAAGAAAGTTGTAGCTTGTTTTTTTATAGCTGCTTTTGTTTATATCATTTCGCCAAATAAAAGCAATGATTTATTATTATTCAGTATTGCACCATTAACGATAATGGCAACAAGTCATGTAGAATACATGCAACAGAAACTTAATAACGAGATTGTTTATTATACTCTGATTGTGTGTAGTTTATTTACTTTTTTCTCTCAATTATAATTTACTTCCGTAAGCAAGATCGCCAGCATCTCCAAGTCCAGGAACAATGTAGTTTTTCTCATTTAGTTTTTCGTCTAGAGAGGCAACCCATAGATGACAGTTTTCTGGAAGATTTTTTTCAAGGTGATCAATTCCTTCTGGAGCTGCAATAACAACAACAATATGAATTTCTGTTGGAGTAGCATTTTCTATTAATTTTTCATGAACGGCAACAATTGATTGTCCAGTGGCCAACATTGGATCAAGAAGAAGGACTGTTTTATTATTTAAGTCAGAAATTGCCTGATATTCAACTCGAATTTCAAATTCATCGTCATTATTTGGATGATATCTGCAGGCAGAAACAAAGCTACTTTCTGCATGATCAAAATAATTTAGAAAACCATTATGTAGAGGCAATCCAGCTCTTAAAATTGGACATAGTACCAAATTTGCATCAATTTCTGTCGTCTTTTTAATTCCTAAAGGCGTTTGAATTTCAACTTCTTTGTAAGGTAAAATTTTACTCAATTCATAAGCCATGATTTCTCCAATACGTTCAATATTTCGACGAAAACGCATACTGTCGTTTTGAACCTTTACATTTCGGATCTGACTTAAAAAATGATTTAATACACTGTTGTTCTCAGAGATATAATGGATTTTCATAATATTTTTTTAGAAGATCAATTGTTTATTAGGAATAATTGAAAAATTAATGTTTTTTTTCAAAGTATAAAAGTATAAAAAGTATCTTTGTTTCATAAAAAAATAAAAACATGTTTTCAAAATTAGCATATTCTGTTTTCGAGCAAAGCATCAAAGATTATCACCAGTTTGATAATGTAGATCAGCCGATCAATAATCCTTATCCAAAAGATAAGTTCGAGCATTTGTTATATTTAAAAAATTGGATTGACACTGTTCAATGGCATTTTGAAGATATTATTCGTGATCCACAGATTGATCCAGTTGCGGCATTAACTTTAAAAAGAAGAATTGATGCATCAAATCAGGAACGTACTGATATGGTGGAATATATTGATAGCTACTTTTTACAGAAATATAGCGATGTAAAAGTAAAAGAAGGAGCAAAAATCAATTCTGAAAGTCCAGCTTGGGCTTTTGACAGATTATCTATTTTGGCTTTAAAAATTTATCACATGCATGAAGAAGCTAATCGTGCTGAAGCTTCTCAGGAACATAGAGATAAATGTCAGGAAAAATTAAATATTCTTTTAGAGCAAAGAACAGATTTATCTACAGCAATTGAAGAATTATTGACAGATATCGAAAACGGTGACAAATTCATGAAAGTTTACAAACAAATGAAAATGTACAACGACGACGATTTGAACCCAGTTTTATATCAAAATAAAAAATAATTTGGCAGACTTGTCTAGCAAAATTAAGCATATAGCCGTCATGAGACTATCCGCAATGGGAGATGTCGCCATGACGGTTCCTGTTTTACGAGCTTTTGTAAAACAATATCCAACGGTAAAACTGACCGTTATTTCTCGTCCATTTTTCAAACCTTTTTTTGACGGAATTCCTAATCTTGAGTTTTTTGCTTTTGATGAAAAAGAAAGACACAAAGGATTTCCTGGGCTTTTACGCTTATATAGTGATATAAAAAAACTGAAGATTGATGCATTTGCTGATCTTCATAATGTTTTGAGATCTAAGGTCGTGAGTTTGCTTTTCGCTTTAAGCGGAAAAAAAAGAGCAACTGTTGATAAAGGAAGAGAAGGTAAAAAAGAGTTAACACGTGCTGAAAATAAGATTTTCAAGCAATTGCCAACCATGTTTGAAAGACATGTAAAAGTATTTCAAGAACTTGGTTTTTCTATTGATTTGTCTCATCCGGAGTTTCCTAAAAAAGCAGATTTAAGCGCAGAAATTAACGATTTAATTGGACACGATTATCGAAAATTAATTGGAATTGCGCCTTTTGCTCAATACGATTCTAAAGTTTATCCTCTTGATTTAATGCAGGAAGTAATTGCAAAATTGGCCGAAAATAAAGATCAGACGATTTTACTTTTTGGTGGAGGAAAGAAGGAAATCGAAATTTTAGATTCTCTTGCCCAACCATTTGAAAATGTAATTAATATGGCTGGAAAAATTAAATTTCAGCAGGAATTACAATTAATCAGCAATCTTGATGTGATGCTTTCTATGGATTCCGGAAATGCACATATCGCAGCAATGTTGGGTGTAAAAGTAGTTACGCTTTGGGGTGCGACACATCCTTATGCAGGATTTTTACCGTTTAACCAGAAGATGGTAGATGCTTTAACTTCAGACCGAAATCAATATCCAAAATTACCAACTTCAGTTTATGGAAACAAAATTGTCGAAGGATATGAAGATGCCATGAGAACAATTTTACCACAGCAGGTTGTTGACAAGGTTGTAGAGCAACTTTCATGAAGGATTAGAATAAACTAGAAGACGTCACTTTTTATAAGCTTCGGAGAAGCGAAATATTTATAGTAAAATATGCGTCTACAATATTAAAGCTCCAGCGGAGCGACATTATTATAAAAAAACATGTCGCTCCGCTGGAGCTTTTTTCTTTTGTTTTATTGTGATTCTATAAATATTTTACCCCGCTGGGGTATTTGCGATTAACAATGATTTAAGCAATATTTTTGCTTAAATCATAATTTTCATTAGAATCGAGGAAAGAATATCCTATTGTTTTTTTTCTTTTTTTGTTTACTATAATGGAAACAAAGTTATTTTTATCTTCAGTTGACAATAGAATATGCTCAAATTTTTGAGATGGATCTCTATAAACTTTATAGATTAAGTCTTGATCTTTAATTTTTTTGGATAAAATTTTAGCCGATTTAAGTCTGCTTACATAAGGCCAAATATTAAAAACATTCGAATCGGTCTTTTTTACTTCTATCATTTTGTCGGTCAAAGTTGAATTGTACTTTTCTCTTTCAAGCAACTTAGGGCCTTTTCTGTTTTTCATTTTTATAATAACCGCCAGAACGCACAGCGAAGCAGTTACAACCAGCATAATAAATAGATAGAGATGAAAGTGTTGTACGTGAGCTGTCATGATATTTAATTTTTTAAATGTTTGACAAATTTGATGTAGCTCTGTAAAATCTCAAAACAATGAGATTGAGATTGCTATAATTTTACCTCTAATTTACTAAAAATTCGGCAATATTTTGATAAAATTTTGCTTTTATTTCAATTAGAGCCAAATCTTTTCATCACGACAACGTTGATAAATATAGCTTTTTAGATTTGCAATGGTTTCCTGATAATTCGGTGCGTCATAACTATAGCGTTCGTGTTCCATTTGTTCTCTTTCAATGCTATCGCATCCTTTTATAACTTCTTTAATCATGTCGAGCAAGGCAAGTTCTTTATTGTCCGTTTTTTGAAATTTTAATTCAACAATTTCATCCTGAAGTTCTTCACAGTAATCAACGAGCTTCATAACTTCTGGTTCGTCCAGAAGATATTCTTTATTTCTAAAAATTTCTCGTACAGATTTCATAAACAATTAATTTTCAATTTTTTAAATTCCAAATTCCAAGTTACATCTTTGTCAAAGTTTTAAACTTTGACAAAGAGTAGAAACGCAATTAAACAAAAAAAATTCCAAACTCCAATTGTAAAGTTGGAAGTTGGAATTTTTGATATTGGAATTTAATACGACTAGACGTCGTCGTAATCTACATAAATAGTTTCTGATGTTGGATGCGCTTGACATGTTAAAATTAAACCTTCAGCAATTTCTCCATCTGTTAAAATAGAATTTTTCGTCATTTCTGCGGTTCCTTTTGTAACGCGTCCTAAACAACTACTACAAATTCCGCCTTGGCAAGAATAAGGAGCGTCGACACCTTGTTTTAGAGCTGCGTCAAGAATTGTTTGTTTTTTAGACATTTCAAAAGTAGTCTCTTCATCGTCTACTAAAACAGTAATTTTTGTGTGGCCTTCTTGAGAACCTTGAATTTCGTGCTCTTCAGAAGAAGATGTAAACAACTCAAATTTAATAGCAGATTCTTTTACGTTTTTCTCTTTTAAAACATTAGAAACAGTATTAATCATTTCTTCTGGCCCGCAAAGGAAAAATTTATCAAATTGAAGTTCTTTGTGTTTGTTGTTTAAAACAAAATTAACAGCCGATTTTTCAATTCGTCCAAATAAAGCATTTTCAGCTTTTGCTTGGCTGTATACATTATGCACAAAAAATCTTCCTACATATTGCAATTGCAAATCGTGAAGCTCTTGATGAAAGATTGTACTTTCAGGAGTTTTGTTTCCGTAAACCAATACAAATGAGCTTTTTGGCTCATTCTTTAAAACTGATTTTATGATAGAAAGAACCGGAGTAATTCCGCTTCCTGCAGCAAATGCTGCATAGTTCTTTTGTCTTTCAGCATCTGGTTCAAAAGTAAATTTACCTTCTGGCTGGCCTACTTCAAGAACATCTCCTGCTTTTAATGTAGTATTGGCAAACTGAGAAAAAAGACCATTTTTTACTGCTTTTACAGCAATTCGTAATTCGCCGCTGTCTGGTGCAGAGCAAATAGAATATGCACGTCTAATTTCTTGGTTGTCAAGAGTTAATTTTAAATTTATATATTGACCTGCTATAAATTTATAGTCAGATTTTAGTTCTTCAGGAACATTAAAAAGAATAGAAACAGCATCTGCAGTTTCTCTTTTAACCTCTTTAATTATAAGTTTTAAGAATGAAGGCATGATAGAATTTTTATGCAAAAGTAGCAAACCACTATTAAAATTTTAGCACGAAATTATTTTTTTTAACTTTTTTTGTAACGTTTTCCTACATTTGGGCTCTTACTACAAAAATACTTAAACCATAAACCATGATTAAGAAGTTTATTTATCTCGAATGGAAGGCTTTTACTAGATCGGCATCTTTCGGTAAAAATCTGGCAATGAAAATTGTAATAGGTTTTTTGATGATCTATTTTTCTTTAATTTTTATTGGTATGGGAGTTGGAGCATTTTATATGCTTAAAGAAATGAAATTGGAACCATTGGTGACTTTAAACAAATTTCTGATTTATTATTTTCTGGCGGATTTAATGATTCGATTGTTATTACAGTCAATTCCTGTTCTAAATATCAAACCTTTGCTGGTTCTTCCTTTAAAAAAAAGGACCATTGTTCATTTTTCTTTAGGCAAAACGATTTTATCTTTTTTTAATTGGATACATGCCTTATTTTTTGTTCCATTTACTGTTGTTCTAATTTTAAACGGATATGATGTTGTTCAGATTATTTATTGGCATGTGGGTGTAATGTCTATTATTTATATCAACAATTTCCTAAATATTATTTTGAGTAATATTGACAGATTATTTGCTCTTTTTCTATTATTGATTATAGTTTTAGGAAGTGCACAATATTATCAATTATTTGATATTACAAAGTTTACAACGCCATTTTTTCAAAGTTTTTATGAAATAGACGGATTGTTTTTGATTCCGATTCTAGTATTAATAACACTGCATTATTTTACTTTTAAATACTTTGAAAAGAATTTATATCTCGATGCAGGACTCTCTGTAAAACAAGATGTTGCTTCTACAGAAAATCTTTCGTGGCTGAATCAGTTCGGGACTTTGGGAACTTTTCTTAAAAATGACATTAAACTCATCAAAAGAAATAAAAGATCCAAAACCACTATAGTAATGAGTGTTATCTTTTTATTCTACGGATTGATTTTTTTCGGAAACATGAATCAGCCGCCTGCTATGCAAATTTTTGCTGGAATTTTTGTTTCGGGTGGATTTCTATTTGTATTCGGACAATTTGTACCGAGTTGGGACAGTTCATACTATCAATTAATGATGACGCAGAATATTCCGTATAGAGGTTACATTACTGCAAAATGGTGGCTTGTTGTAATTGCAACTTTCATTTCAACAATACTTGCTTCTTTTTATCTTTTATATGGTTGGGAAACTTATCTAATTGTTGTAGTTGGAGCAATTTATAATATAGGAGTCAATTCTCATTTAGTGCTTTTGGGTGGCGCTTTTACCAAAACGCCAATTGATTTAAGTAATGCTGGCGGTGCTTTTTCTGATAAAAAAGTGTTTAATGTTAATGCAATGTTATTGTCATTGCCAAAAATATTTCTGCCATCGATATTATATTGGCTTGGTTTGCATTATGCAGATAAAACGGTTGCATTAGCCTTAGTTGCAGGAGTAGGAATCTTGGGTTTTATCTTCAAAGAAAAAGTGTTTTCATTAATAGAAAAGATATACAAAAGAGAAAAATATAGTACAATAAGTGCTTATAAACAAAAGAGTTAATTGATAATTTGCCATTAGAAAATAAACCTAACATTGCCATGATACAAGTACATCAGCTTTCAAAAACATATAACAAAACAACAGTTTTAAATATTAATAGTCTAGAAATTCCAAAAGGACAAAGTTTTGGGTTGGTAGGAAATAACGGAGCAGGAAAAACAACTTTCTTCAGTTTGCTTTTAGACCTAATCCAGCCTTCAACAGGATATATAAAAAGTAATGATATTCAGGTGAATACAAGTGAAAACTGGAAATCTTTTACTGGATCTTTTTTAGATGAAAATTTTCTTATCGGATATTTAACTCCAGAAGAATATTTTTATTTTATTGGAGATTTACGAAATCAGAATAAAGCAGATATTGATGCTTTGCTGGCGAAACACGAGGAATTTTTTAACGGAGAAATTTTAAAGAATAAAAAATATCTTCGTGATTTATCAAAAGGAAACCAAAAGAAAGTGGGAATAATTGCTACTCTTATTGGTAATCCAGAAGTTGTAATTTTAGACGAACCTTTTGCAAATTTAGATCCAACAACGGTGAGCCGACTAAAAAAAATAATCAAAGAATTAGCCGATGATCCAAACGTAACGGTTTTAGTTTCAAGCCATGATTTACAACATACTGTCGAGGTTTGTAATCGTATTGTTGCTCTTAATAAGGGGGAGATTGTCAAAGATATTCAGACCTCAAAAGAGACCTTACAAGAACTAGAATTGTTTTTTGCTGTGTAAGAATTTCTATATTTCAAAAAGAAGCGTATTTTTACAAGTGAATATACTAAAACCAATTTTTAGTAGTTATCTGTTTTAAACTCTTTTCTATTGAAAAAGAATACTCTTAAATATAGTTTTACTCTCGTTTTTTTATTCTTTTTGATAGCTTGTTCTACCAAAAAAAATACTTTTTTGGCTCGAAGCTCTCATTCGATTGGGACAAAATATAACATTCTTTATAATGGAGGAATTGGTCTAGAAAAAGGTTTAAAGTCAATTCAGGCTAATAACGAAGATAATTTTTGGAAGATACTGCCAATTGAAAAAATGCAGTTTGATGAAAATTTTTCTGAAGGAGAAAAAACTAAAAATCCTGACTTTGAAAAGGCAGAAACCAAAGCTACAAAAGCCATTCAGAAACACTCCATGAATATTGGAGGAAGAGAAAGAAACTGGCAGATTGACGAAGCATATCTTATGCTAGGAAAAGCGAGATATTACGACCAACGTTTCATTCCAGCAATTGAGGCTTTCAATTATATTTTATACAAATATCCAGAAAGTAATAATATTTATACCGCAAAAATCTGGCGCGAAAAAACCAATATGCGTTTAGGAAACGATGCAATTGTTCTTAAGAATATTAAAATTTTACTTAAAAAAACAGATTTAGATAAACAGACCTATGCTGATGCCAACGCTCTTTTGGCAGAAGCTTTTATTAATCTGGAACAAAAAGACAGTGCTGTTTCTAGACTTAGAGTTGCAGAACAATTTACAAGAAAGAATGAAGAACGCGCAAGGTATCGTTTTATACTTGGTCAGATGTATCAGGCAGAAGGAAAACGTGACAGCGCCATTTATTTCTATGATGCTGTTATTGATTTAAACCGAAAAGCAGATCGTAAGTATATGATGCACGCTTACGCGAAAAAAGCACAAATGTTTGATTATGGGAAAGATAATGATACGATTTTCTTAAAAACATTTAATAAATTGGTGACTGATCGTGAAAATCGTCCTTATTATGATATTCTTTTTTATGAAATGGGAGTTTATTATGATAAAAAGAAAGATCAGGAAAATGCATTATTCTTCTACAATAAATCTTTAGGCAGAAAATCTAAAGATCCTTATTTGATGGCATCTGCTTACAGAAACATCGGAAACATGTATTTTAAAAACACTGATTATTCTATGGCAGCAAAGTATTATGATAGTACTTTGGTAAAACTGGATCCTAAAACCAGAGAATTTGCTTTTATAGAAAAAAACAGAAAAAATCTTGATGACGTAATTAAATACGAAGCTATCGCAAAACGCAACGATAGTATTATTAAGGTATACAATTTGCCACCAAGCGAAAAGAAAGATTATTTTGAAGGTTATATTGCAAAGCTTAAAAAGAAAGACGAAGAAAAAAGACTTTTAGAAGAAAAAGAAAAAGAACGATTAGCCAATATCGATCGAAATTCTCAATCGGGAATTCCAGGAAATGGAGCAGTAAACCCGCAATCTTTAGGTAAATCAATGGAACCAGAAGGGATCGTGCCCCCTGGAGGAAATGATAACGCAAGTACATTCTATTTTTATAACCCTACAACCGTAGCCTATGGAAAACTACAGTTTAAAAAAATGTGGGGTAACAGAACTATGGCTGGAAACTGGAGATTGGCAGGAATGAGAGCCATTAATAATGATGCGATGAATGATTCTATTGCAACTAAAGAAGTTGCTAACGCATTAAAAGATACCATTGTACCAGAAAAATATACTGTAGCCTATTATGTAAAACAGCTTCCAACTTCGCAAACAGCTATGGATAGCATTGGTAAAGAACGAAACTTTTCATACTATCAATTGGGACTTATATATAAGGAGAAGTTTAAAGAATATAATTTGGCAAGCGATAAGCTAGAACAATTACTTCAAAATAATCCTGAAGAAAAATTGGTATTGCCATCAATGTATAATTTATACAAAATATATCAAATTACAAACCCAGCAAAAGCTGAAGCTATAAAAGCAGAGATATCTTCAAAATATCCAGATTCGAGATATGCTCATATTTTAAACAATAAAGAAGAAGATCCAAATTCTAGTCCAGACAAAGAATATCAAAAATGGTATAAACTATTTGAGCAAGAACAGTTTAACGAAGTCTTGGCAAATATTGACAATCTAATTAACCAATATTCTGGAGATGATATTGTTTCAAAATACGAATTGCTAAAGGCTAACGCTCAAGGAAAAGTATATGGTTTAGAAGCTTATAAAAAAGGACTTGAGAATGTAGCCGATAATTATCCGAATAGTGAAGAAGGTAAAAATGCAAGAGAAATTCTAGAAAAACAGGTTCCTATTTTAGAGAAACTTAATTTTACAACAACAGACACTAAAAACTGGAAAATAGTGTATCGAGTTAATAATAACGATACAAAGGCAGTTAAAAGAATTGAAGAAGCAATTAGAGTATTTTTATTAGTTGAAAATTACGAAAGATTGACAACATCATTGGATAAATACAATAAAACAGAAAGTTTTGTAGTTATTCATGGTTTAAAATCTGAGGCTTATGCAAATGATGTTGCTGGAGTTTTCAGAGATGATAAGAAATATAAAATCCCAGATCAAGCAATAATTATATCAAATGACAATTATAAAATTGTTCAAATTAAAAAAAATCTAGATACATATCTTAGCCCAAAAATCCCTTAAATCTTAACCGCCATGTTTGAAAAAGTAAAAAAAAACGGAACTGAACAATTAGGAAAAACAAATAGAATTGTTGAAGGAACATCAATAGTAGGAGATATAGTCTCTAAAGCCGATTTTAGATTAGATGGCGAATTGATAGGAAATTTTACTTCGCAAGGCAAAATAGTGATTGGGGCAAAAGGAGTTGTTAAAGGAGAAATAATTTGTAACAATGCAGATATAGAAGGAGAGTTTCATGGAAAAATAAAAGTTCTAGAAACCCTTAATATTAAATCGACTGCTCAAATACATGGAGAAGTTGCAGTAGGAAAACTTTCGATAGAACCAGGTGCCGACTTTACAGCAACCTGCACGATGCTTGCACATTCAAACACAGTTATAATGTTAGAAGATGGAAAAGGAGCCGAACAATAATAGGAGAAATAAATGGTTGGCATTTATTAACATTCCCTTTCAAATGGGAGTAATCATTTTTGTATTCTCTTATTTCGGAACTTGGCTCGATGAGAAACATCCAAGCCCCAAAGTATATTATAACACCATTTTTGTATTAGCCGGTGTTGGAGTTGCATTGTATAATGTAATCCGACAAGTAAATGATATCAATAAAACAAAGTAGTTTGTAAATAAAAAAGCCTTGAGATAAAAGTTGCATCTTTGCACAAAAATTATTTCAAATGCTTTTAAAAAATTACAAACCGTTTTTTTATTTGTTTGGCCTTGCTTTAGGGACTTATATTATTCATAAAGCAATTTTTTTCTTTAGTGAAATTAGTACAAAGAACTTTCATTACAGTTTAGAATTACTGTATTTTTCTTTCTTCGCGATTTCGTCTTTATTATACCTTATATTATTAGTAGTAAAAAAGAAGAATTTTGAAATCGTCGGAATGACGTTTTTATTCGGAACCTTTACACAAATGTTATTAGCCTATTTAGTTTTGCAGCCAATCTTAAAAAACAAAACTGGGCAGAGCGATGTTGAAAAAATTAGTTTTTTTGTAACATTTGTGCTGTTTTTGTTATTTCAGACGCTTTTAACTGCCCGATTATTAAATGAAAAGCGTTAAAATAACAATTCTTTAAAACAAGGTTTAAAAATAATTTTTCATATCCTTTTGAATATTAATAAAAAATGTACCTTTGCACCAAATTTTAGAAACGTAAAAAAATAAGATTTTCCACGATATGGTGATTTCAAACAAACCACTCAGCTTTATTCTTGCAGCTTTTGTAGCTTCTCTACCTATTATGGGTTTTGCAAATCAAGAGAATGATTCGACGCATGTACAAACTGAAACTGCTCACGAAGAGAAAGTAGTTTCACATAATGCTCCCGAAGAAGGAGAGCACGTTGCTCTAGATCCAAAGGCAAAAGTTGATGCATTTATTGATCACCACTTACAAGATTCTCACGATTTTGTTTTCTTTCAAGATGAGAAAGAAAACAAACACTACGGTTTTCCATTACCAGTTATTTTAATTGATGGTGGTCTTAAAGTTTTTTCTTCTTCAAAATTCCACTTTGGAGAAACAGTTGCAGAAGTTGATGGAAACTTCTACAAATTAGTTCACGGTAAAATTTACAAAACAGATGCAGCCGGAACAATTACTTTTAATGAGCACGGTCATCCAGAAAATGAAAAGCCATTAGATTTTTCTATTACTAAAAATGTTGTTTCAATGCTTTTCGTATCAGTATTATTATTATTAATGTTTACTGGTTTAGCAAAATCATATAAAAAAGGACCAATCCCAACTGGATTTGGTAGAGTTTTAGAACCACTTGTAATTTTCATTAGAGATGAGATTGCAGTTCCAAATATTGGAGAGAAAAAATACCGTAAATATATGGGTTACCTATTAACTGTATTTTTCTTTGTATGGATCTTGAACTTATTAGGAATGACTCCGCTGGGAATCAACGTAACAGGAAACATTGCTATTACAGTTTGTCTAGCAGCCTTTACATTTATCATTACTCAATTTAGTGCAAACAAAGATTATTGGGGTCACATCTTCTGGATGCCAGGAGTACCAGTTCCAATGAAAATTATATTAGCTCCAATTGAGATTTTAGGAACATTAACAAAACCATTCGCATTATTAATTCGTTTGTACGCAAATATTACTGCAGGTCACGTAGTAATTATGAGTTTGATCGCAATGATTTTTGTTGGAAAAAATTTAGCAGCAGATTTGCCAATCTCATTAGGATTGACATTGTTTATCTCTGTTATTGAAATTTTAGTTGCGTTTTTACAAGCGTTCATCTTTACAATGTTATCATCATTGTTTATTGGTATGGCAGTTCAAGATCATGATCATGCTCACCACCACGAAGATGAAACTGCGATTATTTAATTTTAGAAGTTTAATTTTATATATATAAATAGTTATGGGAACAATTCCAACTTTAGTAGGTGCTGGTTTAGTAGTAATCGGTGCAGGTTTAGGTTTAGGTAAAATCGGTGGATCTGCTATGGACGCTATTGCTCGTCAGCCAGAAGCTGCTGGTAAAATTCAAACTGCGATGATTATTATCGCGGCTTTATTAGAAGGTTTAGCATTCGCTGCTTTAATCTTAGGAAAATAATAAAGAGAGAAATAACAGCATCTTTAACGGTTGGTTAAAGATGTTGTTACTTTTAAAAAAGAAATTAAATATTTAATATAGTTATATAAAATGGATAAGTTAATTAACGATTTTTCATTCGGATTATTCTTCTGGCAAGCTTTAATCTTGGTAGTTTTGATTTTACTTTTAGTAAAATTTGCTTGGAGACCAATTATGGAATCTATTACTGCAAGAGAAGAAGGTATTAAAAATGCATTGCTTTCTGCTGAAAACGCAAAGAGAGAAATGGAAAATTTACAAGCTGACAATCAAAGAATTTTGAATGAAGCTCGTGCAGAACGTGACGCGATGTTGAAAGAAGCTCGCGAAATGAAAGAGAAAATGATTGCTGATTCTAAAAACGAAGCGCAAGAAGCTGGTCAAAAAATGATCGAACAAGCTAAAGCTGCTATCGAAAGTGAAAAAAATGCTGCAATGGCAGAATTGAAATCTCAAGTTTCTTCTCTATCATTAAGTATTGCTGAGAAATTATTGAAAGAAGAATTATCTAACAAAGAATCTCAAACTAAATTGGTTGAGAAAATGTTAGGTGACGTAAAGTTAAACTAAGATTATGGCAAGTACAAGAGCAGCAATTCGTTATGCAAAAGCAATTCTAGACTTAGCAAACTCTAAAGGTGTTGCCGAAGCTGTCAATAACGATATGAAATCAATTGCTAAGGTAATTGAGACTAATGAAGAGTTGAGTACATTTATTCAAAACCCAACAACAACAGTTGAAGTTAAAGAAGGTGCTCTTTTAGAAGTTTTTGCAGATGTAAATGGAGTGACAAAAGGATTGTTCCGTTTATTATTCGAAAACAAAAGATTTGAAATTCTACATGCAATTGCATTAGAATACAATAAATTATTTGATGAAAGTAATGGTGTTGAAGTAGCGAAAGTTACAACAGCAATCCCAATGGACGCTGCTTTAGAAGCTAAAGTTTTAGCAAAAGTTGCAACTTTATCAGATAAAAAAATTACAATTGAAAATGTGGTAGATCCTTCAATTATTGGTGGATTTATTTTAAGAATAGGAGATAATCAGTACAACGCTTCAGTTGCTAACAGATTACAAGTATTAAAAAGAGAGTTAACCCAAAACTAAATCTAACCTATGAGGAATTTTTTAATTTTATTTGTTTTCTGTATATCATTTCTATCGTTTGGTCAAAAGATCAAAGAAGATGATAACAAAATTTTATTTGACGGTACTGCAATTGCTAAGGTTGATAAAGATAAAACAGGTACACAATTTACATACACATCATTAGATGGTTCGACAGGGATTGTTGCCAATTTGAAAACACATAAAATTGATGCTCAAAATTCTAAAAGCTGGTTAGTGGTTACGAATTTAGACGGGTCTAAAAAAACAGAGGTAAACTTTGAGTTATTGTCTTTTACATTAAATTATAAAAAAGCAATAGCAGAGCTTCTTGCTAAAAAGTATACAATTTTCACTGCAAAAGGTATTGAAAATCTTGATGCTTTTTTTGCTGAAGAACGCCCGAGTATTTCTGCAGAAATAGAAAAAGTAAAAGAAGCAGGTAAAGTTGATGCGAAACAATTAGCCACTTTAAATTACCAAATTCATACAGCTGAAAAATTGGTTTTTTCTGGTGAAGTTCCTGAAGATGCTTTTACGTCAAAATATAGTGATGCAGAGCGTAAAGAGTTTATGTCTAAAGTGGTAGCAAAATATGTTGTTTCTTGGAAACAAGATTCATCTCCTTATCCAGTTTTGAATGTTGATATTTTGTCATTAAGCGGAAGATCTTTGGTTAAAGCTGTTGACAGAGGAGGAAAAATGGTAGTAGCTTTGACTGAGTCAAATAAAACATTTACTTATGCACCATCTTTCGAATATACAAGCAGAAGTAGCGCCGCTGATACTGAAAGATTAGTTAAAGAAGTTGTAGATAACTCGTATTTAAATGGTCAAAAATTTATGACCTTAAGTGAGGCTGAAGTACTTTTAAGTGCTCAAAATGCTGACAAGATGGCTAAATATGAGGAAGCTAAGAAAAATTCAGCTAATATTTTTGATAAAAAAGGATATGCTATTGATCCAAAAGGTGAAAAAACAGAAGGAAAAGTAACTATTGATTTTGAAAGAATCGCTGTTCCAAAATCTAGCAATGGTATGGTAGATTTAGATAGCGGTGGTGATGGAAAACTGGTAACGGTTTTTGGTCCAAATGAAAAAGGAAATTTAAGAACATTCAATTTCAAAGCAAAAGAAAACGTGATGTTTGGTGTCTATAATGATGACAATACAGAAACAAAATACAGAGCTCTTTTGGTAAAAATTGAAAATGTTGCGCCAAAAGACAATACAGCTCTTGATTTAGGAGCTTTAGCAGGAGTGTCTTTAGCTTCAGCATCTTGGAAGTATTTTAAAGAAGTACAAGTTACAGATAAGATGAGTATCTATCAGGATATACCATCAAACACTTATGTGATTAAAGTACCGAAGCAAGAAAAAGGATTTCAGATTTTAGTAAAAAAAGGTAAAGAAGATAAATTTTTAAGTAAGTTAAAAGAATATGTAGGAGATTCTGTTGCTAGTAGTGATTTAGAAAAAATTGACTACAGCAATTTGGAGGGCTTAAAAAATCTAGTTGATTTATATTCTAATTTTAAATAAAAGTAAAAGTAGGTAAAAATAATAATTATGGCGGAAATAAAACCTGCTGAAATTTCAGCAATATTAAGAAAGCAAGTAGAAGGTTTTGAATCTGGTGCTACGCTAGAAGAAGTAGGAACAGTACTTCAAGTTGGAGACGGTATTGCTCGTGTTTACGGGCTATCTAATGTACAATATGGAGAGTTAGTAGAATTTGATAACGGTATGGAAGGTATCGTATTGAATCTTGAAGAGGATAATGTTGGGGTTGTATTATTAGGACCATCAACAGGACTTAAAGAGGGATCTACTGCAAAAAGAACTCAACGTATTGCTTCTCTTAAAGTAGGTGAGCAAATGGTAGGGCGTGTAGTTAACACTCTTGGTTTTCCAATTGATGGAAAAGGACCAATCGGTGGAGACTTATATGAAATGCCTTTAGAAAGAAAAGCACCTGGAGTTATCTTCCGTCAGCCAGTAACTGAACCATTACAAACAGGAGTAAAAGCAGTTGATGCTATGATCCCAGTTGGACGTGGACAGCGTGAGCTTGTAATCGGTGACCGTCAAACAGGAAAATCTACTGTTTGTATCGATACAATCTTAAATCAAAAAGAATTTTACGATGCAGGAAAACCTGTATTCTGTATATATGTTGCAATTGGACAAAAAGCTTCAACTGTAGCAGGAATCGCTAAAATGTTAGAAGAAAAAGGAGCAATGGCTTATACAGTTATCGTTGCTGCTAATGCTTCTGATCCAGCTCCAATGCAAGTTTACGCTCCATTCGCTGGTGCTGCTATTGGAGAGTACTTTAGAGATTCTGGTCGTCCAGCTCTTATTGTTTATGATGATTTATCTAAACAAGCTGTTGCTTACCGTGAGGTTTCTCTTTTATTAAGAAGACCACCGGGACGTGAGGCTTACCCTGGAGACGTTTTCTACTTACACTCTCGTTTATTAGAGCGTGCTTGTAAAGTAATCGCTGATGATGGTATCGCTAAAAACATGAACGATTTACCAGATTCTATCAAATCTATCGTAAAAGGTGGTGGTTCATTAACTGCATTACCAATTATCGAAACTCAAGCTGGTGACGTTTCTGCATATATCCCAACAAACGTAATTTCTATTACAGATGGTCAGATTTTCCTTGATGGAGATTTGTTCAACTCTGGGGTTCGTCCTGCAATTAACGTAGGTATCTCTGTATCTCGTGTTGGAGGTAATGCACAGATTAAATCAATGAAAAAAGTTTCTGGAACTTTAAAATTAGATCAAGCTCAATTCCGTGAATTAGAAGCTTTTGCTAAATTCGGTTCTGACTTAGATTCTGTTACTTTAAACGTAATTGAAAAAGGAAAAAGAAACGTTGAGATCTTGAAACAAGGTTTAAATGATCCTTATACAGTTGAAAACCAAGTAGCAATTATCTACGCTGGTTCTAAAAACTTGTTAAGAAATGTTCCTGTTAATAAAGTAAAAGAATTCGAAGCAGATTTCTTAGCTTACTTAAACAGCAAACATAAAGATACACTTAATGCTTTGAAAGCTGGAAAATTAGATGACGCTATTACTGACGTTATCGAAAAAGCAGCAAAAGAAGTTTCAGCAAAATATAACTAATAAGATAATTGGTAAATTAGATAATTAGAAAATGTAATCATTATTCTAATTATCTAATTTCAAAATTGTCACATTTTCTAATTAATAGATGGCAAATTTAAAGGAAATCCGTAATAGAATTACTTCCGTTTCATCGACGATGCAAATTACATCGGCTATGAAAATGGTTTCTGCTGCAAAGCTGAAGAAAGCACAAGATGCAATCACTGCAATGCGTCCTTATGCCGAGAAATTAACGGAGTTATTGCAAGATCTTTCTGCTACACTAGAAGGTGAAATAGGAGGAGATTACACTATACAACGTGAAGTAAAAAAAGTATTGTTAGTTGCTGTAACTTCAAACAGAGGTTTATGTGGTGCTTTCAATTCAAATATTATTAAAGAGATTAAAAACCGTACAGAGTTTTATGCTGGAAAGCAAGTTGACGTTTTTGCCATTGGTAAAAAAGGTGGAGATGCTTTAGCTAAAACGCATAAAATCCACGGTCATCATAATGCAATTTTTGATCATTTAACATTTGAAAATGTTGCTGGAATTGCTGATAATTTAACTCAAAAGTTTTTAACTGGAGAATACGATAGAATTGAATTGGTTTACAATCAGTTTAAAAATGCTGCGACTCAGATTGTTCAAGTAGAACAGTTTTTACCGTTAGCACCTATTAATACTGATGTAGCTGCTACTTCTGGAGATTATATTTTTGAACCAGGAAAAGAAGAGATTGTATTGGCTTTAATTCCTAAGTCTTTAAAAACACAATTATACAAAGGTATCCGTGATTCATTTGCTTCTGAGCATGGAGCACGTATGACTGCGATGCATAAAGCAACAGATAATGCTACTGAATTGAGAAACCAATTGAAATTAACTTATAACAAAGCTCGTCAGGCTGCGATTACAAGTGAGATTTTGGAAATCGTTGGTGGAGCAGAAGCTTTAAATGGATAATTTATTCCGTAATATATAAAAGAAAAGCCAGCGTTAGCTGGCTTTTCTTTTTATTGGAAGTTTTATTCTTTTTTAAAAATAATTTTATAAAATGGTGATTCTCAAATTACAATTAAGTTGAGAATCACTACCATTTTATAAAAATAGACAGATAACTCTGCGTGCTTTGTCTTTCATGGGAACAAACTAGCTTTATTAATCCCAATGCTCTGTTTTTTTAAGGGTTACATTTCAGCAGAATCAATCCCTGTGCTTTGTCTTTTATGGGAACAAACAAGCTTTATTAGTCCCAGTGCTCTGTTTTTTTAGGGTTACTGCAGCTGAATCAATCCCTTATGCTTTGTCTTTTATGGGAACAAACAAGCTTTATCAGTCCCAGTGCTTCTTTTTTTATAAGGGTTGTATCTAGCTTTCTCATTCCCTTTGAAACAAATTTAAATAAAGACTGTAAAAAAAATGTTACATAATTTTTAATTAAATTTTATATATTTCACATGTTTTGATAAAAAACACATTATAATTATCTAGATATAAAGGTTTTAAGTGTGAGTATAATTTGTATTTTTCTTTTTTTATTGAGTTTAATTTATTTTTCAAATATTAAACGTCTATTTCTTAGTTTTTATTTTAAGTACTTTTGAATTCTATTTCTTTTTTATACAATGACTTTACAAATACGAGAGCTTACTACCGCTGAAGATATGGTTGCTCAGATAAATACGATTCGATTTTTATATCCGAATATTTCACTTGAAAAATATCAATTATTTCTCTCTGAAATGGTTCCGCATAATTATATACAGATTGCGGTATTTGAAAATGATACTTGTCTTGGACTTACTGGTTGTTGGTCTGCGACAAAACTTTGGACAGGAAAATATCTAGAAATCGACAATTTTGTTGTTAATCCTGAGTTTAGATCTAGAGGGATAGGAAAAATGTTAACCGATTATATAGAGAAGAAGGCAATAGAATTGAATTGCAGCAGTATAGTTTTGGATGCATTTACAGGAAATTTTGGAGCCCATCGGTTTTATTATAATCAGGGTTATGCTCCGAAAGGATTTCATTTTGTCAAAATTTTAGATGAAAAGAAAATGACTGTCTAAAAACAATCATAAGTTTTCTTTATTGCATCAACAAAAGCACCATTAAACAAAAGAAATGGTTATTTTTGTCTTATAAACATTATTAGAATTATATTTTGGGATTATATAAAAATCTATTCAAGCAAACAGCAATTTACGGACTGGCGACAGTTTTACCAAGAATGCTAAGTTTTTTATTAGTGAGATTATATACAGGGATTTTGCCTACAGCTGAGTATGGTGAAGTTTCGATTGTATTGTCTTGGATGGTTTTCTTTAATGTGGTTCTTTCTTACGGAATGGAAACTGCATTTTTTAGGTTTTACAGTGCAGAAGATGATAAGAAAAATGTAATTGCTACTTCTACTATTTCTATTTTTTGGACCTCTATTCTATTTCTTTTTGCAGGCTTGATTTTTAGAAATACATTGGCAAATTTAGCCGAAGTCGATGTTCAGTATATTACTTATTCGGTATGGATTTTAGTTTTAGATGCTTTGGTTTTAATTCCGTTTTCTAAACTTAGAGCTAATCAGAGACCTATGGTTTATGCGGCAATCAAAATTGGAAATGTTGTTATAAACTTATTACTGAATATATTTTTCCTGATGTATCTTCCAAAATTGGCAGAAGCAAATCCGAACTCTATTTGGGATAATTTATATGTACAAAACTTCCAGATTGCTTACATTTTCATTGCAAACCTTTTAGCAAGTTTGGCAACTTTTATTGTGCTTTCTCCAAATTATCTTTCGCTTGGACGAAAATTCGATCCAGTGCTTTGGAAGAAAATGATGAAATACGGACTTCCGATTTTGGTGGCAGGTTTGGCTTTTGCAGTAAATGAGCATTTTGATAAAATCCTATTAGGATATTTACTTCCTGAAAACCTTGCAAAATCTGAAGTTGGAGCTTATTCTGCTTGTTACAAATTAGGATTATTTATGGTTCTTTTTGCAACAGCTTTTAGATTAGGAATTGAGCCATTCTTTTTTAGTCATGCTAAAAATGAAAATGCACCACAGACTTACGCTGTTATAACCAAATATTTTGTGATTTTAGGATCATTGATTTTATTGGGTGTAATTGTTTTTGCAGATCTTTTAAAGTATTTATTATTAGATAATAAATCGTATTGGGAAGCGATGAAAGTTGTGCCTTTAATTATTTTGGCAAATTTCTTTTTGGGAATTTATAACAACTTGTCGGTTTGGTATAAACTGACTGATAAAACAAAAATTGGGGCTTATATTTCTATTGTAGGAGCAATTGTAACTTTGATTTTAAATTATCTTTTAATTCCAAAATACAGCTATTATGGTTCTGCAATTGCAACCATTTCGGCTT
This sequence comes from Flavobacterium sp. GW823-FHT06G12, assembly GCF_058794775.1. NCBI lineage: Bacteria > Pseudomonadati > Bacteroidota > Flavobacteriia > Flavobacteriales > Flavobacteriaceae > Flavobacterium > Flavobacterium sp. GW823-FHT06G12. The sequence continues at coordinate 625,575 of NZ_JBXAHE010000002.1, forward strand.
ACGGAAGTATGATGCTTATTTCTTATGTTTTAGGAAATAAATATTATCCGATTCCTTATGATATGAACAAGATTGGTGCTTATTTAGGTGTTTCAATAGTATTTTCAGTAATCTCATTTTACGGATTTAGAGAAAAATATTATGTTGGAATTCCACTTCTTTTAATCTTTATGTATATGGTTTACCATTTTGAAAAAGATACTATAAAAGGAATAATGAAAAGAAAATAAGACGTTTTAAGAAAATTATATTCAAAAATGAAAATTCAAATTATCAATAAATCGCAGCACGATTTACCAAATTACGAAACAATTGCATCTGCAGGAATGGATTTGCGTGCCAATATTATAGAACCAATTACGTTAAAACCTTTAGAAAGAACTATTGTAAAAACAGGACTTTTTATAGAATTGCCAATTGGTTACGAAGCGCAGGTAAGGCCTAGAAGCGGTCTGGCAGCAAAAAAAGGGGTAACCGTTTTAAATTCGCCAGGAACTATTGATGCAGATTACAGAGGAGAAATAGGAGTAATTTTAGTAAATTTATCTAATGACGATTTTGTAATAGAAAACGGAGAACGAATTGCGCAGTTGATTATTGCAAAACACGAAAGAGCTGAGTGGATTGAAGTTGAAACACTTACTGAAACATCAAGAGGTGAAGGAGGCTTTGGAAGCACTGGAGTGAAATAATAAAAAAGAAAGACCAAACCCAATGAAGATTTTTTTTAAATCTTCCCATAAAATCAAATAAAAAATGAAGATAATTGTGCCAATGGCAGGCCGCGGATCAAGATTGAGGCCTCATACATTGACGGTTCCAAAACCGTTAATTCCAGTTGCAGGAAAATCGATTGTACACCGTTTAGTTGAAGATATTGCCAAAATATTAAAAGAACCAATTGAAGAAGTTGCTTTTATCTTAGGAGATGAAGCTTTTTTTGGAGAAGATGTTGTAACAAGTTTAGAAGATTTAGCTAAAGGATTAGGAGCTAAAGCTTCAATCTATCGCCAAGATCAGCCTCTAGGAACCGGACATGCTATTATGTGTGCTAAAGAATCTCTTTCTGGACCAGCGGTAATTGCTTATGCAGACACTTTAATTAGAGCAGATTTTGAATTAGATCCAGAAGCAGACGCTGTAATCTGGGTGAAACAAGTAGAACAGCCTGAAGCTTTTGGTGTGGTAAAACTAAACCAGAATAATGAAATTATAGAGTTGGTTGAAAAACCGAAAGAATTTGTTAGCGATTTAGCCGTTATCGGAATTTATTATTTTAAAGAAGTTGGAATTTTAAGAAACGAACTTCAAAATGTTTTGGACAATAATATTCAGAATGGTGGAGAATACCAGATTAATGATGGTATCAAAGCTATGATGGCAAACGGAAAAGTTTTCAAAACAGGAAGTGTTGACGAATGGATGGATTGCGGTAACAAAGATGTTACAGTTGAAACTAATACAAGAATGTTAGGTTTCCTTCATAATGATGGCGAGCATTTGGTTGATTATGGTGTTACATTAGAAAATTCAACAATTATCCCTCCATGTTATATTGGCGAAAATGTAGTTTTGAAGAATACTACAATTGGTCCAAATGTTTCTCTTGGAAAAGGATGTCACGTAACAGACAGCACAATTAAAGACAGTTTGATACAAACATATTCTCAAATTAAAAATGCTAATCTTGATAATGCAATGATCGGAAACCATGTGAGTTACGATGGTAAATTTACAAGTATTAGTATTGGAGATTATGCTGTTTTAGAATAAAATAAATTAGCAAGGTTTCGTTTTGTTTAAAATGTAGTTTTTACAAATGATCAAAAAAAGAGTTTTTACGGTTTTATTTTTTGCTTTATTCAGCACATCATTTTCGGTTTTTGCCCAGACAGAACCCGAAGATATTGCTATGGCAACAGACGAATATCAGGACTCATTTTATGAATCATTAAAACAAAAAGGAATTGAAAATTATGATAAAGCCATTGTATCATTGGAAAAATGTATAAAACTTAAACCCAATGATGCAGTTGCTTATTTTGAATTAGGAAAAAACTATTTGTCGCTTAAACAATATCAGAATGCACAAGATGCTTTTGAAAAAGCAACACAGCTTGATCCTAAAAACAAATGGTTTTGGCTTGGAATTTATGATGTAAGTTACGAGACAAAAAATTATCCTTTGGCAATTGAAATTATTCAAAAAATAATTGTTTTTGACGAAGAATATAAAGATGATTTGATTTCGTTATATATGATTACCAATCAGTATGACAAGGCATTGACCGCGATAAATGAAATGAATGATAAGTTCGGAAAATCTGCTGAACGTGAAATTTATAAAACACAGATTTTATCTCAAGGAAAATATCAAAATGCTGAAATTGACAATCTTTTGGAACAGATTAAAAAAAATCCGAAAGAAGAATCAAATTATGTAAATCTGATTTTTTTGTATTCGAAAAATAATGAAAATGAAAAATCGCTAGAAGTAGCAAAACAATTGGCAAAAGAACTTCCTAATTCTGAATGGGGTCAAGTGAGTTCATTTAAAGGATATTTAGATGCCAATCAAGCAGATAAAGCTATAAAATCGATGAATATGATTTTAGCAAGCTCAAAAATCGATTCAAAAATCAAACACAGAACTTTGAATGAATTTTTGATTTATGTAAATAAAAATCCACAGTATTCTGCCGATTTAGAAAAAGCCATTTCTTATTTTGACAACGATAAAGATGTTGATGTTGCCAAAGAAATTGGAAAGTTTTATCATAGTAAAGGACAATTTGAGAACGCCATTAAATATTATGAAAAAGATTTAAAGAGTCATTCAGATACTGACCTTGAGACCAATATGTTATTATTGGAGGCATATTCTCAAGTTAAACAGTATGAACCAATGACCAAAAGAGCTATGATGCTGATCGAAGTTTACCCAAGTCAACCACAGTTTTATTACTATGCAGGTTTAGGAAGCAATCAGTTGAAACAGTTTAAAAATGCAAAAACCGTCTTAGAAATGGGTCTTGATTATGTGGTTGATGACGTAAAATTAGAATCAAATTTTAATATTCAGTTAGGAGAGGCATACAATGGATTGGGAGATGCAAAGAAAAAAGAGGAATACTTTTTGAAAGCAAATGAAGTATTAAAGAAGAAAAAATAAAAGAGAATTCAAATGAAAAAATATATATCAATACTAGCATTATCTATTGCTGTAATTTCTTGTAAAACGAAAGCAGTAGCAGTGCAAGGAAATACGAGCCAGACAATTGCGCCAAAAGAAGACAAAAAAGTAATCGAAAAACATTATGACAATAAGTTAGATTTTTCTACTTTATACATAAAAGCGAGCGCAAGATATGCTGATGAAAAACAAAGCCAAAATGTTACGGCAGAAATCAGAATTGAAAAAGACAAACAGATTCTAATAAGCGTTCGTTTCTTAGGAATTACAATGGCAAAAGCTTTGATAACACCTTCGGCAGTAAGTTATTATGAAAAAATTAATAGTACTTATTATGAAGGAGATTTTACAAGTTTGAGCAAATGGCTTGGAACAGATTTAGATTATACCAAAGTTCAAAATCTATTGATTGGAGAAGCTTTTGATGATTTAAGAAAAGGAAAATATACGCAAACTATTGTAGAAAATCTATTCAGATTAGATGAAGATAAAGATGCCAACATAAAGAAAACCTTTTTCTTAGATGGGGAAAAATATTTAATTCAGAAAGAAGAGATTTCTCAGACATCAGAAAACAGAACATTGCAAATTGCCTATTCAGAAGCTAAAAATTTTGATCAGGGAACATTGCCTACAAGTATAGAAATCAATGCAGTTCAGCCAAAAGGCAAGACAAGCATTAACTTGAATTACAACAATATTTCATTTAATGAAGAACTTTCTTTTCCGTATAGTGTACCAAGCGGTTATAAAAAAGTTACAATTAAGTAAATTTGCAAAAATAAAAAGATAAACATGCCAAAATTTCTCCTAAGTCTAGTTTTAGTTTGTGCCACTACATTTGTATGGGCGCAAGATTCTCAGCAAGAAAAACTGGAGCAGCGTAAAGCTCAAATTCAGCAGGAAATCAGAGATAACGAAAAGATGCTTCAGTCTGTTCGAAAACAAGAGAAATCTGCTGTAAATGAATATTTAATTCAGGCGAATAAAATTAAGCTAAAAGAGAAATTAATTAATACTACGGCAAAACAAGAAAAACTGATTAGTAATGACATGTATATTAATCAGGTTCAGGTAAATAAACTTAAAAAAGAACTAAAAGTTCTAAAGGAGGATTATGCAGAAATGATTTTAAAATCATACAAAAGCCGATCTGAACAAAGCCGTGCGATGTTTATTTTATCATCTGAAAGTTTCTTGCAAGCTTACAAAAGGGCACAATATTTAAAACAATATACTACTTTTAGAAAAAATCAAGGTCTTGAAATTCAGTCAAAAACAGCTCAGTTAGTTGATTTTAACGCAAAACTTGATGGACAAAGACAGGTAAAAAAGAAGATTATAGCCGAGAATCAAAAAGAAAAAATTACGCTTGAAGTAGAGAAAAAAGAACAGCAAAAATTAGTTAATGCCCTTAAAAAAGATAAAAATAAAATTGCTGCTGATATTCGATCAAAACAAAATGAATCTAAGCGTATTGATAAACAAATTGACCGTTTAATTCGTGAAGCTATTGCGGAAGCAAACAGAAAAGCAGCTGCAGAAAGAGCAAAAGCAAATCCAGGTTCGACCGAAACAAAAACGGCTCCAGTTTCTTCTTCTAAAATTGTCATGACTCCTGAAGATAAAGTTCTGGCAGCAGATTTTAAAGCAAACAGAGGAAGATTGCCTTGGCCTGTAGAGAAAGGATTTATTTCTCTTGGCTATGGAGATCAGCCACACCCATTGCACCCTTCAATTACAGTTCATAATTCTGGAGTTGAGATTACAACAGAAGACGGTGCAAACGCGAGAGCAGTATTTGCGGGAGAAGTTTCTAAGGTTATCGTTTTATCGCCAGTGAATAAAGCAGTTGTAATTCAGCACGGAGACTTTTTCACGGTATATCAAAATTTAAGTTCAGTTTCTGTTAGTCAGGGTGATAAAGTGACGATTAAACAAAATATTGGAAAAGTTAGAACAAGTGGTGATACAGGAAAAACAATCATCAAATTCTTGATTCTACAAAATACATCAAATAATAATCCAGAAGGATGGCTGCAAAGCAGATAATCTTATTCTAGATTTAAACCTAAAAAAAATCCTTTCTATCGCTAAAGATAGAAAGGATTTTTTGTTTTTAATTACTTACGTTATCAGGATTTTGAACTAGAGCAGGATTAGAATCTAAATCATATCGTGGAATTTTGAATAAGAAATTTTTGGAAGGAACAAATTGCAAAGGATTGTTTACGTACATATTAATTCCGTTATCATTTCCATATTTAACATGATCGGCAACGTTTTTTCCAATTCGATTGGTTCTTAATTCGTCAAAAAATAATAACCCTTCTCCAACAAATTCCCATCCTCTTTCTTTGTAAATGGCATCAGCAAATTGTTCTTTACTTAAACCTGGAGTTAGATCTGGAAGCTTAGCTCTATTTCGCACTCTATTTACGTATGCATAAGCTGCAGCAGGACCGTTAATTTCATTTTCTGCTTCAGCATAATCTAGCAATACATCGGCATAACGAATAGCATAAGAATTTGCTTGAGGTTTTTTTAGTGTGGCCGAACTTTCGGTTCGGTCATAAAATTTCAGATTTCCTGGCGAAGCTGTTTTCCATCCTTTAGACCCAGGAAAGAAACCTTTGTCGGCTGGAACAAATTCGATGGTTTGTAAAATATGACTTGGATTTCCTTTTTCAGTAACATTTACCTTCGTTAAAAAACTGCCTTCTTTTCTAGCATCATTATCACCATATGAAAGATAATGCTGTATTGAAGGACCAAATCGATGATACATATAGCAACCCAATGTTGTTTCGGTTATGTTTACACCAAACATTACGTGGTTGTTGTTGTATTCATTTTCGACACCTCCAAACTGTAATTCAAACACAGATTCAATTCCATTTTTATTGTTGATGTTCCACCAAAACCATAGATCTTTAAAGTCGGGCTGCAAATCATATTGACCCGATTGAATAACTTTTGCAGTGTAATCTTTAGACTTTTGAAAAAAAGTTCTGTCTCCAGTCATACTGCCTCGAGTAAGATATAAATCTCCAAGCAAAGCTTGTGCAGCTCCTTTTGAAGCTCTCCAAATATTATCGCTTGGATAATTAGATTTTAGAGGCAAATTTTCTTCGGCATATTCTAGATCGGAAATAATGTAGGCATAAGTTTCCTCTGTTGTTTTTCGTGGAATTGCAAGGTTTTTTAATCCTTCTGTAAAAGTTTCAGGAATCGAAACACCTCCGTACATGCGTACTAGATTGTAGTATGTTGCGGCTCTTATAAAACGAGCCTCTGCAAAATATCGCTTTTTTAGAGTTTCGTCCATTTCAACATCTGCACCTCTGCCAATAACTAGATTTGCTCTATTTATAATGTTGTAGGCATCGTCCCAATTTGTAATTACCATTTTATCAGCATTGTTCATGTCTGACCAAACATTCCAGAGTTGTGCATCATCTTTAGCGTACGCGGGAGAACCAAATTCAGTTAAGACTTCCAAGTACATGATATATTTGTAATAACCATTAAATCCATTTTGATAGCCATCATAAACACCAACCAATGCAGTATTCAATTCGTCAGCATTTTTATAATAATTGCTTGGAGACAGGAAAGTATAAGGTTCTTCTGCTAAATCAGTGCACTGTGAAAAAAATAGTATTGCACAACCTGAAAAGATATATTTTAGAATTTTCATGAGTATTGATTTTTAGAATTAAAATTTAGCAGTAAATCCAATAAGCATTGTTTTTACGTATGGAGATGTTACATTTCCGCTTTCAGGATTATATCCTCTGTGATTTGCAATATTGATAAAGTTTTGCGCATTCACATACACGTTTAATTGTTTTACCCAATCAGCGTTTTTGATTACCTTAGATAAATTGTAGGCTAGTTTTATATTTTTAACTACAAAATAATTCCAGTCACCATTTGTTCTATTTGATAGATATACATCTTTTGCACCAGCTCTAGGGAAATTTCCAGAAGGGTTTTCTGGGCTCCACATTCTGTCATAAGCATACTGAGTAGGAATATAATTTCTGTTCTGAATTTGATTTTCTCCATAAATCATATAGTTATTATCCTCATCAGAAGCCAGACCTGTTGCACCTTGTCCGTAAATATCTAATGTCAGGTTTTTATAACTTAGATTAGTTGATATCCCGTAAAAGAAATCGGGCGAAGTTGTTCCGATATTTACATAATCATCATTGTTGATGATTTTATCGTTGTTTTTGTCCACATACATTTCTTCTCCAAGTTGCGCAGTAGGACGTATTTGCTGATAAGCTGTTAATTGTTCCTGAGTTTTAATAATACCAGCAGATTCTCTCGCCCAAACACTATTTACAGGCTGTCCTACAATTAGATATTTAGCAATTCCCGCAGAAGAACTCCCAACATTTATGCGGCTTACATCTCCATAAAGGCTCACAATTTCATTTTTGTTTTTAGAAATATTACCGCCTATCTCCCATTTAAAATCAGAATCTATTACTTTTACTCTTGCAGTGACTTCAATACCAACGTTTTTGACTTCGCCAATATTCTGAAGCATACTAGAATAACCAGAAGTTGTAGGAATAGGAACGTTGTATAAAAGATCTGAAGTTTGTCTCTGATAAAAATCTAAATTCAAATCAAATCTTTTCCATAAACTTAAATCGATACCGGCATTGTACTGAATGTTACGCTCCCATTTTAGATCTGGATTTCCAATTGTCTCTACAAATCCTAAAATTGGATTATTCTCGTAAACATAATTTGCTTTAACAAGTTTAGAAAGAGATTGATAATTTCCAATTTCCTGATTACCGGTAACACCATAACTCGCTCTAAGCTTTAAAGCAGAAATGACATTACTGTTTTTAAGAAAGTTTTCTTTATCAACATTCCAGCCCAATCCCAAAGAAGGGAAAAATCCCCATTTATTGTTGGTTCCAAAACGAGATGATCCATCATAACGTCCTGTTAATGTAATAAGATATTTTTCATTATAAGCATATGAAGTCCTTGCTGTCCAAGAAATTAATTTGCTCGAATATTTGTTAGAAGAATTGGTTATACTTCCTCTGTCGGCGTACGTAATATCATTTGCTCCTGTAGCATCATTTTGAAAACCAGATCCTTTAACGCCCAAATCTTCATAAACATATTCTTGCCATGAATAAACTGCTGTTGCAGTAAGACTGTGTTTATCTTTCCAGATGTTAGAATAGCTTAAAATATTATCAGTAAGTTGAGAACTTTGTCTTCTATAATATTGTCCACCAGTTCCTGTGCTTCCAGACCCAATTCCAGCTGTAGATTTAGAAGTGTAGTATTCATATTGTTTTTCATTAGAAATATCGACACCATAATTGGTTTTAAAGGTTAAATTTTTTGCAAGTTTAAAATGCGCATACACATCTCCAAGAATACGATCTGTAGAAATTTCGTTTGTCATTTCTGATGCCTCCGAAACAGGATTCCAAGTTCCTTCAAAATAAGAACTTACGGCAGGATCTTCTGTAGCATAATACCAGCTTCCATCTGGATTTTTTACAGGTATGGTTGGCCATCCGTATCGAAAGATATCTCCAGTTGGATTATCTCGAATATCTCTCTGGGAGCGGCCAACCTGTAAATGTGTTCCAACGGTAAGCCAAGGTTTGTATTCGTGATTTAAGTTAGTTCTAACAGTCAATTTTTTAAAACCAGAAGCTTCTACAATTCCGTCTTGCGAAAAGATGTTTCCAGAAAGAAGGTAAGTTGTATTTTCTTTTCCACCGCTAAAAGACAAAGAATAGTTTTGCATAAGCGCCATATTCTGAATTATTTCGTCTTGCCAATCTGTATTGATGTTTGGAGCAGGATTTGTAGCAGAATAAACCGGCTTTCCTGTAGAATACGTATAAGCGTTGTTTATAAAACTGATAAAACTATCTCTATTTAAAGTTTTAGGCAGTCGAGTAGGAGTGGAGATTCCTTGTGTACCAACAATTTCTAAATTGTTTTGTCCTTGTTTTCCTCTTTTTGTTGTAATAAGGATAACACCATTTGCACCTCTTGATCCGTAAATAGCAGCCGAAGAAGCATCTTTAAGAATTTCCATAGATTCGATGTCGTTAGAACTAATGTCATTTAAATTGCTGTTTACCAACGGAAAACCATCAACAACAATTAAAGGATCATTACCAGCACTCACAGATCCGTTTCCGCGAATTCTTATTTTCGGAGAAGAACCTGGAGAAGAATCATTGTTAAGAACTGCTACACCAGCTGCTCTTCCTTGAACAGCCTCTAACGGATTTGAACTTGTAACGGTATTTAGAACATCACCCTTAATTTGTGCGATCGAACCGGTTAAATCGCTTTTTTTCATCGTTCCGTAACCCACAACAACTACCTCCTTAAGTTCAGAAACTTCGTCAGTTAAAGTAATGTTGATGATAGAAGATTGTTCAACTGTTTTTTCAATTGTTTTAGAACCAGTAGAACTAAAAATTAAGACGTTTCCGGTATTGACGCTTATTGAATATTTTCCATCAAAGTCAGAGGTAGTATTCGTTTGCGATCCCTTTACGACAATATTCGCTCCTGGAATGGGAATTCCGCCTGAATCAGTTATTATTCCTGTAACCATTTTGGTTTGTGCAAAACTGGTCAAGTGCACAAAAATGGAAAAGACCAAAATTATCAAATGTCTAATTTTGTTTTTCATAAGTAAAAGTTTTCGGTTAGTAAAGTTGTTTAAACTTATTTATAACCGAAACTCTTTGTATCCTGCTCTATCCTGTTAATTATGAATGAAATAACTTTTGTTTTAAAATTTTAAAGCTATTTTTTCTTTTGAATGACTGATTTAGTGGTTTTTAACTTATCTAGTATTGGTTTTATTTTTATCAAAAAAAAGTTAATATTTTATCAATAATAAAATTATTTAATATTTAAAAATAGATGTGTTTTTTTGCTTATATCATTGTTAAAATGTAAAATAACCGATAATTTGTTTTTAGGAGAAAAATGAAAAATTGCAAAATAAAAGGCGACAAAAATAACTTCTGTCGCCTTTTAGTAAAATTTATTAGATTGAATTTTTAATCGTATTGTTCTAAGAAATATTTCAAAACATCTGTTGTAGTAACAATTCCTTTCAATTCTCCATTGTCTACAACTGGAAGAGCATGAAATTCTTCTTTCACAAAAATTTCGGCTAAATCTCTTATTATAGTATCAGATGAAACAGTTTTGGGTTTAGAAGTCATAACCTGCGAAATAGTTAGCATTTCTAAAATAGCTTCATCAGCTCCATCTTGTCCATCAAATAATGCTCCAAAAGTTAAACGATTAATATCCGTACGACTAATGATTCCGACAACTTCTTTACCGTTTACAACCGGAATATGACGAATTGAGTTGGCCTTTAGTTTTTCAACAACCTTTTTTAAATCGTCATTTTGATTTACTGTAATAACGCTTTTAGTCATTATATGACTTAGTGGTTCTCTCTTTTTCATAATTTGATAGTGTTAGATTTATACCAAATATGTAAATTATTTCTGAAGAAAATAATGATATATATCAGTTTTGAGACATGAACTCAAGTTAGATTTTTTATAAGAAAATGATAAAAGAGAATAAGGAATTTTATTTAAATTTAGTTTTATGCGAAAACAATACTAAATTCATTCTTTTAGTTGAGTGTAAATTGTGAGTATTGAATTTAAAAAGTAGTATTTTTGCAGTATGGAAACAAATAGACAGAAAAAAATAGGCGGTGTTATTCAGAAAGATCTGGTTGACATTTTGCAAGGTGAAGTGAGAAAAAACGGAATTACAAACTTGGTAATTTCTGTATCCAAAGTGAGTGTAACTACAGATTTGTCTGTGGCAACAGTTTATCTAAGCATTTTTCCGCAAGAAAAAGCCAAAGAAACTTTAGAAGCAATCAAAACCAATACAACTTTAATCAAACATGATTTGTCGCAACGTGTACGTTTACAATTACGTCGCGTTCCGAATTTGGTATTCTTTATTGATGACTCTTTAGATTATATAGAGAAAATCGACAATGCACTTGCTGGAAAAGAAAACCCAATTGAAAATCGTGATCTTTTAGAGAAAAGAAGAAAGTCGTAATTTGAATTTCCCTTTATACATAGCCAAACGTTATATTTTTAGCAGCAGTAAAAACAATGCTATAAATATTATCAACCGAATTGCCAGCATGGGAATCATTGTTGGTACAATGGCTTTGTTTGTGGTTTTATCTGTTTTTAGCGGATTAAAGGTTTTCAGTCTTTCGTTTACAAACGAAATTGATCCGGATTTAAAATTGACAAGTACCTACGGAAAATCTTTTTTATTTGCACCAGATCAGGAAAATCAGATTAAGAAAATCAATGGTGTTGCTTCTTACACCAAAATAATAGAAGAACGTGTTTTGTTTCTATTTAAAGACAAACAGCAAGTTACTTACTTAAAAGGAGTTGACAGCATTTACCCCGTTGTCAATGATATTAAGAAAAAACTCTTTAATGGCCAATGGCTTAAACCAGATAGTTTTCAGGTTGTAATTGGTTATGGATTAGCTCAAAATTTTTCAATGGGAATTCTTGATTTTGAAAATCCGCTTCAGATTTTTGCACCAAAACCAGGAAAAGGAGCAATCGAAAACCCCGAAGAAGCTTTCACAAAAACAGATGTTTTACCTGTTGGAATTTATTCTATCAGTGAAGACTTAGATTCAAAATATGTATTCGCAGATTTAAGTTTAGTACAGGAATTGTTAATGTACAAACCCAATCAGATTTCTGGAATTGAATTTAAATTAAAAGAAAACGCAGATGAAGACGCAATAAAAAAACAGCTTAATTCTATTTTTAAAAATAAAGTTACTTTAAAAAATAGAGCACAACTGAATGAGTCTTTGTATAGAATGCTAAATACCGAAAACATTGCCGTTTATCTTATTTTTACATTAGTTATCATTGTGGCGCTTTTTAATTTGATTGGAGCCTTAATTATGATGATTTTAGAAAAGAAAGGAAATCTTAAAACCCTTTTCAATTTAGGAACAGACATCAATGGGCTTCGAAAAATATTTTTGCTTCAAGGAACCTTATTAAGTGTTTTTGGTGGTTTAATAGGACTTGCTTTAGGGATAATCCTCGTAATATTGCAGCAGAAGTTTGATCTTATTATGATTACACCAACTTTGGCTTACCCAGTTGTCTTTACAGTAGAAAATGTTCTAATTGTAATGACAACGATTATTTCTCTTGGTTTTGTTGCTTCACTAATTGCAAGCAGTCGAGTGAGTAAAAAACTACTTGACTAATAACTACTTAAGAAATATTAAGTATATTTACGGCCTTAAAAACTACAGCATATGATTGTTTCTGCCTAATCCTATTTTATTTTTAGAATAATTAGGATACTTACGTTTTTACTTTTTTAGTTCAGATTTATACATCTGAACCAATTTTATCATTTATCCTAAAATATCATGACAGAAACATCTATAAAGGAAAGTTTTATTTCCAAAATTTTTACCACTTTAAAACAAGCCTTAAAAGGCGACGAATCTTTTGATTATACTTCTGGAAGTATAAAAAAAGCCGTAATTCTATTGGCCATTCCGATGGTTTTGGAAATGATGATGGAATCGGTTTTTGCTCTAGTTGATTTATATTTCGTAGGACATTTAGAACATAGCAGTTTTGCCATACAGACCGTTGGATTAACCGAATCTGTGTTAACAGTAATATATTCGCTTGCCATCGGAATGAGTATGGCCGCGACAGCAGTAGTCGCACGACGTATTGGCGAAAAAGATCCTGTCGCTGCAGCTAAAGCGGGAATGCAAGCCATTATCATTGCATTTGCAATTAATAGTATAATGAGCATTTTAGGAATTATATACGCAAAAGATATTTTAATTTTAATGGGTTCTTCTGTAGAATCGGCCGAACATGGTTTCCGTTTTACTCAGATTATGATTGGTTCTAGCTTGTGTATCATGCTTTTATTTCTAATTAACGGAATTTTCCGCGGAGCTGGAAATGCCGCCATTGCAATGAAAAGCCTTTGGATTGCAAATATTTGTAATATTATTTTATGTCCAGTTCTAATTAATGGTTTCGGACCAATTCCTGCTTTCGGACTAGTTGGCGCAGCTTTAGCAACTACTATCGGAAGAAGTATTGGAGTTTTGTATCAGGTTTATCATTTATTTTTTGGAAATGGAATTTTAAAAATCAAAGTATCGTATTTCGCTCCCGATTTTAAACAGATACGAGCTTTAGTAAAAATTGCAGCACCAGGAATTCTGCAATTTGTAATAGCATCTTGCAGTTGGATTTTCTTAGCACAATTAGTCGCGACAACTGGAGGCGATCACGGTTCTGCAGGTTATCAAACCGCTTTAAGAATTATGATGTTTTTCATACTTCCAGCTTGGGGATTAAGTAATGCCGCTGCAACTTTGGTCGGACAAAACTTAGGAGCAAAACAAATTGAGCGCGCCGAAAAATCGGTTTATACAACAGCACGATACAATGTAATTTTCATGGCTACGATTATGATTATTACTTTGGTTTTCGGGCAATATATTATTTCGTTTTTCACAAATGACGAACAAGTAAAAACTATTGCAATTGAAGCATTGCAGATTATGAGCATCGGATTTATTTTCTACGGAATCGGAATGGTTTTAATCAATACTTTCAATGGAGCAGGAGATACTTGGACACCAACAGGAATTAACTTTTTCGGATTTTGGCTATTTCAAATTCCGCTTGCTTTTGTTTTAGCCAAGCATTTTAATATGGGACCAACAGGAGTTTTTATTGCTATTCCTGTTGCTGAAACCGCAATCACTTTAGCAGGGATATTTTTCTATAAAAGGGGAAAGTGGAAACGAGTTCAAGTTTAATAAACAAAAAAGACCTTCAAATTTTGAAGGTCTTTTTTTGTATCAATATTTTTTGTCAAAGTTAATCTTTGCGTATTTTTTGTCATTTCGACGAAGGAGAAATCTCCACAAAGAAGCTCGACAAAGATTAGACTTTTGTTATGAGATTTTAAACAAACTCATATCCAGCATAAACCTCTTCAATCTCTTTCATAATAGCGAATAAATCTTCAGGAGCATCAGTTGTAACCAGTTTTTGTTTGAATTCTTTAAACGAATGAATTCCTTTAAAATAATTGGTATAATGACGTCGCATTTCAACAATTCCTAAGCGCTCGCCTTTCCATTCCATAGACCACATTAAATGATTTCTAGCCGCTTCAACACGATCAATAACCGTTGGAGCAGGTAAGTGTTCGCCTGTCTTGAAATAGTGTTTGATTTCGTTGAAAATCCACGGATAACCAATCGCCGCACGGCCAATCATGATACCGTCAATTCCGTACTCGTTTTTATATTTTAATGCTTTTTCTGGACTGTCGATATCGCCATTTCCGAAAATTGGCATTGTAATTCTTGGGTTGTTTTTTACACGTGCAATATGTGACCAGTCAGAATGGCCTTTGTACATTTGAGCTCGGGTTCTAGCATGAATAGTTAAAGCTTGAACACCAATATCCTGAAGTCTTTCAGCAACTTCATCAATATTAATTGAATTATCATCCCAGCCTAAACGTGTTTTTACCGTAACAGGCAAATCAGTTCCTTTGATAACCGCTTTCGTTAAACGTACCATCAAATCAACATCTTTTAAAACTCCTGCTCCAGCACCACGACAAACCACTTTTTTTACTGGACATCCAAAATTGATATCCACTAAATCTGGTTTTACAGTAGAAACGATTTTAGATGACATTTCCATCGCTTCTTCATCACCACCAAAAATCTGAATTCCAACAGGACGTTCGTAATCAAAAATATCCAGCTTCATGCGGCTTTTTATAGCGTCACGAATTAATCCTTCCGATGAAATAAATTCAGAATACATCATGTCAGCACCATGCGTTTTGCATAATCTGCGAAACGGCGGATCACTAACATCTTCCATCGGTGCGAGTAATAAAGGAAATTCGGGTAATTCTATGTTGCCAATCTTGACCATCTTCGTAATTTTTTGCAAAATTACAACATTTAGTTTAATTCACAGCAAAACATTTAAGAAGCTGAAATTAAACCATATAAGTGATATAAGTTCATTTAATTAGAGTATTGTTATGCTCAATCTTTTTAAATGAACTTATATCACTTAACATGGTGGAAAATTTTTATATGTTTCTGTAATCAAAAAAACGAATTGGTTTTCGGCTCATTGGATTAAAAACCAATGGATTCAAAACTTCTTTTGAAGCAAATTCTATTTTTGGAGTCACTCTCAATTTTGCTCTAAAGTGATCTTTTATTTCTTGCAAAAATTCTGGAGTTTGGTTTTTCACAGCAATTTTAATCAAGATTTCATCTGTTCCCAAATCGTTGGTAGAGATTTCGATCAAATGATTTTCGATATTATCAAAACTGCTCAAAACATCGTTCATCGCTGGCGGATAAAGCGTTGTCCCTTTATATTTAATCATTTGTTTTTTGCGTCCAACAACTGGACCAACACGTAAAGTATTTCTGCCACAAGCGCAAGGTTCATCATGAAACTGAACCATATCTCCAGTTTTAAAACGCAATAGCGGCATGGCTTCAATTCCTAAAGTAGTAAAAGTAAGTTCTCCAGTTTCACCATTTTTTACAGGCTGATTATTTTCGTCTAAAACTTCTACAATGATCAATTCTGGATGATGGTGTCCGCCTTTTCCGTGTTCACATTCTGTAAAAGCAGTGCTCATTTCGGTAGAAGCATAAGTCGAAAACAACTTAATATTCCATTTATCAGTGATTTTTTTGGATAAAATATTCATTGAAAAATCCTGTTCTCTCAAAGATTCCCCAATACAAATAGCACCTTTTATGCTCGAATTATTATAATCGATTCCGTGAATTTCGGCATATTCAATTAATTTCAAAAGGAAAGAAGGAACCGTAATCAAATAACTCGGATTGTACTTTAAAATAGAATCCCACTGCATTTCTGGAATTCCTGCACCAACTCGAATTACGCCCACTTTCAATTTTCTAAGACCTAAAAAATAAGCCAAACCAGCCATAAATTTTCGGTCAATTGTCGTCATCAATTGAACAACATCTCCTTCTGCAATTCCGGCGCAGGCAAATGAAATTGCTTCATTATAAGCCAAACGATCTAAGTCAGAATCGGTTAAACCAAAAGTAACGGGATCTCCTAAAGTTCCTGAGGTCGAAGCGTAATCAATAATTTTATGTTGTGGAACGCACAAGAAATCATCATTATATTGCTGTAAATCTTCTTTGGTGGTAACAGGTAAATGCTGTAAATCTTCCAGTGTTTTAACTTTCGAAATGTCAATATTTTGTCCTGCAAAAAGTCTTTTGTAAAAAGGAGAATTTTCGCTGATGTATGCTAAAAGTTCGGCTAATTTTTTTTCTTGAAAAATTTTAATTTCTTCTAAAGAATCTTTTTCTATTGCTGGAATCATTGTAATTTTCTTTTGACTTTTTTTAAATATTTTTCAATTTTTTCTTTATCAGGAACTGTAGTGATCTCGTGACTCAAAGCTTTTTCAAAATTCAGCTTTGCTTGTAGAAATTCCTTTTTTTGGTAAAAGTACAATCCTGTCTTATAATATACAACCCAATAATTAGGGTTTAATGCTTGATAATTCTGGAGAGACTCTATAGAAACAGTTTCTTTTTTTTCTAAAATAGAATCTATTTTATGATCTTCAATTTTGAACTTTTTAAAATTCTGAAAGGCAACTGTTTCCAAGAAAGGATCTTTGGCAATATTCAGATTTTCTTTTTGAAACGATTTTGTTTCATTTCTATTTTCGCTAAAAATTGAAGTCAAATCATAACAAACAAATTCGCCCAATTGAAACGGATTTGCCGAAACCCAGACTAATTTTTCTTTTGGTTTAAAGATAATTCCGTGATGCGCCAACAATTGATTGAGTGCTTTTTCATTTCCATATCCTAAAGAAATATTTTTTAAGCCTTCTTTATCTCGAAGAATTTCTGATGCAATCTCAGGATTTACTTTTGGGTTTTCAGACAGTAATTCCTGCATTCTTTCGTAACGATATTCAGAATGACTGTTGGCAATTTGTTCCAGATTTCGTTTATCTTCTTTGAAAGCTTCTCCTTGAAAATGATTGGAACAAATTAATTGATCGCTGTTTGGAACATCATAAACGTCCATTTTATCTGGAGAAACTTCAATTAAAATAGCTTTGTTATCATTGGCGCTTCCAACCATAATTGATTCAGAAACAAAGACTTTTCTTTTTTTTGCAATAACAATAGCTTCATCTAGATTTTTGGCATGCTGTAAAATTTCGCGAGTTAAAATAGAAATCGGAGTTTTAGCGCTAAGTGGAATTTTAGATTTTGATGCATTTATCGTTACAGTCAATCCTTCGTAATTCATTCCAGAAACAGCACCGATCATTCCTGGCCAAGTTACCATCATAAACGGATATCCTTCTTTTGGTTTAATGAAGGCTGCGATTTTATTTTCCGCGAAAGCGTCATTGACATAAAAATCAAAATTTCGAGCCAGAATTAAATTTCCATCTTCTGATTTTTCGTTCCAAGCCGCAAAAGAAGAACAGCCCACTAAAGCCAAATCCTGTAAAGCGTGTCCAATATCATGTGCAGCATGTAAGTACAAACCGCGCTGATATTGCGGTGCGATATTATCAAAGTCGTTCGAAGTATATTGAGAAACACCGTAAATCTCCGTTTGATATTCGTCAGGAACATTCAGATACAATTTTCGATTGTACCATTTTAAAAACTGACGAAGCATTTTCTGCTGGAATTTTGACGGAATTAAATCGGTTATTTTAGAGAAAAAAATGCGTTGCTGTTTGTGTAAAAGTGAATCTGTCAAAGCACCAGTTGAAAGTCCAATTTCGAGCGGATCGCCTTCTACATATAATTCCCAAAGACCTTGTTTGTTTTTTAAAAGGGAGTTTTTTCCAGAAATAAAAATACTATCAGATAATTTGGTGACAACAGGTTTTGTATCATTTAAACCGGTAAGATCAGGTCGGTGTTTTTTTGATTTTGAAGTACCGCAGGAAGTCAGCAAACTAAAAAAACCGAGGAAGAAGATATATAAGATTCGGTTTTTCATAATGATTTATTCAGATGCTTTTTTAATTTTTTCGAGCAGATATTCCTTTCCTACAATTTCTGAGCAAGTTATAACCGCTCCAACCGTAACTCCCAAGACACCATGCATGTTAATACTTTGGCCTGTAAGATAAAGATTTTCTATCTTAGTTTTGGTCGGAATTAAAGTTTTCATCGGATTATTAGAATCTTTAACATATCCGTACATATTTCCGCCGTCTCCGCCAATGTAATCGCGATAAGAAAGCGGAGTAGAAGTATGAACCGATTTGATGCAATCTTTTATCCCAGGAAATTTTTTCTCTATTTCTTCTAAAAATTTTGATGCCTTTTTAGCTTTGAAATTCTCATAACTTTCTCCTCGATCATTTTCTTCAAAAGTGGTATTGAAAGTGTTTTCCCAAGCTTTGACATCATCATATTTCATATAAGTCAAAAACGTCATTCCGTCTGCCCATTCTTCATCTTTTTTCAACGGATTCATAGAAGCCATAAATGTTTTTGGCCATGAATTTTCATCATATTCATAAGCGGTCCAAACATCATTTGTACTTTTAAAATGATAGTAATTGTGATTGATGTATTTAAAAGTTTTAGGTTTAAAAACGATATACAAACTGAAAGCAGAAAGTACGTTTTCTAAATTTTGAATTCTATTAAAAAACGGTCTTCTAAAGTTTTCCTGACCCGCCATTTTCAAAGTCGTTTTTGGTTCGATGTTCGAAATAAAATACGATCCAGAAACTTCGGTTCCGTCTTTCATTTGTACAGAATTTACCTTTTGGTTTTCGACTTCGATTTTGGTGACTTCTTTATGTTTGAAAAACTCGCCGCCATATTTTTTAAGCTGTTTCAGCAATTGTTTGGTAATCTGACTTCCGCCATTTACACAACGCCAAGAACTTTCGATATACGAATTGACGACAAGTGCATGAACGTAAAAAGGCGATTTATCTGGAATTCCGGCGTAGAGAAAATTGGATCCCGCCAGAACAGCCTTTAGTTTTTCATTTCCAGTAAAAGAATCGATGGTTTTTTTCGCGTTAAGCGCTAAAATTTCATCATCATATTTTCCTTGCGATTCTAGATTGTAAAGCGGAAATGTTTTGCAGACTTCTTTTATTTTCTGGCAGTATTGTTCGAGATTTTCTTTTTCTTCAGGAAAGTATTTTGTCAGTTGCTGAATGAAATTTTCAAAACCCTGTGCATGCGGATATTCGGTTTTATCATCATCAAAAGAAATAATATCAAAACCATTTTCGTCCAGTTTTTTCAGATTCAAATGATCCATTATTCCAATATATTTGAAATACTGATGAAGATTTTGGCCTTCTCCTAAACCTCCGATATAATGAATTCCCGTATCAAAAATAGTTTTATCTCTAACGAAAGTCTGAAGATTTCCGCCATATTGATTGTTTTTTTCAAGTACACAAACGCTGTAGCCTTCTTTTGCCAGAATAACAGCAGAAACCAATCCGCCTAAACCGCTGCCAATTATAACTACATCGTATTGTTTTTTCATCCTTTTTTCTTTAAAACTAGTAAAGCATTTTCTTCAGAAAGAATTTCAAAATTCTCAAACTGATTTTTTAAACGAGAACAATTGACTAAAATTATAAAAGAAACGTTTAGAATCTGTTTTTCAATTTCATCGTGATAGCTTTCATCAGAAATTAAAAGTATATCGTAATGATTTTCAAATGCCGATTCTAATTTGTCGAGATATATTATTTTTCTCTTTTTAACTAAATAATTCGTTTTGGCTACCAACAATTTTTCTTCATCATTTATAAAAGAAAATATTTTTCGCTGTGGTTCTTGCAAAGCCAATAAAACATCCAATTGTCCATAATCGTTTCCTAAATGAAGAATTTTTGCTTTTGGCTGAACGTGTTTGTTTAAGCTGTAATACGTTTCGAGATTCTGTTTCAAATCCTTTTTTACGCTTTGCCCAATTTCAATTTCTTTGTAATCATAACTGTTGATTAACATTGTTTTGAAATAATCTGGACCTTCAAGTTCTTGTCTAATTTTACGATATTCTGCTTTAAAGAACGAACTGATTTGTTTGGTTCTTTCGGCATAATTATTTCCAAACGAAAGATCATCTGGAGCAATTCTTTCTAAAATCGTAACCGTTAGTTTTCCATGGTGAATAACAAAATCACCTTTTGGAATTAGTTCTGAAGCACCGTGAATAACAACGGGAATAATATCCAGTTTAAATTCTTCGGCAAGAAAAAAAGCACCTTTGTGGAATCGTTTAATCACATTGCTTTCGGAACGTGTTCCTTCTGGAAAAACCATTAGAGAATAACCTTGTTCTATTTTTTTTCGTAAATGTTCAACGCCGCCTTCAAGACCTTCAGAAACGGGGTAAAAACCTGCTTTTCTAACAACACCGCCAAAAATAGGAGAATTGTACACCCAGTCGCTTACCAAGAAAATGATTTTCGGGCTTAACATTCCGATTGAAAGAATATCTAGAAATGAAGAATGATTGGCAATAATTACGGCCGGTTTCTCGAAAGTTTCATTGAAATTATTAACGACTTTTTTGCGAATAAACGGATTCGAATACAATACCGATTTCATGAATTTTGAAATCACATATCGGAAAGCTTTCATTTTTGATTTTTTGCTGAAAGGCAAAATCGGCATTATGGTGAAACTGAAAATCGACATTACGATGCCGCCCAAACCATAATAAGCAAATGAAATTACACCATGTATAAAAGTTCGCAATTGAAAAGGAGGATTTCCTTTTTTGGGACGATTCGATAAAAACAGTTTGAATAAAATCGGATAGAAGATAAACGTAATAATCAGCGCTGCAAAAACCCCAATTAAGGAAACCAGTGAAATGGAAGTAAGTGCAGGGTGTTTAGCAAAAATCATCGCACCAATTCCTAAAATTGTCGTAATAACCGCCAGAATAATTGAGGTTCTGTAAATGGCAATTTCGTTAACACCATTGGTATATTCTTTTTGCAAGGCACTAGTCATGAAAATACTAAAATCGACTCCGTGACCAAAAATCAACGTGCAGACAATCATACTGAAAATATTCATTTGAATGCCAAAAATGCCCATAATTCCTGCAGTCACAATTCCAGTTAATGCAATAGGAATGCAGCTTATAATTACTAATTCGATTCTTCGGAAAAAGAAAAATAGAATTAAAATTACAGCAACAAAAGAATAATTTACAAGCGAATTAAAATCGGTTTTTAAAGTGCTGAAAAACGTTTCGTTCATCTGCTGGCGATCAATCGCAATGATGTTTTCTTTTGCCGAAGCCGATTTTACAAAAACATCTCGTTGCTCTGGCGATACTTTTACTAAAGTTGAAATGGTATAAAAACCATTTTTTTCGGTTATAAACTCTTGTAACTGGAGCGCTTTAATTTTTAAAAATTCAGATGCAGAAACAGGTTTGAAATCAAAATCTAAATGATCAAAAAACAGATTGTATGTTGTTGGTTTAAAGCCAAGCTTAGAACCTTCGGCAATTAATTCTGATTTTATGAATTCTTTTTTCTGTGAAGTCCAGAACGAATTCCATTTCTTAATTTTTTCTATTTGGGCTTGTTGCGAAAGAACAATTCCGCCAACTGAACTGAAATTTAGAATTTTGTTCTGCTGTTTTTCTTTTGATAAATCATCAAAAAGTTTACTGTTATGCTGTAAAGCTTCTTCCATGGTTTTTCCGTAAGAAGCGACATAAATCGTTTTGGAAGTTAAGCTCGTGCTTTCTTCCAACTGTTTTTCGGCGGCTTTGATTTCTTTCGGAATAAAATTCAGTTGCGATAAATCGTTATTAAAACCAACATCATTATAAGTAAAACAGCAGATAATGGTAATGATAACGCAAAGTCCGATTAAGATTTTATTGTTGTGAAAAGAAAAATGAGCCATTTTGTCGATCACATTCTTTTTATGTTCTGCCGGATTTTCTGTTGGTTTATATAAATGAGGAACAATCAAAAGGGAGAAAACTCCAGTTGCCATAACGATAACAGCAGCAAAAATTCCGAGATCGTTTAAGGCATCCGATTTTACAAAAAGCAGACATAAAAAAGCAACTGCGGTTGTAGAACTGCTCATGATGACCGGCATCGTAATGTCTTTGTACAACGTTTTTACATCGCTATTATGCTTATAATGCGTGAGAATGTGAATAGAATAATCAATTGTAATTCCCAATAAAATAGAACCAATTCCTAATGAAATTGCTGAGATTTGTTCTCTCACAAAGTATAAAAAGGCAACCGCAAACAAACCGCCAAAAACCGTTGGTAGAAAAATAATCAGCGGAATTAAGACTTTTCTATAAAATAAAATCAGAATGAGCATTAAAGTAAACATCGCTATTGATGTTGTCAAAATAATATCTCCTTTAATCTGATTGGCATTGGCGACTGCAATTAAAGCAGAACCAAAATAACTGATCAAGGTTTTTCCTTTAAATTGTGTATTGAGATTTTCCTGAATCGATTTCAGTTTTTCTGCAAAAATGGTATTCTTTTCTGTTTCGCTCGATGGAATATTTGAGGTGATAAAAAGCAACAATTTCTTTTTATCCTTTGTCATTACAAAACTATTTTCCAGAGTAAAATCGTCGCCAATATTTAATTGCTGTAATTTTTTTAGAGCAATAAAAGAAATCCCAAACGGATCTTGCAGAATAAAATCTTTGGTAATAAATCCCGAAGGAGAAATAATCGATTTGTAATTTCCTTGAACGGTTGCTGCAATACTGTCTTTTTGAAGCTTCTTCTCAATAGCCAAATAATCGTTATCATCTAGAAAAAGTGGCAGATTATTGTAAACAAAATCGATAGTTTCCTGAATGTTTTCTTCATCAATTTTTCCTTGAATTCCGGTTATGTACGGTTTACAGGATTTAGAAACGCTGTCTGAAAATATAGTTGCCATTTCTTTCAAATCTTCGGCAGAACCATTTTTATCCAAGCTAAAAATTACGGTGGTTTTATCGGCAAAGTTTAATTGTTTTAAGACTTTGGCGGTAACATCGGTTTTGTCGTTGGTTGGAATAAGTTTGGTAATATCTTCTTCAAACTTCAATCTTGAAGCGAAAAATCCAAAAACTAGAAGCATCAAAACAGCCAACACAACCGAAAGAGATTTTCTTCGGTTTACAAATAAATGAATGGCGTAGAAGTATTGATGCATGATTTATGTTTAAAATTTTTTCGCCACGAATTTCACGAATTTTCACGAATTCTTATTTGAAAAAGGGCATAAATTTGTTTTATTTTTTGCCACAGATTAAAAGGATTAGAAAGATTCTAATCAGTGTCGGTTTGTCGCAAATTTCACAAATTAATTCGCGGAAATTTGTGAAATTCGTGGCGAAAAAAAATCATTTTAATCCTTTTAATCTGTGGCAAACTTAATTTAATTTTCGATTTGTTTTTTAGAACTAAAAGCCGTTAAAAGCAAATAACTTATAAGACCAACTGATAGCGCTGAAACGGTTGCTAAAATAAGACTTCCTACGATATATTGCGTAGCATTTTTTTGAATATCATCGAGAGTAATTGAACTGTCCAAAACCAGTGGCGCATCGCTAGAAACGAAAATACTTCCAACTTGAAGTGAAGCATAAATAATAAACGGAATAAAAGGCGGAAAACTTACATTTGAAGTAAGATAAGCAATGACTTTGTTGAGTCTGAACAAAGCAGCAAAGGTAAAAAGCAATATAGTTTGAAATCCCCAAAAAGGTGAAAGTCCGATAAAAATACCTAGAGCAATTGCGGCCGATTTTTTAAAATTAGAATCGTTGCTTTCTAAAATATCTTCTAAAAAGAATTTTTTAAAACCTTTTTTTTTTGCTCTTCTAAAAAAATCTCTCGGCTTTATATACAGCAAAGCATTGGTGACCAAAACCGTATTTAAAATACTGATTCGGGTAAAATCTTGAAACGGACGAAAATGCGAAACTCTTTCGGCAGGATCGTATAAAACCTGAATCGGAATATTTTTTACCACAATTCCTTTCCACGCAGCACGCACGATAACTTCGATTTCAAACTCAAATTTATTGGTATAAAAACGTTTTGGAAGCAATCGAAGCGGATACAATCTGAATCCAGATTGTGTGTCGTCTAGCTTAATTCCAGTTTCAAACTTGAACCAGAAATTAGAAAACTTGTTTCCAAAACTACTTTTCTTAGGAACATTTTCCTGAGTCATATTTCGGCTTCCAATCAAGAGAACATTTGGCTCTTCTTGAATTGCTTCCAAAAAAACAGGAATATCTGCGGCAAAATGCTGACCGTCAGAATCGATTGTAATGGCATATTCAAAATCCAATTCCAATGCTTTTCTAAATCCATTTCTCAGTGCTCGTCCTTTTCCTAAATTTTTAGGATGATGAATTTGAGTCAGTTGCGAATATGATTTTAGAATTTCGCTCGTAGAATCGGTTGAACCGTCATTAACAACAATGATATTTGTGGTGAAATCTAAAATAGAATCCAGTACTTTTTTAAGTGTTTTTTGGTTATTGTAAGTGGGCACAATAACGCAAAAGTTAGTCGAACTGAGTAATTCTTGCTGTGATTTCATGGGGAGTTTTTTGAGCTTACTTTACAAATTGCTTCTCTTTTTCTGAGAAACTCTTAGATTGTAAAACAAAGTCTTTAAGATAATCTTTCAAAGATGCGCTTTGCGAAGCATAATACGTCGTTATGAATTTTTTATCTTCTTTAATGTTTTTCTTGTAGCCTGTAATGCTAGGAACATCTTCCTGAACACTCAATCGGATCATTCGCATTTCAATATTACTTGGATCACTTTTTATTGTTGCCTCAAGTAATTTTGCACCTTCTTTGAAACGATCCATTTTCTGGCTTAATTTTTTTTCAAATTTAGAGTCCAATAAAATAGAAGCCGCTTTATAAGCCACCAAAATTTTATCATCATTGCTTGAAACACCTGCAAGTTTGGCTACAAACTCTTTGGCATTGCTTTCTGATTTTGCTACATCAGAATACATTTTTCGGATCGAAGCCAAATCTGGCGTTCCAGCAAAATTCACCCATAAAAGTAATGTCAGTAACAGTTTCATAATTATATTTTTTTGTACACCGTGCTCAATTTAAGAGCAGTTGTGTCGTTAAAGTAAGTCGTGTTTTTCACTTTTACTAAATCGTCTTCCGTTGTGGTAACATCCAATTCCAAGCGTAATTGTGGAGTAACTTCCGGATTAATTAACGCCATGAATTTTACATTTGCTAAAGACTGGATCATCAATGAACTTTTGGTAATCGATTCTGTAAGTTCTTTGATAATCTGAATCATACAAACACCAGGCATAATAGGATTTCCAGGGAAATGTCCTTTAAAAACCTCGTGTTTTTCATTGACTAAAATTGTAATCGTATATTTCGAATCAGATACTTTTTCTTCTGATAGTATTTTATAAAAATCTTGTAAAATCATATTTTTTATTTTCCAAATGAATAGGAAACCCCTAACTGAAAATTAATATTTGTGTTATAATCGCCAAATAAATAATAGTTATTAGAATCATTTTGATAATAATCACTGCTTAAAATATCAAGCAATCCTTTTTTAAATCGTGCTTCAAATGTTAAACCAGAAGGCAGGGCATAAGCAACTCCTAAAACCAAACCAAGATCATTTTGTGCTTTTCTAACGGCAAGATTATCATTCAATAAAATATCTAATGTCGGTCCTGCTTGAAATTGAATTCCTACTGGTAAAGTAAATTTATTCATAACAGAAAGAGACAAATAGTTTATATCAAGATCTAAATGTTCTACTTTATTGGTCTGTGTATTTTCATCAAAATAATTTCGAGCTACATTATTAGAACCTTGTCTGCTGTAATTAATCTCTGGTTGAAGGGCGTAAACTTTGGTTATCTTAATTTCAGTAAAACCTCCAGCATAAAAATCAGTTTTATAATCGGCGTGCATTTCAGAAATCGTCGAAAAACTAAATCCAGCTCTTAAACCTGGCTTAACTGTTACTTGTGCTTGTATATTTAAAACCAAGAAAAAAACAGCAATAAAGAAGAATATTTTTTTATTCATTTTTATTTTGTTTTAAATGTATAACTAATTCCGATTTGGAAAACTTGATTTAAGATTACATCATTATAGTAATATCCATTATTGTCATAATCATATCCGTTATAACCATAAATATCAATTAATCCTTGTTTAAGTCGAGCTTCAAAAGTTAGACCATTTGGCAAAGTATAACCAACACCTCCAACAAATGAAAGATCAAAATCTTCGGGATTTGTATTTACATAATTATCACTAACTTTTAAATCTAAAGAAGGGCCTGCCAATAGATGAAAACCTCCACCTCCAAAGTTAAATTTTGCAACCGCTCCCAGTGTTATATAATTCAACTCATACTTTTCAGAATAATAACGGCCGTTTTCAAAATATCTTCCTTCATCACCTTGTCTTGAATAATTTATCTCTGGCTGAACCGAGAAAAATTTATTGAATTTAATATTTACCAATCCACCAACATAGAAATCTGTTTTAGAACTATTGTCATCAATATTCGTTAATGTTGATACATTCAAACCACCTCTTAGTCCTGGACTAACTTTTACTTGCGCTTCTGTTTGCATTCCGATTAATAAAATAAATGCAATTAAAACAAATTTTCTCATTTTGGGTTTGGTTTAAGTTTAGGATTAGTTTAATTTTTTATTCTGATTTGAAATAATTCAGCTCAATTTTCAATTTAATATTCTGATGAATTATCTGAATCTTTTCGGCAAAAATATTGTTTTCTGAACTGAAAAGCAGTGTAAATTTTTCTTTTGTTTGAGAAGCATGAACGATCTTTTCTAATTTCTGATCTTTTTGGGAGATGAAAATATAATTGTCACGCTTGCCATCTGCCGATTTATATATGTCAGCCGATTCATTTTCGAATTGCTCTTGAATCGAATATTCTTTCTTTAAAAGCAATCTGAAATCTTCTTTTAAAGTATTGATCAAAATTTTTCGATCTAATTCTGATACAATAGAATTGACTTTAAAATCGGTATCTGAGATTTCGAAATCCATTAATTTATTTCCGAATTCCGTTGTAAAAACTATTCGGTGCGTGGTGTCGTTTATTTTCTTGGCGATGAAGATTCCAGACAGTTCGTTACCGTAAACACTGATGTTGGTTTTATAAACATAGTCGGTTTTTGAGTCTGAAAAATACGGAACCGTATAAGACGTTTTGTCTAATTTTTTAGGCGTATAATTTTTTGTGACCGAGCCACAAGAAATTAAAACAATTGCCAGAAAGCAATTAATTAGTAAAAACTGAATCGTCGATTTTTGCATTGATCACTTTATTTTTAAGTACAATTCGGGTATAATCTTCAGATGATTCTAACAATTTTACCTGAACAACTGTTGCTTCTTCTTTGTCAAAAGTCAGTTCGATTTGTTTAATGTATTTTTTAAGCGTCGCATCTTTCGGAACAAATTTAGCCAGATTCTGACCTTTCAATTTAAAATACGAAATCGTAAATTCTTTATCATCAAACATATTTCCGCTTACGCTACCCACGATCAATTTATTAATTCTGGCAAAGATTTTACTGTTTCCAATATCAACAGCACTTTTCTTTCCTTCGTCGTTAATCAGGATTTTTCCGTTCTTGAAAGTGATGCTGTAGTTGTATGGTTTTTTATATTGCCATTGAAGTAAAGCAGGTTCTTTAAAAACCATTTTTCCTGAAGTTTCAATGTCTTTCGATAAAAAATCTAAATGCTTGTACTGAACAAAATCGGTACTCAAAGTCTTGATTTTTTTAGCCACAACATTTACATCTTGTTTAAAAGAAGCAATTTCGACATCGGTCATTTTTTGTTCCTGCGCCGATAGATTGAAACCGCCGATAATTAAAAATAAAAAGAGATATATTTTAGTTTGCATAAGCTTTAAGATTCAAAAGTTCTTCGATCGAAATCACTTCATAATTATTTTGCTGTAAAAATTGCAAAAACTGTTCCAAGACCAAAACAGAATGCTTGCCTGTATCATGCAAAAGTACAATTCCGCCGGGAGATATATGCTTAATTAACCGATTGAAAATTAATTCCTGATTTTGGGTTCCTCCGTCAAGCGAACGAATATTCCAGCCAATTGTTTTATGTCCTGTTACTTTTAAAGCTCTTCTTATCGAAGGAGTTGTAACTCCATAAGGCGGACGAAAGAAGTTGATTTTTTTTGAAGTGAATTTTTCCAGAAGCGCGTCTGTTTTCTGAAGTTCTTCGGTTATTTTTTTAGCATTATAAAAATCAAAAAATTTAGAATGAGAATAGGAATGATTTCCAACCAAGTGCCCTTCATCAATCACTTTTTGGAGAATTTCGGGATGCGTTTCAATGTTTTTACCAATACAGAAAAAGGTGGCTTTGGCATTGTATTTTTTTAAAAGTTCTAAAACTTCTAAAGTGTAAATGCTTGGGCCATCATCAAAAGTAAGCGCGATTTTTTTTTCTGTTTCTAACGGATTACTGCAAAATGCTTTTACATGATAATTGGAAGAAATGCGCGCAGAACCAAAAGCATTTATTCCGATCCAAATAAGAATTACAACAACAAACCACAGAAAATGAATTGCATTATAAAGATTCAGAAGAAACAATAAAAGCAATAAAAAGATAAAAAACAGCGATATGTTTTTGTGCGTTATCATTTTGACAGCAGCGTAAAACTATGGTTTTTTCCGTTTAATTGGTTGTATAATAAAATCGTTTTGTAATCTGATTTTTCGATAGCATTTACTTTTACGATTTCGGGAATTTCCTGAGTTTTCAAAATTTTAGCAGCCATCCAAAAAGCAAAAGCCGAAGCTGTATCGTATTCACCGCTCAAATGTTTGTAATATAAAACAGGAGTTTGAGCAAACGAATTTTCTGCAAGATTTCTATAATAATTCTCAAAATCTGCATTTCCGTCAAAACCTAAAACAAGCGCGTCAACATCTGAAATTTCTAAATTATTTGATTTTAAGAATGAAACAATTGCTGCTTCAACTTCATTTTCTTCCAAAGTATTTATAATAGAAACATCCAGAAGTTCGGCATAAGTGTTTTCTTTTCTTTCGTTTTCTAAAACAAAAAAACTAGCACCTTCGCCATAAACCGCTCCACTTGTTGAAGAATTTAGAACATCGTACGGAGCAGAATTGTCTGCTTTAATGCGACCGTTGAGTTTAAAAAGCGAAGTAGTATAATCACCATTTTCGTCAACACCGCCCACTAAAATTGAATTGGCTTCAGCCTCTTCAATCTGCATTTTAGCATCAATAAGAGCCGATTCAAAAGAAACAGCGCCATTAACATACGTAAAATTATAACCTTTACATTGCTGCAAAAGTGCAATCTGCGCTCCAACGGTATTGTGTGTAGACTGAATGAAAGAAGTAGGAGTTAAAAACTCTTCGTTATTATCTAAAATGCTTTTTAGGAATTTTTCAGAATCTTCAATACAGCCTAAACCAGTTCCTGTGATAATCGCATCAACTTTTTCAATATTGGCATCTTTCATAGCCAAAGCCGAAGCTACGATTCCGTTTTTTACACCTTTTGCCATTCTACGGCTGGCAGCAGGCGAAATATATTCTTTGTATACTGGCGGAACAATTGCCAGTACATTTTCTTCATGATTTACAACAGCTTCTTCCAAAAAAACAGTATCAAATGTTTTTTGAGTCGAAATACAGCCTACTCCATTTATATATGTCTTCGTCATTAGCTTTTTGAAAATATAAGGGTTGAACAGTTTCCTCCAAAACCAAAAGAGTTGGATAAAACGTGCTCGATAGTTTTATTTTTTAAAGTTGTCTGCGGTTTCAAATCAAATTCTTCCATCGGAACTTCAAAATTCAAATTTGGATAAACCACATTATTCTGAATTGCCAAAACACTATATACGGCTTCAATCGCAGCTGCAGCCGCTAAAGTATGTCCCGTAAAAGGTTTTGTAGAACTGAAATCTGGAACTTTTTCATTTTCATAAATTCGAAGCAAAGCTCTTCCCTCAGATAAATCGTTATTTGGCGTTGCTGTCCCATGAACATTGATGTAATCAATTTCAGAAGGTTTTAAACCCGAAACTTCAAACGCTTTTTTCATGGCCAAATAAGCGCCGTCTCCATTTTCTGAAGAAGCAGTTTGATGAAAAGCATCGTTGGCATTTCCGTAACCTGAAACTCTTGCCAATACATTTTTGTTTTGCTTTGCTACAATTTCATCCGATTCTAAAACTAAAAAAGCGGCAGCTTCTCCAAGATTTAATCCTTTTCTGGTATTGTCAAAAGGTTTGTTGTAATCGTCAGATAAAATCATCAAAGTCTTAAATCCGTTGATGGTGAATTTTGCCAAAGCATCGGCTCCGCCCACAATTACGCGATCTAATTTTCCCGTTTTGATCAATCTTGCACCCAACATAATCGAATTGGCTGCAGATGAACAAGCAGTACTTATCGTTGTTACCATTCCTTTTAAACCTAATTCTTCAGCAATTTTTTCGGCAACATCTCCGCCATCGTGGCAAGTAATGTACTTGGTCAATTCTGGTTTTTCGAAATAATCGTAATAATGTCTTTCCGTCATGTCCATTCCGCCAACGCTTGTAGCCGAAATAAGTCCCGTTCTAAATTCATTTATATCGGTAATGCCAGCATTTTCAACAGCTTGTTTTGCTGCCAAAGTGCCAATCATAGCGGTTCTGGAGAAATTATTATCCTCATTTAATTTCAGTTCATCAACAAGATCTTCGTTGGTTTTTTTGATTTCGCCAACTTTGATAACATCTGCATGAACAGTCGAAATATTTTGAATACGAGAAACACCGATTTTGTTTTCAATCAAGGAAATGTAGTTTTCCTCAACCGAATTACCAATCGCAGAGATAATTCCCATTCCCGTTATTGCAACACCTTTCATTTTTGGACTTCTTAGATTGTTAGAATTTTAGACTTCTTAGATTTTTTTAGACTGGCTTAGAATTTTAGACTTTTTAGATTTTTGAAAAGCATTGTCTAAGAAGTCTAAAATTCTAAGTCAGTCTAAGAAGTCTTACTTCGTTCTGTTCGCGCTGATATAAGCAGCCATAGTTTC
This sequence comes from Flavobacterium sp. GW823-FHT06G12, assembly GCF_058794775.1. Classification (NCBI taxonomy): domain Bacteria; kingdom Pseudomonadati; phylum Bacteroidota; class Flavobacteriia; order Flavobacteriales; family Flavobacteriaceae; genus Flavobacterium; species Flavobacterium sp. GW823-FHT06G12. The sequence continues at coordinate 657,106 of NZ_JBXAHE010000002.1, forward strand.
GATAGACTGGAAAATAGATTTTCCTTCTTTCGGATCTACTAATTTAATTCCGTAATCTTTATCTAAAATCACGATCAATTCAAGTGCATCAATCGAGTCTAAACCTAAACCATCTCCAAACAAAGGATCGTTATCAGCAATATCTTCTACTGCAATATCTTCAAGGTTTAAAGTTGTTATGATTTTATTTTTTAATTCTTCTTTTAATGCTTCCATGATTATTTATTGTATAATGTATTGATAGTCTCGTTTGTATATTTTGCATTTTCTTCTGTACTAATTGTACATAAAAAAGCTTTATAATTGTCGTTAAAATATTCTACCCAACCGCACAAAACTACATCTGCTTTATTCTGATTCAGAAGAATATTCGAATAATTGGACATAAATTCGGTGTTAAAGGTGTCAAATATAAAGAAAGAATTTTCACTTTTCAGCTGATGACGGATACTTATTTCGCCCAAACAAATATTTGGCAGCGTATAAACAAAGACCGCCGGACTTGGATAATAGTTTTCTTTGTCTGAAATAGATTCCTGATATTTTACATCGGTATCCAAACTCGACGATTTATTGGCCAAAACCAAAGCGATATTATTTTCTTTTTCCGTTGAAGTTATCGGACTCAAAAGCAATTCTGATCCTAAAAAAGCCAGTTTGCTCAAAGCATCCATTTTGAAAAACTTTGGATATTGCATTTCAAAATTACGATAGGCTTGTTTGGAGAAATCAGCAAAATCGGTTGGTTCAATTTTGAATACAGAAGTTCCGTTCAAAACAATTTCGTTGTTTTGGATAGTGATGTAGGATTGTATGTAGGTTTTGTTTTGAGTCATTTTGTTTTTAAGAACATAATTTTTTTATGTTTGCCTTTAAAAATAATTGAGAAAAAAGAACAGGGAAATTTGTTCTACGACCTTTTTTAATCACTGTCATATAGATGTTATTCTTGTCTAAAATAAATATTCTGCTTGACAGATATACAGAATTAAATCCCAGAGCATCTGGATATTTATTATAAATTATTAATTCTTTTGAATTTATAGCTCTTTTACATCCTGATTTATTACAATATTCATTAATAATTGCTCTATTTCTTTCAGCATCATATTTGCTTATAATTTTCGTAAGATGCTTTTCAGTTGCTTTCCGATAAATTGCATAAGCAGAAAAGAGACTTATAAAAAACAGAAGATAGTATTCGGTTCCCGTTTTTGAATAATCTCGATATGGATCGAAGTAAACTAAAAAAGGACAAATAAATAAAAAACTAAAAAGTATAAAAAGAAGTATGGTGTCAAATATATCAGACCAGCTTTCAGAATAAACCAGCTTATTTTTGACTATACTTTTCTCAATATTTAAGTTTTTTAAATTTCTCATTTTACCTTTTCAAAAACCACAGCCGTATTACAACCTCCGAAACCAGAAGCTGTTTTCAGAAAATAATCGATTTTCTTTTCTTGGTTTTTTTCAATCACATTGATAGCTTCACTAACTCCAATTTCATCAAAACCTTTCGATTCAAAAAGTTTATTTTGATTGGCAGATTCTATTGCAATTACGGTTTCCAATAATCCCGAAGCGCCAAGTGTATGACCGTAAAATCCTTTTAAACTATTTACGGGAACATTTTGTAAATCTAAACGAGTTAGAGCAATCGCTTCCATTTCGTCGTTGTAAGGAGTTGCAGTTCCGTGTGCTGAAATATAATCTAATTTTTTCGCTTCAATTTTTGCTTCTTTCAAAGCATTTTGAATACTTCTAAACAAACCTTCACCTGTTCTAGAAGGTCCCGAAATATGATTCGCATCGTTTATCGAACTGTCTCCGATAACTTTTATTTTAGCGTTTTTGGCTTCCGCCGAAACTAAAACCGCTGCTGTAGCTTCGCCTAAACTTACACCGGTTCTGTTTTTAGAATATGGTTTGCAAGGCAGTTCGCTCATTGCCTGAAAAGCATTAAAACCAGACAAAACAAATTCTGAGACTTCATCTCCAGCCACCACACATACGTTGTCATAAAGTTCAGATTGAATCATTCTTTTAGCAACAGAAACAGCTAAAATTCCAGAAACGCAAGCATTTGAAACTACAATAGCTTGAGTTTGGAATCCGAAGAAATCTGAAATATTTTTGGCTAAAACATCTAAATATGCGTTGTTGAAACTTTCTTCAGAATCATTTGCCAAAGCGGTAACATTTCCTTTTGTGGTAGAAAGTATAAAAGCCGTTTTTGAGTTTAGCTCAACTCCTGATTTTTTGATAATCGGCTCCAAAGCCAAAATCATCATTTTCTCTAAACGAGAATATTTTGTCTCAGTACTAATTTTTGAAAATGCACTGTTTATTTTTTTATCAGAAATAATCGAAGCATAAAACGGATTCGGCATCAAAGAAACATCGTTATGAAGCTGAATTCCAGAATCACCACGAAGAATGGCGCTGATATTAGATTCAATATCAAAACCTAAAGGTGTGATGCAATTTGTTTCTGTGATGTATATTTCTCTTAACATTTTAAATTTCGATTTCTCCTGCAAGGTTTTTAAAACCTTATTAGGTATGTTTTATTTTAAGCTTTTTATTTAATTCTATGCAGATTTTAAGCTGTTAGTTGATGACAATTCTCTATAATAAGTCAAGTGGTACAACATAACTAGCTGCATAGAGAAGATTTTTCTTTTCTTTTTTAAAATTTTCGAATGCGTTTTTATACCAATTAGAATCAAAAGGATTATTACCATAATCTTCTACAACAATTACATCATAAAATTCTTCATCAAACCAAGGTTCGATACCACTAATTCCAAGATTTAAACTCTCAACTCTATCTAATACTATTTTAAAATCTTCTTCCAAAAAATACTTTATAGATTCAGAATCGAATCCTGAATTTTTGTTTTCAAGATCAAAGAAAACATTTCGATTTAAATAATCAAACTTCTTTTCATATTCCATATCAGCTTTATTTTTTCAAACTTCTCAATATCGGACTTCGCTTTATTACCATGTTTTCTATAATAAAACACACCTATTAATACTACTAGTACAAATAAGATTTGCTGTGTCATCTTTATTCGATATTATGGATGCCTACAAGGTTTTGGAAACCTTGCAGGAAATAGATTCAGATTATTTTATTTTTAATTCGTGAAAATTAGTGCAATCCGTGTTCTATTTCAATAACCCCACTTTTCGTTTCCATTCCTCATAAAAAGGCGGATTGGTCAGCATTAAATTTCCTGCTGCATCTAAAAAAACCTGAGTGGTTTCGCCTGTGCAGGCCACTTCTCCTTTATCATCAATAATTTTAAAACGGTAAATCATTTTGGCTGCAGGAGTGTCAACAACTGTGGTTTCAATTGTTACCACATCTCCGTAACGCAAAGACAATTTATGTTCACAAGTCGATTTTACAATTGGTGTTGTATAACCCGTTTTGGCAATATCCAGATACGTAAGTCCGTGCTGACGTCCAAACGCTTCGCGTCCATCTTCGAAATACGTGATATAATTGCCGTGCCAAACAATTCCAAGCGGATCTGTTTCGTTAAAACGAATCCTGATTTCGTGGGAAACGGTTAGATCTATAGCTTCTTTAAACTGCTCTTTTCTTTTTATCATAAAATAATGCGATGGAAGTGGTAATAATGAAAAACAAAAATAATAAACTTATTCTTGGTATGATTTCGACGAAAGAAACGTTTCTAAGCAATACATCGTAAAAAGCTTCTAATCCCCAGTTCATTGGAGATGATTTTGCGATATATTGCATGATTTTTGGCATTGCAAAAACAGGAACCCAAACACCGCCAATTGCAGCTAGAATGATCACACTTGTCGCACCAAAAGGAGCAGATTGTTCTTGTGTGCTTGCCACAGTTCCTAATAAGATTCCGAACCCGATGGCTGCAAAACCTGAAAATAATGCGACAACACTTGTCAGCAAGAAATGACCTTCGATGTTTAAAGAAGGCAATCCGATGGATGGAAATAAAAATACCGCCACGGCAACCATCATATAAAACTGAATCATGCAAATGATCGAGTAGGTAATGGTTTTTCCAATAATAACAATTAAATTAGAAACAGGATTGGTTCTTAATCGAACAAAAGTTCCTTGCGATTTTTCTTTTACAATATTGATAGATAATGGAATGACAATAAAAAATATCGCAAAAAGTGTCCAAGCCGGAACGTTATGCTGAACGGAATTTGGACGAACTTCTTTGTTGTTGATTCTCGGAATTATTTCTTTGAAAGTAATAAAGTTCTTTTGTTCAAAATCGATGGTTTCTTCGCCTAATTGTTTTTGAAAAGTGCTGTAAATCGATTTGGTTTCAATCTGTGAAATCATTTTGTCGATCGAACTCATAACAGCATTTTTGAAACTCATCTGAACCGCTGGATCAAAATACAGTTTTACTTCTTTTTCTTTAATGACACGCTGAGGTTCGGTAGCTGTTGTACTGTCCGTCAAACCTAAATTGCTGACAATTTTCTCTACATTCTGATTTACTTTTTCTTGCAAATCAGAACTTAAGTTTTCTGGAATTACAATCGCCAGTTGAAATTTTCCTTTGTATACATTTTCTTTGGCAACTTCTTCGGTAATTGGTTTATTGTCAATTTGGGTAACAACGGTAAAATATTTGCTTTTTTCTAAATTTTCAAAAACCGTTTTAGAAACGGATCCGTGGTCTTTATCGACCAAAAGAATCTGAAGTTTAGAATCGGTTACCGCTTTAAAAGTGCTGTCCTGAATTAAGGTTACGGCAATTACCAAAACCAAAGGCATGATAAATAAAATAATCAATCCGCCTAAATCTCTTTTTAGCAAAAGAAATTCTTTTACTACCGACATCCAAATTTTATATATCATCTCTCAACGCTTTACCAGTTAATGAAATAAAAACATCTTCGAGATTTCGAGCATCTTTTGTAGATTCAATTAATGCCGACGGAGTTGCTTGTGCATAAATCTGTCCTTGATCTAAAATAGCAATGTCAGAACAGAAATCCTCGGCTTCAGCCAAATGATGAGAAGTATAAATAATAGTCGTTCCGTTTTGGTTCAACACTTTCAAATAATCAATAATGGCAGTTTTAGAATGCACATCGACACCAACAGTTGGTTCATCCAAAAATAAAATTTTCGGATTATGAAGGATTCCTGCAATCAGGTTGACACGGCGTTTCATTCCGCCCGAGAAAGTCTGAACTTGTTTATCGGCAAATTTCAATAAACCTAAAAGATCTAGCGTTTCGATTACTTTATCTTTTAAATCAGAACCTTTTAAACCGTACATGCTTCCAAAATAAAGCAGATTTTCTCTGGCAGTCAATGTTGGATACAAAGCATATTCTTGAGGAACAACGCCTATGATTTTTTTAATTTTTGAAGCCTGATGCTGATAGTCTAAACCATCAATTGTAAAATGTCCCGAAGTTGGTTTTACCAATCCGCAGAGCATGGAAATTAAGGTTGTTTTTCCGGCACCGTTTGGTCCAAGCAAGCCAAAAATCTGACCTTCATTTATATTTAGCGAAACATTGTTCAAAGAATACATTTCTGCATTTTTGTACTTTTTCGAAAGGGATTCTATTTGAATGATAGATTGCAAAATAGTGTTTTTAGCTGATCGCTTTTTTTAGTTTTTTGAAAAAGATTTCTTCTCTATTGGCAATGTCCAAAAGTTCATCGGCAATAGTGTTGTAGGCATCTTCTTTGGCACTTCTGTTTTTGTAAATACGTGAAGCTTCAACAGCAAAATCACGCCATGAATCTCCAATTTGTGTCATTTCTTTAGAAAGTACTTTCAGTTCTTCGTTACCCAAAATAACTGAAGCTTCCTGTAAAAATGCCGCATAAATAAAACGGAAACCTCCGCCGCCAGTTCCAATTTCTTCCTGCATGCGAACCATTTGCGCCAAGTAATGATTGGCTTTTCTAACGCCATGTTTTGCAGGCCATTTACGAATTTGGCGAGAAACCATTTTAATGCCGCGAACACCAACAATTGGCATTGGCGCTAGCATATCTCGGCACGTATTTTTGATTCCTTTTATGATGGCGCTTTTTAAATCGACATCTTTTGGAATCTGAATCGGATAGTACATTTGTCCGCGAGGTGCAAAAGCTCCTTTGGCAAAACGTACTTTATTCATGTCTTCGTAAGTTAAAGTCGTAACGGTTTCCATTACAGGATCGCTCACTAAATACTCGGTTTCGGTTTTTCCGTAAACGACTAAATTGTGCGCGTTGAAATGAAAACGATATTCGTCTGGGAAATAACTTAAATTGTAAACGCCAACTTGTAATCCTGTTGGAATATTGTTTTTTAAATTTTCGTCTAATGCTTTATTGGCATTTGCTACAGAAGAAAATTTTTGTCTTTTTATTTTTAAATTTAATCGGTTGGCCACTTTATTGAAAATCTGTCCAGGCAAAGTTCTATAACTGATTGCTGGTGCATGATTCACTTTTATAAAAGGCAGATATACAAAAAACAATCCAGAGCCAATTCCAAAAACCATCGGTTCGCTAATGTTTAGTCCGCTATTTTTTAGCAGATTTGACGCTACTCCATTCTCGCAATGAGCAGACTGATGATGTGTGAAAGTTAATTCCATTTATTTGGTAATGCTGTTTTTTAATTCTTCAATTGATACTCCAAAAGTATCAGCATATTTTTTCAGGATTTTATCGTTTAGTTTGGCAAAAACACTAGGTTTAAAATGTCTTTTTACGCGCCATTTCCAAAAACCTACGTAACTGGATAATATGTTAAGATCCATTTTATTGACTTCCATAAAATAAACAATCGGACTTATTTCGCCATTTAAAACCTGTTGTTTGGCATCGGCAATTCGTTCATTTATTTCATCAATAGAATTTGAAAGCGCTATTGTTTTAGGTTCCCAGCCCGTACTTAATGTTGTGGTATAATTGCCGTTTTCATCAGTTGCGTACAAAAGCTCTTTTACGTTGTTTTTCGTTAAGTTACTTTGATCCTGAGGTACTTGATCTTTTTCCATTTTGCTAATTTAATTTATTAGAAACATACAGATTGAAAGTATACATAAACTAATTACTAAAAATCCAAGATTTGTGAAAGCTAAAATTCGTTTTTTCTTCACGAATAAATAAAACATTTCTATTAATAATCCAAAATAGAAAAAAACAGTGATGAATAATGCTAAAACGAACATTCCTAAACCTGCATCTGTATGTCTGTGTTGGTCTTGATCGCAAAGTGAGTGAGGATCATAAATGAAGCTCCAATACAAGACTAATAATCCAAACAATGACAATAAAATCCCAATTCGAATTCCTAAATGTAAAATGACTTTTTTAAAATTATCCAACTGAAACCGTCTTTTGAATAAACAAATTAATTTCGCATTCTAAGAGTATCTGATCTTCGAGTAAACTTTTACAGCTCATTGTGCATAAAGTATAATCGTCTCCGACAAATTTTGAAATCAAATCGGCTTTAGTTATGATCGTATCGCCAACTTTTGGCAATGCATGAATTTTTACACTTTTTAAAGCGCTGATGAATCCAATTACATTTACGTTTTCATTCTCGATTCCGTTGTCATCAAAAAAGTATTTTTTTCCAACAATTGCAGAACAAGTCTGTGCGGTATTTTCGATTAAACCTGCTTCGTTAAAAACATTGTTCTGAACAAAAATATTGTCTTCTTTTATCAAAAATATGGTTTCTACAAAGTTGGCATCTATATCCAAAATCAAATCCACCATAAGCATTGGCGCTCGGTGTGGTAAATAATTTTGTATGTCAACAGCAGAACTAGTTTTCATCGATTGCTTTTATTTTGCCAAAACCGTTTTCATTTGTCCTCTGGCAATCTCTTCATTATTTAACGTCGTAACAATATCAACCAGAGTGATTCCTGCAAATTCCTGCAGAATTGTAACTTCAGATTGAATACTATCGTTAAGTTTTGGAAGTTTCTTAATTTCAATTTCTTTAATAGAACCAATATAGCCTGTTGGAGCAACTTCGTTTTTCAAAAAATATTGGTATCCTGTATGCAATGCCACAGATTGTGCCATATGTTCTATTAATCCAGCTTCAAGAAAAATATCGTTTGATACAAAAATATTTTCGCGCTGAATTTCTAAACCCGAAACCAAAGAAGTTTCAGAATAAGAATGCATAGCGTCTACCATCACAAAAGGGAACTTTTGCGGCAGTAAATTTTCTACCATTTCTTTTTCTAAAAGCATTGTTTCCATTAACAAACAGTTAAATAGGCATACGCGAAAGAGAATCTTCCGCTTTCTGGAACAGATAATAAAATTTTATCTCCTTTTTTCAAATTTCCTGAACTCATCAATTCTTCAAGAGCCAAGTAAATAGAGGCAGAGCCTACATTTCCAACTCGAGAAAGATTCATGAACCATTTGTCATCGCTCATTCCGATACCTTTTTCATTTAATCCTTTTTTCAATCCTTCAACAAAAAAGTTAGAAGAAACATGAGGAATGAAATACGTAATATCTTCCGATTTAATATTGTTTTTATCCATGGCGTCTTTCATGCTTTCGGCACCTTTTGACAGGATAAATTCATCTAATAATTTAACGTCTTGTTTGATTGAGAAAACAGATTCATTCAACCATTGTTCTGGAGAATAATCGCTCCAGCCTTTAATTTCTCCATTTTCCAATTTATCACCTCCCGCATACATGCAAGTTTCTAATTCGTACGCATACGAAAAAGCTTCCATCCATTCGATTTTTAGTGAAATTGGTCCTCTTGGTTTGTTTTCTAATAAGAAAGCACCAGCACCATCTGACAACATCCAACGAAGAAAATCTTTTTTGAATGCAATAATTGGCTGTTCTTCAAGGCTTTTTAAATTATCGGCCTCGTGATTGTATTTTTGAGCATTCAGCCAAGTAGAAACTTTTTCTGATCCTGTGCAGATTGCGTTTTTTGAATTTCCAGATTTTATAGAAAGAAAACCAAATTTAAGAGAGTTCATTCCGGCGCAGCAAACTCCTGTCGAAGAGTTTAATTCTACCGATTTATTTTTTAGTAGACCATGAACCATCGCAGCATGCGAAGGCAGAAATATGTCAGGAGTTGAGGTCCCGCATGAAAGTACTTCTACATCTTGAGGCGTAAAATTTTCATCGAATAACGGTAAAATGGCATTTTTGGTTAATTCGGCATTGCTGTGAGTGCTTTTTCCTTCTTTGTCAACAGCGTAATATCGGCTTGTAATTTTATTATTGCGCAAAATAATGCGTCTTGCTTTAGAAGCAGTATCATTGATAAGGCCTAAGTAGGCTTCCATTTCGTCATTTGAAACGGCTTCGTTTGGCAAATATTTTGCAGCTTTTGTAATATATACTTCAAACATAATTTAAATTTCGTCTTCTAAACTCCCTGATAATATTGAGTTTCCTTTTTTATAGATTTTAACTTAAGCGGATAGGTAATAAGGTGCAATATATACACTATTGGTGAGATTAACCATATCGCAAGGAATAAATAAACATTAAATACTTTAAGCAGCTGTTTTCGGTTTTTTTGATTTTTATAAATGATATTTGACCATTTATTAAAAATTTTATTGGCCGTTTTGTCAACCGTTACCAGATATGAACTTATTTTTACAGCCCCAGCATCGACCAATTTTGGCTGTAATTGGGCTAAATTATTTTGCTGTAAAGAATCAAGCATGATTTCTCCAAACTGACTTGATTCTTGAATATCTTTTTCTGAAACTCCAGGAAGCGGAAAAATACCTAAATATTTTTTCTTAACCCCAGAAAACATCCATTCTACAATTGTAATAACGCTGATTAGATTTCCAACACGATCTACCAAAGCTACATTTCCAACCAATTTGCCATTTGCTTTTCGCAGCAAAACTTTGATTTTTTCCTGAGCCATAATCCACATGTTTCTGGAACCGCTAATGGTAATAACAGGTGTATTGTTCAAAATTTTCTTGGCATCATCACTTTTCAAAAATGAATTGATCGGAATAGAAGGTGATAAATACCAAACTTGATAATGAAATAATACCAAGTCAAATTTTGTATTTAAAATTTCCTCAGGAACAGGTTTTAATGCGGTTGGAATCTGTAAAAAAGATTCTGGAAAGGCATCAAAAAATGATTCTTTGTTCCATGGAAACGGAAACGGTTTTTCTAATTGTATTTCGTGAAATGTAAGGTTTATTTCGTCTGAATTTAGGAATGGTTTTGCAATATTTTTTGCAATAGATTCCAACTGTCCAGATTGGGTATAATAAATTACGAGAACATTTTTCATTTAGGTTTTTTGGCTTTGGTGGTCAGCAAAAATAAGTAAATTTATTTAAACGAATTTTCTTATTCCTACGAATGGCCTAGAATTCCTAAATTTTTGATTTATTCAAAAAAAATGAAGTTAAAAGAGTTTATTCGGTGTTATTTTGGCAATGAATTTTTGTTTTCTAACTGGTTCCAAAAATCAAAATAATTGAACCATTGTAAAGGGTAACGATTCAAAATGCTTTCTACGCTTTTTACATATTCTTTCAAAAGCGCTTTTTCGTCACGATGTTTTACTTCGGCTTCTCTTGCGTACAAATGATAATGAAGGTTTGGTTCTTTCATTACGTAAACAAAAACTACTGGGACTTTTAATCTTGAAGCAATTAAAAACGGACCCGCAGGAAAATTGGCTTCTTTGCCCAAAAGGTTTTCAGAAAGTGATTTTGTTCCTTCAAAATAACGGTCGCCAGTAAAGCAGATTAATTCATTATTGGCCAAAGCGGCATTGATCTCAAAAATATGAGAGAGATCTTCTTTAATGATGATAAATTTTACGGTTGGTTTTTGAGAAACACTTTCTAGATAATTCTTAATAGCAGAATGTTCTAAATCTGTTGTAACAAGATTAATTTGGAAATTAAGGTCAATGTCTCCTAGAAAATGTTCTGCAATTTCAAAATTACCAACATGAGCGCTAATTAAAACACCGCCTTTTTTCTCGGCAAGTAATTTTTTTAGTGTTTCTATTCCATCAAATTCATAGGTAAATTTGTTTCGCATTCCTGCCGAAATAGAAACTTTATCAATAATGGTCTGTCCAAAAGTATAATAGCTTTTGAAAACCATTTTTTTGGATTTGAAATAGGAGTATTGAAGTCTTTCTTTAAAATAATAGAAAATGGCTTTGTTGCTTTTTCTTAGAAATAAAAAATAATAAGAAGCAACAAAATAAAGTAAGACATAAGCAGCTTTCACACCCGCTTTTTGAATTAAAAAAACGAATATTTTATAACCTAAAACAGTTCCTTTGGATTTACCATCCCATTGACTCATTTAAGCTGATTTGGCTGTTATTTTAGTTTCGATTAAGTCATAAAAACTTTGAAAATCAGAAATTCCAACAAAATCTGCTTCAACTAGTTTTACACCAAAGTTTGCCTCTATTGAAACGACTAAGTCAACATAATCCAGACTGTCTAACCCAAGTGTATCTTTTAAATTAGCATTTGGTTCAATGTCGTCATTATCAACTTCAAATTCATCAACTAAAAAACCATTAATTTTTGCTATAATCTCTTCTTTATTCATTGTTCAATTTAAACTTTTTAACCACCAACGCAGAGTTGGTTCCTCCGAAACCGAAAGAATTGGACAAAAATATGTCAAATTTTTTGTTTAACGTAGTTTTAACTAAATTTAATTTTGACGCATCTTCATCTGGGTTTTCCAAATTGATGTTTGGCGCGATAAAATCGTGCTGCATCATTAAGATAGAATAAATGATTTCGCTTGCTCCCGCCATCCAGCATTCGTGGCCTGTCATGGATTTTGTAGAACTTACTGGAGGATTTTTTTCTCCAAAAACTTCAAAAATAGCTTTGGCTTCATTAGCATCTCCAACAGGTGTTGAGGTTGCATGAGCATTTATATATTCAATATCTGAAGCTTTTAATTTGGCATCATCAAGTGCACGTTTCATAGCTGTTGCAGGTCCTTCAACGTTTGGAGTTGAAATGTGCCCTCCGTTTGAAGAAAATCCGTAACCGCCAATTTCTGCAATGATATTGGCACCGCGAGCAATTGCAGATTCGTAACTTTCCAAAATTAAAGTTGCGCCACCACCACTCGGAATTAATCCGTCGCGACCCATATCAAAAGGTCTTGAAGCTTTTGTTGGATCGCCTTCTCGGTTAGAAAAAACACCTAATCCATCAAAACTGCTCATCGCATATTTGTTGATTTCCTGTGCTCCGCCAGTAATGACAATATCTTGAAAACCGCTTTTGATTAAAAAATAAGCCAAGCCAATTGAGTGAGAACCGCTGGCACAAGCCGCACTTACCGTAAGATTGATTCCGCGAAGTTTAAAAATCGTCGAAAGATTCATCGTTACCGTAGAATTCATCGACTTAAAAATAGCACCAGAACCAATTAAGGCAGTGTCTTTTTTCTCGCGTACAATGTCTGTTGCGTCAATGATGGCTTTAGAAACGCTGTCGTTTCCGTACATAATGCCAACTTCGTGTTCGTCAAAAAAGGCATCATCAATGTTGGCATTTTTTAATGCTTCTATAGTAGCCATATAAGCATACTCGGTTTCTTCACCGATGCTCATACGTTGTCTTCGCGTCAATAAATTTTTAAGATCGGCTTTCGGAACCATCCCTGTTAAGGCCGACTGGAAACCAAATTCTTTACGTTCAGAATCAAACTGAATACCAGATTTTCCTTCGTATAACGAATTTTTTACTTCGTCTAAAGAAGTTCCGATACAAGAATAAATTCCCATTCCAGTAATTACAACTCGTCTATTCATCGTCTTTCAAAAGTAATTTTTTATCCTTAAAGTGTAATTTTTTAATCTTGCCGCAAAGGCACTAAGGCACTAAGTTTTTTTAAAGTCTTTTTGCTTAAACTTTGAGACTCGGTGTCTTTGCGAGCAATTTTCTATGTATAAAAATCTTAAAATAATCTCGCAAACATAGTATTCTTTAAGAATATATTCCGCCATTTATGTTGATAATTTCTCCTGTAATATAGCTTGCTTTTTTAGAAATCAAAAAGCTTACCAAATCTGCTACTTCTTCGGCTTCTCCAAAACGGTTAACCGGAATAAGTTTTAGTAATTCTTTTTCGTCCAGTTGACTTGTCATATCGGTTCTAATGAAACCTGGAGCGACAGCATTTACAGTAATGTTTCTTTTGGCAACTTCCTGAGCCAAAGCTTTAGTCGCCGCTACAATTGCACCTTTTGCAGCCGAATAATTGGTTTGTCCTGCAGTACCTTTTACTCCAGAAACGGAAACCATATTTACGATTCGGCCATATTTATTGCGTAACATTTTTTGAATAAAAAATTGTGTAACATTAAAGAAACCGTTTACGCTTGTATTCATAACGCCATTCCAGTCTTCTGGTGTCATCCACATAAAAAGACCGTCTTTTGTGATTCCGGCATTGTTTACAATTGCCTCAACCAATTTTTCAGGATTTGCTTCCTGCCAAGCAGTTAAAACATTTTGTACGTTTTCAAAATTAGAAACATCAAAACCTAAGATTTCGCCTGTTGCGCCTAATTTTTGTACTTCTTGTAATGTTTCTTCGGCAGCTGTTTTATTCGAATGATAATTAATCAGAATATGATAATCGGATTCTACGGCTAGTTTTTTACAAATCGCACTTCCAATTCCTCTCGAACCGCCTGTTACTAATACACACTTCATTTATGTAGGGTTTATTTTTATTCGTCATCAATGAAACCACTTTTATAAAAGCGGTTTCATTGATGCAAATTTCTAATTTATTTGGAGATAAATATTATTTCTTTTTTTTCGGTGCTGGTTTTGCTGTTGGCTTTTTTGTTGCCGGTTTAGTTTCTTCTTTTGGTTTCTCTACAGGAGCAGCTGCAGGCTGAGGTTTTTCTGCACTTTTAGAAAACAGTTCTGCATTTTCAAACCATTGGTTAGCCAAAACTGTTCCGTCAGGTTTAAGAAATCCCCATTTTCCTTCGTTTTTTACTCGGGCAACACCGCCAATAAATCCTTTATCTTGTTGTGTAAACATCGCAATAATGGCATTTGTTGTGATACCATATTGAGTTGGAATTACCAGTTTTCCAGATTCATTTATGAATCCCCAGTTACTTTCTTTTACTGGAGCTAAACCGTTTGTGCTGAAAACTTCTGCATCATTGTAAGTTGGTTCAATAACAAATTTTCCTTCTGGATTAATGAATCCCCATTTTTTTCCAACAAGAACAGGAGCTAGATTTTTTGAGAATGCTTTTCCTTTATCATAAATAGGAAGAATTGCCCAATTTCCTTTTAAATCGATGTAACCGATTTTTCCGTTCTTTTTAGCGAAAGTCAAATCTTGAGTTTCAAAATCCCAGATTTTTTCAGCTCCGTCAACAGGAATAAATTTTCCGCCGCTTACAAGACCGAAAGTTTTGTCTTTTCTTGCCCAAGTTGTTCCTTTAAAATAATTTCCAACTTCGGCATACACTGGCTCGACCAACTCTTTTCCGTTAGTATCAATAATTCCCCAGTTTTTGTTCAGTTCCACTCTAGCGTAACCATTTTCAAAAGGTTTGATCTGATCGTATTTTGGTTCTAAAACAACACCCATTTTGTTGTTGATTAACCCCACTTTATTATTTTGTCTGAAGAAAGCAACGCCGTCATTAAAATCAAATACTTTGTCAGTAGTTGGTCCTTTTTGGATTTCTCCCTTTGTATTAATGTAAACCCAGTCTTTGTCTTTTTGTACAACTGCAATTCCGCTGTTAAAATCTTTAGCATCTTTAAAATCGGCTGGAATTACCCAGCTCCCTTTTGAGTCGATAAATCCCCATTTTCCGCCATTTTCTACAGCAGCTAATCCTTCAGAAAAACTTTTAGCAGACTTATATTGAGGTTCGATTTTAAAAGATCCGTCTTTAGACAGATATCCAATTTTAGAATTTTTCTTAACTAATGCTAATTCTTGACTATTAACAAATTGAATGCAGCTTAGCAATAAAAAAACAAGTGACTTTTTCATGATTTTAAGATTCAATATTAATACTGTAAAATAAAGATTTTTAACTGTTGATCAGATAATCTTTTACTTTTTGAACAAAAGGATACATTACTTGATCTTCCTTAAATTCTGGAATTATATTTCTGATATCGTCGTACCATTTTTTAGTTGTAGACGAAATTTGATCTTTTTGTTTCAAATAATCAATTGCCTGAACAATTGTGATTAATTCGATTGCTAAAACTTCAAATGAGTTTTCAATCACTTTTGATGTAATAACCGCTGCATTGGTTCCCATACTTACAATGTCTTGATTGTCATTGTTGTTTGGAATACTGTGCACGTACATTGGGTTAGACAACATTTGGTTTTCTGCAGTTGTTGAAGTCGCAACGAACTGAACGCCCTGCATTCCGAAATTAAAACCTAATGTTCCTAAGTTTACAAATGGAGGAAGAATTTCGTTGATTTTTGAATTCAATAAATAATTCAATTGACGTTCTGCCAGCATTGTTAATTTTGTAATAACGATTTTCAGTTTATCCATTTCTAGCGAAATATAATCTCCGTGGAAATTTCCGCCGTGGTAAACGTGTTTGTTTTTTACGTCTATAATTGGATTGTCGTTTGCCGAGTTAAATTCGTCTTCCAAAATAGAAGCTACATTATTAATAGTCTCTAAAACTGGCCCCAGAATTTGAGGAACACATCTTAATGAATAATATTCCTGAACTTTTTCTTTGAAAATTTCTTCGGTGTTTTCGCCAGAATATAAATGATCTTCTCTTTTACGGATCAAAGTACTGTCAGAAAGATTTTGTCTCATTCTTTCAGCAACTTCTTGCTGTCCTTTATGACGTTTGGTTTGGTTTAATTCTTCTGAGAAATGATCATCGTAAGCTTGAACCAATTCGTTAATTGCACAAGAAGCTTTTAACGACCAGTCTAATAATTTTTTTGCATAATGAACATTTACAACTCCAATTCCTGTCATTACAGAAGTTCCATTGATTAATGCCAAACCTTCTCTAATTTCTACCTGAATCGGTTTTAAACCTTCGATTTCGAAAACTTCTGCAGTTGCGCGTCTATCTCCTTTATAAAAAACTTCACCTTCGCCAATTAAGACTAAAGCTAAGTGTGATAATTGTACTAAGTCACCGCTGGCACCAACACCACCGTGTTCAAAAATTAAAGGCGTAATATCTCTGTTGATTAATTCTGCCATTAAATGAATAACAGAAGAATGAACTCCTGAATTTCCTAAAGAAAGTGTATTTAATCGAGCTAAAATTGCTGCTTTTGCGCACTCTGCATTTAAAGGTTTTCCTGTTCCAGAAGAGTGACTTCTAATTAAATTATATTGCAATTGAATTTGATCAGACTCTTTAATTCTATATTGAGCCATTGGACCAAACCCTGTATTTACACCATATATTACTTTATTTCCTGAGAATTCTTTTAAGAAATTAAAGCTTTCGTTTACTCGATTTAAAACCACATCGCTAATAGCAACTTTGCTTTTTCCGAATATTATGGCTTCAAATTCTGCTAAACTTAAATATTCATTTATTGTATTCATCAAATCAATTTTGGTTGTGCTAATTTAATTTTATTTATCAAAATAAATGTAGTTATTTTGATGATGGCAAATGTAGGTTAATTAATGATAATAATTCTAATATGACAAAGGAGTTTGTTGATGTTTTAGTGATTGGTGCAGGACCATCTGGATGTGTTTCGGCATCTTATCTTTATAAAAACAATGTAAAGGTTAAAGTTGTAGAAAAAACAAAGTTTCCAAGACTTGTAGTAGGCGAAAGCCTTATTCCGCGTGTAATGGATCATTTTGCTGAAGCAGAATTGTTTGAAGCTCTAGATGCAATGAACTTTGAAAAGAAATTAGGAGCTCGTTTTATCAGAGGAGAAGAAATCTGCAATTTTGATTTTAGTGTAAAATTTGGCGAAGGCTGGGATTGGACTTGGCAAGTTCCAAGAGCTGATTTTGATAATGCAATGGCTCAAGAAGTCATAAGAAAAGGAATTGATTTAGAATTTGAAACTGAAGTTTTGGAAGTTTCTTTTGAAGGAAAAAAATCAAAAACTATCGTAAAAGACAAAGACGGAAACCTAAAAGAAATTCACGCTAAATTTATCATTGACTCGAGCGGATACGGACGCGTTTTGCCGAGACTTTTAGATTTGGATACGCCTTCAAAACTAGATCCACATTCTTCGATTTTTACGCATGTTAAAGATATTAATAGAGAAGAAGGAGTAGAGGGAACTCAAATTTCTTTTGATATTCTGGAAACCGAAGTTTGGCTATGGGTGATTCCGTTTTCTAACGGAAATACAAGTTTAGGAGTTGTTGGTCCGACGGATTTTATCAATTCTCTATCTGAAAATAAAGACAATGCAGAGGCTTTGAGAAACGCCATTCAGAAATCGGATTATTATATTAAAAGATTTGCTGGAACAGAGTTTTTATTTGAGCCTGTTAAATTAGAAAATTACTCAAGAGCGGTAAAAAGAATGTATGGCGATGGTTTTGCTTTGACAGGAAACAGTTCAGAATTCTTAGATCCAGTTTTCTCTTCGGGAGTTGCTTTTGCAACCGAATCTGGAATGCTGGCAGCAAAATTATATTTAAAGGAATCGCAAGGAATTCCTGTTGATTGGGAAGTGGAATTCACGCAATACATGAAACGTGGAATTGCTGTTTTTACGACTTATGTTCAGGAATGGTATACGGGAAATTTACAGACTTTATTTTTCCACCAACCTGAAAATCCAGAAGTAAAAGAAAAAATATGTGCGGTTTTAGCAGGTTATGTTTGGAACGAAGAAAATTCGTTTGTCAAGAAACATGATCACGTAATTGCTAATATGGCGTATTTATTAAATATGCAAAAAGAACAAAGCCCTGAATAATCAGGGCTTTTTTTATTGAAAAACAATTCACTATGTAGGAATATGTTTTTATTTATATGCTTTTTTTACAATAAGTTTAGACATTGTTTTTGCAGTTTTTGCAAATCCTTCGCCAATTCGGGTTTCATTATTAAAATTGCTTCCCCATTGATCTCCAGGAGCCTCTTCACTGTTAATTTCTAACAAGACATTTGATTTGTTAGCCGTTTCAACAAACTTTAAATTGGTTGTTACTTTTGCTGGCTGTTTCATGATTCCAGCATCCCAACCTGGATAAATCCAAACTGCCTGTACAATTAAAGTATAAGGAGTATTTAATCCTTCTTGAAAGTTTAATTCTTTCTTTTCCTTAGTCAAAACAACGTTTGCAATTTCTAAGAATTTTGGGGTCCATATTTGATCTTTTGCCACGATCCATCTTTTTTCCCAAAGATTTCCATTTCCTTTTGCCTTTTCATCTAAATCTGCTTTGTGCTCTTTTACGTATTGCGCTTCAGACTTTTTCTCCTTCATCATAGTAAAATTACTATAATCAAATACGGTATTGATTTCTTTTTGATCTTTTAAAAAGTCAAAATTGCCTTGAACAATATTAATGTCCTGAGCAAACATCGCTCCTGAAATAAAGAAGCATGCAATAATTAGTTTTTTCATTTTTTTGGTTAATTGATTAGTTTTTTTGTGGGCTAAAATAATTAAAAGGATTTAAATTGCAAGCATTAAAAAAGTAATCTTTTTCTTGGATATTGTTTTAAAAAAAAGACTGCCACAATTGACAGTCTTTTAAAAATTTATTGAATGTTAATGTTACAATCCAAAAATCTTATCCATTAAAATCCATTTTTGCTCTGGCTTTGCCCAAGGTAAAGCTTGCTGGAATTTCCACATTAAAGCTTCCCATTCCTGAACTTTTTCGTTTGCTGTGTCGGCTTTGTCTTTCTTTTCGAAAGTAAAATCTGCATCAGCTTCGATAATCATAAACAATCGATTTCCTGTGCAGTAGATATCTAGAACTTCGATTCCAGAATCTTGAATGCTTTTTTTAATTTCTGGCCATACATTTTCATGCAGTTCTTTATATTCTGCAATTAAATCTGCATCATCTTTTAAGTCTAAAGCCAGATAGAATTTTTGTGTTGCCATAATCTAAAATTTATCCTTGGTAAGCTACAGCAGTTTGCTTGCTTGTACCTAAACCTTCAATTCCTAATTCGATTACATCACCCGCTTTAATGTAAATCGGATCTGGTTTGATTCCTAATCCAACTCCCGGAGGCGTTCCTGTACTGATTACATCGCCAGGAAGCAAGGTCATAAATTGGCTTAAATAATGAACCAAGAAAGGAATTTTAAAAATTAAGTTTGATGTATTACTGTTTTGGAAAGTTTTTCCGTTTACAGTCAACCACATTTTTAAATTGTTTACATCACCCACTTCATCTGGAGTTGCCATAATTGGTCCAAGAGGAGCGAAGGTATCAGAACCTTTTCCTTTTGCCCATTGTCCGCCACGCTCGATTTGGAATGCTCTTTCGCTGTAATCATTCAAAAGGCAATATCCTGCAATGTAGTTTGGTGCATCTTCTTCAGAAACGTAGCTTGCTTTTTTACCAACAACAAAAGCCAATTCCACTTCCCAGTCTGTTTTTTCGCTGTTTTTTGGGATAATCAAATTATCATTTGGTCCGCATAAAGAAGTCGTAGATTTGAAGAAAATAATTGGTTCTTCTGGAATTGCAGCGCCTGTTTCTTCGCAGTGATCCACATAATTTAATCCGATGCAGATAATTTTTGATGGACGCGCTACTGGTGAACCTAAACGTACTGAATCGCTAACTTCTGGTAAAGAAGGATTATTTTTTAAGGCTTCTTCTAATTTTGCTAAACCATCATTTTCAAAAAAAGCTTCGTTGTAATCTGTTACAATAGACGAAACATCGTATCTTTTTTCATTTAGTAAAACTCCTGGTTTTTCCTTTCCTTCTTCTCCGAATCTAATAAGTTTCATATTTTAATTTTTTTAGTAATGTGTTTATTTTTTTGCCACAGATTTAAAGGATTAGAATGATTTCTTTTAGATTGTCACCCTGAGCGAAGTCGAAGGGCGTTCCAATTGGACGTGGGCTTCGACTTCGCTCAGCCTGACAAAAGCAGGAAATAAAAATCTTTTTAATCCTTTAAATCTGTGGCTTTATTTTTTTGCTCGCAGATTTAGCAGATCGAGTAGTTTTAATCTTTTAAGTCTGTGGCTAAATAATTTTTAGTTGTTCAATTTAATAAATCCACCATCAATTGGGTAATCAGAACCTGTTATGAAAGACGATTCGTCGCTGCATAAGAATAATGCTAAAGTTGCGATTTCATCTGGTTTTCCCATACGGCCAATTGGCTGTGATTGTGATAATTTTTCGAAAATCTCTTCTTCTTTTCCAGGATAATTTTTAGCGATAAATCCGTCTACGAAAGGCGTGTGAACTCTCGCCGGAGAAATAGAATTACATCTGATTTTATCATTCAAATAATCTTTTGCAACCGATAAAGTCATTGCCATAACAGCACCTTTTGCTGTAGAATATGCAAAACGATCAGGAATTCCAACCCAGCAAGCAATTGAAGCCAAGTTTAAAATTACACCTCCGCCAGAGCTTCTCAATGCAGGAATTGAAGCATGAAGACAGTTGTAAACACCTTTTACATTTACATTCATAATACGGTCAAAATCAGATTCTGAAGTTGTATCTACTTTTCCAACGTGAGCAATTCCCGCGTTGTTTACTAGAATATTGATATTTCCGATTTTTTGGAAAGTTGAATTTACTTGTTCGTGGTTTGAAACGTCGCAAGCGTGAGCAAAAACATTTCCTCCATTTGATTTGATTTCTTCAACCGTTTCTTTTGCGCTTTCTTCCGTCAATTCTAAAATGTGAACTTCAGCTCCTTGTTTCGCAAATAAAACCGAAATAGCTCTTCCAATTCCGCTTCCTCCGCCCGTGATAATTGCTTTTTTATTTTGTAATGAAAACATTTGATATAAATTTTTATGAGTTGTTTTTAATAGTCTTTTACAAAGATACGCCGCGTTTCCACGGAATAAAATCGTCTTGGTTTAATTGAACCGCTTTCGGAATAATTTCGCCGCTTGCTGCTTTGATGCAATATTCTAAAATTTCCTCGCCCATTTCTTCAATAGATTTTTCTCCGCTGATAATTGGTCCGCAGTCAATATCGATAATATCTTTCATTCTGGTTGCCAAAACCGAGTTTGTTGCCACTTTAATTACAGGACAAACAGGGTTTCCTGTTGGAGTTCCCAATCCTGTTGTAAACAAAATTAAAGTTGCTCCAGAAGCCGCTTTTCCAGTTGTTGCTTCAACGTCATTTCCTGGCGTACAAACCAAACTTAAACCTGGTTTTGTAACCAATTCGGTATAATCTAAAACATCAACAACAGGAGACGTTCCGCCTTTTTTGGCTGCTCCAGCGCTTTTGATTGCATCTGTAATTAATCCGTCTTTGATATTTCCTGGAGACGGATTCATGTGAAAGCCTGAACCTACTTTATGCGCCAATTCATCATAAGATTCCATTAAATCTATGAATTTTCTAGCTTTATCTTCGGTAACACATCTGTCAATTAAATTCTGCTCGGCACCGCATAATTCTGGAAATTCAGCCAAAAGAATTTTTCCGCCTAAAGCTACGACTAAATCAGAAGTATAACCCACAGCAGGATTTGCAGAAACACCACTGAATCCATCGCTTCCGCCACATTTTACACCAATACATAAATCGCTCAAAGGCGCATCGGTTCTTTCGTATTTGTTGATTTCGATTAAACCTTCAAACGTTTTTTTGATGGCATTGGTAATCAAAACTTCTTCGCTCTCTGTCTGCTGCTGTTCAAAAATAAACAATGGTTTGTCGAACTCTGGATTTTGTCTTTTTACATCATTTACAAAATCTTGAACTTGTAAATGCTGGCATCCTAAACTCAAAAGTGTGATTCCGCCCACATTTGGATGATTCGCATAAGAAGCCAATAAAGCACTCAAAGTAGAAGCATCTTGACGCGTTCCGCCGCAACCACCTTGGTGATTTAAGAATTTAATTCCGTCGACATTTTCAAAAACACGTTTGTTTTTTGGCGTCGGATTCAACTCAATATTAATGTCGTTAATGTCATTTCCGTTCAAATAACCTTCCAGTAATTCGTGTGTAAATTGGTTGTATTTGTCTGTTACAGCATAACCCAATTGTTTGTGTAAGGCTTCTTTGATGACATCTAAATTTCTGTTTTCACAAAAAACAGTCGGGATGAAAAGCCAGTAATTTGCTGTTCCAACGCGTCCGTCTTTTCTTTTGTAACCTTTGAAAGTTCTGTTTTCGAATTTTGAAACATCAGGTGCATTCCATTCGTAAGAAGCATTTCTGTAAGCATAAGGATCTGCAGCATGTTTTAGGTTTTCGGTTGTCATTAGACTTCCTTTTGCCAAATCGTTTTGCACTTTTCCAACCAAAACACCATACATGTTCACTTCTTCTCCCTGCTTCATGTCCTGCATGTAGAATTTATGTTTGGCTTTGATGAGGTCTTGTAAAACGTAAGTTTCGTTTTCAAAATGAATGGTTTCGCCTTTTTGAAGATCGGTTAAGGCAACCAATACATTATCGTCTGGATGCAGTTTTACAACCAGTTTTTTTGTGTTATTGTCAGACATTGTGTTGTTGTTTTTTTCTTTTTTTGATGTCACCGCTTTCGTTTTAAAACAATTTAATCCTTTGATTTTGTATAGAATTCGGGCAGTTAACGAATAATAAAATTAGCTTTTTTACACATTGGTTAATAGTCTAATATTATCCGTATCTAATCTTTAATTATCTTTGCAGTATGAAATTGGAACAAACGAAAATAGCGTCATATCTTAACACGAAGGTTTCGGTCTTAAATCGTATTGAACCTTTTTTTCAAGCGCCGTTTCATTCGCATCCAGAATTGGAATTGGTGTATGTAAAAGAGAGTTATGGCAAGCGAATTATTGGAAATTCGGTTATGCCTTTTGCGCCTGGCGATATGGTTTTTTTAGGTTCTGATATTCCGCATGTTTGGCTGAATGATGAAAAATATTATCAGGGAATTGAGGATTTAAAAGCCAATTCGATTGTCGTATATTTTCATAAAGATATTTTTGGACCGACTTTTTACGAATTAAAAGAAACTCAAAAAATCAATGAACTTTTTTTTCAGGCTGGAAAGGGAATTTCGATTATCGGAAAAACGAATAAACAGATTGCAAAAAAACTGGAGAAATTAACTTCAAAAAAAGACTTTGAAGTTATTGTGGGACTTTTTGAGATTTTGTCTATTCTTTCTGAAAGTCAGGATATAATTTATATCAATGATGAAATTTATTCTTTGATGCAGAAAGATTCGAAAGTAGATCGTCTTTCGGAGGTTTTTCAATACGTCAATAAAAATTACAAAAAGAATATTTCGTTAGAAGAAATTGCCGCTGTCGCGAATATGACAAGAACGTCTTTCTGTAGAATGTTCAGGGTAAAAACGAAAAAGAATTTTATAGATTATCTGCACGAAATTAGAATTTCGAATGCCTGCAAATTGTTATTAGAAACCGATAAAAGCATGTCTGAAATTGCGTATGAATGCGGTTATAAAACAGCTTCAAACTTTAATAAACTCTTCAAAAAAGTTAAAGGAATTACGCCGACCGATTTTAAGAATAATGCGAAGGTTAGTTTTGCCACAGATTAAAAGGATTAAAAGGATTTTTACATCCAGTTTTGTCTGGCTGAGCGGAGTCGAAGCCCACGTCCAATTGAGGCGCCCTTCGACTTCGCTCAGGGTGACAAACTAAAGCGAATCATTTTAATCCTTTTAATCTGTGGCAAAAAAAATTAAATAGATCGGTCTAAATGGGTGTAACCACCATCAACATAAATAATTTGTCCAGTTGTATGGCTTGATTTTTCAGACAATAAGAAAACCACCATATTCGCGATTTCTTCTGCTGTTGTCATTCTGTTTTCTAGCGGAATATTTTTGGTGATTGCCGCTAGTTTTTCTTCTTTATTTTCAAAAGTATTGATCCACGTTTCGTAAAGCGGCGTGTAACATTCTGCTACGATTACGGCATTTACACGGATGCTGTATTTTAATAATTCAACTGCCCATTCTCTGGTTAAAGCGTTTCTACCTCCGTTTGAAGCGGCGTAAGCTGAGGTTCCGCCCTGACCAGTTTCGGCAGTTTTAGAACCAATGTTTACAATTGCTCCTTTTGATTCTTTAAGATACGGAAGAGCGTGTTGTGCCATTAAATAATAATGCACCAAATTTTTGTGAAGAGAAGCAGCGAAATCTTCATAATTTCCGTTTTCTAATCCAACACCGTCATTAACGCCGGCATTGTTTACTAGTCCGTCGATTCTTCCGAATTTTGCGATTACAGCTTCAACGGCTTTTTTGCAGTCTTCTGGTTTTGTTAAATCGGCGGCAACTTGGTGCGCTTCTTTTCCAATGGCTTTTAATTCTTCTACGGCTTTGATGTTGTCATTTTCGTTACGTCCAACGATAAACGGAATGGCATTTTCTTCGGCTAAAACCTTAACGATTCCTAAACCGATTCCTTTTGCGCCTCCCGTAACGATAATGATTTTTTGGGTTAATGATAACTGCATGGTATTAATATATTATAATTTGTAATTCAGTTTTTTTGCCACAGATTAAAAGGATTAAAATGATTCTTTTTCTCTTCAATGTGTTTTTTTTGCCACGACTCGAGCGATAGCGAATAGGCGAAGCAATTACACGAATTAACTCGAATTTTTTATTTGGAAAATTAATTCGTGGAAATTAGTGAAATTCGTGGCTATATTTTTTATTCAATGAATATACTTTAAAAAATTTACAGCTGTTGTTCATGACAAACAACAGCTGTAAAAATAGAGAGAATAGAACTGATAATTTATTACCAGAACTTAACATAAAGCGCAACAATAATCAATAACGTAATTACGATTAAGACTGTTGTTTGCGGTTTAACTTTAAACATTCCAGGTTCTGTCTCGAATGCTTTAGGGTTTACTTTTGGTCCAGCGAAACTTATTAGAATCATGGCAATCATTGTAAATAAGAATGATAATCCCATACAGATGTGGAACGGAATTTCAAAAGCTCCTTTTCCATTAGAGTATGCTGTGTATAAAAGTGTATCGTTTCCAAATAAAGCTGGAGCGTATTCGTTGAATAAAACAGATAATAAGAATCCTAGAATTACTCCCACGATTGCAGCTGTTCCAGTAGTTCTTTTCCAGAACATACCTAAGAAGAACATAGCAAAAACTCCAGGGCTGATGAATCCAGTATATTTTTGGATGTATGTAAATCCACCAACACCACCAATTCCTAAAACGTCATTCCAAGTAAATAAAACAGCTAAAAGCATGGCAGCAAAAACGGCAAGACGTCCAATGTTTACTTGTTGTTTTTCGCCAGCATCTTTTTGAATGTATTTTTTGTGAACGTCTAATGTGTAGATTGTAGAAATACTATTTACTTTTCCAGCCAAAGAAGCTACGATCGCAGCTGTTAAAGCAGCAACTGAAAGTCCTTTTAATCCTGTTGGAAGGAAAGTTAATACAGCAGAATAAGCACCATCTTTACCTCCAACCAATTGAGGCAAATGTCCGTTTGTGTATAAAACATAAGCAGCAATACCAGGTAACATTACGATAAGTGGCATTAATAATTTTAACATACCAGCAAACAAGATTCCTGTACGAGCTGTTTGTAAATCTGCTCCAAGCGCTCTTTGTGTAATGTATTGGTTACATCCCCAATAGTTTAAGTTGATGATCCAGATACCAGCAGCGTAAGATAACAATCCTGGGAAAGTTAAATATTTATCGATTTCAATCTGTGAAGATGCAGCAGTTGGTTTTGGAATAATCATTTTGAAATGCTCCGGCGCTTCTTTCATTAAAACTTTAAACCCAGCAATTGCATTTTCGCCAACGCCAAAATATTGTCCAACAGTTGTAAGAGCAATATAAGAAGTTACTAAACCTCCAATGATTAATACAGCAACTTGAATTACGTCTGTATAAGCTACAACTTTCATTCCTCCAAGAGAAATAAATAATGCAAATACAGCTAATCCGATCATGATTGCGTGAAGATATTGACCTCCAGCAAGACCGTTAATAGCAACAGCTCCTAAATATAAAATAGAAGTTAAGTTTACAAAAACATACAAGAACAACCAGAAAACTGCCATAATCAAAGCAGTAGATTCGTTGTAACGTGTTTTTAAGAATTGTGGCATCGTGTAGATCTTGTTTTTAAGATATACAGGAATAAACCATACAGCAACAATAATAAGTGCAATAGCAGCAAGCCATTCGTAAGCAGCAACAGCGATTCCTAAAAAGAAACCTTCACCGCTCATTCCGATGAACTGTTCTGCAGAGATATTAGAAGCAATAAGAGAAGCTCCAATTGCCCACCATGTTAAATTTCCTTCAGCCAAAAAGTAAGCTTTAGCATCTTGTTCGTCTTGTTTACGTTTACGGTAAACTGTGTAACCGTAGACCGAGACTACGATAAAGTAGATAATAAAAACCGCATAGTCTGCGAAAGCGAGGTTTTGGTTCATTGTTAGTAGTATTTTAAATAATTATTTATAGGGTTGTTTGTTTATGTGGTTTTAAATCAGTTTTTATGTTGTTAAATCTTGTTAAAAATGCAAGATGTGTTTTATTTCTGTTATTTTTTTGCGAAAATAAAAGCAGAAGCCAAATGTAAAATAAAAATTTAAAAATCAACCATTAGCAAATGTGTTTTTTACATTTATTCGCGGGTAATTGTGTTAAATTTTTATTTTTTGGCTTTATTACAACATTAAACGGTTAGGCTTTTACCAAACTTTTATAATGTACATCAGAAAGCTGTCTTAAAATTTCAGCACTTTTTTCAGGTGTAATGTCACGTTGCGATTCGCCTAACATTTCATATCCAACCATGAATTTCTTTACAGTTGCCGATCTTAACAATGGCGGGTAGAAATGCATGTGGAAGTGCCATTCTGGGTGAATTAAACCATCTGTTGGAGATTGGTGAATTCCTGAAGAATATGGAAATGAAGTATTAAATAAATTGTCATACTTCGTTGTAAGTTGCTTTAAGATTTTCGCGAAAGCGGTACTTTCGTCAGCTGTAAAATTGGTAATTTTGTTTACAGCTCTTTTGCTGATAATCATGGTTTCGTATGGCCAAATTGCCCAGAAAGGAACCAATGCAACAAAATGATCATTCTCGATTACGATACGATCACCAGCTTTTAGTTCAGCTTTGACATAATCTTCTAATAATGTTTTTTGATTTTTGTCGTAGTATAATTTTAAGCTGTTCTGTGTTTTTTCAACCTGAGTAGGAAGAGACGACTGTGCCCAAATCTGACCGTGTGGATGCGGGTTGCTGCAACCCATAACGCTTCCTTTGTTTTCAAAAATCTGAACATGGTTAATGAATTTAATATTTCCTAAATCGGTATATTCTTTCTGCCAAGTTCTGATTATATTTTCAATATCAGCAATTTCCATCTCAGGTAAAGTTAGATCATGTCTTGGCGAGAAGCAGACTACTCTAGAAATTCCCTGTTCTGGTTTTGCTTTAAAGAATGTATGTTTAATATCTTCTTCAAAAATAATTTCGTCCTGCTTCATTGCGGCAAAATCATTTTCAAAGACAAAACTGCTTTCGTATTGTGGGTTATTCATTCCGTTGGCACGAACATTTCCTGGACACAAATAGCAAGTTGGGTCGTATTTAGGAAGTTCTTCGGTTGAAATAGTTTCATTTTGTCCCTGCCAAGGGCGTTTCGCACGATGAGGTGAAACTAAGACCCATTCGTTAATTAATGGGTTGAAGCGTCTGTGCGGATCTTCGTTAATGTCAAAATTTTTCATTGTACAGTGTGTGGTTTTAAAGTAGCGTTGTTCCGTTAGAGATTTTTACATCATAGAATTTTAATTCAATTCCAAATGTATCCAAATAAAGCTTAGAGAACTTACGCTTAACCTCATTTTCATTTCCTTTTTTAACTAAATTGATAGTACAGCCTCCAAAACCGCCTCCCATTAGTCTAGAACCAACAATGGCATCGTCTTCTTTTGCTGTATCTACAAGCATGTCTAATTCTTCGCAGCTTACCTCATATTCTTGAGATAAACCATAATGCGTTTCAAAAAGCAATTTGCCTAAAAGTTCGATATTTCCTTCGTCTAAGGCTTTGCAGGCTTTGATAACGCGATTAATTTCTTTTACAACAAAATGAACTCTTGAAAATACTTTTTCGGTCATTTTATCTTTAAGACTTAAAACCTGCTCTTCGGTCGCATCTCTAAAACTTTTTACTTCTGGAAAATGACTTTTTATAATCGATAAACCTTCTTCGCACTCGATTCTTCTAGTGTTGTATTCTGATGTAAAAAGAGAATGTTTTACATTAGAATCAAATAAAATTAGAGAATAATCTTTGAAGTCGGCATTGTGATATTCAAAATCTAAACTGTTGCAATCTAATTGAATTACTTTATTTTCGAGGCCGTGAACGCTCGAAAATTGATCCATAATTCCGCAGTTGATTCCAACCCAATGTTCTGCTTTTTGTCCTAATAACGAAATGTCTTTTTTCTCAATTTTTAAATCAAAAAGAGATTTGATTCCGAAAATCATCCCGCATTCTAAAGCCGCCGAAGAAGACAATCCAGAACCAACTGGAATATTACTGCTGAAAACGCAATTGAAACCGTCAAAAGAAAATCCGTTATCCTGTAATTGTTTAATTACACCACGAATATAATTAGTCCAAACTACATCACTTAGCTTTACTTCTTGAGTCAAATCGATTTCAAATTCTTCATTCAAATCGATAGCAATTATTTTAGAAGTTTTGGTATTGTTTTTTTCAAAAGCAAAACAAATTACTTTGTCAATCGCAGCAGGTAAAACATAACCATCATTGTAGTCAATATGCTCTCCTATGATGTTGATTCTACCAGGAGAAAGTACCGTTTTTTGAGGAGAAGATCCAAAAGATTTCTCAAAAAAAGCAACGGTATTCTGTATTAAAATATCATTCATTATATAGTTAGTGTATTGTGGTTTTTGGAATTGTATTAGTTTAAATTTTCAAATTTGTAAAGTGTTTTTTGCGTGTATTCTTCGCCTTTTTTCAAAACTGCATTCGGAAAGTGAGCCTGATTTGGAGCATCTGGGAAATTTTGAGTTTCGAAACAAATTCCGCTTTGTGCATGATAATCTACATTTTCTTTTCCTTTTAGTTTTCCGAAACAATTTCCGCCTACATATATATGTACACTTGGTTGATCGGTGTAGACATTCATTCTCAGTTTATTTTTTAAGCTGATTAATTGTCCAACGATTTCTGTTTTAGAATTTACTACAAAAGAGTTGTCAATAGGAAACGGACAGCTTTTTGGATTTCTAAAATCAAAATCATGATTGGTTAAATCGGTAAAGTTTCCAGTTGGAATATTGTCTGCATTAGTTTCTAGCATTTTAGCCGATTTAATAAACATTTGCTGTTCTAAAACATTTCCGTCATGTCCATCAAGGTTAAAATAACTGTGATGCGTTAAATTGATAACTGTGTCTTCTGTTGAAGTTGCTTTATATTCTAACTTCAATTCATTTTCTTCAGTTAAAGTATACGTTAAATAAACGGTCATTTCTCCAGGAAAATTTTCGTCTAAATGTTCGCTCAAAAGACCAAAAGTAATTGATGGATTTTCACCAGAAGTTGCATTAACAGCACTCCAAGCTTTTCTTCCAAATCCCATAACTCCTCCGTGAAGCGTGTTGCCATTATTGTTTCCGTCTAGCTGAAACTTTTTATCAGCAAGGCTAAAAGTCGCATTATGAATACGACCAGCGTAACGGCCAACTGTAGTTCCAAAATAAGGAGCGCTTGGCAAATTATAAGATTCTAAATATGCTTCTAGATTGTCAAAGCCTAAAACAACATCTACCAGTTTTCCATTTACTGGAATTTGGATCGAAGTTACCGTTGCACCATAATTGATGACTTGAACTTTCATTCCATTTTTATTAACCAGATCAAAAGAATAAATTTCTTCTTTATTGGGCATTAAACCAAACAATTTGCAATTGTGAGTCTCCTTTAAATGCGATATGTGTTTTATTTCCATATAATTTTTACCAAAAATGAAATCCAAAAATAGAAACATTTATTATTTTTGCATACCAGTACCTACCAGTTTTTAATCTTTATAGTCAAAATGACTTTTATTATGAACATTATTTCAATCCAAAATAACATTGGTCTGCCAAAATATAAGCAGATTATTCTTTCAATCGAAAAAGCGATTGAAGAGGGAAATTTAATTAAAGGAGATAGGCTTCCGTCGGTAAATAAAGTCTGTTTGGCTTTCTCTTTATCGCGAGATACGGTCTTGCTGGCGTATGACGAATTGAAGAAAAGAGGTATTATTTACGCCATTCCAGGAAAGGGATATTACGTTAAAAGCGTTGAAATCACTATAACTCAGAAGGTTTTTTTACTTTTTGATGAATTGAATATTTTCAAAGAAGATATTTATAATTCGTTTTTAAAAAATATTGGAAAAAATGTTCAGGTCGATATTTTCTTTCATCATTTTAATGTTCAGGTTTTCAAAAAACTTATAAATGATAGCAATGGAAATTATACAAAATATATTATTATGCCGACAAACTTAAACGATGTCGTAGATTCTATAAAAACCCTACCAGTAAGCGACGTAATTATTTTGGATCAGACCAATTCGGATTTGAAAATGTTTCCTGCGATTTACCAAAATCACCAAAAAGATATTTATGAAGGTTTGATGAAAGGCAAATCAAGATTATCAAAATACAAGAAACTAATTTTAATTTTCCCTGGTTTTAGAGAACCTCCTGGAATGAAATTGGGCTTTGAATCGTTTTGTAAAGAGTTTGGTTTCGATTATGCAATTATTTCAGATTTTAGCAATCAGTCTATCGCTTTAGGAGATTTATATATTATTCCGCATGATCGCGATTTACTTTTGGTAATAGAAAATGCGATTAATAGAAACTTAAAGCTAGGTGAAGATTTTGGAATTATATCGTATAATGAAACTCCATTGAAGAAAATTGCAGCAAACGGAATTACTACAATTTCAACCAACTTTGAAGTGATGGGAAAAATTTTGGCCGATATGGTTTTGAAAGGAACAAAAGAGCAGATCGAAAATAGATCTGCTCTTATATTGCGTAATTCGCTATAAATTTCTCCCGCAGATTTAGCAGATGCAGGAGATTTTTTTATTAAATCAGCCAAATCTCCTAAATCTGCGAGAGAATAAATAAGGTTTATAAATTCAATACAAAATTATTTAGTAGTTTTTCTTCGTATTTTTCTTTGTTGAAAGTATATAAATAAGAACCTTTTCGAGAAGACTGCATGTCTTTTTCTTCTAGTTTATTTAAGATTTCCAAAGAGTTTATTTTACTAATGAAATTTCTTTTGTCTAACTCTTTGCTCAAAATAGCTTCGTACAATTCTAAAAGCTGACGCATTGTGAATTTCTCCGGAAGCAATTCGAAACCAATAGGTTTGATAGAAGTTTTGTAGCGAAGTCTCTTTATTGCATTTTCGACCATTTCGTTGTGGTCAAAAATTAAGTTTGGCGCATCATTAATAGGAAACCATTCTGCATGATAATTCTGAATCAATTCTGCATTATGGTTTTCGATATTAATTAAAGCAAAATAAGAAACCGAAATGGTTCTTTCTACCGGGTCACGATCTATTTCGCTGTAAGCATACAGCTGTTCCATATAAATATCGTTAAGACCTGTATAGGTATTTAAGATTCTAGTTGCGGCAGCGTCTAAAACTTCATCTCGTTTTAGAAACCCTCCAATTAAGGACCATTTTCCTTTTTCAGGCTCAAAATCTCTTTGAATCAAAAGGATTTTCAGACCATCATTATCGAATCCGAAAATGATGCAGTCTACTGCCAGTAAAACTTTATCAGCAGAGCTATAACTATTTAGCATATATAATTAATTTGGATGGGTAAATATATGAACTTCTTAAAACGTATCATAATTTATTAATGTAGATTTTACACTTACATAATTAACTACTCAAATGTAGCCTTAAAAAAATTACTTTTCACATAAAAATAACATACAAATCTGTTTTTTAAGATTTTTTTAAGAAAAAAACAGGACAGTCAAGGATAGTTTTTTGCAAAAATAGGTTCTGTTTAATTAGAAATCCACCAAAATAAACAATCTTTTACTTACAAAATATTCTTTTTTTCGAATTCAAAGCATTAAAAAACAGATTATTTATGCTTTTTTTCATTTACCTCTTTTTTTGCTTAAAAAACGACTTTTTGATTAAAAGTGTATTTTTTACACAATTAAAATCAATAAAACGGCCGTTTTTTTGAAAAAACTTTGATTTTTTAAATGTTAATTCAACACTTAATTTGCGATATGTGTTTTTTTTAGGCTGTTTTTTTGTGATATTAATTTGTTTACGTGGTTTTTTTTTAGTTAAATTTACAAATGTAAGATTAACACTTATTAACTAAACCACTAACCAATCTTAACTAAACCATTATGATTACAAAACAAAAATTACTTTTGTATTGCAATTTTCTATTGCCAAAAACAAATTGGATTTTAGCAGTATTAATGCTATTATTCTCTGTTAATCAAATGTCTGCTCAAGGCAAAACGATAACAGGAGTTGTAACATCGGCACAAGACAACCTTCCTTTGCCGGGTGTAAACATTATAATAAAAGGAACCAAAACAGTTACTACAACTGGATTTGATGGAGAGTATTCGATTAAAGCATCGCCAACTGATGTTTTAGTTTTTTCATTTATAGGATTTCAGAATAAAGAAATAGCTGTAGGAAGTCAATCTAAACTTGATATAGCTTTAGGTGAAGATACCAATAAACTTAATGAAGTAGTTGTTATTGGTTACGGAACTCAAAAGAAATCTGATTTAACAGGTTCTGTAAGTGTCGTTAATTTAGAATCGGCTAAAAAGGTCGTTACTTATGATGCTGCAAAAATGCTTCAAGGACAAGTTCCGGGTGTTACGGTACAGTCTTCGGGAGAACCGGGAGGTTTTGTTAATGTGAAGATTAGAGGTATAACTTCATTCAGTAACAACAATCCGCTTTTTGTAATCGACGGAATTATGGTCGATTCACCTTATGATTTTGCTCCAGGAGAAATAGAATCGATGCAGGTTTTAAAAGATGCTTCTTCTGCTGCTATTTATGGTGTGCGCGGTGCAAATGGTGTTGTAATTATTACGACTAAAAAAGGAAGACAAGGCAAAATGGATATTAAATTCAAGTCTATTGTTGGTCTTCAAAATGTTGCTAAAAAATGGGATGTTACAGATCGCGAGGGTTATCAAAAAATCACTAGCGAGGCAGAAAGAAATAGAGATATTAGAGCAGGCGTTCCTGTAAGTATCGCTCCAGGAAATGATCCTAATAGCCCATCTTATATTTCAAATGTAAATACAGATTGGCAGAAAGAATCTTTTCAGACAGGTGTTGTGCAAAATCAAGCTTTGACATTAACTGGAGGAGCAGAAAGTATTGCATATAGTTTTAATGTTGACTATTTTAAAAATACAAGTTACATTAAAACACCTCAGGACTATGAGAGATTGTCAACGAATTTAAATTTAAATGGGAAAAAAGGGAAATTTAAATATGGTGCAAAAATAGCTTACACACAATCTGATAAAGAAATTTTTAATGAATATAATGCTGGACAAACTATTGTTAGCGATATTTTAGGAGCTATTCCAACTATGCCAGTTTATGATGCAAATAGACTTGGAGGTTATGGTGGTACAGACAACTTAACTCAGAGAGCTATTTCTATGAATCCAATAGGATACAATAATCTAATTACTAATAATGGAAAAAGAAACCGTTTTATTGGAGATGCTTGGGGAGAAATTGAAATTGTAAAAGGTCTTAAGTATAAATTGGATGTAAGTTATGATAGAACGGACTGGGAAAACAGAAAATTTATTCCGCCAAGTGATTTAGGATGGTATTATGTTACAACAAATGATGAAGCATCTTTGGATGTTGAAAATGGTAATGAGCTAAGAACATTCTTGAACAATTTATTAACGTATGAAGTTACTTTAGGCAAGCATAAAATTGATGCTCTTGCAGGTTGGATTCAAGAAAAAAGAGATTATCACAGATATAATATGAGAGGTGTAGGTTTTACTCCAAACGAAATTCCGATGCTTCAATATGCAGATTCTAGAAACGCTTCTGAGTATAAATTTACAATTACAGGAATATCGTATATCAGTAGATTAAACTACTCTTATGATGATAGATATTTAGTGCAAGCTAACTTTAGACAAGACAAAACGTCTCTTTTTAGTGAAAAAAATAATTCAGCAAACTTTTACTCTTTTTCAGGAGGATGGAAACTTAGTAACGAAAAATTCTGGACATTACCAGAATGGATAAGCAATATTAAACTAAGAGGTGGTTATGGTACTTTAGGTAATAATACTATTTCTCAATATTTCTTTGCTTCAACAGTAAACAGTTTTGCAGGTTATGATTTTAATAATGAGCTTGCTCCTGGAACTACTGTAGTAGCAGCACTTGACCCAAATGTAAAATGGGAAAAATCTACAAACTCAAATGTTGGTATTGAATTAGGTTTCTTAAACAACGATTTACAGTTTACAGCAGAATATTTCATCAAGAAATCAAACGATTTGTTATTAGGAGTTCCGCTTCCATATTCAACAGGAGCATTTCCTGCAAGTGTGACAACAAATGCGGGAGCAATGAAAAACTCAGGGGTAGAATTTACAGCATCTTATAGCAATCATCATCATAAATTTAAATATGATATTTCTGGAAACTTCGGAACACTTAAAAATGAAGTTACTAAAATTGGTGTAAATGGAAATCCTATTTATGGAGCAGTTTCTAAAACTGAAGTAGGAAGATCTGTGGGTGAAATGTTTGCTTGGGAAGCAATTGGAATTTTCCAAAATGCTGCTGAAGTTGCATCTTCTCCAACCCAAACAGGTGCAGCTCCTGGAGATGTAAAATTTAGAGATGTAAATGGCGACGGAGCGATAACAGATGCAGATAGAACTTTTCAAGGGGTAACAATTCCTAAATATGGTTTCGGACTTAATTTTAGTGCAAGTTATTCAAACTTTGATTTCTCAATGTTTTGGCAAGGAGCAGGTGGTAATAAAGTATTTAATGCTATGTACCGAAATTTAATGATCGGACAATATACAAACCACCATACAGACGAATTAAATTACTGGACACCAACTAATACCAATACAAATATTCCTGCTCCAGTTATTGGAGATCCAAACGGAAATAGCAGAGATTCAAACAGATTTATTGAAAGCGGTGATTATGTGAAACTGCAAACAATGGAAATCGGGTATAATATTCCAATCAAAGATAAATTTATTGAAAAAGCTAAGGTTTACCTAAATGGTCAAAACCTGTTGATTATTTCGAAATACAAAGGATATGATCCAGACTTTAATAGCGACGGATTGCTTTCAAGAGGATATGATGCAGGATCTTTTCCAAATCCAAGAACAATTTCTTTAGGAGTAGAAGTGAGCTTCTAATCAGGTCTAACCATTAAAACGTATTAAAATGAAATCTAAAATTTTTAGCTATATAACCGTTTTCCTTTCACTAGCTATGGTAACCACAAGCTGTGTTGATAACGAAGATTTGACTCAATTAGATCCAAATAATGATGCAGTCGATAATTTTTGGAAAACAGATGAAGACGCATTACAAGGTGTAAATGCTGCTTACGGAAGTTTATTAACAGATGGTACTTACATGAGAAGTACACCATTATTGTTAGATGTAAAAGGAGATGATTCGCGTACAAATAGCCCTTGGCCATCAATGTATAACGTTGGACATTTCAATTCAAATGTTGCAGATGCGGCTATTTACGGATGGGCTTATGAAACGTATTACCAAGGTATTTACCGTGCGAATCAAGTATTGACAAACGTACCAGGAATTGATTTTGAAGACGAAGCTTTAAAAAATAGAATTATAGGACAAGCTTATTTCTTAAGAGGATTGTTCTTTTTTCATGCCGTAAACATGTTTAAAAATGTACCTCTTCCAACAGAATTGGCGGTTTATTATCCTCAAAAAACACAAGAAGAAGGTTGGGCACAAGTTATATCAGACTTTAAAGCTGCAGCAGAATTGCTTCCAAACTCTTATAATGGTATATCAGGACTAGATGCAGGACAAAAAGGACGTGCTACAAAAGGTGCTGCTTTAGGATATTTAGGAAAAGCGTATTTGTTTACTAAAGATTTTTCTAATGCAAAAACTACTTTTAAGCAAGTAATAGATTTAGGAGTTTATTCTTTAGTAAGTAACTATCGAGATAATTTTACAACAGTAAACGAAAACAATTCAGAATCTCTTTTTGAAGTTCAATTTAGCAGAGATGCAGGAGGAGTTGATTTAGGATGGGGAGGAGCTCCTCAGTCTGGATGGGGAAAAACGACTGCAAGAGCAATTACATATGCACCACGTGTTTTCGGATTTACAGATGTGCAACCAACTTGGGCATTATTTAATGAATTTAAGGAAGAAAAAACAAAAACAGGAGAAGATGATCCTCGTTTGGATGCCACAATTTTCTATAACAAACCAGGCGGAATGCAATTGTATGGAAAAGATTTTGCCACATTTTATGCTTCAAGTCCAGCCGATTTAAACGATATATTCTGTAGAAAATATCAAAACTCTGACGGACAATTTGCTGACGAAAATGATTGGCGTTCAGGAATCAATGAGCGTTTATTACGATATGCAGATATTCTTTTAATGTATGCAGAATGCTTAAATGAAACAGGAGATACACCAGGAGCTTATAGATACATTCAAATGGTGAGAGATAGAGTAAATCTTCCTGATCTGGAAACTGCAAAACCAGGAATGTCTCAAGCACAGATGAGAGAACAAATTGGCCACGAAAGATTCTTAGAATTCCCTCTTGAAGGACACCGTTTTGATGATATTCGTCGTTGGGGATGGCTTCAGGATCCAACTAAATTAGCTTGGTTAAAATCGAGAGATGCTGAGTTTAATTCGTATACAGCAGGAAGAGAATATTTCCCAATTCCACAATTAGAAATGGATAACAATCCAGGAACAATCCAAAACGACAGTTATTAAGTTTACAGTCTCGGTTCTGTATACTCTAACTGAAAACTGAGACTAAAAATATTTTGAGTTAGTTAAATACCTAATATCATGTGAAGGTGTGGATTCTTCACATGATATTATGCCTTAGAATTTGGAATACAAGAGAATTAATTTTTAACAGTAACTAAAATTAGAACAATGAAAACAATTACAAGTTTGGTTTTATTAGCGATATTATTTGGGAGTTGTCAAAATGAAGAGATTGTCCCAACACAAGAAGGAACAACAACAGTTGTAAATGCTCAGGATTCACAGGTTACCAATTCAACAGCAAAGACAGTCAGCGGAAATGTGCCATCGCACGATCCAAGTACGATTGTAAAAAGCGGTGTTAATTATTATGTTTTTACTACGGGAGATAATATTCCAATGACTTATTCAACAAATTTAACCAGCTGGACATGGGGAACATCAGTGTTTTCATCAACTCCAAGTTGGATTACAGGATATGTTCCAGGATTTGTTAAAACGTTCTGGGCACCAGATGTTGCTTGGTTTAATAACAGATGGAATATGTATTATTCATGCTCAACATTTGGTTCGGCGACATCAGCAATCGGATTGGTTACAACGCCAGCTATTTCGCAGAGTGCAGGAACAACATGGACAGATAGAGGGGTAGTCGTTTCTTCGTCATCAGCATCAGACGTGAATGCAATAGATCCTTCTATTTTGGTTGATGGAAGCAATGTCTATATGGCTTATGGTTCGTGGCATGCAGGCATTGGAGTTATCCAAATTAATCCTTCAACAGGAAAAACAACTGGAAGCAGAACGATTGTCGCTGGAGGAAACAGCGCATCTTGGGAAGCTCCTTGTTTGCTTAAAGAAGGAAGCTATTATTATATGTTTGTAAACCGAGGTACTTGCTGTAATGGTGTAAACAGTACTTATTATATTGTAGTAGGACGTTCTACAAGTCCGTTTGGACCTTTCGTTGATAAAAACGGAGTGGCATTAACCAATGGCGGAGGTACAACCGTTTTAGCTACGCAAGGAAATTATATTGGTCCTGGACATTTGTCTAGAATTACAGGAACGCAGAAAGGATCTGTTCATTATTATGACGGAGCTGACAGCGGAAACCCAAAACTCGAAATCGTATATTTTACTTGGTCATCTGGATGGCCAACACTTTCTTATTAAAAAACTAAAATTCAGAGGAAAGTCTTCGGGCTTTCCTCTACAATAAAAACCATTATGAAAAAAGCACTTTTAATCTCATTTCTTATTTCGTTTTGTAGTCAGCTGAATTTCGCGCAGACGACAATTACCATTAAAAATTCTGCTGATGCACCTACAATTGACAAAAATATCTACGGTCATTTTGCAGAACATTTAGGCCGTTGTATTTACGGAGGATTTTTTGTGGGAGACACTTCAAAAATTCCAAATACAAACGGAGTAAGAAATGATATTATTAAGGCTTTAAAAGACTTAAAAATTCCAAACTTAAGATGGCCGGGAGGCTGTTTTGCGGATACATACCATTGGAAAGACGGAATTGGACCACAAGAGCAAAGACCAACTATTGTAAACAAATGGTGGGGCGGAGTAACCGAAGATAATAGTTTCGGAACACACGATTTCTTGAATATGTGCGAACTTTTAGGAGCAGAACCATATTTATCTGGAAACGTAGGAAGCGGAACTGTTCAAGAATTGGCAGATTGGGTTCAGTACACAAACTTCAGCGGTAAAAGTCCAATGAGTGATTTACGTGCTAAAAATGGAAGAAAAGAACCTTGGAAAGTAAAATACTGGGGAATTGGAAATGAAGCTTGGGGATGTGGAGGAAATATGACTGCAGAATACTATGCAGGAGAATACAGAAAATATGCGACTTTCATGTCTGACTGGGAAAATACGGGAGGAATTACAAGAATTGCTTCAGGATCAAACAGTGCAGATTACAATTGGACAGAAGTTTTAATGAAAGGAATTCCGCTAAATATGTTAGGCGGAGTTGGAGTTCACCATTATGCTGTAATTGATTGGGGTAAAAAAGGAGATGACAGAAATTTTACTGAAGAAGGTTATTTCAAAACGATGCAGTCAGCTTTAAAAATGGAAGAATTGGTTACGAAACATTCTGCTATTATGGACAAATACGATCCTGAGAAAAAAGTAGCCATGATTGTTGACGAATGGGGAGGCTGGTATGAAGTTGAAAAAGGAACAAATCCAGGGTTTTTATATCAGCAAAATACAATGCGTGATGCAGTTTTAGCTGGAGCAACTCTTAATATTTTCAACAACCATTCAGACCGTGTTCGTATGGCAAACTTAGCACAATGTGTTAACGTTTTACAAGCCGTAATTCTTACTGATAAAGCTAAAATGATTGTAACGCCAACATACCATGTAATGAAAATGTACAGCGTGCACCAAGATGCAAAATTATTGCCAGTAAGTTTTACATCACCAGATTATACATTTAACGGAGAAAAACTTCCTGCGGTTTCAGCATCAGCATCAAAAGATAAAAATGGAGCGATTCATATTTCATTAGTAAATGTGGATGCAAAAAATAAGAACAAAATCGAAATAGATGTCAAAGATTTAGGTGCAAAAAACTTCACAGGAACGGTCATAACATCGGCTAAATTACAAGATTACAATTCATTCGAAAATCCAAATAAAATTGTTCCGACAGTTTTTAAAGGTTTCGAAAACAAAAAAGGAAAACTTGAAATCACTATTCCTCCTTTCTCAATAGTTGTTTTAGAAGGAAAATAAAATAGAGGCAAATGAAAAAAGAAAACTTCATTTTAAAAACCATTTCGTTCGTCGGATTTTTTGTTGCAACGATTTTAATTACAAGTTGTTCCAAAGACGATCCAGCGGTAAAAACACCAGATCCAGATCCTGTGGTGACGCCTCCTGTGGTGACACCAACGTTTAACGGACCAACTTATGCTGACAATTATACTGCATTTGCAAGTTGGGCAAGTAGGTCACAATGGAATTTGGCAAATGTACACGATCCATCAGTGGAGAAATCAGGAGAATATTATTATATGTATCAAACAGATGCTTCTTACGGAAATGCGCATGATGGCAAAGGACATTTTTTCTACAGAAGATCCAAAGATTTAATCAGCTGGGAATTTATGGGGCCTTCAATGCTTCAGGCTCCAGCTTGGGTAAAAGATTCTTTAAATAACAAAAGAGCGAGAATGAGTCCGGCACTTCCTCCTATAGAAAATCCAAATTACGGATTCTGGGCGCCTTGTGTTCGAAAAGTAGGGAATGTTTTCAGAATGTATTATAGCATTGTAGTAACAAACCCAATTACAGGAACAGATACCAATACTTCTTGGTCAGAACGTGCTTTTATCGGTTTGGCTGAAACAACAGATTTAGCTTCTAATAATTGGGTTGACAAAGGAATGGTAGTCTGTTCAGAACCTGACGGTGTAAAAAGTTATGTTAGAAACGGAGGAAACGATTGGGATGCTTATTTTAAATTCAATGCCATTGATCCGAGTTTTATTGAAACTCCCGAAGGCGAACAATATCTAATTTACGGTTCATGGCATTCTGGAATTGCAGCTTTAAAATTAAATCCGACAACAGGAAAACCAGATAAATTAAAAACAATCGACGATTACGGAGTTCGAATTGCAGGTCGCGGAAATGTAAATACAAACCGTTGGCAGGCGCTCGAAGGGCCAGAAATTATCTATAATCCAGAGACGCAATATTATTATTTGTTCTTAGCTTATGATGAATTATCGGTTGCGTATAATACACGTGTGGCACGTTCCAAAAATATTCTTGGGCCTTATGTGACCAATACAGGAATGAGCATTACAAATGGTGCGGAATGCTATCCATTGGTAACACATCCGTATCAATTTAAAAATCATACAGGTTGGGTTGGATTTTCGCACTGCGCGGTTTTTCAAAACCCAGACACCAAACAATGGTTTTATGCTTCACAAGCACGTTTGCCAGAAGGAGTTGCCGGAATTGCCGTTTCTAATGCAGTCATGATGGGGCACGTTCATGGCATTCAATGGACAGAAGATGGCTGGCCTGTAATAGAACCAGAACGTTACGCAGGAGTGCCAACAACCACTTTTGCAGAAGGGAATCTAGTTGGAACTTGGGAACAGATTACGCTAAATTACCAATACAAAACCATGCAGAAAGCAGTCACGATTTTTTTAACTGCCGATAAAAAAGTAAGCGGAGATATAACGGGAACTTGGTCTTATGATCCCGCAAAAAAAATAGCAACCATAAACGGAGTGAAATGCAATGTAGTTGACGCTTGGGATTGGGAGTCGGCAACCAGAAAAGTGACTTTAACCTATACTGGAATCAATAATGCAGGAATATCCGTTTGGGGTAAAAAAATAAATTAAAATAGAGCCACAGATTAAAAAGATTAAAAAAAAAATCTGTGTAAAGCAAAATAGC
This sequence comes from Flavobacterium sp. GW823-FHT06G12, assembly GCF_058794775.1. NCBI lineage: Bacteria > Pseudomonadati > Bacteroidota > Flavobacteriia > Flavobacteriales > Flavobacteriaceae > Flavobacterium > Flavobacterium sp. GW823-FHT06G12. The sequence continues at coordinate 698,887 of NZ_JBXAHE010000002.1, forward strand.
CACAAATTTCACGAGTTTCCACAAATTTTAATTCGAGAAAATTGGTGCAATTCGTGGCAAAAAAACAGACTTAGATTTTAAAAATAAATCTATGTAATCTGTGGCAAAAAAATAAAGTAACAATGAAAAACCTATTTACAAGCCTGTCCATTTTGTTTTTATCGATTGCAGGAACTGCACAATCGGTAAAATTCAACAATCCTATTATTACAGATAAATATACTGGAGATCCTGCAGCATTGGTTTACAAAGACAAAGTGTATTTGTATGCAGGCCATGATGAAGCACCAAACGATTTTAATTTTTATAAAATGAATGAATGGCTGGTGTATTCTTCTTCTGATATGAAAAAATGGGAATCACATCCGGTTCCGCTGAAAGTAACCGATTTTAAATGGGCAAAAAGTGACGCATGGGCTTCTCAGGTAATAGAAAGAAACGGAAAATTTTATTGGTATGTAACAGTTGAACATGGTACTGTTCCAGGAAAATCAATCGGAGTTGCTGTGGCAGATAATCCGCTTGGACCTTTTAAAGATGCATTAGGAAAAGCATTAATTACCAACGATATGACCAAATTTAGCGATATAAGCTGGGACGATATCGATCCGACAGTTTTTATCGATACAGATGGACAAGCCTATTTATTTTGGGGAAATACCGCCTGTCATTATGCTAAATTAAAAGAAAACATGACGGAAATAGAAGGCGAAATTCATCACATAAAACTGCCAAATTTTACCGAAGCACCGTGGATTCATAAACACAAAGACTGGTATTATTTGTCATACGCTTATGAGTTTCCAGAGAAAATTGCCTACGCCATGAGCAAATCAATTACAGGGCCTTGGGAATTTAAAGGGATTTTGAATGAATTAGCAGGAAACAGTAATACGAATCATCAATCAATTATTGATTTTAAAGGACAATCGTATTTCATTTATCACAACGGAGCATCAAAACCAAATGGAGGAAGTTTTAGAAGATCGGTTTGTGTAGATAAATTATTTTATAACAAAGACGGAACGATGAAGCGTGTTGTAATGACCTCTGAAGGAATTCAATAGATTGTCGGTCTGCGCGAAGTCGAAGACAGTCACGGTCGCAGTTTTCAGCAACCAAACTTAAACTTACTTATATGGTTTACAAAAATATAAAATATACACTTTCTGGTTTTTTGATGCTAATTGCTTCAGTTTCTTTTGCGCAGGAAATTGTAGTTCACGATCCAGTGGTCTTCAAACAAAAAGACACTTATTATCTATTTTGTACAGGAAACGGAATCAGTGTTTTCAGTTCAAAAGATTTGAAAAAATGGAATAAAGAACCACAGGTTTTTGCCGAAAAACCAATTTGGGCAGATGGCGTTGCGGCTGATTTTAAAAATCATATTTGGGCGCCGGATATTTCATTTCACAACAACACCTATTATTTGTATTATTCTGTTTCTGCTTTTGCTAAAAATACATCGGCAATTGGTGTTGCCACTAATACGACTTTAGATCCAAAAGATAAAAACTACAAATGGGTCGATCAGGGAATTGTAATTCAATCACAGCCAAACAGAGATATGTGGAATGCCATTGATCCCAATTTGGTTTTTGATGAAAACAATACGCCTTGGCTTTCATTTGGTTCTTTTTGGGAAGGATTGAAATTGGTAAAATTAAATCCCGATTTAAAATCAATTGCTCAGCCTCAAGAATGGCATACAATTGCAAAACGCAAAAGAACTTTCGAATTAGCAGATTCAGACCCAGGAGATGGCGCGCTAGAAGCTCCTTTTATCTTTAAGAAAAATGGTTATTATTATCAATTCCTCTCTTGGGATTTATGCTGTCGCGGAGAAAAAAGCACTTATAAAGTCGTTGTTGGAAGATCTAAAAATGTAACGGGACCTTATTTGGATAAAGAAGGAAAACAACTCGATCAAGGCGGAGGAAGTTTAGTAGTTCAAGGCGACGAAAACTATTTTGGCGTAGGACATAACAGCGCTTATACTTTTGACGGAAAAGATTATATGTTTTACCATGCTTATGAAAAGAAAACCAAAGGAACGCCAAGATTAGTAATTCGAGAAATGCAATGGGATGCCGATTTATGGCCTGTTTTAAAATAGAATACAAAAGTAATGATGAAATACAACTTACCAATTTTAACGATTTTCATGTCACTTCTAGTTTTGGTTTCCTGTAAAGAGACCAAAAACAATGTGGTGCAGAATAAAACATCGGCCTTAAAAGCAGGTTACGAAATCGAACCGGTTAACATTCAAAATGTAAAACTAACCGATTCTTTCTGGCTTCCAATTATTAAAAGAGTACAGGAAGTAACGATAGAATACGCTATTAAAAAATGTGACGAAGAAGGTCGTTTTGAAAACTTTTTAATTGCCGGAAAACAAAAAACAGGAACAACAAGAGGAGATATGCCTTTTGATGATACCGATGTGTACAAAATTATCGAAGGCGCGTCGAATACTTTAATTAGTGCACCAAATCCGAAATTGGAAAGAGTTTTGGATTCTATGATTGCTATTGTAAAAATTGGTCAAGAGCCAGATGGATATATTACCACTTGGAGAACTATAAATCCAGCAAAACCGCCAGCACCTTGGGTTCCTGTAATCGAAGGAAAACGTTGGGAATCTTTACAGATTAGCCACGAATTGTATAATCCGGGACATTTAATTGAAGCTGCTATCGTGCATTACGAAGCAACAGGAAAAACCAATTTCCTAGACATTGCCATAAAAGCTGCCGATATGTTGGTAAGAACTTTTGGAGATAATCCAGGTCAAGTAAAAGGAGTTCCGGGACATCAGATTGTAGAAACTGGGTTATTGAAATTATATCAAATTACAGGAAAAGAAGATTATTTGAAATTGGCAAAATACTATTTGGACAATCGCGGAAATCCTAATAATCATAAATTATATGGAGAATATGCTCAGGATCACATGCCGGTTATAGAACAAAAAGAAGCCGTAGGACATGCCGTTCGTGCCGTTTATATGTATGCAGGAATGACCGATATTGTGGCACTGACTAAGGATAAAGCCTATGAAAATGCTGTAAATACGATATGGAATAATATGGTGAACAAAAAAATGTACATCACAGGCGGAATCGGATCGAGACATGATGGAGAAGCTTTTGGAGCTAATTACGAATTGCCAAATCTAACGGCTTACAATGAAACTTGTGCAGCAATTGGTGATGTGTATTGGAATCACAGATTACATAATTTATACGGAAAATCAGAGTATTTTGATGTCATCGAAAGAACCATGTACAACGGATTAATTTCGGGTATTTCGCTTGACGGAAAACAATTTTTCTATCCAAATGCCTTAGAAGCAGATGGTGTTTATAAATCAAACAGAGGTTCTTGTACACGTCAAGGTTGGTTTGATTGTTCTTGTTGTCCGACAAATTTAATTCGTTTTATTCCATCAATTCCAGGATTGATTTATTCGAAAACAAAAAACGATTTGTATGTGAATTTATATGCTTCAAACAATGCTTCTTTCACATTAGGAAAAACAGATTTACAGATTTCGCAACAGACTTCTTATCCTTGGAACGGAAAAGTTGGGATTTCAGTTAATCCAAAAAAAGAAAGCAAATTCACGATTAAACTTAGAGTTCCGGGTTGGGCAAGAAATGAAGTTTTGCCAGGAGATTTATATACGTACAAAAAAGCTTCGACTCAAAAACCAACTATTACTGTAAACGGAGAAGTATTGGCAATTCAGCCTGAAAATGGCTATTTCAATGTGACCAGAAATTGGAAAAAAGGAGACAAAATCGCTCTTAATTTCCCGATGGAAGTTCAAGAAGTAGAGACTAATTCTAAAGTTGAAACAAACAAAAACAAAGTGTCTTTAGAATACGGTCCGCTAGTATATGCGGTTGAAGAAATCGACAATAAAAACAACTTTGATAAAATCGATATTTCTTCTTCAGATACTTTCAAAGTAAGAAAAGAAGCCAACTTATTGCAAGGTGTAAATGTCATCGAAAATTCAAAATTTAAAGCCATTCCATATTATTCTTGGTCAAATCGCGGAGTTGGGAAAATGAAAGTGTGGATTGATTTTAAAGACTGAATTAATTCCTCACCAATAAATTAAATACAAACAAACCAGTATAACATGCAAACAAACCTATTAAAAAATTGGGCACTTTCAGCCATTGTTTTTGTAAGTGTTTCTTCCTGTACAGATAAAAAAGCAGAAAAAGAGTTGTCTAAAAAAGAAGCGGCCACTACAAAAACAACCTTAACTAATAAACCTATTGTTTTGCAAAGAGCAGATCCTTTTATCTATAAGCATACAGATGGGTATTACTATTTTACAGGATCGATACCAACCTACGATGCTATAGAGTTAAGACGTGCCAAGTCTATTGATGAACTTCAAAATGCTGAAACCTTTAGAGTATGGGAAAAACATAAGAGCGGACCAATGAGCCGTCATGTTTGGGCTCCTGAAATTCATTATTTAGATGGAAAATGGTACGTGTATTTTGCAGCAAGCGAAGAAAATGATATTTGGAAATTAAGACCGTATGTTTTGGAGTGTACAGGTCAGGATCCTTTACATGATAAGTGGATTGAACTTGGACAAATGCAGGCGGCTGACGCAGATCCAAAAAGTTTTACCGATTTTTCTCTGGACGGGACTGTATTTGAGCATAAAAATAAACGCTATTTCTGTTGGGCAGAAAAAACAGGTGGACAGTTCGCCGCTTCTAATCTGTATTTAGCCGAAATGGAATCGCCCGTAAAACTAAAAACAGTTCAATTTATGCTAACGACTCCAGATTATGATTGGGAACGCATAGGTTTTTGGGTAAATGAAGGTCCTGCAGTTCTTAAACATAAAGGGAAAATTTACATTACTTTTTCGGCAAGTGCTACAGGTTCTTGTTATAGTATGGGAATGATGGAAGCAGATGAAAACGCTGATTTACTAGATAGAAATTCTTGGAAAAAATCCAGATATCCAGTATTAAAAACCAACGAAGCAAAGAAAATTTATGGACCAGGACATAACTCATTTACAGTAGATGGAAACGGAGAGCCATTAGTAATTTATCATGCAAGAGATTACGAAAAAGCTGTTGGCGATCCAAAAGTTGTGCCTGCGACAGATAAAAGACCATTGAAAGAAATTATTGCAGATCCGCTGTATGATCCTAATCGTCATGCAAGAATGATGAAATTAAAATTTGATAAAAACGATACACCAATATTCGAATTTAACTAAAAACGTCAAATAATAATGACGAAAATTAGTCCGAAAGTAGGTCAGTTTAAAGTAAATGGAAGTAAAGTTTAGTACAATTTTCCAGCTTATTCTGTGACCATTTTGAAGATTAAGATGAAATAATCGCAACATTATAAATGTAACATTGACATTTATTTTCTGTTTTAGGCTTAAATCTTTGTTTTGATGCATTTTTTGTAAAAATTAAGGAGCAGAATTTTATTAAGTGTTTTTTGTACACTTATAAAATTTTAATAATTATATTTGTCAATATTTTAAAATAAAATACGAATGAAAAATTATGTAATAGGATTGGACTACGGAACAGATTCTGTTCGTGCGGTGCTTATTGACACAGAAAATGGGCAGGAGTTGGCATCGAATGTTTCTCATTACAAAAGATGGAAAAACAAGCAATATTGTGACGCTTCTATAAACCAATTTCGTCAGCATCCTTTGGATCATATCGAAGGATTGGAAATTACAATTCAAAATGTTGTAAAAGAAAGTAATGTTAATCCGGCATTGGTTCGCGGAATCTGTATTGATACAACAGGATCTTCTCCAGTTCCAGTTACAAAAGATGGAACGCCATTGGCATTAACAAAAGGTTTTGAAGAAAATCCAAATGCCATGATGGTTTTATGGAAAGACCATACTTCTATAAATGAAGCAAACGAAATTAACGAACTGGCAGTAAGTTGGGGTGGAGAAGACGTAACAAAATACGTTGGAGGAATTTATTCTTCGGAATGGTTTTGGGCAAAAATTCTTCATATTGCAAGACAAGACGAAGCGGTTAGAAATGCAGCACACACTTGGATGGAACACTGCGATTTAATGACGTATTTGTTAATTGAAGATAAAGATTTAAAAACCTTCAAAAGAAGCCGTTGCGCAGCAGGACATAAAGCAATGTGGCACGCAGACTGGAACGGATTACCGCCAGTTGAATTCTTAGAAAAACTGCATCCATATTTAGCGACTTTACGTGGCAATTTATATGATGAGACTTATACGTCAGACTTAGTTGCTGGAAAATTAAGCCAAGAATGGGCAGATCGTCTAGGGCTTTCGACAGAAACAGTTGTGGCTGTTGGAACTTTCGACGCGCATTCTGGAGCAGTTGGAGCTAAAATCGAAGAGAATACTTTAGTTCGTGTTATGGGAACTTCAACTTGTGATATCCTTGTTGGTTCTTATGATGAGGTTGGAACAAAAACCGTTCGCGGAATCTGCGGACAAGTTGATGGATCTGTTATTCCTGGATTTATTGGTTTAGAGGCAGGACAATCTGCTTTTGGTGATTTATTAGCTTGGTACAAAGAACTTTTAATGTGGCCGACAGAGCATTTATTACAAACTTCTTCTGTTTTAAATGATGCTCAAAAAGAACAATTAAGAGAAGAATTCAGCGATAAATTAATTGTTGAATTAACGAAAGAAGCAGAGAAAATTCCAGTTTCAGAAAGTCTTCCAATTGCTTTAGATTGGATTAATGGACGTAGAACTCCAGATGCAAACCAAGAAGTTAAAAGCGCGATTTCGAACCTTTCGTTAGGAACAAAAGCGCCTCATATTTTTAAAGCTTTAGTAAACGCAATCTGCTTTGGAGCGAAGAAAATTGTAGATCGTTTCGAAGAAGAAGGAGTAAAAATCGACAGCGTTATCGGAATTGGCGGTGTTGCTCGTAAATCTCCTTTTATTATGCAGACTTTGGCTAACGTTTTAAACAAGCCAATTAAAGTGGCAGCTTCAGACCAAACTCCTGCTTTAGGTGCAGCAATTTATGCAGCAGTTGCAGCTGGAATTTATCCAAACGTAATCGAAGCGAGCCAGAAAATCGGAAGTGATTTTGACGGAGAATATTTCCCTCAAACAGATAAAGTTGAAGCGTATCATAAACTGCTTTTAGGGTACGAAAAATTAAGTGCTTTTGCAGATCCAACTATTAAAATTTCTCAAAATGAGTTCTCTTTATAAAGATTTAAAACAAGAATGTTATGAAGCCAATATGCAGTTAAATGCATTGAATTTGGTTGTTTATACTTTCGGAAATGTGAGCGCCGTGGACAGAAAAAATGGTGTTTTTGCCATTAAACCAAGCGGTGTTCCTTACGAAGATTTAAAACCCGAAGATATCGTAATTGTCGATTTTGATAATAACGTAATTGAAGGTACAATGCGTCCGTCATCCGACACTAAAACGCATGCTTATTTATATAAACACTGGCCAAATATTGGAGGCGTTGCGCATACACACGCAACCTATTCTGTGGCTTGGGCACAATCGCAGCAAGATATTCCAATTTTCGGAACAACGCATGCCGATCATTTAACAGCTGATATTCCGTGTGCACCGCCAATGGCAGATTCTTTAATTGAAGGAAACTATGAGCACAATACCGGAATTCAGATTCTAGATTGCTTCAAAGAAAAAAATCTTTCTTATGAAGAAGTAGAAATGATTTTAATTGGAAATCACGGCCCATTTGCGTGGGGAAAAAATGCTGCAAAAGCGGTTTACAACAGTAAAGTCTTAGAAGTTGTCGCAGAAATGGCGTACCTGACTTTGCAAATAAACCCAAATGCACCAAGATTAAAAGATTCATTAATTAAGAAACATTACAACCGTAAACACGGAAAAGATTCGTACTACGGACAGTAAATGATTTTAGAGTGCAGATTTTAGATTAAAGAAAATAGAATAAAGAACATAGAGAAAAGACTTTCGTTAATCGTGAACTTTTAGACAAAGAAAAACGATTTGACGGTTAAACAAATAAACGATTAAACAACATGATAGATATATCTCAAAAAGAAGTATGGTTTGTAGTAGGAAGCCAAGAATTATACGGTGAAGAAACACTTAGAAAAGTAGCAGAACATTCTCAAATAATGGCAAAAGGATTAGATGCTTCATCTTCAATTCCAGTAAAAGTGGTTTACAAAGATGTGGTGAAATCTCCTTCGCAAATTTTAGATGTTTGTTTGGCAGCGAATTCTGAGAAAAATTGTATCGGAATTATTGCTTGGATGCATACTTTCTCTCCAGCAAAAATGTGGATTGGCGGATTAAATATTCTTAAAAAACCATTATGCCATTTGCATACACAATACAATGCTGAAATTCCGTGGGGAAGCATCGATATGGATTTCATGAACTTGAACCAATCGGCTCACGGAGATCGTGAATTTGGTTTCATGATGTCTAGATTACGTAAAAAACGTAAAGTTGTAGTTGGACATTGGGAAGATCAAAGAGTTCAAAAACAACTAGGAATCTGGTCAAGAGTGGTTTTGGGTTGGGATGAACTTCAAAACCTAAAAGTAGCTCGTATTGGAGACAATATGCGTGAAGTTGCCGTTACAGAAGGTGATAAAGTTGAGGCTCAAATTCGTTTCGGAATGTCTGTAAACGGATACGATTCTTCAGACGTTACAAAACATATTGAGAAAGTAACAGACAAGCAATTAGCTGATTTATTGGCAGTTTATGAGTCTTCTTATAACTTAACAGATTCTTTAAAAGAAGGCGGAGCACAAAGAAGTTCATTAGTAGAAGCAGCAAAAATCGAATTAGGATTAAGAGCTTTCCTTGAAGAAGGAGGATTTGGAGCTTTCACAGATACATTTGAAAACCTTGGCGTTTGGAAACAATTGCCAGGAATTGCAACACAAAGATTAATGGCCGATGGTTATGGCTTTGGTGGAGAAGGAGACTGGAAAACTGCTGCAATGGTTAGAGCTTTAAAAGTAATGTGTATTGGTTTAGAAGGCGGAACTTCTTTTATGGAAGATTACACATATCATTTCACACCACAAAAATCATACGTTTTAGGATCTCACATGTTAGAAATCTGTCCATCTATTGCTGACGGAAAACCTTCTTGCGAAGTGCATCCATTAGGAATTGGCGGAAAAGAAGATCCAGCTCGTTTGGTGTTTAATTCTCCTGCAGGAGACGCCATCAATGTTTCTTTGGTTGATATGGGAACTCGTTTCCGTTTAATTGTAAACGAAGTTGAAGCAGTTAAACCAATGGCAGAATTGCCAAAACTTCCAGTTGCACGTGTTCTATGGGATTGCAAACCAAATTTAGAAGTTGCAGCAACAGCTTGGATTTTAGCTGGAGGAGCGCACCACACGGTTTATAGCCAATCTATTACAACAGAATATATGGAAGATTTCGCAGATATTGCTGGAATCGAATTATTGGTAATTGATGAAAAAACAACCGTAAGAGAGTTTAAAGATAAAATCAATGCTAACGAAGCATATTTCCATTTATTCCAACACGGACTATAAGACAGTAAAACGTAATTTGTTAGATGTTAAATGTGAAAAAAAAAGAAAAAGGTGATTTTTACATTTATAAAATGATTAAATTTCACATCTGACATTTTATATCTAACATCTAACTTTTACAAACCAAAAAACTACAATTTATGAATGTATTAAAACGCTCTCTTTTCATATTAAGCATGCTTGGTATTGCCATAGTTTCAGTTCAGTGTAAAGGCGATAAAAAAGCTGATACAGAAAAAGCTGAAACCGATGCAAAAGCTTTAGTTACAATTGATAAATCGGAATACAGAACTACTGCTAAAGGCGAAAAAGTAGAAAGCTATAAACTGAAAAACCAAAACGGGATGGAAGTAGACATCATCACTTTTGGTGGAAGAATTACGGATTTGAAAGTGCCTAATAAAGCAGGTGTTTCTGAAAATGTAGTAATCGGATTCAGTTCTTTAGCGCAATACGAAAAAGAAAATCCATTTTTTGGAGCTTTAATTGGAAGATACGGAAACCGAATTGCAAAAGGTAAATTTTCATTAGACGGAAAAGATTATCAATTGGCAATTAACAATGCACCAAATGCTTTGCACGGTGGTCCGCAAGGATTTTTTAATGTGGTTTGGAAAGCTGATGAGGTTAAATCTGGCGATACAGCTTCTTTAAAATTATCTTACTTAAGTAAAGATATGGAAGAAGGATATCCTGGAAACCTAAAAGTTTTTGTGACTTATACATTGACAAATGACAATCAGTTAGAAGTTTTATACGAAGCAACAACAGACAAAAAAACGGTTGTTAACTTAACGCAGCATTCATATTTCAATTTATCTGGAGATTTCACCAAGACAATCTTAGATCACGAATTGACATTAAATGCAGATAAATTAGTTCCAGTTGATGCAGATTTGATTCCGACAGGAAAATTAGAAGATGTTGCTGGTACGCCCTTCGATTTCAGAACGCCAAAATTAATTGGAAAAGACATTAATGCTAAAAATGATCAATTAGAAAAAGGAAAAGGTTATGATCACTGCTGGGTGTTGAATAACCCTGAAAAAGGAAAAACAATCATTGCAAAAGTATATCACGCAGCAAGCGGAAGAGTTATGGAAATGACAACAGACGAGCCTGGAATTCAGTTCTATTCTGGAAATTTCCTTGACGGAACCTTGCCAATGCCAAACGGAGGAACTTTTGCACATAGAACAGGATTATGTTTAGAAACAGAACATTATCCAGATTCTCCAAACCAGAAAAATTTTCCAACAACGGTTCTAAACCCTGGAGAAAATTATAAAACTAAAACTACTTTTAAATTCTCGGTAAAAAAATAGTTTTAGAATCTGTTAATTAGTTTAGTAATTCTCTAAAAACCTCGAAAGTGTCTGACTTTCGGGGTTTTTTGTTTTGAAGATTATTTAGTTTCAAAGAAATATTTTTTCAACCCTATTTCTGTCATTTGATTCTTATATTTGGAGTTAATAATCAAACCTAAAAATTTAAAAGAGAGGCCAAAAATTACTTAAATGAGAATAACTATAAATCAAAAAAACAAATTTAATACAGCAATTTCGTTTTTATTTTTTCTGTTTTTCCAATGCATAAATGCGCAAATAACATTGACCCATAATGTTGGAACAACACTTGTTAAGACTAGTATGTATACTTGCGATAGAGATGAAGCCTGGTCGAAGTTATTTACATTATCAGATTTTGGTATAAAACCAAACGAACAATTTGTTATTAGATCGGGACAAATTGGAATTAGTAAATCTGATGAAGGTTCAAATTTATATTTTACTGTCTATAGTATCGACGACAATTTTCCTGTTTTCTTTTATTCTTCATTTCCAAGAACGGTGCTTGGAAGCCGTAGTTTTAATCCAACGAGAGTTATTAATGGTGCTCCAGAAATTTTCCAGTTTGATTTTGATGAACCAATAGTTGTTCCGGCTGGAACTAAAAGAATAATGGTCACAGTGCATAAAATAAAAGATATTTATAATCCAAAGTCGGGAGAAGTCTTTATTGCGGGTACTGCACAAGACAATGGAGAATCGTGGTATTTAGGCTGTGACTTAAATCATGGACTATCGCGTACTACAGATTTGACTATTCCTGTTCCAGATGCAAATTTTTATATCAATGTGACGGGTGAAGTATTTGATACAAAAAGTTTAGGACCAATCACTAGAATCTCACATAACCTCAATGACGAATTAATAGATACTGGTATACATTCATGTACATCGGCATATATTTATTGGGCAAGAACTTTTAACTTAAAAGATTTTGGTATATCAAATAATGAGGAATTTATAATTAATTCTGGGCAAGTTGGAATTAACAAAACAGGTTGGCTAGCTGAAATTAGTTTTAATATCTATGAAATTGATGATAATTTCCCATGTTCTTTCTCTGAAAAAAAATTAATAGGAAGCAGTCAATATGAAGAGCTGCGGCCGAGTATTGATGAGAACTCTCAGATTATACAAGTAGATTTTGATAAACCAATCAAAATTCCAGCTGGTGTAAAAAAAATTCTGGTAGAAGTTCATAAAGGAATTGTTTATGGAGATGGAGTTGCCTTTATAGCGGGTACAACACAAAGTGAGGGCGTGTCATGGCAACGAGGTTGTACAACACTAGTAGGATATCCTGATCTTGGAAATGGCTATGTTTCGACTGCTGATTTTGGAAAACCGCAAGCCAATTTTTATATCAACGTGACAGGAAATGTAAATAAGGTTAAAAATAATGTTTTTGAAATGAACATTTCGAATATATGTTCTGAATTCTTAAAAGAATTTAGTGTTAGTGATCAGTCAAAAATTGCTTCAATTATATGGGATTTCGGAGATCCAGATTCAGGAGCAAATAATGTTTCTACAGATTTATCTCCCTTTCATGATTTTTCGGCCGATGGAAAATATACTATTACCGCCAAGGTTACTGGCAAAGATGGAACTGTTGAAAATTTATCGGAAACAATTGATGTGAAAGAACCGCCTAAAGCATATGGAATCAATAATATTTACGCTTGTGAAAATAGTTTAAACACAGGATTTTCTACCTCTTTTGATACTTCAACAGTTACGCAGCAGGTTTTGGGAACTCAAACTAAAAAAATAGTTACTTTCATAGACAGCAAAGGCAATAAGTATGAAACATTGCCAAACCCATTCGCAAATACAGTTAAAGATAGAGAAACGATTACTGTTAGGGTAAGTCACGATGACAATCCTTGTTGCTATTCTGAAACTACATTTGATTTAATTGTAAATCAATTGCCAAATTTATCTCCAATTTCAGATTTGGTTGTTTGTGATAATGGAAATGGTTTTGCCCAATTTGATTTAAAACCAATAGAGACAATTTTAGAAACTTCTGCTGACTTAAAAGCTGAATTTTATCATCAAAACGGGCAGAAGATACAAGGTTCATTAAATGCAGTTGCGAATCTAATCGCCAAAGAAGAAAAAATTACTGTCAAGGTTGTCAATACGAATACGAATTGTTATAATGAATCGACATTTAACCTAATAGTAAGTCCGGTTCCTGCTGCAAATTCTTTACAAGAATTAATAGGCTGTGATGATAACAATGATGGAATTTCGGAATATTTTGACACTTCAAATGTTGAATTAACCGTTTTAGGAAATCAACAAGGAATGAAAGTTTCTTATTTTGATAATAATGGAAATCCATTAGCAAGTCCGTTGCCAAATCCTTATACAAATGCAACTAAAAATCAAGAAATAATAACTGTTAGAGTAACTAATATTTTAACCAATTGTTATAAGGAAACGACATTAGTTTTAAAAACAACTTCGCAACCTCAAATTAATAAACCATCCAATAAATATGCCTGCGATGAAGGAAATGGTTTTGCCACTTTTGATATGTCCGGAATAGAAAAAGAAATTATAGGAAATCAATCAGGGCTTAAAGTAATGTATTTTGATAATAACGGAAACCAATTGGCAAGCCCATTTCCAGCCTTATTTCGAAATACACAGTCAAAATCCCAAACAATAAAAGTAAAAGTAGAAAACCAAACCAATAGCCTTTGCAATTCTGAAACAAGTTTTGATTTATTGGTGAACGAATTGCCTACTGTAAAGGTCGAAAAAACATATTTTCTATGTAATCTAGAGACTTCTTTACATGTAAATGTTGAGAATAATTTAGATGGTTACAGCTGGAAATTTGGCGAGGATAATGTTATTTCAAATACTAACGAAGCAGATTTGGTAAATGCAGGAAAGTATACTCTTGTGGTTGGAAAAATTCAAAACGATATTTATTGTGAAAACAAATTTGAGTTTGAATTGATACGATCGACTCTTCCAACTATTAAAGAAGTAAGATACAAGGAATTGTCAGATAACAATTTTATTGAAATTATCCCAACATTCGAAGGAAATCTAGAATATTCTATAGACGGAATAAACTATCAGGATAGTAATTATTTTTCTAATGTTCAGGGCGGAACTTATATTTCTTATCTGAGAGATAAAGAGGGTTGCGGTGAAGACACTAAAGAAGTTACAGTAATTGATTATCCTAAATTTTTCACACCAAATAGCGATGGCCATAATGATCTTTGGCAGATAACAAGTAGTAAAAAATACCCAAATTCAAAAATATCTATATTTGACAGATATGGCAGATTATTGAAAGAACTTTTTGCAAATGATCTAGGTTGGGACGGATTCTACAATGGAGCAGAAATGCCGACAGATGATTATTGGTTTAGAGCTAATTTTGATAATAAGACTATTTTTTCAGGACATTTTTCATTAAAAAGATAATTTGCTGAAATAAATTTTACAGCAACGGTTTTTAAATCTATCAGAAAATTATAAAACAAAAACTATTTTTAAGGTTTCTGTTCAAAAGAATTGTTTAGTTCTAATTTTAAGAAAAAATGAAGATCTTAATAGGAATTATTATTTGATATTCTTTAGTGTAAATGTTTATTTTTACGCGAATTATTATATCATTTATGCTAAAAATATTATCCGTAATTTTCTTTTTATCGTTAGGTTGTTATGCACAAGGTGAGGCAAACATTTGGTATTTTGGAGATTTGTCAGGGGTTGATTTTAATGGTGTATCACCAGTTTCTTTAAAAGACAGCCAAATGTATGCAGATGGCGGATGTTCGAGTATTTCTAATGCAAACGGAGAATTGTTATTTTATACTAACGGAGTGGTTGTTTGGGACAAGCTTCATAATAAAATGTCAAACGGAAGCAATTTAGGAGGCAGTTATGTAATAGGCCAATCAACAATTATAATTCCCAAACCAGGATCAAATAATATTTATTATATAATAACAAGTCCTGGATTAGATATAAACATGAATTCGTCTACAAAATATACAGAAGTAGATATGAATTTAAATGGCGGATTAGGAGATGTGACTGTCAATAAAAATGTACCAATTGCAACTGGTACTTGCAGAAATATAGCGGCTATAAAAAAACCAAATGATATCGATTACTGGTTTATTCTTCATAATGAAATTGATGACAAATTTTATGTTTACAGTATTACTTCTGCGGGAATTATCACTAATCCAATAGTAAGTAGCTCTAAATCTGCAAATGACGGAGGTTTGTTTTTTTCAGGATATTTAAAGTTTTCACCAGATGGATCAAAAATTGCAATGGCAGCCTATGGTGCAGGAACAACTTTATTTGACTTTGATGTCAATAACGGATTAATATCTAATCCACAGATTATAAATAATCATTATGACTGTTATGGAGTTGAATTTTCTCCTTCAGGAGATGTTTTATATACAACCAGATCAGATATATATAAAAATCAATTAATTCAATACGATTTAACGGCTTCAAATATTCAGTCTACTGAAAAAATTATAGGTAGCGGTCACAATATGGGATTTTACGGTTCTATGTCGTCCTTGCAATATGCTCCTGATGGCAAAATATATCTTTCATTTACCAATTCTTATGCCTTAGGTGTTATTAATGATCCTGATAACCTGGGGCCTAGTTGCAATTATAATCCTGCAGCTCTTAATATCTTTGGAGAAACCAATGCAGATCTCCCACAGTTTGTAAGGTCAGTACTTGATTTTTCAATAAAAACAAAGAATAATTGTTTGGGAGAAAACACCTCGTTTTCATTAACAGGCAGTCAAAATCTTGTGTCTATAGTTTGGGATTTTGGTGATGGGACTACAAGCACAGATAAAAATCCTTCTCATACATATACTTCAGCAGGAAAATATATTGTCTCTGTATCTGCTACAAGTGCACTTGGAAAAAACCTCAAAAGGAAAAAAGAGGTTCATATTTCAGAAATACCTGTAGCAACCCAACCTCAAAACGTATTAGTTTGCGACAACGATAATAATGGGTTGTATTCTTTTGACTTAACTACGCAGAACAAAGCTATATTAAATGGACAAGATCCTGATTTGTTTATAGTAAATTATTTTTCTAATAATAAAATAATTGATTCACCTGAAAATTACATTAATTCGGTTTCTTATCAGGAGGAAACTATAACTGCCGAAGTTTCAAATAAAATCAATACAGAATGTAAAAGCATCACAACTTTTAAAATTGATGTATTTGATACGCCATTTCCTAATTTATCTACAGCAATTCAGGATTTAGTTTCATGCGATAATTCAAGTTTTGGAAGTGACAATGATGGTAAAGTTATTTTTGATTTGACTCAAAGAGCTACCGCTATTTTAAACGGGCACTCAGCGATACAATTTCTCTTATCCTATTATAAAGATGAAACCTTAACACAGCCTATTCTTACTCCAGAGAATTATCAAAACACAAACTTAAAAGAAACTATTTTTGTCAAATTGGTTAATAAAGATAATCCCAATTGTGTAGCGGTTACTTCATTCAAAATTGAAGTTTTGGTTTTGCCAGATATCAATAATGCAATTGATTTAAAGCAATGTGATGATAATATTGATGGTTTTAGTGCTTTTAATTTAGAAGAATCCATCAGTAAAATAACTTCCAATGTAAACAATGAAGATATTTCTTTTTTTAAAACTGCCCAAGATGCACAAAATGGCACTAATCCTATTTTGAATACAACAAATTATATTAATCAGGTTGCTAGTGTCGACAGAGTATTTGTTCGTGTAACCAATAAAAATGGATGTTACAGAACCGCACAATTAAATCTTATCGTATCTACAACTCAAATACCGAAATCTTTTAGAAAAAGCTTTGTGCAATGTGATGATGCAATTTTAGGGACAAATACAGACGGAATTGCATCTTTTGATTTTAGTGATGTAACCAATCAAATTCAAAATATATTTCCAGCGGGACAGCAGTTAGATATTACGTTTTATACAAATTTATCGGATGCACTTGCAGAGAAAAATAATATTTTAGACATCTCAAATTATAGAAATACAGGATCTCCAAATGCTCAAGATATTTATGTACGTGTAGATAATAAATTAAGTAATGACTGTTTAGGGTTAGAAAATTGCATTACCCTTACAGTTGAACCAATTCCATTAATACAATCAATGGAACAAATTCATTGTGACGATGATCATGACGGATTATATGCCTTTGATACATCAGCAATTGAAAGCAATTTATTGAATGGTTTGAACAATGTTACAGTTTCGTATTTTGATCAAAATAATAATGAGTTATCAAGTCCGTTACCAAATCCTTTTATAACATCGACACAAACAATAAGTGTTGTTGTTAGCAATAATAATTTACCATCTTGTTCTTTTGCAAGTACCTTGAAGTTTATCGTTGATGACTTGCCTCAAGCTTTTCCTATTGACGCATCCTTAACTACTGTTTGTGATGATGAAGTAGATCCAGCTCTGCAAGACGGAAAATACGCGTTTGACACTTCTGATTTTGAAACTACAATTCTTGGAGGACAAACTGGAATGATTGTAAAATATTCAGATGGTAATAATATTGAATTGCCGAGTCCGTTGCCCAACCCTTTTATTACTTCTTCTCAAAATATAAAGGTTGAAGTTAGCAACCCTTTAAATTCTTCTTGTATTGCCAGTACAATTATTCCGTTTATTGTACGACCAAAACCGGTTATTAAATTAGAAGGAGAGGAGCTGGTGTGCAGCGATCTGCCAACTTTTACAAAAATTATCAATGCAGGTTTATTAGATGAAACTCAAAAAGGAAATTATAGCTATAGCTGGACATTTAATGGAAATTTAATTGAAAGAGAAAACAATTATGATTTGACTGTAAATAAAAAAGGAATTTATAAAGTAGAAGTGCTTGATAATGAAGGGTGTTCTGCAACAAGAACCATTACAGTAAATGCATCTGATAAAGCAACATTAGAAATAGAGGTTGTCGATATGTCTTCAGAGAATGCGATAACAGTATTGGCTACTGGTGCTGGCGATTATGTTTTTTCTTTGGATGATAAAAATGGTGATTATCAAACAAGCAATATATTTACAAATGTGCCTGCAGGAATACACAATGTTTTTGTTAAAGACTTAAATGGTTGCGGTGTTGTTGCACAAGAAGTTGCAATTTTAGGAATTCCTAATTATTTTACTCCCAATCAAGACGGGTATAATGATACATGGAATTTAAAAGGAATAAATCCTATATTCACCTCAAAGACTAGTGTACAAATTTTTGATCGCTATGGTAAATTTATAAAACAAATTAATCCAATAGGAGAAGGTTGGGACGGAACATATTTAGGACAGCAAATGCCTTCAGCAGATTATTGGTATTCAATTCAACTAGAAGACGGAAGAATCTTTAAGGGGCATTTTAGTTTAAAGAGGTAAAACATACTAAAGTATATTCTGCAATTGTAAAAAAGTAAAAAATGGCATTTAAACATCTATTTAAAGCATCATTAAATTGGATTTCAAACAAAAGTTCAGAAAATACAACTTCAAAAATTTACACCAAAAACCATCAAATTCAAATTGAAGGAAAACCCGTTTTAGATATTTCGGCAGCAAAAGCTTTCAAAGGCGATCCGTCATTATATAATCCAGAAGATTTATTGTTAAGCAGTTTAGTTTCTTGTCACATGATGTCATACTTATATGTCTGCTCCCAAAACGGAATAGAAGTTTTAGAATATTCAGATAACGCTGAAGCCATTCTTGAAGTAAATGCAGATGGAAGTGGAAGTTTTACAGAAGTTAGATTGAATCCAAATGTTACGATTGGAAACTCAGATAAAATAGAATTGGCTTTAGAACTTCATAAAAAAGCAAACCAACTATGTTTTATTGCTAATTCATGCAATTTTCCTGTTTTGCATGAGGCGAGTTGTAAAGTAGTTTAAAAAATAAAAATCAATATGGTTTTCCGTAATATTCTAAAGGGACTATTCGGGTTATTTGCTTTAGAGATTTATTAAATCTCGACGAAAGATTTTTTAACTTTAAAACAATTAAATTATGGAAGCAATTCAAGCAATTAAACCAGGCCCAAAACCTAAAACACCAGACGGGACACCAGATGAAAGAAGAAGGGTCACTCCTCCAAATCAACCAAAACATCCAATTCTAAAACCTCATATCCATAAACCAAAGGATTAGACACAGGAGTGTTGTTTTGAAATAAGGTAATAAAAAAACCTCTTCCGTTAAGAAGAGGTTTTTAAGTACCCGGAGCCGGAGTCGAACCGGCACGGTTTCCCACAGGTGTTTGAGACCAGCGCGTCTACCAATTCCGCCATCCGGGCGTAGCAGACGAAAAAATAAATGATAAATCAGTTATTTTAACGCAATAGAATGAAGTCATAAATGGCGTCATTCCTTTAACACGGTGCAAATGTAAAAAATAATTTTAAACGAACTACTAAAAATACTTAAATTTTTGCTTTCAGTGTTCAATAAATTTTATAAATTTGCAGCTCGTTAAAACGAAGCACACACAACTAACTACATCCGAGACATTTATACACATTCCACTTTATTGAAATATAAAGTTGAATTTTTTAAAAGTAACGGAATAAAACAACAAATTACAATGTCGCACCTAGAACCAGAAGCTAAAATTTTTGCTTGTTCACAAAGTGTTTATCTTGCAGAAAAAATTGCAAAAGATTACGGGATTCCGTTAGGAAAAGTAACGATGTCAACGTATAGTGATGGAGAATTTCAGCCATCTTACGAAGAATCAATCAGAGGTTTACGCGTTTTTATCGTGTGTTCAACTTTTCCAAGTGCAGATAATCTGATGGAATTGTTGTTAATGATTGATGCAGCAAAACGCGCATCAGCAAGACATATTACAGCTGTTATGCCTTATTTTGGTTGGGCAAGACAAGATAGAAAAGACAAACCAAGAGTTCCGATTGGAGCTAAATTAGTAGCAAACCTACTAACAGCTGCAGGAGCAACAAGAATCATGACAATGGATCTGCATGCAGACCAAATTCAAGGATTCTTTGAAAAACCAGTAGATCATTTATTTGCATCTACGATCTTTTTACCATACGTAGAAAGTTTAAATTTAGAAAATCTAACAATTGCATCTCCAGATATGGGAGGTTCAAAAAGAGCATATGCTTATTCTAAGTTTTTAGCATCAGATGTAGTTATCTGTTACAAACAAAGAAAAGCAGCCAACGTTATCGACACTATGGAGCTTATTGGTGAAGTAAAAGGACGTAACGTAATCTTAGTAGACGACATGATCGATACAGGAGGAACTTTAGCGAAAGCGGCAGACCTAATGATCGAAAAAGGAGCGCTAAGTGTAAGAGCAATTTGTACGCACGCTATTTTATCAGGCGGAGCATACGAGAAAATTGAAAACTCAAAACTAACAGAATTAATCGTAACAGATTCAATTCCGTTAAAGAGAGAATCAAAGAAAATAAAAGTGGTAAGCTGTGCGCCTTTATTTGCTGAGGTAATGCAGATGGTTCACCACAACAATTCCATCAGTGGAAAATTCATTATGTAAAAGCAGTAGGCTGCAGGCTTTAGGCCGTAAGCTTATTTACTTTGCATAAAAAAGCCTAAAGCATATTGCTTAAAGCTTCAACAAAATAGAATATTTATTTAATAACTATATTTTTTTACAATGAAATCGATTACAATTAAAGGATCAGAAAGAGAAAGCGTGGGCAAAGTGTCAACTAAAGCCTTACGTAATGCTGGAGCGGTTCCTTGCGTGTTATACGGAGGAAATCAAGCAGTACACTTCTCAGCAGACGCTGCAGCGTTCAAAAACTTGGTTTACACTCCAAATGCACACACAGTTGTGATTGAGCTTGGAAAAGGAAAATCATTCAATGCAATTTTGCAAGATATCCAAGTTCACCCAGTTACTGACAAAATTTTACACATTGACTTCTTCCAATTATTTGATGATAAAGAAATCACTATGGAAGTTCCTGTGAAAATCGTTGGTACATCTAAAGGTGTTCTTGCGGGAGGTGTTTTACGTTTGAACCAACGTAAATTAAAAGTTAAAGCTTTACCAGCAAATCTTCCTGATTTCGTTGAAGCTGACATCACTCCACTTGAAATGGGTAACAAATTATACGTTACTAAAGTTGGAAAACCAGAGTACAAAATTATGCACCCAGACAACACAGTTGTTTGTCAAGTGAGAATTTCTCGTGCTGCTATGAAAGCTGCTCAAGAAGCTGCAAAAGCTGCAAAAGCTCCTGCAAAAGGAAAGAAAAAATAATTTTTTTCACTCAATACAAAAAGCCTCAATCTTACGATTGGGGCTTTTTTTTTGAAGATTCTAAGTTTCTAAGATGCTGAGAGACTAAGTTTTTTTCATCGTTGTCAGGCTGAGCGAAGTCGAAGCCCGCGCAAAGTATGGAATTTAGATTGTCGAGTTTCTTGTTAGGCTTCGACTTCGCTCAGCCTAACAACACGAAATAAGGAATTAAGATAAATCGGTATGATCAACTAACCCTGCGAGAGAACTCTCTTTGTGTTCTTTGCACATCTCGATAGAAACTATTTCTTAGCGTAAATCCTTCGCGCTCTTTGCGGTTAAAAATAATTAGTCTTATTTTTGCCTAATGATAAAATGGATAACAAAACTGTTTTCATCAATACCAAAAGAAGAGAACGCAGAAGACATTATGAAACCGGAGGTTCACGAACACAAAAAAAACAATATAAAAAACGTGAGTAAAAAATATTTAATCGTAGGATTAGGAAATATCGGAGCTGAATACGTAAACACGAGACATAATATCGGATTTAAAGTGCTTGATTTTTTAGCTAAAAAAGAAAGCCTTTCATTCGAAACCGTAAAATTAGGTTCAATGGCAGAATACAAATTTAAAGGAAGAACCTTTTTTCTTTTAAAGCCAAACACTTACATGAATTTAAGCGGTAAAGCGGTAAAATATTGGATGGATAAAGAGAATATTCCTCTAGAGAATATTTTGGTCATTACAGACGATTTAAACCTGTCATTCGGAACAATTAGAATCAAGCCAAAAGGAAGTGATGGAGGTCATAACGGACTTAAAAACATCAATTTGGTTTTAAATACGCAAAATTATACTCGTTTTAGATTCGGGATCAGCGATCAATTCAAAAAAGGACAGCAGGTGGATTATGTTTTAGGAGAATGGAATGCTGAAGAAGAAGCAAAACTGCCAGAACGTTTAGAAACCTCTGCCGAAATAATTAGAACTTTTGGAACAGCAGGTTTAGAAAACACTATGACAACTTTTAATGGAAAATAAAGATTTTCAGGTGTTTATGCGATGAAAATGTAAATTATCAGTTAATTAAATTCAATTATAACGAAATAGTATTTTCAATTCCAAAGTTAAATGTCTAAATTTGGGATAAATTATTTATAAACCATAAAAATCATAATACCATGGCTTTTGAATTACCACAATTACCATATGCATACGATGCATTAGAACCACATATTGATGCACGTACAATGGAAATCCACCATACAAAGCATCACAATGCATATACTACAAATCTTAACGCAGCAATCGCTGGAACAGATTTAGAGGGAAAAACTATCGAAAATATCCTAATCAACTTAGATAAATCTAACGCTGCAGTTCGTAACAATGGTGGAGGTTTCTACAACCACAACTTGTTCTGGACTGTAATGTCTCCAAACGGAGGAGGTTTGCCAACAGGAGATTTATTGGCTGCAATTGAAGCTTCTTTCGGATCTTTCGAAGAATTTAAAGCAAAATTTGCTAAAGCTGGCGCAACACAATTTGGTTCTGGATGGGCTTGGTTAACAGTTCAAAAAGGAGGAAAATTAGAAGTTGTAGGTACTCCAAATCAAGATAATCCATTAATGCCAGAAGTTGCTGGTCACGGTGGAACTCCAATCTTAGGAATGGACGTTTGGGAGCATGCTTACTACTTAAACTACCAAAACAGAAGACCAGATTATATTGAAGCTTTCTTCAGTGTAATTAACTGGACAGAAGTTGCTAGAAGATTTGCTTTAGACAAATAAGAAAATAGAGTGAAGAATAAAGAAAAAAGACGAGCGCTGTGCTCGTCTTTTTTTTTTATCTGTACATATTTCGTCTATAATCTTTGTTCTATTTTCTTTCATCTATTCTCTCAAAAAAAGAAAAATAAAAAAGGTGGAAATTCTTCCACCTTTTTTGCCCCAAATCTACCATAAACTTAACCTACTAATGTTATGGTCTTGTAAATGTATGGTGGATATTTTTTTCATAGAAACTTATCAGATAAAAAGCAACAATATCCGATTAAAGACGTATAAAGCTTGTTTTTGAAAATCATGAATTTATTTCAATAAAAAAGGCGGATGTTACTCCGCCTTTTTTGCCCCAAATCTACCATAAACTAACCTACTAATGTTATGGTTCAGTAAATGTATGGCAGGTATTTTTATAAAGAAAATTTTTTAGATGAAAGGCAATTATACTCGATGAAATGTTTTTAATTGTCTGATTTATAGATTTTTAGCTTAATGAAATAAAAAAGGCGGATGTTACTCCGCCTTTTTTGCCCCAAATCTACCATAAACTAACCTACTAATGTTATGGTTTAGTAAATGTATGGCAGATAATATTGTGAAGAAAATTTTTCAGATGAAAGGTAAGTATATCCGATTAAGAGATGTAATAGGTTGTTTATAAATTGGTTGAGTTAATTCCAATAAAAAAGGTGGAATTGCTTCCACCCTTTTTGCCCCAAATCTACCATAAACTTAACCTACTAATGTTATGGTATCTCAAAAGTATCATAGCTTTTCAATTTCACCAAAGAAATAGGATGAACGGCAAAAAAAACCGACGAAATGCACAATTTAACCTTTTATTAGTATTTTATTAATACGCTCTAGCGTCTTTCCCTTCGTAAAAATTCATAAAAGCACGGTTTACAACTCGATTTCCACCTGGAGTAGGGTAGTCTCCAGTGAAATACCAGTCACCTAAATTTTTAGGACAAGCTTTATGAAGGTCATCGACTGTTTGGAAAATAATTTTTACTTCAGCATTGATTTCCGGTGAGCTTAACATTTCTGCAATCTTATCTGAAATTTCGTCTGGTGTAAATTGGTCGTAAATTGCTGTTACATAGTTTACAACATCTTTATCAAGGAAATTTTCTTGAGCTTTACATTTTGCATAAACTTCATCTACAATATGGTAAAGGTTTCTTTCTTTTAATAAAGCAAGTGCTGCTCTAAAAGCAACTAAACCTTCTAGTTTTGCCATATCAATTCCGTAACAATCTGGGTAACGAATTTGTGGAGCAGATGAAACGATTACGATACGTTTTGGTTTCAAACGATCCATCATTTTAATGATACTCATTTTCAATGTAGTACCACGAACAATACTATCGTCAATAATTACTAAATTATCTTCTGGTTTAATTACACCGTATGTAACATCGTAAACGTGAGCCACTAAATCGTCACGGCTGCTATCTTCTGTAATAAAGGTTCTAAGTTTAGCATCTTTAATAGCAACTTTCTCTGTACGTATTTTTACAGCTAAAAGTTCCTGAAGTGTTTCAGCGGTTAACGTATTTCTATTTTCTAGAATATAATTGTTTTTTCTCTGATTTAGGAAATCCTGAGCAGCTTCAACTAAACCATAAAATGAAGTTTCAGCTGTATTTGGAATATAAGAGAAAACAGTGTTATCTGTATCGCTGTCAATTGCTTTAAGAACAGCAGGTAAAATTAATTTTCCTAAGTCTTTACGTTCTTGATAAATTTCAGCGTCACTTCCTCTTGAGAAATAAATTCTTTCGAATGAACAAGCTTTTTTAACAGTTGGTTCCAAGATTTGATTCATGGTAACTTTTCCGTTTTTCTTGATAATCAAAGCATTTCCTGGATCAATTTCCTGAACGCTTTCAAAAGGAACATTAAATACAGTTTGAATAACAGGTCTTTCAGAAGCTACAACGACAACTTCGTCATCTTGATAAAAATAAGCTGGACGAATTCCTGCTGGATCTCTAAAAACAAAAGCATCACCATGACCTAATAAACCAGCCATAGCATAACCGCCATCTAAGTTTTTAGCAGAACGAGCTAAGATTTTAGCAATATCCAAACGTTCTGCAATTACTGGCGAAGCATCTCTTTTAGAATATCCTTCAGCTTTACAGTCTTGGTAAAGTTGCATTACTTCCTTATCTAAGAAGTGACCAATTTTTTCCATTACTGTAACAGTATCGGCCATTTCTTTTGGATGCTGTCCTAATTCAACTAGATTTTCGAAAAGTTCTTTAACATTTGTCATATTAAAGTTTCCTGCCAAAATCAAGTTACGGTGCATCCAGTTGCTTTGACGCAAAAATGGGTGAACGCTTTCGATGCTGTTTTTTCCAAAAGTTCCGTAGCGAACGTGACCTAAAAACAATTCTCCAACATAAGGAATGTTTGCTTTTAGTTCTTTCATGTCGTCTCCAAGTTCTGGATGAGCTTTTAGTTCTTCGCTAACGCGCTCATTGATTTGTTTGAAAACATCTTGGATTGGTTGCGAATGATTAGAACGAACTCTGCTGATATAACGCTGTCCAGGTTCAACATCAAATTTAATGCTAGCAAAACCAGCGCCGTCTTGTCCGCGGTTGTGCTGTTTTTCCATCATTAAATACATTTTCTGAATTCCATAGAACGCAGTTCCGTATTTTTCTTTATAATATTCAAGCGGTTTTAGTAGTCTAACTAAGGCTATACCACATTCGTGTTTTAAAGCGTCGCTCATTGTTTTTTGTTATTTGTGTGTTGTTGTAAGTTGTGTGTATTCGTAATAAAAAAGCCCCGTTTTATCGAGGCTCTTAGGCATTATATTTCTATGTCAAACTGAGTTAACGACTTAAATTGCTGTAATCGAATCGCTACTTCGGCTTTGCTTAATGATTCCATCCTTTCAGTTCCAAATTTTTCTACGCAGAACGAAGCTAAATTTGAACCGTAAATAATTGCATTCTTCATGTTGTTGAATGAAATGTTTTCGCTCTGTGCAATAAATCCAGAGAAACCACCTGCAAAAGTGTCTCCTGCTCCTGTCGGATCAAAAACATCTTCTAATGGTAAAGCTGGTGCAAAGAAAACTTCTCTGTTGTGGAATAAAAGTGCTCCGTGTTCTCCTTTTTTGATCACAACATATTTTGGCCCCATATCTTGGATTTTCGCAGCTGCTTTTACTAATGAATATTCGCCAGAAAGTTGTCTTGCTTCTTCGTCATTGATTGTAATAACATCTACACGTTTAATAACGTCTAATAATTCAGGAAGAGCGCAATCCATCCAAAAGTTCATAGTATCTAAAACTACTAATTTTGGTTTTTTCTCCATCTGATCTAAAACACTGCTTTGTACTAGTGGATGTAAGTTTCCTAACATCACAACATCAGCATCTTTGTAGTTTTGAGGAACTTTTGGCTGAAAATCAGCTAAAACGTTCAGCTCCGTTACAAGAGTGTCTCTAGAATTTAAATCGTTGTGGTATAAACCGCTCCAGAAAAAAGTCTTTCCTCCTTTTACAATTTCGATACCAGAGATATCAATATTTTTTGAAGTTAAAAGATCTAAATGTTCTTGAGGGAAATCGTCGCCAACTACAGAAACAATGGCCGATTGCAAGTTAAAAAATGAAGCTGATAAACCAATATACGTTGCAGCACCACCTAATATTTTATCTGTTTTTCCGAAAGGAGTTTCAATCGCGTCGAAAGCAACTGTTCCAACAATCAATAGTTTATTCATTTTATGAATTTCGAATTAGGGTGCAAAGATACTTCATAAGTTACAATCTTGCAACGGTTTAGGTTCTCAAAATTTTCTTAAAAAAATGACAACGATTTCGGAGTAAAACTATTGTAAATGAATTGGTTAAAATTTATTTTTCGCAGTGTTTATAATAGGTTTTTTGAATTTAAGATGCAACTTTTTTGAAAATAATTGCGAATAATTTACAACTCATTCTTCTGTCTTGTTTTTTTAAATGAAGAAGATTTTCTTTTTTTGATTAAGACAAAAAAAATCTTTGCGTATGATTCTTAAATTATTTTATGTTTTTAATCCAATTGATTGTATCCTTCATAGGCTCTTCGGAGTTTGAAAATGCTGTATTGTGACCCAAGTTTGGAAATAATTTATATTCGTAATGCTTTCCTTTAGATTTTAATTTATCAAGGTATTCAATTGATAGTTTCACTGGCACTTGAATGTCTTTGCTTCCAAAAATCCAAAATCCTGGAATTGATAATTTAGAAAGAGCGTCATTAGGATTTGTATCAACAAATTCATATTTGTCTGGATCATTGAATACGTGCTTTCTTGCTTCTTCTTCTGAATGCGTATTCCAAAAATCTTGATTCCCATTTGTATAAAATTGGAATCTCAATTGTTCTTTAACCGTGATAAGAGCTCCGCTAAATATGGTCATAAATTTGACTTTCTTATTTTTTTCTGCAGCCAATGGAATTATCCATCCAGCTTGACTACCGCCTATAAGACCAATTGATATTTTGTCATTTGATAAATATTTTGACAAAGTGTTTACAGCCATACTTGCATCTAGAGACAAAAGAGTTAGATTTGAGAAATCGACATTATTAGTTCCTACTTCTGGTCCAGCATATACGCCGCCTGATTCTCCGACTCCACGTTTGTCATACGTTAAAACTGCAATTCCATTATTGGCTAGAGTTGTAGCAAAGTCTATCATTCTTTTTTCTTGTCCAGATCCGTGAACAATCACAACAGCAGCTTGCATGTTGTTAGGCGTAAAAATAGTTCCAGCGAGTGAAATGCCTTCGCTAACAAATTTTACGTCTTTACTGGTAAAGTTTGATGGAGTTGCTGATGTATGAGTAGTGATAAAAAACAGCAACATTAAGAGAATATATATAGGTATTCTTTTTGCTTTTAGAACTTGCTTAAAAGTTGTTGTATTGTTTCTCATCTTTAAATTTATAATTGATACTTTTTGTCAAAATAATTCTTCAAAATTCCAACCTGAAGCAGAATCATAATTGGAACAATTAAGATGGCATACAAGATATTTTTGGAAAAATGAATTCCTGAAAATAGACTTGCCACTTGATCAGCGTACTGTTTGCCAATTTCCAAATTGTTTTGTGATGCAGTAAATAGAGAAACATAAATCACCAAAGCAATTAAAGCCAATCCCATTAAAATCCAGATTGGTTTAGAAATTAAAGGTTTGTATGCTTTGAGTTTTTTCTCTTCTAAAAGATGAACTTCAGCCATTATTTTAGAAGTAAAATCTATTGATGGCGACTGCAGTTTTTCTTCAGCCATCATTTTCTCAATAAGTTGTTCTATATTTTTATCGCTCTCTTTCATAACATTCTATTATTTCTGGTTCTAACTGCTGTCTTAAAATCACAGCTAATTTCTGTCGGCTCCTAAATAACTTTACTTTGGCATTGTTGGCCGATATATTCATGATTTTTCCAATTTCTTCTAAATTTTGATCATCAAAATAAAATAAGGTCAAAAGAAAATTTTCATCGCTTGGCAATAAATTTAAACATTTCTGAATGGTTTGCTTTCGTTCTTTTTCTTCTAATGCGCTCAAAGCATTGTCCATGGTTTTAATTAAATGAGAAGAAAAATCATCAATAGAAATATTCAGATCTTCTTTTTTATTTTTTTTCAAACGGTCTAGACATGTATTATAAGCAATCTTATAAATCCAAGTCGAAAATTTGGAATCTCCCTTAAATTTTGTCAGCGAATTATAAATCTTTATAAAGGTGTCTTGAGCAACTTCTTCTGCTTCTTCACGGTTTTTAACCATTTTTAGAGCCAAAGTAAAGATCATATCCTTATAACGATCTACAAGAACGCCAAATGCATTGGTGTCTCCCCGCAAAACTTTATCGATATAATGTTGATCTTGTATTGTGCTCATATTATATAGGACGACCGTTTGTTTGTTTAGGTTACAAGAAATTCGAAAATAAATTCTATTTTTTTTAAGCATGAATTCTAAATACAAATTCAAAATTCCAATTTTGTTATATGTACATATATAGGAGTATAATACTTTGTCAAAATTTAAGACTTTGACAAGGTTTGTTTGCGAAAAATATATTCAAAAATAGCTGATAATCAGTGATTTTTGGATTTTTGAATTTAAAATTTAAAAATTTTTCAAAAAAGCTGTAACCTCAATTTAAAAGGTGTCGTCATATGGAGTATCAATCAATTATAAAAACATAAAATTATGGGACCACAAGTTTTAGTACCGCTAAGTCTTTTTTTAATGATCTTCGGGATCGTTTATTTAATTTATTCAACAAGAAACAGAGAGCGATTGGCTCTTATAGAAAAAGGAGTAGATGCTAGTATTTTTTTGCAGGGAAGAGGTAACGGAGTTCCAGCATGGAAAATATTTGTTGTCAATATAGCTTTCTTATTAATAGGTAGTGGAGTTGGAATTTTTCTAGCGTTGTTAATTACAACTTATACTTCTCTAGATGATGGAGCCGTTTATCCTTCAATTATTTTTATAATGGCAGGAATCGGACTTTTGACTGGATTTAAAACAGCAAAAGATTTAGATAAAGAGTAAATAAGAAATTTAAGTTAGTACAAAAAAACGCATCAATTATTTGATGCGTTTTTTTTTATTCTTTAGAACCAATGGTTTCATAGTAGACATCTACAGAAAGTTTCGGTTGCATCGATGCCATAACTGCCAATTGATCGCAACGTTCGTTTTGCGGATGATTATTATGTCCTTTAATCCATTTAAAATCTACTTGATGTTTTCGATATGCAATTAAAAAACGTTTCCATAAGTCGGGGTTTTTCTTGTCTTTATATCCTTTTTTCTCCCAACCAAAAACCCATTTTTTTTCAACAGAATCGACCACATATTTGGAATCTGAAACCACAAGGACTTTCATGTTTGGCTTTTTCAGTTTTTCTAAACCTACAATTACTGCTAGAAGTTCCATTCTATTATTGGTAGTGAGACGAAAACCTTCGTAAAATTCTTTTTTATGTGGTGTTCCGACTAATTCCATTACGACTCCATAACCGCCATTTCCTGGATTGCCTTTTGCTGCGCCGTCTGTATATATATGTACTTCGTGAGACATTTAATTATTTTAGATTGTAGATTGTTTAAATTGAGATTTGATTAGTTGAAATTTGAATCTAACAATTTATGAATAATCTCTGGAAAATGTTTTTGTTCCAGCTCATGAATCTTCTCTGCAACACTTTCTGGAGTATCTTCATCGGTTAGTGCCACATTTGCCTGAAAGATAATACCGCCCTCATCATAGTTTTCATTAACATAATGGATAGAGATTCCGGTTTCTTTTTCTTTATTATTTACAATTGCTCTATGTATGTGCATTCCGTACATTCCTTTACCTCCATAACTTGGTAAAAGGGCAGGATGAATGTTGATTATTTTATTCGGATATTGTTCGATTATGTTTTCTGGGAACTTTAATAGAAAGCCAGCCAAAATTATCAAATCTGGGTCGATTTCTTGCACTTTTTGTAGTACGTTTCTTTCTAAAAGTTCGTTTTTTGAGAAGATTTCGACCGGAATTTGATGATTTTTTGCTCTTTCAATCACTTTTGCCGAAGCATTATTTGTAAAGACCGAAACAACCTTCGCAATTTCGGTGTTCGAAAAATATTTTATAATGTTCTCTGTGTTAGTTCCTGATCCTGAGGCGAAAACGATAATTTTTTTCATAAAGTTGTGTGTTTTAAGACTGCAAAAAACGGAATAAAAATCGAAAATAAATAGCTTTAAAAGACCTTTCTTGAAATTAATTTTATAAATTAGTGTCACATTTATAAACTAAATAGTTGTTTTAAAATAAAGTTTTTTATTTTTGCCAACAAATTAAATTCTAAAATTAAAGATTATGTCAGACATTGCATCAAGAGTAAAAGCGATTATCGTAGACAAATTAGGTGTTGACGAAAACGAAGTTGTAACAGAAGCAAGCTTCACTAATGATTTAGGAGCTGACTCATTAGACACTGTTGAGCTTATTATGGAATTCGAAAAAGAATTTGATATTCAAATTCCAGACGATCAAGCAGAAAACATTGCTACTGTAGGTCAAGCTATTTCTTATATCGAAGAAGCAAAAAAATAATAATACCACACCCGATTTCTAAAAGTACCAATTTTTGAAATTCCAAATTCCAGTTGGAATTTGATTTTTGATTTTTGAAATTTTTAAGAGTCGGGTGTTATTATTTTTTTAAAATTTAAATTTCGATTGATTTTCAATCAAACAAGATATATTTTATTGTAATTCCCATGGCTCTTAAATAACAATAAGTTAAGAAAGCGTGGGTTTTATTTGTTTAAAGTACAAAACACATATTTATGGCATTAAGGCGAGTTGTTGTAACAGGATTAGGTGCACTTACTCCTATCGGGAATAATATCCAAGAATATTGGAACGCACTTGTGAATGGAGTTAGCGGAGCCGCTCCGATCACATATTATGATACCGAGAAACATAAAACGAAATTTGCCTGCGAAGTAAAAAACTTCAATATTGAAGATTACATGGATCGCAAGGAATCTCGTAGATTAGATAAGTTTGCACAATATGCAATTGCTGCTAGTGATGAAGCTATTAAAGATGCTGGAATCACAAATGATAACGTAAACAAACAAAGAGTTGGTGTTATCTGGGGAGCAGGAATTGGAGGTTTAGAAACTTTCCAGGATGAAGTATTGTATTATGCAAAAGGTGATGGAACTCCAAAGTTCAATCCTTTCTTTATTCCTAAAATGATTGCCGATATCGCTCCAGCGCATATTTCTATGCGTAACGGGTACATGGGACCAAATTATACAACGGTTTCTGCTTGTGCATCTTCTGCAAATGCGTTAATCGATGCTTTCAATTACATTCGTTTAGGAATGTGCGATGTTATTGTTTCTGGTGGTTCTGAAGCTGCTGTTACAATTGCAGGTATGGGAGGATTTAGCTCAATGCATGCTTTATCTACAAGAAACGAAAGTCCAGAAACAGCTTCAAGACCTTTTGATGCAACTAGAGATGGTTTCGTTTTAGGAGAAGGAGCAGGAGCTTTGGTTCTTGAAGATTACGAACATGCTAAAGCTAGAGGTGCAAAAATCTACTGTGAAATTGGCGGTGGCGGAATGTCATCAGATGCTTATCACTTAACGGCACCACATCCAGAAGGAATTGGAGTTATCGCAGTAATGGAAAACACATTGAGAGATGCTGGAATGACACCTGATCAGGTTGATCATATTAATACTCACGGAACTTCTACTCCATTAGGAGACGTTGCTGAGTTAAAAGCAATTAGTAAAGTTTTTGGAGATCACGCTAAAAATATCAACATCAACTCTACAAAATCTATGACAGGACATTTACTTGGTGCTGCTGGAGCTATCGAAGCTATTGCTTCTATCTTGGCAATGCAACACGGAATTGTTCCTCCAACGATTAACCACACAGTTGTTGACGAAAACATTGACCCATCTTTAAACCTTACTCTAAACAAGCCTCAAAAAAGAGAAGTAAATGTTGCTATGAGTAATACATTTGGTTTTGGTGGACACAATGCTTGCGTATTGTTTAAAAAACTAGCTGATTAATTTTCTGTATATGAATATTATCAAAAAAATATTTTCTAAATCCCGTTCTCTAGAAGACGGGATTTTTTTTGACACTATTCAGAAAATTCTTGGTTTTCCGCCTACAAATGTTGATTTTTACCGAAGAGCTTTCACGCATCGCTCTTCAAATAAATTAGATCAAAATGGGCATCCTATAAATTATGAACGCTTAGAGTTTTTAGGAGATGCTATGTTAAGTGCCGTGATTGCTGCACATTTATTTAATAAAGCTCCAAATGGTGACGAAGGTTATTTAACTAAAATGCGTTCGAAAATTGTGAGCCGAGAGCATTTGAACGAGTTAGGTAAAGATTTAAATTTAGTACAGTTTGTAGAGAGCAAAGTGCCAATTCAGCACTTTGGAGAAAACATTCATGGTAATATTTTTGAGTCTTTAATTGGAGCAATTTATTTAGATAAAGGCTATGCTTTTTGCGAGAAATTTATCCAAAAAAGAGTAGTAACTCCTTATGTCGATATTGCTCGACTAGAAGGTAAAGTTATTAGTTATAAAAGTCTTGTTATCGAATGGTGTCAGAAAGAAAAGAGAGTTTTTCATTATGACATTTTCGAAGATAATGGTATAGACGGCCAGCGTTTATTTGGTGTCAAATTGAGCATTGATGATAAAGTTGTCGCAAGAGCGCGTGCAACTTCAAAAAAGAAAGCAGAAGAAAAAGCATCTCAAAGAGCTTATTTTGCATTTCAAGAGAAAATTGACAAGAAATAGCTGCAAAAATGTTGTAACTATCACAAGCCTACAACGTTTTCGTTTATAATTTAACAAAACAAGCGCGTCATTACTGTTGATGCTCCGTTTAGAAATAGTATATTTACAACTTGATTTTTCAAGACATGGCTATTCATAAATTGGATTTAGACGAATTTGACGAAATTGATTATTATTTAATGGCAATTCATACTTCATTAGAAGATTATAGATTGGCTTATTTTATTAATAAAATCCTTCCAATCAACTTAAGTAAGAGCAAACACGAGATCCATGCTCAAACTAAGGAAGGTGAAGCAAATTTTTCGAGATTCTATTATTATGATGAAGAAAAGGCTGTTTCCTGGAATTTAATTCAGAATAAAAATGAAATCATTTCTGTGAGTACAAATGATTTCCAGAATTTGTTTTCTAATGAAACAAGTGAGGTTTCGACAACAATTCATTTACTTCCTGAATTTAAAAAAGTCGATTTTTTCCTGAAAATTGATAATAGCGAAGAGGCGCTTAATTTTTCAGAAATTCAACAAAAATTAAACACAATAGAAAGTATTGCGGCTATTTATGCTGTTGATACAGACAAAATAAAATCAAAAAACAATCTAATTTTTTAAAAAAAATGCTAACAAACAAGAAAACCAAAATTGTTGCTACACTTGGGCCCGCTTGTAGTACAAGAGAGATCATTAAAGATATGATCGATGCTGGGGTTAATGTGTTTAGAATCAATTTTTCGCATGCAGATTACGAAGGAGTAAAAGAAAAAATCGACATCATTAGAGGATTAAACGAAGAGTTTGGCTACACAACTGCAATCTTAGGAGATTTGCAAGGACCAAAACTTAGAGTTGGTGTAATGGAAGAAGGAACTGTTGTACACGATGGAGACGAAATTACTTTTACAACTGCAGAGGATATTATCGGAAATGCAAAAAAAGCATTCATGAAATATCAAAATTTCCCAAATGATGTAAATGTTGGAGAGCGCATTTTGCTTGATGATGGTAAACTTATTTTCGAAATTGTTTCTACAGATAAAAAATCAGAAGTTGTTGCTAAAGTTATTCAAGGTGGAGAATTAAAATCTAAAAAAGGAGTTAATCTTCCAAACACAAAAATTTCTTTACCAGCTTTAACTGAAAAAGATATTGCTGATGCGATTTTCGCAATCGAGCAAAAAGTAGATTGGATCGCACTTTCATTTGTAAAGACTCCACGCGATTTGCAAGATTTACAAGAATTAATTGCTAAACATTCAGATGTAAAAATTCCAATCATTGCTAAAATTGAAATGCCAGAAGCTCTTGAGAACATGGATAAAATTGTAGCATATTGCGATGGTTTAATGGTTGCTCGTGGAGATCTTGGTGTTGAGCTTCCTGCTCACGAAGTTCCATTGGTACAAAAAGATTTGATCAGAAGAGCTAAAACAGCTAGAATTCCTGTTATCGTTGCTACACAAATGATGGAAACAATGATTACAAGTTTAACTCCGACAAGAGCAGAAGTAAACGACGTTGCAAACTCTGTAATGGATGGTGCAGATGCTGTAATGTTATCTGGAGAAACTGCTACAGGAAACTACCCTGTACAAGTAATTCAAAGAATGGCGCAAATTTGTGAAGCTGTTGAGAATTCACCACTTATCCAGGTTCCACAAAATACGCCACAAATTAAAACAAAACGTTTTGTTACTAAAACAGTTTGCCACCAAGCAGCTTTATTAGCAAATGAAATTGAAGCTAAAGCAATTTGTACTTTAACAAACAGCGGTTATACAGCATTCCAAATTTCAGCTTGGAGACCATCTACAGCTCATATTTTAGTATTTACTTCAAACAGAAGAATCTTAACACAATTGAATTTATTATGGGGAGTTAAATCTTTCTACTATGATAATGAAGAAAGTACTGATGACACTGTAACAGATGTAAATCAAATTGCAATCAATAAAGGTTATGCACAAAAAGGAGATTACTTAATCAACCTTGCTGCAATGCCAATTAAAGATAGAGGAATGGTTAACACGATGAGAGTTTCTGAAATCGAGTAACATTTCTTAAGATATGTAAAAAAGGCCGCTTAATTTTTTAAGCGGCTTTTTCGTTACTAAACCTTTTTTAAAAAATTAGTTTGCTAGTTAGACTTTTTATCTTCTACTAGACATTTTATAGTATAATATTTTGATAATCTGATAAATTTTTAGTTTAAAAAGAAGATTTTTTTGTTCCATTTGACTAAAAGTTTAAAAAATATTGATGTCAAAATAGAATTCTCATGGTTATTTCTCTCTTTTTGGTACTTTTCCGCCAAAGACTTAACTGCTTAATTTTCTGACGTTTTTCGATGTTTCATTTTATAAAGTGAAACATTTTGGTGCAAATTCTCCAATTTTCTTGTTTCATATTATAATATGAAACAAGTTCATGCCTTATAAATTCAATAGTTCGCCCTTTTACTAGTTAAATTTGAGATACTTAAAAAAAAGTTAAAAACATTTTGTTTCAGATTTTAAAATAAAATGAATTTGAAACACATCAAAAAAATGCAACCTAAGGTTGAAAGTGTTTTTTGAAAGATTGCAATTTTCCCATTTATTTTTTTGGATTTTCAAGCTCATATCATAACAAGATCATTAACGAATTTTTTTATCATGAAACAAATCAAATTAAAATGCGGATTTTCAAATGCCTTACAGGTATTTGTGTTACTATTTTTTTCTGGGGTTTCTATTATAGCGCAAAGCAAAAAGCCAAATATTTTGGTGCTTTGGGGTGACGATATTGGAACAACTAATATAAGTGCATACAGTGATGGACTTATGGGCTACACAACTCCAAATATTGATCGTTTAGCCAATGAAGGGCTTAGATTTTTACATTATTATGGAGAACAAAGCTGTACTGCCGGACGCGCAGCTTTTTTAACAGGACAACATGGTCTTCGTACTGGTCTTACAAAAGTAGGTTTCCCAGGGGCACCAATGGGAATGAGCCAGTTAGATCCTTCAGTTGGAGGAATTATGAAAAGCTTAGGATATGTAACGGGACAATTTGGTAAAAACCACGTTGGAGACCGAAATGAAAGTTTGCCAACTGTAAACGGTTTTGATGAATTCTTCGGAAATCTGTATCACTTAAATGCAGAAGAAGAGCCAGAATTGCCAGATTATCCAAAAGATCCAGAATATTTGAAAAAATTTGGACCAAGAGGGGTTTTAAAATGTACAGCAACGAATGTTGATGATCCAACTACAGATCCTCGTTTTGGAAGAGTTGGAAAGCAAAAAATTGAAGATACAGGCGCGCTTACTAAAAAAAGAATGGAAACTGTTGATGACGAAACTTCTGCCGCTGCAATCGACTTTATTAAGAGACAAAATGCTGCAGGAAAACCATTTTTCTGCTGGTTCAATGCTACTCGTATGCACCTTCGTACACACGTAAGAGCAGAACACAGAGGAAGATATACTCATGGAGACAGCGAGTATATTGACGGTATGATTGAACACGATGAAACTATTGGAAGCATTTTAAAAGCATTAGACGATTTAGGAATTGCTGACAATACAATTGTAGTGTATTCTACAGATAATGGACCTCACATGAATACTTGGCCTGATGGTGCTATGACACCTTTCCGTTCAGAAAAAAATACTAACTGGGATGGAGCTTTCCGTGTACCATGTATTGTACGTTGGCCAGGACATATCAAACCAGGAACTGTAACTACTGAATTAATGAGCCATAATGATTGGATTCCTACATTCGCTTCAATTGCAGGTGAACCAGATATCGTAAATAAACTTTTAAAAGGTTATAGCGCAAATGGTAAAACTTATAAAGTGCATTTAGATGGTTATGACCAAAGTAAATTTTTAGAAGGCAAAACAGCAAAAAGTGCAAGAGATAAATTCTTTTATACAGATGATGATGGTTTATTGGTAGGATTAAGAGAAGGAGATTATAAGTATGTTTTTGCAGAACAGCGTTTAGGCGGAACAATGGGGGTTTGGGCAGAACCATTTACTAAACTTCGTTTACAAAAGATCTTCAATTTGTATCAAGATCCATTTGAAAGAGCAGATATAACATCTAATACTTTTTGGGATTGGCAAATGAATCACGTGCAGTTAATGTATGGAGCCATACAAGATGTGGTTGTTTTCGCAGAAACATTTAAAGAATATCCTCCAAGATCAATTCCGCCAAGTTTCTCTGCTTATACTATTATGGAAGAAGCAATGAAAGATATCAAAGCTCAAAAATATGTAGAGAAAAATGTTTTACCTAAGTTAAAAGAAGAAGAAGAGGCAGCTTCAAAAAAGAAAAAATAAATTCGAAAAGAGATTCAGATTATCCATCTGAATCTCTTTTATAAAATAAAAGTATCATGAAAAAAAGAATATTTATTTTATCTATTGTCACTTTATTTTTAGTTTCTTGTAAAAAATCAGAACCTGCAACATCTACGGCAGAAAGCAAGCAGACACAAACAGAGGCAAATGGTGATCCTCTACCAAGCTGGAATGACGGAGCTTTAAAGAAAGATATAATCGCTTATGTTGAAAAAGTAACCAAAGAAGGAAGTCCAGACTTTATTCCAACAGAAAGTAGAATTGCCACTTTTGATAATGACGGAACACTTTGGGCTGAAAAGCCTTATGTTCAGGAATTATTTGCTTTTTATCGAGTAAAAAAAATGGTAGAAGCCAAACCTGAATTGGCGCAAAAACAACCTTTTAAGGCAGTTATAGAAAAAGATAAAACCTTTTTTGAAAAAGGAGGCGATAAAGCACTAATAGAATTGGTTGCAGCAACTCATACAGGAATGACTGAAGATGAATTTGAAACTTCGGTGAATGACTTTTTTAAAAGTGCGCAATATCCGGGTAAAAATATTCCAGTAAAACAAATACGTTATCAGCCGCAATTAGAACTGCTGAATTATCTCCGTGCCAACGGATTTAAAACATACATCGTTACTGGTGGAACAATCGAAGTAGTAAGAGCAATATCTCAGGATTTTTACGGAATTCCGAAAGATCATGTAGTAGGAACTTCTTTCAAATATAAATATGATGCAGCTAAAAATGCGGTACAACGAGAAGCGGCTTTAGACCATTTTAATGATAAAGAAGGAAAACCAGTTGGCATTCAATTGCACATTGGACAGCGACCTGTTTTTGCTTGTGGTAATGAAGGCGGAGCAGGTGATATTGCAATGCTAACTTATTCGCAGGGAAATAAATATCCATCTTTTCAATTACTCGTAAATCACAATGATTCAATAAGAGAGTATAAATATCAGGAGAAAGATAATGCTTCATTAAATGCAGCTGCAAAAAATAAATGGCATGTTGTGGATATGCAGAAAGACTGGAAAAAAGTTTTCGCAGAGTAAGAAAAAAAGAATTGTTTGCAGATTAAAGGGTCAAAGAGTTGAAGTTTTTTAATTAATAAGTTTTAAGCCGTATGAAAAATTCTTTTCTAGCAATATTGCTGCTATTTGTCACTTTTACAATTTCAGCTCAAGAAGAACCGGCAAAAGCGGGAAACAGTGCACAGGAATTAGCAGATAAAATGGCAAATCCCGTGGCAAGTTTAATTAGTGTTCCGTTGCAAAATAATCTTACTTACGGAATTGGCGCTTATAATGGATCAAAATATCAGATCAATATACAGCCTGTTGTTCCATTCAAGTTAAGTGAGAATCTAAACTTGATTACTCGTTATATTCTTCCAGTTGTAGATCAGCAGGATGTAACGGGAGAAAACACACACGAGTTTGGTTTAAGTGATGCCACCGTAACCGCATTTTTTGCCCCTAAAACTAAAGGAATCATCTTAGGAGTTGGTCCTGCTTTTTTAGTTCCAACTGCTACAGACAAACTTTTAGGAACAGAAAAATTCGGAATTGGACCAAGCGTTTTAGTTATGCATCAAGGAAAAGGACTTTCTATTGGTTTTTTGGCCAATCAAATTTGGTCTGTTGCAGGAAATGCAGATAGAGCAGATTTCAATCAGTTTTACACACAAATATTCTTAACGCATAGTTATAAGAGCGGTGCAAGTTTAGGAATCACTTCAGAGATCACACAAAACTGGGAAGGAAATACAACTCTTATTACCGTTAGTCCAAATGTTGGTGCAATTACAAAATTAGGAGGTCAGACGATGCAATTTGCCGTTATGCCTCTAATTCCTGTTGTTGGACATTCAAACATAAGACCAGATTGGGGATTAAGAGCGGTTGTAGCATTTATATTTCCACAATAATAAAACCGTTTTAAAAAGGTCTTTTTAATTTTATTTATCGGAATTATGGAAGAAGATTCAAAACATACAGCCGAAACCCCATTTAACCCGATAGCATCAAAGGCAGAACGTTATGAAAAAGGAGCTTCGATTAGAAAGAAAATTCCTTTAGAGAAGCATCAGGAATGGAATTCTTTTAAAAATCGAAAAGATCCAGTAGATATTTTAATCAAAACCAGTGAAGGAAGAGTTGAAAGTCTAGTGCCAATTCGGTATAGCAGAATGATGGAATCGCCTTTTGCATTTTACAGAGGAGCAGCGGCAATTATGGCTGCCGACTTAGCGCATACTCCAATATCGGGAATAAATTTACAGCTTTGCGGTGATTGCCATTTAATGAATTTTGGAGGTTTTGCCACTCCCGAACGTAAATTGGTTTTTGATATAAATGATTTTGACGAAACGTTTCCTGGACCATGGGAATGGGATATAAAACGACTGGCAGCAAGTTTTGTCATTGCAGGAAGATGGCGAAAATTTTCTAATAAAAATTGCAAAGAATTTGCTTGGCATGCTGCTGATAGTTACAAACGGCATATGTTGGATTATAGTAAATTATCTGCCCTTCAAATTTGGTATGCAGATATTGATCTGGCAGAAATGATTGAATTAGGTCATGATAAAGAACAGAAAGAGTTTGACCAGAAGAGAATAAAAAAAGCATCAGAATATACAGCTCACGAAAAAGAATTTGCAAAGATGACTTATTTTGACGGAGCCAGAGCACGAATAAAAGATGATCCACCGTTGATATTTCACCCAAGTGGAGATCTTGAAAAACAAGTCGCTAAAGAAGGTGAAATTATTCATAAAAGATACATAGAATCTCTTTCAGAAGAGAAGCAGATTTTATTAAGCAGATATAAGCTTCACGATATTGTCATTAAGGTCGTGGGTGTAGGAAGTGTTGGAACTCTTTGCGGAATTAGTTTGCTAATGTCTGCTACAGGCGAACCTATTTTTTTACAGTTTAAAGAAGCCAGAAAAAGTGTGATAGAAGAAAATGTAAAAATTAAAAGTAAATACACTCATCAGGGAGAACGTATTGTAATGGGACAAAAGCTGATGCAGTCTGCATCTGATATGTTTTTGGGTTGGACAAACGATAGTAAGGACAGATTTTTCTATATAAGACAACTTAGAGATGCTAAAATAAAACCGGTTTTAGAAGTAATGAAACCCAAAAATCTGGCAGATTATGCCAAAGCTTGCGGATGGGCGCTTGCAAGAGCACATGCACGCTCAGGAGATCCTTCAATGATTTCGGGTTATATTGGAGATACAGATAAATTTGCCGACGCCATTTCAGAATTTTCAGTTTTATATGCTGATCAGAACGAATCGGATTACAATAAAATGTTAGAAGCAATAAAACACGGTAAACTGCCAATAGCATCCGAAATTTAGGGTATAGTTATGCAAAGTTAAATAGACAAAAAAATCAAACAAGAGTAAAGTAAGATTTTATTTATTTAATAGTGTTAATTAAAGAAAATGATTTATCTTTGAGAGTGATCTAAGTAATTGTTTAGTAAGCACTTGTGTTGCGTTGGCAATTCTTAGGCTGTTTTAGCCCCCTTTCGTTCAAGATTTTTATGATTTTAATACATTCGAGTTAAACTGATTTAATTATTAATTTAATAAATACCACAACATGAATATTAAAAGAACAAGTCTTCGTATAATCCCAATTTTATTTTTGGGTTTGTTTTACAGCTGCTCTCCAACTGTAAAAGTTACAACTGATTATGATCATGCGGCGAACTTTAGCGAATACAAAACTTTTGCAGTTTATGACTTAAAAGCACAGCAAGGCCAAGTAAATCAGTTAAATGTTGATCGTGTTGCAAAAGCAATCCGAAACGAAATGCTCGCAAAAGGCTTTACAGAATCGAGTAATCCAGATTTAAAAGTAAATGCTGTTTCTATTTTAAAAAACAAAACTCAAGTCACAGCCGATAGTAATTTTTATGGCTATGGCGGAATGTATCGTCCATACGGATATTGGGGTGGCGGTGCTATGATGGGTGGCGGTACTACAACATTCAATTCTTATGATTATGTTGATGGATCATTAATTATCGACATCGTATCTGCAAAAACAGACAAATTGGTTTGGCAAGGAATCGGAAATGCTGAAATTGACAGCAAGCCAGATAATCCAGAACAATTCATCAACGATGCAATTAAAAAAATACTAGCTGATTTCCCTCCGGGAACAGTTAAAAAATAATTAAAACAGAAATAAATATTGTACTTGCCAAGCTTCGGCAAGTGCAATTTTATACTACACGCCCCTTCTCGCATTCTATTTTTAAGATTTTAAGAAAACCATTCACTAATTAAGCTTAAAAAAATGATCGATATATTACTCTCACTTTTCTTTTTCGTAGCCACAATTGCTGGTCTGGCAACTTCAATTATGGTTTTATTTTCTAGAAAAAACTATTCAAAGAGTTTCTTTTTGGGAATGTTTTTATTGAGTCTTGCGGTAGTAAGTATCTACAATTTTTATTTGTCGGCCAACTTATTTAAAGATTTTCCAGATCTATTTACCATTACAAAAGCGTTTATATTTTTAACCGCTCCTTGCTCATTTTTGTACGTTAGAAACATTTTAT
Organism: Flavobacterium sp. GW823-FHT06G12; assembly: GCF_058794775.1. Lineage (NCBI taxonomy): Bacteria > Pseudomonadati > Bacteroidota > Flavobacteriia > Flavobacteriales > Flavobacteriaceae > Flavobacterium > Flavobacterium sp. GW823-FHT06G12. The sequence continues at coordinate 741,256 of NZ_JBXAHE010000002.1, forward strand.
CATTAAATAAAAGTTTCAGAAAATACGATTGGTTGCATTTTGTTCCATTTGGCATTTATTTCTTTTTAACGCTGGTTGTTTATGTCGGAAGTTATACTAATATAAAAGCGGTTCATTATATTGCAGGATTAATCAAAAATCCATTTTCTGTTTTAACACTGACGATTTGGCTTTTCTATGTCTTTTTTCAAACCATGTTGATTTTAAACTATGATCTGAAAAAATTTGCAGGAAACCAATTTCATCATATTAAAGTAATTAACTGGATTAGAGTATACAATCTCATGATTTTGGTTTTATTTTCGGCACTTTTTGTTCATCATTTTTTATTGCAAAAAGTAGAGCCAACAGATCTTTCGTGTTATATTCTCATTTCTTCTGTATTGTTTTTTACCGTTGGTTGGCTTTATTTCAAACCGCAAATCTTTCATGACGAAGAAGAAACATTCGATTTTGTTGTAGACAATACAGTAGTAGTAAAAGCGAAAGAAACAAAAAGTACGCTTCCAATTGCAAACGAACTGACTCTCGAAAAAAGGGAGGAATACCTTATGAAACTAGATTACGAATTAAACTCTAAAAGTTTATTCTTAAAAAAGGATTTTGTAATAAGAGATTTGGCTGAAGAAACAGGAATATCTGTGCATCATTTATCCAATTTAATTAATTCTGAATTCGGACTTCATTTTCAGGATTATGTAAATCTTAAAAGGATTGAATATTTTAAAGAGAAAATAAACGATCCAGAATGGAAAGATTTATCCTTAGAAGGCATGGCTTGGGGTTCTGGTTTTAAATCTCGAACAACTTGTTTCAGGGCATTTATAAAACACACCGGAAAATCTCCTTCAGAATACTTTAAAACGATTCGCATAAATCCGGATCGTTCAGAGGTCTATTATTTCAAATAAAGTTTTCTCCAATAATAATTATTTGATGCCTGTTACCAAGCCGTAATCCATTCAAAATATTTCATTATGAAGGCAAAAATTAGTAATCCGAAAAAACTAGCGCAATCGGTTTTAACAGCAACATTGCTATTGATTGCTTTTTGTGGTAATGCCCAGTTAAAAGGCGGACATATTTTGGGGTCACTGGGGCTTCAATCGGGAACTCAATCACCAGAAAACACACTTAGCGTATATATTCCAGGTTATATTTATAGCGCATCTTCTTTAAGAGATTCTAACGGAGACAAAGTTGGCAATCCAGATCTTACGATGTTTATAACAGGTATTGGAGCTAATTATGTAAGCGATTTTAAAATTTTGGGAGCCAATTATGGAGCCACAATTCTGATAGCTGGCGCTTCTAACACAATTCAAGGAAGTTACATCGATTCTAAAAGCGATTTTGCTTTTACAGATATGTATATACAGCCCATTCAGTTAGGCTGGCATAACAAAAGAGCCGATTTTGTATTTGGTTATCAATTGTATTTGCCCACTGGTAAATATGAACTTGGCGGAAGCAACAATAGCGGTTTAGGAATGTTTATGAACGAATTCTCTGCAGGAACTACATTGTTTTTTAATGATAAGAAAACATTTCATTTTTCGGCTTTAGCCTCTTATGAAATCAACGGAAAAAAGAAAGACACCGATATAAAAACAGGAGATATTTTAAGCATTGAAGGGGGTTTAGGAAAAACTTTTTATTGCATGAATGCCGAAAAAACAGCTCCAAAAGGCATACTCAATGCGGGTTTAATTTACTATCTGCAATACAAAGTTTCTGAAGACAAGATTCCAGTAGGAAGCATTCTTGTTATTGAACCAGACAAAGATAAAGTTGCAGGACTTGGCGCAGAGATTAATTATCTGCACATTGGCTGTATGACATCGGCAGGTTTTAGATGGGTTGGAGAAGTCAATGCCGAAAATAGATTTCAAGGAAATACCTTTTTTATTACGTTGGCACATGTTTTCAGTTTCAAGAAAAAATAATTTCTTAATTAAGAATTTCGGGTTTTGTAGATGAGGTGAAATTTTAAATATAAACGATAAAAATCTTATATGAAAAACAAAAAACCGACACAAAAAAGCATTCTATTTTTGGTTTGGATTATCTTATCGTTTAATGTTTTAAGCGCGCAAAAACACCAAGTAGTTTTTAAAGATTCTCTAGATGGAGCTTTCGATTTGAGTGACTTTCTTATCTATGCCAACGGATTCTTAGTTGTGCCTACCATTGTTACAGAACCTGCGCTGGGAGGATTTGGAGGTGCAGTCGCACCGGTTTTCTTAAAAAAACGTCCGCCTGTTATTGAGGAAGACGGAACCAAACGCCTTGTAAATCCAGATATAACAGGAGGAATAGGAATGTATACCGCAAATAAAAGCTGGTTGGCAGGTGCTTTTCGTTCTGCAACATTGGTAAAATCTAAAATATTGTATCGTGGTTTTGCCGCTTATGGCGATATGAATTTATCATTTTACGCCAATAATCTTCCCAATCATAATGACGAAGAATTTAAGCTCAACTTTAAATCAACTATTTTTTATACGCAATGGCTCAAACAGTTTAAAAATGCAAAATGGAGTGCAGGACCGCAATATCTATTTTTAAACTCCAAGATAAACCTGCCCGATTTTAATCTTCCGCCGCCATTTGTTGACCCTAAAGACATTAAGAGCACCATAAGCCAGCTGGGACTTGCGCTTCAGTTTGACGGACGTGACAATATATTTACACCAGATAAAGGAGTAAGAATTCAGTCCGATTTTTTCTGGTCAGACAAGGCAATTGGCAGCGATTACCAGGCATGGCGAATAAATTTATCGGCAATAGGATATTATCCGTTGGCGAAAACCTTAATTGGTGGGCTCAGGATTGAAGGAGAACAGGCGTTGGGGAGTCCGCCTTTTTATTTACAGCCAGGAATTAATATGCGAGGAATTCCCGCTGCCCGTTATATGGGAAAAACCAGTATTGTATCTGAACTCGAGTTTAGATGGGATTTGTACCGAAGATGGAGTCTTATGGGCTACGGAGGTCTCGCAAGCGCCTTTAACGATTGGGATCAAGCTTTTGCAAAACCTGTCGTTTACAGCTACGGAAGCGGTTTTAGATACCTAATTGCCAGAAAATTTAAACTCCGAATGGGAATAGACGTTGCCAAAGGACCAGAAGATTGGGCATACTATATCGTTTTTGGAAGCAACTGGATGCGATAAATTTTGAAGCAAAAAAACTTGTAAGAAGTTAATTTATAAAATACTACACACAAAAAGCCTCAATAATGCGTTATGGAGGCTTTTTGTATTAAATAACTTAATAATTTATGCCGTTAAGAAAATATTAACAATTTAAGATTACACAAATTGTATAATATTTAATTGTTTTGTAACAAATTGGAAACATTGAAGACTAATTTTGTTAAATCTTAAACATAAATTATGAATACATTTTCATTCAAATCAGTGTTTGCTGCTTCAGTATTTTTGGCTGGAACTGCAGGCTGCTTTGCGCAAGACATTTTAGTAAATTCACTTAAACTAAATGCAAGCGACAAAAGTAAAGAAAACTTCAAATTCACAGAAGTAATTAACCTAGGTACAACATCTGTAAAATCTCAAGGATCATCTGGAACTTGCTGGAGCTACTCAACAAACTCATTCTTAGAGTCAGAAATGATTCGTTTAGGAAAACAGCCAGTTGAGCTATCTCAAATTTATTCTGCAAGAAACGTATATGTAGAAAAAGGAGTAAACTATGTTCGTATGCACGGAGCAATTACGCTTGGAGACGGAGGAGCTCTTCACGATGTAATTAATATGTATAAAAAATATGGAACTGTGCCTAGAGAAGTTTATACAGGATTAAACTACGGAACAGACAAAAACAAATTTGCTGAAATGGGCGCTCTTATGGAAGGTGTTCTTACAGCAGTGGTAAAAAACCCGAACGGAGAATTGACTCCAAACTGGCAAAAAGCGTATGCAGCAGTTATTGATTCTTATTTAGGAAAAGTGCCAGATAACTTTACATACAAAGGAAAAAACTACACGCCACAATCTTTTGCTAAAGAAGTAGTAGGAATTAACCCAGATGATTATGTAGAAATGTCATCTTTTACAAACGCTCCTTACTACCAAAAAACAACTATGATGGTGCCAGACAACTGGTCATTAGATCAAGTTTACAACGTAAAATTGAACGATATGACAGACGTTATCGACAATGCACTTAAAAAAGGATATACTGTAGCTTGGGCAACAGATGTGAGCGAGAAAAGCTTTAGCTGGAAAAACGGTGTAGCTTATGTAGCATCTAAAAAATTCGACGACATGACAGCTGAAGAAAAAGCAGACATGTTTAACGGACCAAAAGCTGAACCAGAAATTACTCCAGAAATGCGTCAGGCTGCGTTTGATAACTACACTACAACAGACGACCACGGAATGCACATTATTGGTCTTGCAAAAGATCAAACTGGAAAAGAATACTATATCGTAAAAAATTCTTGGGGAGAAACAAACGACTACAAAGGTTTCTTGTTTGTAACTAAGAACTTCGTAAAATATAAAACTACTGCATTACTAGTAAACAAAGGAGGAATTCCTGCTGAAATTGCTAAGAAATTAGGGGTTTAATTACCTTAGAGTTTTTACAGAAAATAGAAAAGCGCCGTAATCTTTGGATTGCGGCGCTTTTTGTTTTTACTATTATGCAGCAATATTTATCTCAATTTGTTTATATATTTTTCCAAATTCAGATATTATATCTTCATAAACGTTTTTATTACTTTTTTCATCAATTATTTCGATTACAACAGAATAATCTTGCTTGTAATTTTCATCAACATTGCCTCTCGTGTATAATCTCAATCTTAAATCCCATAAACCTGTTAAGTATGCTCTTGTGAAACTTTTTTCAAATTGAATTATAGGATTCCAAGGTAAATTGTACTTATCCCTAGAGATATTTATAGGAGAAAATCCTCTAGTAGATGGCTTAAATAATTTTGCAGAAATTCTTGAATTTGAGTATTCATACTCATTGTCTGGGTTCACGGAAGGATCATAAGTTATTGTTATTTTAATTTTTAATTTAGAATCCTCTTCACATGCTAGTGTTTTAGGAACATGAAAAGAAATGTATTGGTAATTTTCTTGATCTAGCTCTCCTTCAAATATAAAAGCAGCATTATGATCATTAGCTCTAATTGCATTTTCGATATTTGGTTCGCCAAATCCTACGTATTTTGAATTTGCGTCAGTAAGTTGATTATGCTTATCTCTTTTATCACTAAAATGACATATTAAACTTTTTACTAGATTTGGATCGCTATTGGGGTAGTAATCAAATAGTTTCTGAGCATATTGAGAAATTATAGGGGCAGCATGACTCGTTCCTACATCTAGGGCTAAATTTAATCCATCACTACTAATTCCATAAGTTGAAGTGCGAGGTGAGGGAGTATACGGTAATATTAGATTTCCTCCATGAGCTACAACTTCGGGTTTTATACCCATGTCAGCTCCTGGACCTATTCTTGAAAAGGCAGATAGAAAGTTGTTTTGAGATAATGAATTAGGATTTGAATATTTTGCAATTGATCCAACAGTTAGCCCAAGTAAAGATTCTGCAGGAGAACCAATTCTTGATTCAAAATGATTAAAATGATCTACAGGAAAAGGGCCTAACATTCGATTTATATTTCCTGCTGCAATTACAAATAAAACTTTGTATTCTTTTGAAAGAAAATCTAATAATTTAGCTAATTCAGAAAACTCAAAATTTGCGATTGGATTTGGAATTCCTAAAGACAAATTAAAAACTTTGATGTGCTTATAATTTGCTAGAACAACTTCTTCGATTGCTTTTCTAAGTTCAAATTCTGTTGGGTTTTTTTCTTTTCCTTGATTGTCAATGCCAAAGACAGGAACATCTAACAGGTAACAGTATGGTTCTAAAATATAGGTTCCTAAACAATTTTCTATATTATCACCAAAAACGCATCTGCTAGCGACAAATGTTCCATGATTATATCCACAATCAATTGATCCAGCAGGCAGATAAAGAATTTGCCCTTGTACAATATTTTTGAAAATTCCATTTCTATTTATTCCGGAATCAATTATGCAAATTGTCGAATTTGATTGGACAGGCATTACTTTTAATTCACTTGGCACTTTTTCAGCAGGAATAGAATTTTCCACAAAAAAAGTTCGATTTACTTTTATTTCCCTTATTGTTGTAAATTCGGATGCAATTTTTGATATAAATACACCTTTAATAGTGCATTCTATAGAGCTTATTCCATTTGTGAAATTTTGAAAACTTACATTTTCAGTATATTGTTTTATCTCCTCTACAATTCTATTGTTTATTGCAAGTCTCTCTTTTTTTTCAAGAGCATTAAATAGATTTATTATAATGGATACTTCTGTTAATGATGTCACGTCAATTTCTGATTTAATCTTATTTTCAGAAGGAATAGTATAAATGTGCTCAATTGGAGAGAAATACGTTTTTCCAGTATTGTCTTGACTATTAATGTATTCATTTAGTTTTTCTTCAAAAATTTCAATTTTATCTTTTTTTATTCTAGCAGTTCCAAGTGATTTATTCGTTGTTGAATAACTTAAAATTTCTAGCCCTAAATGTTCGATTTTTTGTTTTTGATTTTTCAATGAATATCCTCTCGGAGTTTCTATTTGAAGATAAATGTCGGAAGTGTAGTGAAAATCTCTTTTGTCATATTCTATTTCTTTTAGCTCGTTAACTTCTGTCAATAAAACTAATCCATGTTCTTTGTGGTTGCTTCTTTCGACAGAAACACCACCGCCAGTTTTTTCATATTTTTCATTTCTAATATTGTCTTTTGGAATTTCAAAATGGAATTTATCTTTTGACATAATATTTGAAATTTAATGATTAATAATAAAATAAATTTTTATAGGGCAAAATACAATTTACATTTTGTAAATATAAAATATTGATTTTTAGTTGTTTTACGGTTTTCCGTAAAATATTAAGTAAATTTATAAGATAGAGTAAAGAATATTTAAACAAAAAAAGAGGCGCATTCAATGCGCCTCTTTTTATATATATAAAATCAGAAATCTACTTCCCCTTCATCAACCTCTCCAAATACTCCACTTTATCCTTTTCAGCCTGAACCAAACGCTCGTAAAGTTCCACAACTTTATCAAGTGGATTGAAGTTGCAATTATGGTTTACAGTTGGTCCGCTATGAATAACAGAACCTTCGTGATTATTTTGAATGTTGTTTAATACAACCTCGTCGCTATAGTTCTTAATTGCATCAGCCGAAACTCCCAAAGCTTCAGCAATAGAGTTTAGTCTTTCGTCGTCAACATTTTCGCTTCCTTCAATTGTAGAAACGTATTGTTGGCTAACACCTATTGCAATAGCAAGTGCTTCTTGTTTCATTCCTCTAAGCTCACGAATGCGGCTTATGTTTCTCCCGATATGTTTTGGTTTTGTTGCTGTGCTCATACTTCAAAGATATTAAAAATCCTTAAAAATTAGGAATGTAGTAAAATACAATCTTTTTAGCTGTGAGATAAAATCTCAATCTATTTTGTTAAAATGTATTCTATCGTTTATTTAGCCAGAACAAAAATACAATTTTTCGTACAATAATTATTCATTAATCAAAGCCATAAATCAAAGCCATAAATCAAAGCCATGAAAACAGAAAACGAAAGCAATGCAAATGAGAACAAAATAATAGAATCGGTAGCGAGATTGGTATCAGATATTTGTTTCGACGGAGAATATAAAAACCATCCAGAATACTTAACCGAGATTTTTGAGCATCTTCTAGAAACAGAATCGGGAGACAACCGTTCTTTACGAATTAAAATGTTAAGCTGTATTAGAACCAGTAAAATGTTGGCAAAAGCGCTAGAACCATTTTCAGACGAAGAAATACAAAAAGCCTGCGTTCAAATGATAAATGCGTAAAAAGAAGTACTTTATCGGCTTTCTAAGTAATTCATGGTGTGTGTAAAGCTAAGTAAAAGAAAATCAGTAACTTTGATCTGAGTTTTTTAATTGGGGCATCTAATTTTATTCAAAAAAATCATGAAAAAGTATGAAGCAATTTTATGTACACTTGCGTTCGTATTTTCTCTCGGCTGTTTTGCCCAGCGCACCAACCATGCCTCCGCTTCGCCAGTAACAGGAAAAACGACATTATTGACGGATAGTCTTGCTAATAATAGCGATTTTGTAATACAATCGTATTATGTAGAAGAAAGAATAAATAAGTTATTTGGAGGTAGAATTATTACTTACCAAGTTTCAAAATTGGACATGGTCGACACTTACGATCTTGGGCCTAATAATACTAGAACAGTAATTCCGAATTACGTAAAAAGAAAACCTAAAGTAGCTCCAAATGCCATAGAGGCCAAAACAACTGTTGCAAGCGCATCTGCTTCTTTAGAACCTGTAAAGGTAGAAATTACAGCTCCTGCATCTATAAGTTCAAAATACGTAAAAGTCGATGTAGTCAACACGTATGCAAAAGTTATTGATAAAGGATATAAATCTACCGATATGCTAAAAAAAGTTGCCAACCGACTGTATTTTGAAGGAAATTTGAAGGAAGCAGTAGGTTATTATGCGCAGCTATTTGAAGAATCTCCTAATCTAGAAGTTATTTATTATTATAGATACGCCCAGTCTTTAAAAGCAATAAACGAAGATGAAAAAGCCAATACTTTAATGAAAAGGTTCAAGAGCGAAACTTTGACAATGAAATAAGATTTTTTCTTTGTGTGTGAAATTTTTTTAACGCAAAGTGCGCTAAGATTTACGCAAAGAGCACAAAGCTATTTTTAATGTGGAGTTTAGCCAAAATCTAAAGATTAAGTTCGCAAAGCTTTGTGTTTATAAAGTTTTGCGAGCTTTTTTGTGTGAAGTTTTTTAACCGCAAAGGGCGCTGAGGTTTTGCGTAAAGTTTTTTAACGCAAAGTACGCTAAGATTTACGCAAAGAGCACAAAGCTATTTTAATGTGGGGTTTAGCCAAAATCTAAAGATTAAGTTCGCAAAGCTTTGTGTGTATAAAGCTTTGCGAGCTTTTTTGTGTGAAGTTTTTCAACCGCAAAGAGCGCTAAGGTTTTACGCAGAGTTCGCAAAGGTTATTTTGAGATAAATCTAAAGATTAAGTTCGCAAAGCTTTGTGTTTATAAAGTTTTGCGAATTTTTTTGTTTTACCTACAGTTTGTCATCCTGAGGAACGAAGGATCACACTCGCATATCGACAAAGATTGGCAATCTTTGCGATCTCTTTTATAGATTCCTATTAAGTCTCGGATAAAAAAAACTCTTAGCGACCTCTGCGTTAAATCTTTGCGACCTTTGCGTAAAAACCTTGCGCTCTTTGCGGTTAAATAAACAACCCTATTATTGGAATTTGGAATTTTTAAACTTTGGAATTTGAACAAAAAAAAGACGATCAAATTTGATCGTCTTTTTTTAAGCTCCCCCTCTTGGGCTCGAACCAACCCCGATAGCTATCGGGGCTCTGATTAATAGGTTATTTGTATTTTTCTTTCAGTTTTAAAATAATATCTGGATACTTGATTAAGTTTTCAATATAAGTTTTGCTCTTCATGTTTTTGATATGCTTTTCTATTGAAAGTGCTTGGGTTTTGTTGGCACAGTCAAAACTAAGAAACAAAGTCCAGTCATTTGCATTTGCAGTAAATTTGTTGGAAGGTGAATTTTTGTGAAATTCTAATCTTAAGTCAAAATTAGTTGTATAGCCAATATAATAGCGATTAAGCTTTAGGGAGTGTAGAATATATACAATATGATTCATGGTATAGGGGTAAAAAAAATACCACTTACAATTTGTAAGTGGTATTTAATAAGCTCCCCCTCTTGGGCTCGAACCAAGGACCCTCTGATTAACAGTCAGATGCTCTAACCAACTGAGCTAAGGAGGAATCACCTTAAAAGGTTAATATGTTTGCTAAAAAAAGTTGCTCCCCCTCTTGGGCTCGAACCAAGGACCCTCTGATTAACAGTCAGATGCTCTAACCAACTGAGCTAAGGAGGAAAGTGTTGCTCTTTTTAGCGAGTGCAAATATAAAACTATTTTTAGTTTCTCAAAAACATTTTCACTCTTTTTTTGACTTTTTTTTACTTGCCAACAATCGCCTTGTAAATGTCGTTACCGTTAGCAAACAGTAGTAGTGAAATAAGTAAAACAAAACCAACCATTTGCGCATTCTCTAGGAATTTATCGCTCGGTTTTTTGCCGCTTACAATTTCATATAATAAAAACATTACGTGTCCACCATCAAGAGCAGGAATTGGCAATAAATTCATAACACCAAGCATAATTGACAATAAAGCTGTGATTGACCAAAAAACTTCCCAGCTCCAAGAACTAGGGAAAATGTTGTAAATAGCCGCAAAACCACCCACTTGTTTGTAAGCTTTAGTTTCTGGATTAAAAATCATTTTCAATTGTTTTCCGTAACCAACTAATTGATCTTTTCCTTTTTGAAGACCAACCGGAATAGATTCGAAGAAACCGTATTCTTTTTTACTTACTTTATAATAACCTAATTTTTCTAAAGAATCCATTCCTAAACCGCCAACAGCAACTCCAAGTTTTCCTGCATTAGATACTTTTACAGTAATAGGAGTTTCTTTTAAATCACGCAAAACAACAGCAGGAATAGATTTTCCTTTATTGTTTTCTAAAATAGCTTTAGCTTCATCAAAATATTTAATTTTCTGTCCGTTCAAACTTACCACTAAATCTTTTGGTTTTAGAGCAGTATTCTCAGATTCTTCACTAATTTTGCCCACAACAAAAGGCATTCTAATGCCAATTAATAAGCCTTTTTCAGTTTTAGAAAGCTGATCAACAAAATCTGTTGGCATAGTAATCGTTTGCTGTTTTCCGTCTCTTTCGATCAAAACGTGTTTTGCCATGATCACATTCATGTTCATATCGCTGTCAAAATTTTCTACAGCTTTTCCATCAATAGAAATAATTTTATCTCCAGTTTTAAAACCTGCTTTAAGCATTGCAGGATTTTCAATTGCAACACCGTCTTTTAAGTCAGAGTTTGCGATATAAGTATCTCCGTAAGCAAATGCCATTCCGATATAGATAATAAAAGCTAGAATAAAGTTTACGGTAACACCACCAAGCATAATAATTAAACGCTGCCAAGCTGGTTTAGAACGAAATTCCCAAGGCTGAGGCGGAAGCGCCATTTGCTCTTTATCCATACTTTCGTCAATCATTCCAGAAATTTTCACATAACCACCAAGCGGAAGCCATCCGATACCGTATTCTGTTTCTCCGATTTTCTTTTTGAAAAGTGAATATTTAACATCAAAAAACAAGTAAAATTTTTCGACTCTAGTTTTAAACAATTTAGCAGGGATAAAATGCCCTAATTCATGAAGAATAATAAGTAAAGATAAACTCAATAGAAATTGAGAGAGTTTGATAACTATATCCATTTGTTGTTTTTAATTCGTATTTAACGCACAAAAGTAGCGTTTTCTATTTTAATATAAGAGTGCAAGATAGTGTTTAAGGTTTTAAATGTTTGTTAATTAATAAACATTTCGATTTCTCTTTTTAACAAGATGCCGTAACTTTACTTTTCGAACACTGCCTTACTCATTGGTAGTATAAACTCATTAAAAGTTACAAGTTTATGGCAACGAAATTATTTTCTCCTATTACTATAAAAAATATCACCTTAAAAAATAGAATTGCAATCTCGCCCATGTGCCAGTATTCTGCAGTTGACGGATATGCAAACGATTGGCATCTGGTTCATTTAGGAAGCCGTGCCAGCGGAGGCGCAGGACTTATTATTCAGGAAGCTACGGCAGTTTCTCCAGAAGCCCGAATATCTCCAGCCGATTTAGGAATCTGGAAAGACGAACATATCGAAAAACTAAAACAAATCAACGCCTTTGTTGTTTCTCAAAATTCGATTCCCGGAATTCAGTTGGCACATGCAGGAAGAAAAGCGAGTGTTTCGGCTCCGTGGTTGGGAAATAAAAAGTTAGATTTCGCTCAAGGCGGATGGCAGACTGTTGCGCCAAGCGCGATTCCGTATCACGACAACGAACCGTTTCTTCCAGAAGCATTAGATAAAAACGGAATTCAAAAAGTAATTTCAGATTTTAAATCGGCAACAAAAAGAGTGGTCGAAGCAGGATATCAGGTTGTAGAAATCCATGCGGCTCACGGTTATTTACTGCATCAATTTCTTTCTCCATTAACAAACGTAAGAACAGACGAATATGGAGGGAGTTTTGAAAACAGAATCCGTTTCACATTAGAAATTGTAGAAGCGGTTCAATCAGAATGGCCATCAGATCTGCCTTTGTTGGTTAGAATTTCGGCAACTGATTGGGCAGAAAACGGATGGAATCCAGAAGAATCTGTTCAGCTTTCTAAAATATTAAAAGAAAAAGGAGTAGATTTAATCGATGTTTCATCAGGCGGATTGGTTTCGCATCAGAAAATTACATTAGGGCCAGGCTATCAGGTTCCTTTTGCAGAAAAAGTGAAACAAGAAGCAGGAATTTCAACTGGTGCAGTTGGTTTAATTACAGAAGCCAAACACGCGGAAGAAATTTTAAATAACGGTCAAGCCGATTTAATTTTGTTCGCAAGAGAATCTTTAAGAAACCCAAATCTTCCTTTGGATTTCGCTAAAGAACTAAACGACGATATTCAATGGCCAAAACAATACGAAAGAGCTAAACTTTAAATATTTTTATTAGCCACAGATTACACAGATTAAAATGATTTTTTTCAATTTTTTTTTCGCCACGAATTGCACAAATTTTCACGAATTTATTTAAGTTTTTGAACATTATGATTTGTGTAATTGCTTCGCCTATTCGCTATCGCTCGGGTCGTGGCAGACAGAAAATCCTTTTTAATCCATATAATCTGTGGCAAAAAAACATAACAACATGCAGAAAATTAAAACAGCATTATTATCATACGGAATGTCGGGGAAAGTTTTTCACGCTCCGTTTTTAGATATTCACGAAGGATTTGAACTTTTAGGCTCTTGGGAAAGAAGTAAAAAACTAATTCAGGAAGATTACCCATACGTAAAAAGTTATGCGTCGCTAGACGAACTTTTAGCAGACGATGTAGATTTAGTAATCGTAAATACGCCAGTTGGAACGCATTACGAGTACGCTAAAAAAGTGCTTTTGGCAGGAAAGCATGCCGTTGTAGAAAAAGCTTTTACTACGACTGCAGCCGAAGCAAAAGAATTGGCAAAAATTGCAAAAGAAAAAGGTTTAAAATTGGCTGTTTTTCAGAACAGAAGATGGGACAGCGATTTTAAAACCGTTAAAAAAGTAATTGATGATGGTCTTTTGGGAGATTTAGTAGAAGCCGAATTCCATTTTGACAGATACAATCCGTTATTGAGTCCGAAAGCACATAAAGAAACAGCAAATGATGGCGCAGGAGTTTTAAAAGATTTAGGACCGCACATCATAGATCAGGCAGTAAGTTTATTTGGATGTCCGAAAGCGGTATTTGGAGATATTCGTGTAACGAGAGAAAACTCTGTTGTAGACGACTGGATCGATTTGACTTTGTTTTATTCTAATTTTAGAGTACGCTTAAAAGCAGGATTTTTTGTGAGAGAAGCCAACCCAGCTTATACTTTGCACGGAAAAAAAGGCTCTTTCTTAAAACCTCGCGGAGATGTTCAGGAAGATGATTTAAAAGTAGGTAAAAAACCAAACCTAGATTCTTGGGGGACAGAAGATGAAAGCTTGCAGGGACTTTTGCACACCGAAATAGACGGTAAAATTGTGAGAGAAAAAATCCCAACGCTTCAAGGCAATTATTTTAGTTTCTTCGATGGCGTTTACGACTCGATTGCAAACGATAAAAAAGAACCTGTTACTGCAGACGAAGGGGTAAAAGTAATGCAGGTTATAGAAGCCGCAATTGCAAGTAATGCCCAGCAAAAGGTAATAGGTATATCATAAAAATGTTCCTACGGAATAATGAAATATAAATAATTAAAGGGATTATCTCAATTTTTGAGATAATCCCTTTTTATTTTCTTGAAAAAATGAAACAAATTATAATTCCATTAAACCCGAAAAATTGTAATTTTAATAGACCAAATTCAATTAAAAACCTTTGAATTTATAAACAATAACGTTGTATATTGTGTATAACCTGAGGCTTTATGCACTTTGACGAGCGTTTTTAGTATTTTTGACAACATTCCAATAAAAATTCAATATGCTGATAAACATTAATCCATTATCGCTTTTTCAGACCAAAGCCAAAATCAAGAAAGTATTTAGAGAAGCCAAAGCTTCGTATTTAAACCGAATTCGTTTTGCTGTTGGAATGTTTTATTTTGGAATGGGTTTGAGTTTTGCTACATGGGCAAGTAGAATTCCAGACATCAAAAGTGCTTTACATTTGTCAGAAGGCGATTTGGGCTCTATACTTTTTGCGCTTCCGGTTGGACAGCTTATTGTTATGCCATTTTCAGGAAAAATGGTAACTAAATTTGGTAGTCATCGTATTTTGGTTTTCTCTTTAATAATGTATGTTTTGTGCTTAATCAATTTAGGTTTGGCAACAACATCGTTACAATTATCATTAGGATTATTCTTGTTTGGTGTGTTCGGGAATCTTGCCAATATTGCCGTAAATACTCAAGGAGTTTATACAGAGGTTTTATTCAAAAAAACAATCATGTCTTCTTTTCACGGAATGTGGAGTTTTGCTGGATTTACCGGTGCATTGGTAGGTTTAGGAATGCTGGCTTTAGATTTAAGTCCGTTGCATCATTTTATGATTGTAGCCGGAATTGTATTATTGATGGTCGCACTTAATTTTAAATTTTTAATTAGAGCCAAAGAAAAAGTAAAGCCAAAACAAGAAGGCAAAAAACTATTTGTAAAACCAGACACAGCTTTGCTTTGGTTAGGAGTAATCGGATTCTGTAGTATGGCGAGCGAAGGTGTAATGTTCGATTGGAGTGGCGTTTACTTTAAAGACATTGTAAAAGCTCCAGGACCATTGGTAGTTTTGGGCTATACTTCTTTTATGATTATGATGGCTAGCGGAAGATTTTTAGGCGACGGATTAATCAATAAATTCGGACGTGAACGTGTTATGCAGATTAGTGGTGTCATGATTTCGGCTGGACTTTTTACGGCTGTTTTTCTTCCTTATATCATTCCGTGTACAATCGCTTTTATGTTTGTAGGTTTGGGCGTTGCAACGATCGTTCCTACTGTTTATAGTATTGCAGGTAAAAATCCAACCGTTCCTGCGGGCGAAGCTTTAACTATTGTTTCTAGTGTAAGTTTCTTAGGTTTCTTAATGGGACCTCCAGTAATTGGACATATTGCACAAAGTTTCGGATTGCAGTTTTCTTTTGCCTTCATCGGAATTTTTGGTGTTCTGATTGCTTTTATGGTTTCTAAAATTAGAACTTAAGCATAACTCTATTTTTCGATTAAAATTTATTAAAAACAAACAATTATGTAGGAATTTATTTATAATTTAAATATTTTTCCTACATTTGAATCCAAGCAATAGCTTAGAGTTTTTAAAACGCTCTTTTTTTCCAAAAACCAATTTTATCTTTTGAATAAAGGATTTCGATCCTAAGATTATTTTTCAAAGTAAATTGGATTTTTTGATGGTAAAAAAATACGTTGTCTTCTTTTTTGTATGGTTTTTTAATTTTGCTTTTTCGCAGAAGGAAATCACAGTAACAGGAATTGTTATTGATGCTCGAACGCAAAATCCGCTAGAAAGTGTCGTGGTAACCATACAAAATACTGCTGTGATGCAGCTTACTTCAAAAACAGGGAAATTTGAACTTCACATATTTCCTAAAAAAGAACAGCTTCTTTTATTGAGAAGCCAAGGTTACAAAGATTTTCTTTTAAAAGTCCAGTCTAATTTAAAAGAAAATATAGATCTCGGAATTTTACAATTAGAAGATACTTATTCAGATGAAGTTCCAGCTGCATTGATTACGTTGTCAGACAATGATTTTTCAGATGATAACAGTTCCTCTGAAATGACATCTGGTCTTTTGCAATCTTCAAGAGATGCTTTTATGCAGGCATCGGCATTCAATTGGGGGCAAGCTCGATTTCGCGTTCGTGGTTTGGATAGCGAAAATGCAATCACAATGCTTAACGGAATGCCAATGAATAAAATCTACGATGGCAGACCGCAATGGGGTAATTGGGGCGGTTTAAACAATGTGCTTCGCAATCAGGAATTTTCAATCGGTACAGCTGCTTCCAATTATACCTTTGGAGGAATTTTAGGCACACAACAAATTTTTACTCGTGCTTCTTTGTACAGAAAGGGAGAATCTTTTACGTTTTCTGGGAGCAATACCACTTATTTATGGAGGGCAGTTGCTACTTATGCTTCGGGAATGAATTTGTCTGGATGGGCTTTTGTCGTTTCAGCAGGAAAACGTTGGGCAGATGAAGGCTATTTTGAAGGTACAAGTTTCGATGCAGATTCATTCTTTATTAGTGTAGAAAAAAAAGTAAACAAAAGACATTCTCTCAATTTTACAGGGTTTTATACGCCAAATTCAAGAGGAAAAAATTCAGCCAATACAAATGAAGTTACCAATTTAATGGGTGAAAAATACAATTCGTATTGGGGATTTCAGAACAGTGAAAAACGAAATGCCAGAGTAAAAAATGTAGAAGAACCACTGTTTATGCTGAATCATTACTTTAAAATTGATGATAAAACGAATCTTAATTCGGGTGTAATGTACCAGTTCGGAAAAGTCGGAAACAGCAATATTGATTATCAAAACGCAGATAGTCCAGACCCTGTATATTATAGAAAAATGCCAAGCTATTTTAGTTCGCTTTACGCGAAAGATCAAGGCGAATTTTCAGGTGCGTTTACCCCAGATTATGAAAATGCAGAAAATAGTAAAACAGCTTTTTTAGCAAATCCGAGGATAAATTGGGATGAATTGTATTTTGCCAATCAGAAGCTTGGACCCAATGGATATGAACCTGCACAAAGCCATTATGTCCTTTATGAAGACAGAACTGACGACAAGACTTTAGCAGTAAATTCAAATTTAAATATACAGATTACACCTAATATTTCTTTTGATGGCGGTTTTACTTTTAAGAAACTAAAATCGCATAATTTTCAATATTTGCTAGATCTTCTTGGCGGAGCATATTTTGAAGATATTGATCCGTTTTACAAAGGAAATCTCTCTCAATCAGATTTGCAACATCCAAATCGGCAAGTTGTCAAAGGAGATGTTTATGGATATAATTATAATCTTTTGGCTAACACTTTGGATGTTTTTACCCAATTTAAATTTAGTTATAACAAAACCGAATTTTTCTTGACACAGTCTTATTCGTTATCCAATTATCAGAGGGAAGGATTATATCAAAACGGACTCTATGCAACAACATCTTTAGGAAAAAGCGAGAACGTAAATTTTGAAAATTTTGGTTTCAAAGGCGGATTTACCTATAAAATTTCAGGAAAACAATTACTGTTTTTTAATGCAGCACATTTTACTAGAGCGCCTTCACTCAGAAATACTTTTTCGAATGCACGGTTAAATAATAACATTGTTGATGGGATCGAAAGTGAGAATACGAGTAGTGCAGAGGCTAATTATGTATACCGCTCATCAAAACTAAAATTGCGTTTAACGGCTTATTATGCTGCAATTAAAAATACTTCTAAAACTTCTTATTTCTATGCTGAAGGAATTTTTGATAACGGTTCTGGCTACGATCCTACAAACGCATTTGTTAGTCAGACCTTGACAAAATTGGATAAGAAAAATACAGGAGCAGAATTAAGTTTTGAGTATCAAATCTCATCAACATTCAAAACAACTTTATCGGCGGCATTTGGAAATTACATTTATAGCAGTAATCCCAATGTCACAATTACCAATGATGCCAACAGATCAAAAGATGGAGCGCAAACTACGTTTGATTTTGGGTCCGCTTTTTTAAAAAATTACAAGCAACCTGGAACTCCGCAACAGGCGTATTCTTTTGGATTAGAATATCGTGATCCGAAGTTCTGGTGGATTGGCGGGAATATAAATTATTTGTCAGAAAGCTATATTGATGTTTCACCAATTTCTAGGACTTCTCAATTTTACATCAATCCAGCTAATGGTTTTCCTTTTCCTGAAGCAACTTCTGAAAGAGGAAATGAATTATTAAAGCAGGAAAAATTTCAACCCATTACATTGTTGAATTTTAATGGTGGCAAGTCTTGGCGCATTCATAAAAAATATATCGGACTTTTTGCCAGTATAAATAATGTTTTGGGTTTGATATATAAAACAGGTGGTTTTGAACAGGCAAGAAATGCAAATTTTAGAGCCTTAAATCAAGATATGACCAGTGGAACACCTTCTTTCGGATCTAGGTATTATTATGGCTATGGCCGAACTTATTTTTTAAATCTTACAATCGGTTTATAAACTGAAAAATTTATTTCTCATGAAAAAATTAATTCTATTTTTTGGCTTATGCTTACTATATAGCTGCAGTAACGAAGTTGAAAATCCAAAATTGGCATGTACACAGCCCAACCTTACTGTAAGCAAAACAGTAGAAAAAATATACGAGCTTACAGGAACAACTGCCAAACAATATTTATATGATGATATAATAGAAGCTTATGTGGTTTCGAGCGATGAAGGAGGTAATTTTTTCAAAACGATTTCATTGCAAACAATAGAAACCGAAAATACAGCAGCTCTTGGTTTTAGTGTTCCAGTAGATGCTACAAATACTTATATTGACTATCGTATTGGTAATAAAGTATATGTAAAACTTAAAAATCAATTTACAGATTTGTATTATGGAGGTTTAAGAATCGGAAGTTTATATGTAAGTAACGCAGGAGACCCAACAATTGGAAGAATTTCTCAAAACGAATATAAAAATGTACTAAATGCTTCATGTGCAAATTTAGAAGAGGATCAATTGGTAAAATCGCTTACTATTGAAGAAGCACTTTCAGATTCTAAATTAAATACTCTGATCGAATTAAACGATGTTGAGTTTACAGAGGCAGCATTGGGGCGTCATTATTTTGAAGAGTCTAATAATGTCGGAGGCTCTACCAATTGGTATTTGAGAGATAAAACAGGAAATCAAGTTATTTTTAGAACAAGTTCTTATGCAAAATTTGCCGATCATTTTGTGCCCGAAGGAAATGGAAAAGCACGAGGGATTATGACAAAATTTGGGTCAGATTATCAATTTATGGTACGTTCTGAAAGTGACGTTGTGATGAACGGAAAAAGAAGCACTCCGTTTTTTTCAGAAGATTTTCAATCGGTTAAAAACAATGTAAATTTTACGCTTCCCGGCTGGAGCAATATTGTAGAAAAAGCTTCAAAACTTTGGAAAAGCATGGTCTATTCTGGAAATGGTTATGCAGAGTTTAATACTACAAGCACAACCGCAGCCGAGAATGTGGCTTGGCTTGTTTCGCCAAAAATAGATCTTACAGGATATAAAAATGCAGTGCTTTCGTTTAGAAGCGCGCAACACGATTTGAAAGTAGATTCGCCTTTAAATACTTTAGAAATATATATATCAACCAATTTTGACGGTGCAAGCCTGGCCAAAGCAAGATGGGTAAAACTTGAAGCAAAAGTACCTACGCTCTCAACACCTTCCCGTGAGTTTATGAGTTCTGGCGGAATAGATTTATCTGCTTATTCAGGAAATATAAATATTGCTTTTAAATATATCGGTTCTGGGAAAGACAAAACATTAAATGGGGCTTTTATGGTTGATGACATAAAGATATTTGGAGAGAAGTAAGAACTAATTTAGAATAATGAAATTAATAGATTGATTTTTAAAGCATTATTGAAAAGTTTGTAGTTTTTGTATTTCAAAACGTTAAAATCTAATTGAATTTTGTATTTTGGTCATCCCAAATCAATACAAAAACAAATATGAGAACCTACTTTATTGCCATCTTATGGATGGTATTTCCTTTCTTGATGCACAGTCAAGACAACGTTAGACTAAAGCAGATTAACATTGTAAAAACAAATTACCAAAACTCTAAAGACGGTGAAATTGTTAACAAAACAATGGTTTTTAAAGAAGGTAAACTTCAAACCATAACTACTTCAGATGTTGTACAGCATTTTTTTTATAACAAAAATGGTTTGCTAGATATGACTGTAAAAGATAAAGTGGGAAGCGACTGGAAAGAGGTAATAAACTATACTTACGACGCTGACAACAACATTACCAAATTTGTAAAAAAATATCAAGAAGGACCAAACTATATTACAAAAGTAGTTTCGTTTGTATATGAAGGAGCAAGAATAAAAGCAACAACAAAAAAGAGTACTAATCATCAGAATTTAGTAGACGATATTGAATACCTTGTTGAAAACGGAATTATTGTAAGACGCACTTCCCGTGATAGAAATAAGGCAATCATTGGAAAATTGGAATATGTTTATGTAAACGACAATGTGTCAAGACACAAAGGATTGGTTGGAGACAAAATTTCAAAATCATATACTTACGATGATAAAAAGTCGGTTGATCAGTTAATCGTTCAAAACCTTTTTGGAGATAATTACAAAGTAATTGTACCAATGATTTCTTATCATGAAGAAGAATTTGAGTTTGAATCGATTTCTTATAATAACGAAATGAATTTCAGTCCATCATCTGCAGCATTAGTTGCGGTGAGCAGAAAATACAAATACAATAAATTAAACTACCCAATTTCTTGTTCTCAAATAGAAGAAAACGGAATTGTGAAAACGGAAAAAACGTTTATTTACGAATAAAAGTTTTAAAAATAGACCATTTATTGATTAAGTGGAACCTTGTTGAGTTTATCTTGACGGGTTCCATTTTTTTTGGAAATTTATTTTCCATTAGAACATTTGTATGCAAATGTAAAAACAGAAAAAAGCTTTCATTTATGAATAATTATTTAGGTTAGATGCTTTATGAAAAAGCAGAATATATCGGGTTCTACTTTTTACTTATGTAAGTTATATTTAAAATAGAAATATGCAATCTTTCTTTATTTGATCATACATTGCTTCATAACCCTTCACAGTTGGATGAATAGCATCTGGCTGTACATAACCGTCTCGCCATTGATTAACATTTTCTTGTTTTGTTAGCGCTTTGTGAAAATCAATGTATTTTTCTCCTGAAGTAATAACCCAGTTATTAATTTTGCCTACAGTTGAGTTGTATTCAAAACCTGGTCGAGGAGTAACAGTAACAAGAATGGGTATTTGGTTATTCTTTTTTAAATAAGTTATGGCTTGTGACATATATTCTACATAGTCATTAATACTTTTGTAGTTATTAGTTCCCATACAAAGAATTACATATTTAGATTTAAACCATGTGCTTTCTAATTTTAATCGGTTAAGCCATTCTTTTGAAACACTTTCTCCACCTTTTCCATCAATAAAGCAGTTATCTGTGCCTATTTCATTAGCGAATCTCACACACCAACGGCTATTTAGGCTCGAGCCAAATGTATTTAAATCAATTCCTTCAATAAAAGAATCTCCATAAATACTTACCTTAGGCTCTCTATTATAATCAGAGGATATAGTAGATTTATGAATTCTAATACTTCCTGAATGAAGTTCAAAAAACGGTTTTCCTCTCATTACATTTTGGAAAACATCAGCATCAATTGCATAATATTTTTCAAATGAAATTGATCCACCTTTTAAGAAAAAAGTTAATCCATTAAGTGTTTTAATAAATCCTATAGTATATGCTGTATTTTTTTTTAAAGAATGTGGTAAATCAATTTTTTCATTCAATTCTGTAGAATTGAGATTAAAATTACTTTTATAAACTTCAATTTTATCATTTACTAATTTAATAAAACCTAATGATTTTCCTGTTGATATTACAACAGACTCATCATCTAAAATTTCAAATTCGGTAAAAAATGATATATCAAGCATGTATAAGTCTTGATCGAAAACTAATATAGACTTATTTGTTCCATTGTTGTTTAAATCTGTACTTTTAAAATCAGAAGTTTGATCATTATATAAAAATTTAATGTAATTATTATTATTAATTTCACCAGAATTTAAATTTTCATCCGTACAAGAGTAAAATGAATTTATAATAATGGTGAATAGTAAATATTTAAATAAGATTTTCATAAGATTCCATTATCTTTTAAAATTTACAGTAAAATAAAAAAATATCCCTTAAGATCTACTTCCAGTAAGAATACTTGTGATTTTAGGAAAGTAGCGTTGGAGTAAGTAAAATATGATTAAAGCAGAAAATATCGTCAAGATTGGCACTACAAAATATCCTGTGATGCCGCTTAATGCTGTTAGTGGTTCATTTAATTTTATAAATATGGTTTTCCAACTATTTAGTAAAAATAATTCATGAACAGCAAACACAAAAAAACTTGCTTTTGAAAGAAATGGATTAAGTCTAATTTTTTGGTTTTCATATAAATAAGAAACTATTTTTAGAGTGACTATAATTCCAGATATTATATAAAAAGGAGTTATATATTTCCAATACCCATTTCCTTTTAGGTATAAAAATAGAAACAATGAAATCACGCAAATCATTTCGCAAATAGATTTAATTTTTCTAGCCTCTTCTATCATGTTTAGGTTATTTATGCTAAGAAATGCGCCTAAAGAGAAATAAAATAAAGATGGTCCAAAAATCATAAAAATAGGATTTATGGATAAGATATAGAACAATATATAAATTAAGAGAAAAACAAAAATTATATAATAATTCATTTTTTTTATCAAAAAATATAAAATAGGGGATCCAATAGATAAAATGATTAAATCTCTAATAAACCACATAGGTTGAAGGTATGGAGTAAAACCTGTATGGATAATATAACCTCTAATATAGAAGAAAAGACTGTTGTTTTTTTCGATTATTGTTTCATTAGGAATATTATAATTTAAATAAATAATACCAGCTAAGGCTATAGTATTCCATAATAGGTATGGAATTACAAGGGTTTTAATTCTGCTTTTTATTTTATCTAAGTATACAGATTTATTCCACATATTTAATTTGTAAAAGAAAAAATATCCAGAGATCATAAAAAACAAAGGAACAGCGACGCAAGGTATAAATATTGAGAAAATAGAAGAAATAATAACACCGATATCTTCAGTCGAAAGATTGGCATAATTAATATCTGCTAAGGGAACAGCTTCAGGAGCAAAATATTTAGTGTGAATAAATACAACCCCTACAATAAGAGGGAATCTTAACCAATCTACAGTTTTAGACTGTAGTTCTTGTATGTTCATAATGTTTTTCTACAAAAATAATAAAAAAGAAAAAGTAGGCAAATGCTACTTAATATTGTATTTAAACAATCAATTATATGTAAAATTAATTCTATATGTTAGTATCTAACAAATCATTAAATTTGCAACTTATTCGAGACTATGTTAGAAAAAGAAGTTATAAACTTTGAGCGAACAGTAATCGTTGGGATTGTTACTCAAAGTCAAAGTGAAGAAAAACTAAATGAATATTTAGACGAATTGGAGTTTCTGACTTTTACTGCTGGAGGTGAAGTTATTAAACGCTTTTCGCAGAAAATGGAGCGCCCTAATCCGAAGACTTTTGTGGGAACGGGAAAAATTGATGAAATCAATCTTTTTGTGGTTGAAAATAAAATATCGACTGTAATTTTTGATGATGAATTAACGCCATCTCAGCAAAAAAATATTTCAAGAATTATTGATTGTAAAATCCTAGACAGAACGAATTTGATTCTGGATATTTTTGCGCAAAGAGCAGAAACTTCATACGCAAGAACTCAGGTAGAATTGGCGCAATGCCAATATTTATTGCCAAGACTTTCTGGTTTATGGACACACCTTGAGCGTCAAAAAGGAGGTATCGGTATGCGTGGACCTGGAGAAACAGAGATCGAAACAGATAGACGTATCGTACGCGACAGAATTTCATTATTGAAAGAGAAAATCAAAACGATTGATAAACAAATGGGAATTCAGCGAAGCAACCGTGGCGCAATGGTTCGTGTCGCTTTGGTTGGATATACCAATGTTGGAAAGTCAACTTTGATGAATGCAATTGGTAAAAGTGATGTTTTTGTTGAGAACAAATTGTTTGCAACCTTAGATACAACGGTTAGAAAAGTGGTTATTAAAAACCTTCCTTTTTTGCTTTCGGATACTGTTGGGTTTATTAGAAAATTGCCGACACAATTGGTAGATTCTTTTAAAAGTACTCTAGATGAGGTTCGTGAGGCAGATTTACTTTTACATGTTGTAGATATTTCGCATCCAGATTTTGAGGATCATATCGAATCGGTAAACAAGATTTTACAGGAAATAAAAAGTAACGATAAACCAACTATAATGGTTTTTAATAAAATCGATACTTATAAACATCTTACTATCGATGAAGATGATTTGATTACCGAAAGAACTCGTAAACATTATACGCTTGGAGAATGGAAACAGACTTGGATGAGTAATGTTGGTGAGGACAAAGCACTATTTATTTCTGCAAGAAACAAAGAAAACTTTGAAGAGTTTAGAGAAAGAGTTTATGAAGCGGTTCGCCAGATTCATATTACGCGCTTTCCGTATAATAATTTCTTGTATCCTGATTATAAGGATGCAGTTGAAAAAGAAGATGAAGAATAAAATAGAAACGGCTTTTGAGAGATCAAAAGCCGTTTTTTTTTGCCACAGATTAAAGGATTATTTAGATTAAAAAATCTTTTTAAATCTTTTAATCTGTGGCACTAATAATTTTTAATTACCGAAATCTAGTGCGATGAATAATTAAAATCCAAAATTAATTCCTAAACCAAATACTTCTCTGGTTTGAAAACCTCTAAAAGCATTATCATCGTAGATTGTCTGGAAAGAAAAATTTGCTGACAGAAATTTATTTACTTTCATGACAATGTTTAAGGAATAATTAATATCGACATTTTGCGGGTCTTCTAAATAATTTGAATATAAATTCAGAGTATTTTCGGCAGTAACATTAGTCATAATAGCCAGTTTGTAATATACAGAAGCATAGAATCCGAGCTCGTAACGCATGCTTTTGTTGGCATCGACACCAAAATAATATCCGTCAGGAAAAGGTAAACCTGTCGCAGGATCAATGGCCGTGGTGTAAGCTTTGTCTACAAAGGTGAATTTTGAAGTTAGCGGAGCGAAATTTATTTTAAGATTTTCATCCTTAGACCAATAAATACCTGGACCAGTTGTTAGATAACCTGGAGACATGAATTTAGTGTTTTCGGTTCTAATTTCCTTTCCGTTTTCGTCTTGACCGTAGATATAACCTGTTGTAAATTGCGTTCTAAAGTTTAGGAAATAAGAGTAATACCATTCTCCAAATGCTCTTTTTCCGACGATTGAATTGAATTCTAAACGGTCATCTGTTTTCTTTTCAAAATCAGCGTTTTTAGTTTGAAGTAAACCGTAATAGGCGAGAACTTTGTTATCCCAGGTTAAATCGTCTTTCTTGTAGTTGAAATCATAATTGATTCCGAGTGTTCCTGAGAAACTGTCTTCACCTCCAGCAATCCAGTTGTTAAAACTAGATTGGTTTAATAAAAGAGATACCGTTCCTTTTGCTTTCCAGCCTTCTTCTTCAATTGTATCATTGATTTTTTTTACGGCTTTTTCGGTATTTTGTGCTAGTTCTTTTTCTGTATTTTGGGCTTGTACAAATGTAAGATTTGCTAAAACGAAGAGTAATAATAGTATCTTTCTCATGGTTTTTAGTTTAGAGTGTATTATCAAATATACTAAAAACCAATGAAAAGTTAAGGGATACTAGGTGTTATTGAAGGTTATTTCTTAGATTCTTTGTATAATGGCACTGCAGAACATGCTTCGCCATACATAATGCTTCGGGCAAAAGGCTGAAGATTATTTGTTGCTAAAATATAAGCGCGCATTGGAACTGGTTTTCTAGAACAGCCTTTTACAATGACAGGTTTGCCTTTGTAGGCAGAATAGTCAATTGTACTTAAAATTTCTTCGTAAAGACTTGCATCTAGATCTTCAATAGTTCCGTTAACGACTTTTTTTGCAAAAGGAGCCAAATGAACACTCACCAAAATTAATGCCCAAGCAGGAATTATGGCATCTGTACTACAATGTACAGCCACATATTGATCTTGATATTGTGACCAATCGTGATTTTTAAGATGTTCTCTAAAGTCTTTTTCTTTCAATAAAAATCCTTCCAAAAGCCATTGCGAAATGTCAATCTGCACACGTATTCCTTTTGGATAATAATCTTCAAGATCAAAAACCTCTAAAGCACTATTGGCAACTTTATTGATAATTTCTTCCATTTTTTAGTCTGAAGGTCGAAAGTCGAAAGTCATAAAGTCTTTTTACTTTGAACTTTATGACTTTCAACTTTATGACTATTTTTTAAAGCATTCCTAATTCTAATTTTGCTTCTTCGCTCATTAAATCTTTGCTCCAAGGCGGATCGAAAGTAATTTCAACGTCTACATCTTTGATGTTTTCTATTGTTTTTACTTTTTCTTCTACTTCTCTTGGTAAGCTTTCTGCAACTGGGCAATTTGGTGAAGTAAGTGTCATCAGGATTTTTACTTCGTAATCTGTGTTTACCATTACGTCGTAAATTAATCCTAATTCATAAATATCTACAGGAATCTCTGGATCGTATATTCCTTTTAAAACTCTTACGATTGATTCTCCTAATTCGTTTGTGTCTATTTCTTGTTCCATTTTGTTATTTGTTTTTTTGCCACGAATTTCACAAATTTCCCGAATTAAAAATTAGTGTTTATTCGTGTAATTTGTGGCAGAAGAAATTTAATTTTTGTTTTTAGCATCAAAAGCCAAAGCGTACATTTTGATGTTTTTTATCATCGAAACCAATCCATTGGCACGTGTTGCGGATAAATGTTCTTTTAAGCCGATTTCGTCTATAAAATCAGTATCAGCCTCTAAGATATCTTTTGCTTTTTGATTAGAGAAAGCACGAATTAAAATTGCAATTATTCCTTTAGTCAAAATAGCATCACTATCTGCCGTAAAAACAATTTTATCATCTTGCTGTTCACCTTGCAACCAAACTTTAGACTGACAGCCTTTGATTAAATTATCTTCCGTTTTGTATTCTTCTTTAATTAACGGAAGACTTTTTCCTAGTTCGATGATATACTCATAACGCTGCATCCAGTCGTCGAACATTGAAAATTCGTCTATTATTTCGTTTTGTATTTCTTTTATTGTCATAATTATTCTTTAGAAAAATCAACTAATAAATTTACTAGTTTTTCGATTTCTTTCGGTGGAAAACCATTGTCAAAACCTGGTGTTTCGTATGTTTTTCCTTCTTTAGTTATTTTTAAATTTCCTATTGCAGCGCCATCATAAGTGCGTTTGTCTGTCGGTGCTTTTAAGGTAGAAAGATTATCTAAATTAACTTTTGAATATGCTGAAACAATTTCGTTCCATTTCGCATCATTAATCTTGCTTTTAACAGCTTCAGCATTACGTTCCTTAACAACAGAAACCGATTTGTTTTCTACAGTTATTACTTTATAATAACCTCTAGAAAGCGCAGAGTATTCAATTTGAGTCGATTTCATATCGGCTTTTTTTTGACTGCAGCATCCCGTAGCAATAAAAAGTGTCAGGAGCAATAATGATACTATTCGCATATAATTTGTTTTTTAGCTTAACATAGTTTGTGCTTTCTTAACAGCATCAACCATGGCATCAATTTCTTCTTTTGTATTATAAAATGAGAAAGAAGCACGAATTGTTCCCGGAATACAGAAGAAGTTCATAATTGGTTGAGCACAGTGATGTCCTGTTCTAACTGCAATTCCTAACTTATCTATAATAGAACCAATATCATACGGATGAATTCCATCAATATTAAACGAAACTACAGAAGCTTTGTTTTTGGTGTTTCCGTAAATTCGGATACCTTCAATTTCATTAAGACGTTTTGTAGCGTGTTCTAAAAGTTCGTGTTCGTATGCCTCAATATTTTCGAAGCCAATGTTGTTCAAATAATCAATTGCAGTTCCTAATACAATTCCGCCAGCGATATTTGGAGTTCCAGCTTCAAATTTATGCGGTAAATCTGCGTAAGTTGTTTTCTCGAAAGTAACTTCTTTGATCATTTCTCCGCCGCCTTGGTAAGGAGGAAGTTTATTCAGCCAAGCTTCTTTTCCGAAAAGAATTCCAGTTCCGGTTGGACCGCACATTTTATGACCAGAAAAAGCATAAAAATCGCAGTCTAATTCCTGAACATCTGGTTTTAAATGCGGAACAGCCTGTGCGCCATCAATTAAAACCGCAGCTCCAACTGAATGTGCCTTATCGATGATATATTTAATTGGGTTAATGATTCCCAATGCATTTGAAATATGATTTACGGTAACAATTTTCGTTTTATCCGAAAGTAATTTATCAAATTCCTCAATAATTAATTCTCCGTTATCATTGATTGGAATAACTCTTAAAATTGCTCCAGTTTTTTCGCATAACATTTGCCAAGGCACAATGTTACTATGGTGTTCCAAAGAAGAAACAACCACTTCGTCACCAGGTTTTAAAATCGAAGCAAATCCATTTGCAACTAAATTAATTCCGTGAGTTGTTCCCGAAGTAAAAAGCACTTCGTGCGCATGTTTAGCATTGATGTGATCTTTTACTTTTCCACGAGAAATCTCGTAAGCATCAGTTGCTAACTGGCTTAAAGTGTGAACGCCACGGTGAATGTTCGCGTTGATTTCTTGATAATATTTTACTTCTGCATCAATTACAACTTGTGGTTTTTGCGAAGTAGCTCCGTTGTCGAAATATACTAATGGCTTTCCGTTTACAATTTGAGAAAGTATTGGGAAATCAGCTCTTATTTTTTGAATATCTAGCATGTCTTATTTAGAAAAAATCTATTTACAAAAGTACTAAAACTAAATTTGTTTATACAGAAATTCTATAATTTCCTTTTATGATGCCATTGTTTGAAGCTGTAAATGCTGATTCTGTAAAAATCAATTAGGTTTTCTGAATTATCTGAAATGGTTTTCTAATTTGACACTTAAAATCGTGAACATAAATTATTTATATTGCAGTAAAAATATCTAATCATTATGAAAAAAATTCTCAAAGTATTCCTTCTTGTATTAGTTCTGGCTTTTTTGTATTTCGGTTTCACAACGTATCCGAAACTTGATCTGATTTCTGGTTTCTCGGCTAAAAGTGTTGCATCAGGGCATTTTATTGATAATCGTCCGTTGGATTTAATTGAGAAAACGGATAATGATATTAAAATGATTGATCTGGCGAAAAATGCAATTGATGATGCTGGGAAATTTGCGGTCGCTTCTGTTTATGGATTAAAAGAAAGAAAAGCGATTTATCGTGAAGGTTTAGGAGCAACTTTGATTAATGATAATTTTGATATTTCGAAGCCTTATTTGCTTCCAAAAAGAACAAAACTAGAAAACAATCTTCCTTTCCCTTACGGAAATAATGAACCAAAAGATACCGCTTTCGCGAATGTGGATTACGCAAAATTGAAAAAAGCAATTGATGATTCTTTTGATAAAAATGGAGGAAAAGCAAAACGCACGCGCGCCGTTGTCGTTTTATATAAAGACAAATTAATCGGCGAAAAATACGATACAGGTTTCAATAAAAACAGCAAAATTTTAGGATGGTCAATGACAAAAAGTATTACGAGTTCAGCTTTTGGAGTTTTGGCGAAACAAGGAAAAATTGATATTTATAAACCTGCTCCAGTTAAAGAATGGCAGAACGATGAGCGTAAAAATATTACGATCAATGATTTGCTTCACATGAATTCTGGTCTAGAATGGGAAGAGAATTACAGTACAATTTGCGATGCTACAAAAATGCTTTTTCAGGCTGAAGATATGGGAAAAGTTCAAATGGACAAACCAGCAAAATATAAACCAAATACTCATTGGTATTATTCTTCTGGAACAACCAATTTATTATCTCGAATTTTAAGAAGCCAATTTAAATCACAACAGGAATATCTTGATTTTTGGTACAGCGCAGTAATCGACAAAATTGGAATGAACTCTATGATTGTTGAACAAGATATGTCGGGAACTTTCGTAGGTTCGTCTTACGGATGGGCAACACCAAGAGACTGGTCAAAATTTGGATTGTTATATCTTCATAAAGGAAACTGGAACGGAGAACAAATTTTAGACGAAAGTTGGGTAAAATACACATCAACTCCAACGAATACTTCTGAAGGGAAATACGGAGCACAATTTTGGCTAAATGCTGGAGGGAAATTCCCAGATGTTCCTCGTGATATGTTTTATTGCAGTGGTTACCAAGGTCAAATGGTGGCGATTATTCCGTCTTTGGATATGGTGATTGTGAGAATGGGAGTAAGAGAAGAAGAGCCTGGATTTGATTTTAACGGGTTTTTGAAGGAGGTTATTTCTTCTGTGAAAAAGTAATTTAGGGCAGTTATGAAAGTAAAATTAAATGAAGAACTTAGATTTTTGTATTATTTAGTTAGTACAATAATTTTTATTGGGAGTCTTGGGTTTTTAATAGATAGTATATGGATTAATGAAATTACTGCTATTGTTTTTTGCAGTATTTTTTCATTGTTTGTATTCTTTTTTAAGAGAAGATTTAAAAAAGTAGAAGAATAAAATTGTTTTAAAAGCGCAAAGTTCGCAAAGTTTTATAATAAACCTTTGCGAACTTTGCGTAACCTTTGTGCCTTTGCGGTAAAACCTGACTACAAATCAAATCCTAAATTCACACCTAATTTCGTAGCAATGATTTTAGTAATTCTTTGTTTTAATTCTGGTATTTTAATGCTTTCGATAACAGCATTTGAGAATGCGTACATCAATAAAGCTTTAGCTTCTTTTTTCGGGATTCCACGAGACTGCATGTAGAACATTGCTGTTTCATCAAGCTGTCCAACAGTACAGCCGTGAGAACATTTTACGTCATCAGCAAAAATCTCTAATTGAGGTTTTGCGTTGATAGTCGCTTTATCACTCAATAAAATATTATTGCTTTTTTGGAAAGCATTTGTTTTTTGAGCTTCTTTTTCTACCAAGACTTTTCCGTTGAATACTCCTGTTGAGCGATCAGAGAAAATTCCTTTATAATCTTGGAAACTTTCGCAATTTGGTTGTGCGTGGTTTACCAAAGTATAATGGTCAACGTGTTGTTTGTCGTTTAAGATTGAAATTCCGTTTAACGTACTTGTCAATCTTTCACCAAAGTGGTAAAAGTTCAAGTTGTTACGAGTTAAATTTCCACCAAAAGAGAAAGTGTGCACATAAGCATGACTTTCTTGTTGTTGTGAAACGTAAGTGTTGTCAATTAAATTGGCTTCACTATTATCGTTTTGAATTTTGTAATAATCAACAATCGCACGTTTTTGAGCAAAAATCTCAGTAACAGAGTTTGTTAAAACTGGATTTTCATTCAAACTTTGGTGACGCTCGATAATTTGAACATGTGAATTTTCACCCACAATAACCAAATTTCTAGGCTGAACCATTAAAGCCGCTTCATTTCCAGTTGAGAAATACATAATCTCAATTGGTTTGTCAGCCACTTTTTTCTTCGGAATATTGATAAAAGCACCTTCAATTGCAAAAGCAGTATTCAATGAAGTCAAGCTATCATCTTTACTTGCGATTTGGTTGAAGTACGTATCAATAACCATTTTATATTTTGGTTTGGTCAATGCTGATGACATCAAGCAAACATCGATTCCGTCATGCGTTGTAGAAGACAAATGCGAACTGAAAACGCCATCGATAAATACTAATTTGTACGTATCGATTTCGTGTAAAAAGTATTTTTTTACTTGGTTAAATTCGATTGCATTTTCCTGCTTTGGAAAAACCGTAAAGTCATTTTTTAAGATGGCATTTAGCGATGTATATTTCCAAGCTTCTTCTTTTTTGGTTGGGAAACCTTTATTTTCGAAGTTTTTTAAAGCATTTGTGCGTATGTCATGTAAATCTGAATGTACATCGACACGCTCTTCAAAAGCCATAAAAGACGATACTAATTTTTCTTTTAAATCCATTTTCTTAGTTGTAAGTTATGAGTTATGAGTTATGAGTTTTTGCAAACTGCAAACTGTAACTGTAAACTAGTTTTCTGCCTTGATCCAATCGTAACCCTTTTCCTCTAGCTCATATGCTAGCTCTTTTCCACCAGATTTTACGATTCTTCCGTTGTAAAGAACGTGAACGAAATCAGGAACGATATAGTCTAATAAACGTTGGTAGTGTGTAATCACGATAATAGCGTTTTTGTCGCTTTTTAATTTGTTTACACCATTTGCAACGATTCTTAAAGCATCGATATCAAGACCAGAATCTGTTTCGTCAAGGATTGCTAATTTTGGCTCAAGCATTGCCATTTGGAAAATTTCGTTTCTTTTTTTCTCTCCTCCAGAAAAACCTTCATTAAGAGAACGAGAAAGAAATTTACGGTCGATTTCTAACAATTCAGATTTCTCACGAATTACTTTCAGCATTTCGTTTGCTGGCATTTCTTCCTGACCGTTTGCTTTACGAGTTTCGTTGATAGCAGTTTTCATGAAGTTAGTAACGCTAACTCCAGGAATTTCTACTGGATATTGAAATGAAAGGAAAACACCTTTATGTGCTCTTTCTTCAGGAGCTAAATCAGCAAGATCTTCTCCGTCAAGAATAACCTCTCCATCTGTAACTTCATAATTTTCATTTCCTGCAATAACAGCAGAAAGTGTACTTTTTCCAGAACCGTTTGGTCCCATGATAGCGTGAACTTCTCCAGCTTTAACTTCTATATTAATTCCTTTAAGAATTTCTTTATCACCAATCGCGGCGTGAAGGTTTTTTATTGATAACATTGTTTTTTATTTTATATAAATGTCAATTCTATTTTTGTTTGTTGGTTTAGGGTGTCGGCATTAAAATGCGTGTGTCCTAAATATTCCATGCCTAAATAATCGGCTGATTTTTGAAACGGAATATAAAAACTTTCGTCAGTTTCATCATCGTGAGAATTTGATATCACTCCGATTTTTTTTCCTCTCAGTTTTCTTCCGGTTTCTTTTTCAATTCGGATTAAATCTGAAATCCTGTCGAAAAAGACCTTCATAATTCCGCTCATATTATACCAATAAATGGGCGTTGCAAAAATTAAAGTATCGTACTTTTCGATAATTCCTCTTATCAGAGGTAAAAAATCATCGCCTAAATTTTTGCTTTCGTAATCATAATGGGAAATATTATAATCACTTAAATTAACTACATCAATGTTGTGTTCTTTCGAAAGTTTATCTACAATTTTTGCTGTATTTCCGTTTTTTCTAGAAGAACCTAAAATGATGACTTTTTTATTTTGCATCTTCCAATTAACCTACAGATCCTTCTAAAGAAATCTCTAATAATTTTTGAGCTTCAACAGCAAATTCCATTGGCAGTTTGTTCAAGACATCTTTACTGAAACCGTTTACAATTAAGGCAATCGCTTTTTCGGTTGGAATACCTCTTTGGTTGCAATAGAAAACCTGATCTTCTCCAATTTTACTTGTAGTTGCTTCGTGCTCAATTTTTGCAGATGGATTTTTACTTTCGATATAAGGGAAAGTATGTGCACCGCAATTGTTACCCATTAACAACGAGTCACATTGAGAAAAGTTTCTTGCATTCTCAGCTCTTGGAGAGATTTGCACCAAACCACGGTAGCTATTTTGTGATTTTCCAGCCGAGATACCTTTAGAAATAATAGTCGATTTAGTATTTTTTCCTAAATGAATCATTTTAGTTCCAGTATCAGCTTGTTGGAAATTATTTGTTACAGCAATCGAATAAAATTCTCCTACCGAATTATCTCCTTTTAATACACAAGAAGGATATTTCCAGGTTACAGCAGAACCCGTTTCAACCTGCGTCCAAGAAATTTTAGCGTTTGTTTCGCATAAACCTCTTTTGGTTACGAAGTTGTAAACTCCACCTTTTCCTTCTTTATTTCCAGGGAACCAGTTTTGAACTGTAGAATATTTAATTTCAGCATCATCCAAAGCGATTAATTCAACCACAGCAGCGTGTAATTGGTTTTCGTCACGGCTTGGAGCTGTACATCCTTCAAGGTAAGAAACGTAGCTTCCTTCATCAGCAATAACTAGAGTTCTTTCGAATTGTCCAGTTCCTGCTTGATTGATTCTGAAATACGTTGAAAGTTCCATTGGACATTTTACGCCTTTCGGAATATAACAGAAACTTCCGTCAGAGAAAACAGCTGAGTTTAACGCTGCGTAGAAGTTGTCTTTTTGAGGTACAACAGTTCCTAAATATTTTTTTACTAATTCAGGATGTTCTTTAATTGCTTCAGAAATTGGACAGAAAATAATCCCTTTTTCTGCTAAAGTTTTCTTGAAAGTTGTAGCTACAGAAACAGAATCGACAACAATATCCATAGCGACATTGTTCATCATTTTTTGCTCGTCAACAGAAATTCCAAGTTTTTTGTACATCTCTAATAATTCCGGATCAACATCGTCCAAAGTTTTATTAGGATCTACTTGTTTTGGAGCTGAATAATAAGAAATCGCCTGAAAATCTGGTTTTTCGTAATGTACGTTTGCCCATTCTGGTTCGATCATTTCTTTCCAAGCGCGGAAAGCTTCGATACGCCATTCGGTCATCCATTCAGGTTCTTCTTTTTTAAGCGAAATAGCTCTCACGATTTCTTCGTTTAAGCCAATAGGGAAAGTTTCAGATTCTATATTAGTATAAAATCCGTACTCATATTCTTTAGTTTCCAGTTCGATTTTTAAATCGTCTTCGGTGTATTTGCTCATTATATTTTTAATGTTGTCTTAAAGTTTTTAAAGTCTATAAGTCATTTGGAAGTCTTTACGACTTTATGACTTTCGGCTTTTGACTAAAGAGAAAATGATTCTCCGCATCCGCAAGTTCTGCTCGCGTTAGGATTATTGAAAACAAATCCTTTTCCGTTTAATCCGCCAGAAAATTCTAAAATTGTTCCAGCTAAATAAAGGAATGATTTTTTTTCAACAGCAATTTGTATGTCGTTGTCAACGAATATTTTATCGTCATCTCCTTTGGTTTTGTCAAATTTTAAATCGTAAGACAAACCAGAGCATCCACCACTTTTTACGCCTACTCTTACGTAGTCGTGCGCGGCGTCAAAACCATCATCAGTCATCAAATCGATGATTTTCTTTTTGGCAGTATCAGAAACTTTTATCATTGTTCTTAGATGTTTGTTTTTAATGAACATTTTTTGGTCTGTAATGAATTTAGTACAGATTTAAAACGCTAATTTTCAATGTTAAATAGAAATTATCTGCAAAGATACGACTTAAAAACCTTTTTCCATAACGGTTCACATTATTATAACAAATGTGAAAATAGATAATACTTATTTTGATAAAATAGGAATCAAAATTAGAAAAGAATAATTGTTTTTCAATCGAGCTGCAAATATCGCTCCTAAATGTTAAAAAACAAGTATTTCTACTGATTATAGTCGTTTTTTATTCAATATTTTTGCAGAAAATTAGGAGTAATTATGAAAAAACAAAATGAAATAAAGTGGTTTAAACCTTTGTTTGCTATGATTTTTGTTTTAGGAGTAGGTGCTGTGGTTTTGGTTTTTAGCAGTGAACCTGAAAAGAATGATAGTGGAGCTAAAGAAGAAAGTATTGCCAATATAATCTCTTCTGGAAGCAAAGAAACAGATGTGCAGAAGAATATTTTAGATTCTTTAAATACATTAAAAATGGCTTATGATGAGGCTATTTTAGAAAAAACAGCTTTGTCTAAAGAATTAGAATTAGAGCGTAAGAATGTTGAAAATTTGATGGCGATTATTAAAGCTTCAAATAATCCTTCGACTGAGCAGATTAGAATTTATCGAAATCAGCTTTCAGATCTAAACACTTCCTTAGAAAACAGGGTTCAGGAAATTAAAAAATTAAAATCTCAGAATAAAAGTTTGCTGACAGAGATTGAAAGCCAAAATGTTGTCATGTATAAGCAAAAAGCAGAAAATGACACTTTGATTTCAAAACAAAAAACATTAGAATCGACTTTAAAAGATGCTTCAAAATTGTATTTAAGTAATTTTAAAGTTGTTGCACTTCGCGAAAAAAGCTCTGGAGCCGAATTGGAAACAACCAAGGCAAAGAATACAAAAAAGCTTAAGGCTAGTTTCACACTTAACGGAAATGCAGTAGCAAAGCCAGGAAAGAGAGTTTTTTATGTTCAGGTTTTAGATCAGAAAAATACGGTTATGGGCGATAATAAGCTGATTGAATTTGGAAATGATAAAGCACTTGTTTACAGTTTTATTGTTAGCACAGACTTTCAAGGAAAATCTCTGAATGCTTATGGAATTCTAAATGCAGACCAATTTAAGAAAGGAACTTATTTTGTGAATTATTTTGATAAGCAAGAAATAATGGGAAGCACTTCGATTACATTAGAATAATCTGAAGTTTTTAACCTTAAATTTTAGTAAAAGGAGTTTGAATTTTCTAGCTTTGTTCTTTTAGAAAATCATTCTCATGAAACTTTACCCAATAGAATCTGGAAATTTTAAGTTAGATGGAGGCGCAATGTTTGGCGTTGTTCCTAAAACAATTTGGAATAAAACCAATCCTGCAGATGCCAATAATCTTATTGATATTGCTGCACGCTGTTTATTAATTGAAGATGGAAATCGTCTTATCTTAATTGATACTGGAATGGGCGACAAGCAATCAGAAAAATTCTTTGGATATTATTCGCTTTGGGGTTCGCATTCTTTAGATAAATCCCTAGCAAAATATGGTTTCAATCGTGATGATGTTACAGATGTTTTTATGACGCATCTTCATTTTGATCATTGTGGAGGAAGTGTTCAATGGAATTCGGATAAAACAGGTTACGAGCCGGCTTTTAAAAATGCTAAATTCTGGACAAACGAAAATCATTGGGAATGGGCAACGAAACCAAACGCTAGAGAAAAAGCTTCTTTCTTGTCTGAAAATATTCTGCCAATGCAAGAAAGCGGACAATTGAATTTTGTTGAAAGGCCAGATTCTGATTTTGGTTTTTCGAAGGAATTAGGTTTCGATATTTACTATGTTGATGGACACACCGAAAAACAGATGATTCCACATATCAAATATCAAGATAAAACGATTGTTTTTTGCGCCGATTTGTTGGCTACAGCCGGACATATTCCGCTTCCTTATGTTATGGGATACGATACAAGACCGTTGCTGACAATGCCAGAAAAGTCAAAATTTTTAAATGCGGCGGCAGATAACAATCATTATTTGTTTTTAGAACACGATGCCCACAATCAAATTATAACTGTGGAGCATACCGAAAAAGGTGTTCGATTAAAAGAGGTTTTTACCTGCGAAGAGATTCTTTAAAAATAGATCATTTACAAAAAATAAAAAATCCCATTTTCTACTGCTGAAAATGGGATTTTTATGTTTGAAAGAGATAATTACTCTACGATAACTTTTTTAGCAGAAGCAGCATCTCCGTTAATTAGATATACATAATAAACACCTCTAGGCACGCCAGTTAAATCGATAGTATTGTCTGTATTGGCATTGTTTAAAGTAAAAGATTTTACTAATTGTCCTAAAGAATTGTAAACTGTTGCTTTGTCTAAGGCAATATTGTTGATGTTTATAATGGTTTTTGTTGGATTTGGATATAAAACTACTTTAGAAAAAACAGAATCATCAATACCTAATGATTTACAAGTTGAAGAGTAAGTTGCTGTCGCATCTTTGATTGTACTCCAGTTTGCATTAGAGTAATTAACATCATCAACCTGAATACATGTAAGACTTGGATTTCCTAAGAAACTTGTTGCTAAGCTTGCCGTTGCTTTTTTAGCTGTTACTGAAGGCAAAATGAAGTTTTGATTATTGCCATTTTGAACATTTAAACTTGTCAATGGATTTGCTACAAGATGAACGATCTCTAATTTTGTGTTTTGAGATAAATCCAAACTTGTTAGTTTATTAGTGGCAGCACTAAGAGTTTTTAGTTCTATATTCTGTGTAAGATTTAATTCGTTTATTTGATTGTTGTAACAAAAAAGTTGTTCTAGCTTTTTATTTTGCGTTAAATCTATTGTTGAGAGATTGTTAAATCCACAAGTTAAAGTTTGTAGGTTTGGAGCATTTTTTGCATCGAGTTCCAATAAGTTATTTTGTTGAACCGAAACAATTTCCAGTTTCGTATTTGCAGCTAAATCTATCGAAGTAAGATTGTTATTTTCAGCTATTAAAAATAAAAGTTCAGGATTCTTAGATAGATCAATTGTCGAAATTTGATTATTGTAAATTGTTAGATTTAGCAGTTTTGTGTTTTTCGTAACATTAAGTGAAGTTAGATTATTAGAATTTGCATCTATCTTGGTAAGATTTACATTTTTACTTACATCTATTGTACTTAAGTTGTTAAAACTACAATCAAGATAAGTTAAATTGGTAAAATTTTCTATTCCTGTCAAATCACTAATATTACTATTTGAAAGATCAAGTGAAGTAACATTTTGTATATCTGTAATTGAAATTTTTCCATCCAAGCCATCGGTGTCAATTCCTAAATCAATTAATTTTTGCTCTAAATTAGGATCAAAAAGTACCACTTCTGTTGTTTCGCAAGTGGTGTTGAAAGTTGCAGTAGGATCTTTAAGAGCAGACCAATTTGTAGTTGAATAATCAGCATCATCAACTTGAATGCAAGTCAAATTTGGATTATTTGTAAATTTTAGATAACTGTTCGGAGTGAAATTCTTGTTGTTTCCATTTTTTAGATTCAAAAAAGTCAATTCATTTGAATAGCAACTAAGATGAATCAAAGCTGGGTTTTTAGAAATATCCAGACTTGTTAATTTGTTTGAATAACAATATAATTGCTGTAAACTTGTATTGGTGCTGATATTTAAACTTGAAAGTTGATTGTTAGGACAGTCTAAACCTTCTAATGCAGTAAGTCCTGTAACATTAAGAGAAGTTAATAAATTGTCGTAGCAATATACTGTTGTTAAAAGTTTGTTTTTTGAAAGATCTAAAGTGGTTAATTGATTTGTGAAAAGATCTAGATACCACAGTTCTGTGTTTTTGCTTAGGTCTATACTAGTAAGCTTATTTTTATAGGATTCTAATTGCTTAAGTTTTAAATTATTTGATAGATCAAGAGTTGTCAATTCGTTGGTTCCACAAAAAAGTGACTCTAAATTAATAAACGCTTCAATACCAGTTAAATCTTTAATTTGAGCGTTATTAACGTCTAAGCTTTTTACGGAAGTGATATTGGCAGTCAAAACTTTTCCATCAGGAACTCCCGAATCTAGACCTCTAGAAATTAGCTTTTTTTCAAAATTGATATCGGGTATTAATGTATACGTAGGAAAGCAATTTGTATTATAAGTTGCTGCAGCATCTTTTATACTCATCCAATTTGCGTTAGAATAAGCGATATCATCAACTTTAATGCAAGACAAATTTGGGTTATTTGTAAAATCTGAAAAAGTTAAATCTAAAATGCTATTGTTGCCGTTTTTTAAGTTTAAAGTTTCCAGCTGATTATTTTGGCAAGCCAATTCGGTTATTTTTGGGTTCTTTGAAATATCAAGAGAAGTCAAATTATTGTTTAAACAATCCAATAAATTCAATTCTGGATTTAATGATACATCTAAAGCCGTTAGTTTATTGCCATGACACATTAACTGTTCTAATAAAGTATTTTTAGAAACATCAAGAACATCAATCTTATTGTAATGACAAATTAAAGAAGTTAAAAGTGTATTTTTTGAGACATTTAAACTGGTCAAGAGATTATTATCGCAAGTTAAAGTGGTTAGGGCAATATTATTATCAACATTTAAGCTTGTTAATTTAGTAAAGCTAACGGTTAAATTTTTTAATTGCGTATTTTGAGATAAATCTAAAATTCCTAGCTGATTTGACGCGACGTTTAGATTTGCCAGTTTTGTATTATTTGAAACATTTAATGTTGTGATTGCATTTTTTCGACAGTCAAGCTTTTGCAATAAAAGATTAGATTGAATATCTAAACTAAGAATTCTGTTGTTTGCAATATTTAAATCTAGCAATTGGGTGTTTTGTGATAAATCAAGGCTTGTTATTTGATTGTTTGCTACATTTAAAATTTTCAAATTGCTATTACTAGAAAGATTTAAATTTGTTACTGTGTTTCTTGAACAGTCAAGTGTTTCCAACAAAATATTGGCACTAACATCTAAAGAAGTTAACTTACTATTTCCAATATTTAAAACTTTTAGGTTTGTATTTTGGGATATATTTATACTGGTTAATAAGCTGTTAGAGACATACAAGTTAGCTAAAGATGTAAAACCTTCTATTCCGGTTAAGTCTGATATCGTGTAATCATAAAGGCTTAAATCGGTTACAGAGCTAATATTTGAGGTTAAGACTTTACCATCTGGAGCTCCCGAATCAATTCCTTTAAGAATTAACGATTTTTCAAAATTAACATCTGGAATTAATGTGTATTGCTGGGCGTAAATTGAAACATTTACCAATAAAAGAAGTAAGAGTAGTTTTATTTTCATAGGTTAGGTTTTTGGTTGTACAAGTATACGAATTGTAACTGATTTTCTTACTAATTGGAAAACAAAAAAGTCCCATTTTCAGTATTTAGAAAATGGGACTTTTTTTATCTTAACTAATTGTAATTCTTAAGCTTAGTTGGTTTTAAATTTCCAAACTTGGCCTACGGTTTCGCCACCTTTATTGTCTTTGACCGTTACTTGCCAGTAATATTGTTTTCCTGGTTCTATTGTAACATCAACAGTTTTTTCAGATTTGCTATCACTTACTTTTTCAGTTGGCGGATTTGCCGTTCCGAAATAAACGTCATAGGTAAGTACATCTGCTGTATCAACATCTGATGCATTCCATTGCAAACTTGCAGTTGTTGTGCTCAAAGCAACATTCATTTCTGGAGAAATTAACGCCGGAGCAAAAGGCAAATGATTGACAACAGCGACACCAGCAGTATAAAATTTAAAAGTGGAAGAATAAGCACTAGACAGACCTTTGCTGTCTGTTGCTTTTACTCTCCAGTAATAAGCTGTGTTTTTGTCTAAAGCTAAAGCGCTTGTTGAAAGAGACGAATTATCCAACGTACTCACAATTTGACTAAATGCATTGTCTTTTGCAATTTGAATCTGATAAACAATAGCATCTTTTTGTTCGTCAGTTGAAGCATTCCACTGAAAAGAAACATTATTGTCTAAACATAATTTATTATCTGCAGGAAGGCTTAATACTGGCACTGTAGGAGCTGTATTTACTACTGGTGGAGTGACAGGATCATCTCCACCTCCGCTTCCGCAGGCTGCAAATACTAAACAGATTATTGAAAGATATATAGAATTCTTCATTTTTTATTTTTTTATGATTTTAACGTATTCTGGAGTGTCTAAATTGATTTTGGCAGCATAAATTCCTGAAGGTAATTTTTCAAGATTTAAAAGAGCTTTTCCGCTTTCAATATTATAAGTTCCGTGAGAAACTAATTGACCGCCAAAATTGTACAATTCAATTGCAATTTCAGTTTTAGTACTTGGAATTTCGATTTCAATAGTTCCAGTAGTAGGGTTAGGATAAGCTGCAAGTATAGTTCCTAGTTCATAAGAAGTAACTTTTTTAGCAAAAACACCTTCACAAGCTTTGGCAGTAGCCACTTCGACTAATGCTGCTTTGTCTAGAGAAACTGTAAAATTCTTGTCTGTTGTCTGGAATTGCTCTGCGCCATCAATAAATATTGTAAAAGGAGCAGTTCCTTCTGTAATTTCAACTTCTACATTCTTAGCAGATACATTAGATTTTCCTGTAATTGTTGCACCTTTTTGAATGGTTACATTAAAGTTTTGCTCAAAAATCATGTCAGGAATAGTAATCTTAATTTTGTAAACGCCTGGAGTTAATGCAGTAATTTTTAAAGCATTATTTGTAAACGTATAAGGCTTGTCGTTTATCATTGCATTGTAAGCAAAAGAAGCTTTTCCAACAATGCTAATCTCTCCATTATTTTCGCCTAAACAAGATTCTCCTTTAGTTTCTACAGTAAAGTTGTTTGAAGCTAAAACTAACTCGCCAGTACATTCTGTGTTGTATTTAGCAATTGCATCTTTGTTACTAGACCAATTTGAATTTGAATAAGCAACATCATCAACAAGAATGCAATATAATTGCGAGTTACCAGTAAGAGATAGATTGTAATTTTTAATCAAAGTATTTTTTCCATTTCTTAAATCCAAACTTGTTAATTGGTTATCATTTGCATAAAGACCAACCAAAGCTGTATTTTTTGCGATGTCTAAAGTTTTTAATTGATTTTTCGAAACATCTAACGAAGTAATGGCTGTATTTGGGGAAACATCAATAGTATTTAATTTGTTATTAGAAACTTCCAGGACAAGCAATCCGGTATTTCTAGAAACGTCAATCGTACTAAGTTGATTGTAACTTGCCAATAATGATGTTAAAGCATTTAGATTAGATACATTTATGTTTTCAATCTTATTGCTAGTAATTCTTATCCCTTTTAGAAGCGGATTTTTAGAAAAATCTAAAGAAGTTAGCTGATTATTATAAACATCTATTTTTGTCAGATTTATGTTTGTGCTAAGATCTAAAGTGTTTAACTGATTATTACCAGCATCTAAACTTGTTAATGCGGTATTTTTAGAAATATTCAAACTAGTCAAATTGTTTCTGTAAATACTTAAAGTTTTTAAAGCTGTATTTTTAGAAACATCTACACTGGTTAGTTCATTATAATATGCTGCTACGTTTGTTAAATTTATATTAGCAGATAAATCTAAAGAAGTTAATTTATTATTTGATAAGTTAACGTCTTCCAAGTTTACGTTTT
Source organism: Flavobacterium sp. GW823-FHT06G12 (assembly GCF_058794775.1). Taxonomy (NCBI): domain Bacteria; kingdom Pseudomonadati; phylum Bacteroidota; class Flavobacteriia; order Flavobacteriales; family Flavobacteriaceae; genus Flavobacterium; species Flavobacterium sp. GW823-FHT06G12. Next base: position 784,284 of record NZ_JBXAHE010000002.1, read on the forward strand.
TAGATAAATCTACAGAAGTTAAATTGGCAGAAGAACAGTATAAAGTTGCTAAAGATTTAAAGGCTTGAATACCTGTTAAATCAGATACTTTTAGGTCGGTGTCGGTAAGATCTAAGTATGTTATTTTCTCAATACTTGAAGTTAAAACTTTTCCATTTTCGCCATCTTTATCAATGTTTTTGGCAATTAATAATTTTTCAAAACTTGGATCAGGAATTAAAGTGAACTTTCCGTTTAGCGGACAAGCTTCAGTAGAGTATGTTGCAGTTGCATCTTTTGCGATCCATTTATCATTTGAAAATGCAGCATCGTCTACTTGAATACAAAGCAAGTTTGGATTTTGTGTGAAATTTCCAAAAATCACTCTTTCCATATTAACATTGTTTCCGTTTTTCAAGTTTAAGTTGTATAGCTCATTACCTGCACAGTCAATTTCTTTTAAAGCAGTATTTTTAGAAACATCTAAACTTTCTAATTTATTAATGCTTGCGCTTAAAACAGTTAACTTACTATTTCTAGAAAGATTCAAAGCAGTAATAGCATTATTGCTGCAATTTAAATTAGTTAATCCATAAAGATAAGAAAGGTCTAATGTTGTAATTTTATTATTACTGCAGTTCAAATCACTTAAAAAGTTGCTCTGAGAAAGATTTAAAGTTGCAATACTATTTGCGCTACAGTCTACGGTAGCTAATAAGTAATTTGCAGAAATGTCTAAAGAAGTCAATTGGTTTTTGCTAACATTTAAATTGGTCAGCGATGTATTTTTCGAAATATTAATAGCTGTCAATTTGTTGTCTGAAGCTTCTAAGGAAGTTAAGGCCTTAAAATCTTGTAATCCTGTTAAGTCAGAAATATTGCTTTTTGATACATTTAAAGAAGTTAAACTATCAATACTGTAAGTGGCAACTTTTCCGTTTGGACCATCTTTGTCAATTCCAAGAGCGATTAATTTATTTTCAAAATTAGCGTCAGGAATTAGTGTAAAAGGTTCTGCGTCTGGACAAGCATCAGATGAGTAAACTGTAGCATCATCTTTTATTTTGCTCCAATTTGTATTAGAAAAATCTGCATCGTCAACCTGAATACATTTTAAATAAGGATTATTTATGAAGCTGAAATAATAAGCTGTATTAATCAAATTGTTTGCACCATTTTTAATATTTAGCTTGAATAACTTATTATTAGCAGCGTTTATAGATGTTAGTTTAGTGTTTTTAGATAAATCTAAAGTTGTTATTTCATTACCAGAACATAATATTTGAGTTAGCAATACATTGTTCGAAACATCTAAAGAAGCTAGCAAATTGCCATCAATAGACAAAGAACTCAATTTTGTATTTGCAGCTAAATTAATATCTGCCAATTTATTATAGTTTGCAGATAAACCGCTTAGTCTTGTGTTTTTAGAAACGTTTAAAGCGGTTAATTGATTACCGTTAATATTTAAGCTTTCTAATTCTAAATTCCTAGAAACGTCTAACGTTGTTAATTGATTGTCTCTTGTAGTCACATACCATAATCGAGTATTGTTTGATAAATCAATTGATGTTAATTTATTACGATCAAGATTTAAAACAATCAATTCGGTATTTTTAGAAAGGTCAACCGTTGTAATATTATTATCATTTGCCTCTAATGAAGTTAGAGATCTAAAGTCTTGAATACCTGTTAGGTCAGAAATTTTATTATTGCTATCATTTAAAGACAAACTACTTAAATTTGAAATATTTAAAGTGCGCACTTTTCCGTTTTCACCATCTGTGTCTAAACCTTTAGCAATTAATATTCTTTCAAAAGCTAAGTCAGGAATTAAAGTTTGCTGTTCGTTTAAAGGACAAGCTTGAGTTGAATAATTTGCAGTTGCATCTTTTGCAATCCAGTTTGCTTCAGAAAAGGCAGCATCATCGACTTCGATACAAGCTAAATGAGGATTTTCGGTGAAATTTCCAAAAATCATACGTTGCATGTTTACGTTGTTGCCATTCTTTAAATTTAGATTGTGCAGGTTATTAGAAGCTGCGTCTACCTCTTTTAGAATGGTATTTTTAGAAAGATCTAAACTTACTATTTTATTAAAACTTACACTTAGATTAGTTAGTTTCGTGTTTTTTGATACGTTTAAATCAAAAAGATTATTGTTGCTAGCTTTAAGTTGCGTTAAAAGTGTATTTTTTTCAACATTTAGTGCTGTCAAATTGTTTTTAGAACAATCTAATGAAGTTAAAGAAGCAAAATCTTCAATTCCCTTTAGATCTTTAATATTGCTGTTAGATACATTTAAAGATGTAACGTTAAGGATATCAGAAGTTAAAACTTTTCCATTTTTACCATCTTTATCAATTCCTTGTAAAATTAACGCCTCTTCAAAGTTCGCGTCAGGAATTGCGGTATATGCCAATACAACATCGCAAGAAGTAGAATAGCTAGCGTTGCTATCTTTCAATCCTGACCAGTTCGCATTAGAATAGTCAACATCATCAACTTCAATACAACTTAATTTATTACTTATAAAACCTCTGTAATTACTTGTGTTAGTTATGAAATTTTTATTATTACCATTTTTAACGTTCAAATAAATTAAGTTATTATTATAACCACAAGTAAATTTTGTTAATACAGTATTTTTAGAGACATCTAATGATCTTATATCGTTTTGATCGACATTAAGAGTTAATAACTGTAAGTTTTTAGAAACATCTAATAATTTCAAATCGTTAAGTTCTGCATTTAAAACTTGTAAATTAGGATTGTTCGTAACGTCTAACGTTTTCAGCCTGTTATAATAACAGTAAAGTTCTTGCAGTGCAGTATTATTAGAAACGTTTATTTCCGTTAAAGGATTTTCGATACAATTTAACACCTTTAAAGCGGTGTTTTTTGTAACATTTAGCTCGCTTATTGAGTTTCTTGCAATGGATAAATTTTCTAAAGCTAAATTTGAACTAACATCAATTTTTGTAAGCTTATTATTGTTCAAATCCAAATCCTTAAGATTTGCGTTCTTAGACACATTAATTTCAGAGAAATTAGTAAATCTGCTTGAAAAAGACGTCAGCTGAGTAAAAGGGGCTAGATCAATTTTATTAATAGCAGTAGATCCACCACTTGTTGAAAGATCTAATTTTTTTAAATTTTCAAAATATTCTAAACCTGTCAAATCGGTTACAGTAGTGATATTTAAGTATAATGTTTCGGTAGCTAAAACTTTAGATTTTATAACCTTACCATCAACTACACCATCAACATTATTAGCTATTAAAACTTTCTCAAGTTCTGGATCTGGTATTAAAAGATACTCAGGAGTTTGGCAAACTGTCGAGAAAGCAACATTATTTGGTTTGTATGAGCTCCAATTGGCGTTAGAGTAAGCAACATCATCAACTAAAACACAATATAAACTTGGAGTATATGTTAAGTTTATATTATTTAGTAAAGTATTGTTTCCATTCTGAAGATTTAAGGTTTCAAGTCTACTATTATCTTGACAATATAAGAGATTTAAAAATTTGTTTTTACTCAGATCCAATGATGTCAGAAGGTTTCTGTTTGCATACAGATGCTGTAAATTTGTATTTGCAGAAAGGTCTAAGCTATTTAATTGATTTTCATAGCAGTATAGATCTATTAAGTTTGTAAGATTAGAAAGGTTTAAACTTGTAATTTGGTTGTTGCCACAAAACAAATTTATAAGTTTAGTGTTTTTAGAAACATTCAAACTTGTTATAGTACCATTTGAATCACATCTCAATGTCGTTAATTCTAAATTGTTAGATACATCTAATGATGTCAATTTATTTGACATAGTATATAATTGAGTTAAAGAGGTAAAATCTTCAATACCTGTTAAATCAGTAATATCAGAACTTGAAACATCCAATATGGTTATCGAATTGATATCATTAGTTAGTACTTTCCCATCAGCAACTCCAGAATCAATACCTAAAGCGATCAATTTATTTTCAAAATTTACATCAGGAATTTTCGTGTATTGTTCTGTTCCTTCTACATATACCTGAACATGGTCTATTAAAACAGAAAAAGGAGCACTATCAAAACTAAAGGTAGAAATAGATAAATCGTAAGAAAGATTTGCATCTGGAGTAAAAGTTGCTTCCTTTTCGGTCCACGAATTATTAGTCGCAAAAGTACTTGTAGATAAAGTACTAGAACTTCCGTTTTGTGAGATATTTAATGCAATAGGATGAGTCCCATCATAATTATTATCTACATACTTGTATTTGAACTTAATCTTATACGTAACGCCTGCCTGTAACGGAACTTGTGTCGTAATTTTAGGAGACGCGCTTACATAAGACAATTCTGCACTAAATGATCCGTTATAACTGGTCAAATTGCGAGTAACATTGTTTGCTATGGTCCAGCCTATGATTGAAGGGCCAGTTCCCCAAGATTCTAGTCCTCCGTTGGAAACTAGATTGGTTTGTGCGTAAGTAGAAAAAGTTGCCAGAAACAGCAATAAGAGTAGTTTTGCTTTCATAGAAAAAATTTAGAATTCAGTCGCGCAATTATAAGATAATTAAAGGAATAATCTTTACGGGAAGCCGTAAGCAATATATTTTTTGTTGATTTTTTCATCATTCAGCAACAAATACATGCAAAAAATATATTTTTAGTTTATCAAACCCCTATTTCTAATGGTTTGATTCGTAAATGTTTGCAAATCGTATAGTTTTGAGTAATTTTCGTCAAAATTTCATAACACATTGTTAACAGTTAGTTTTTTGTAACAAAAAAGCATAATTTAGACCCATCTTTTAACTTTACTTATAATATAGATACATGAGTCATATAAAACCTCTTAAATTATCTGCTTTTGCACTACTTGTTTTAGCAGGATGTAGCGCTACAGTTCAAGCGCAGGTTTCTACTTCAAAAGAGTTTATTACAGCACCTACAACAGTTGTAAAAAAAGCTCCTCTTAGCGAAAATGAATTAAAAAGATGGAGCCATCTTGATTTGATAAAAGACTCAATTCCAGGAATGAGCGTTGATAGAGCTTATGCTGAACTATTACAAGGTAAAAAAGGGCAGAAAGTAATTGTAGGAATCGTAGATTCTGGTGTAGATATCGAGCACGAAGACTTACAAGGAATGATTTGGACTAATAAAAAAGAAATTCCAGGAAACGGAATCGATGATGATAAAAACGGATTTATCGATGATGTTCATGGATGGAATTTTCTTGGAGATGCTGTTCACGAAAATCTAGAATTGACTCGCATCGTAAAAAAAGCCGATGATGGTTCTCCAGAATACAAAGCTGCTCTAGCAGAATATACTAAAAAGTATGAAGAGGCTCTTCAAGACAAACAGCAAGCAGATTTTTTACTTGATGTTCATAATACAATTAAAAAAGAACTTAATAAATCAGATTATAAACTCGAAGATTTAAGCGCAATTACTTCAACAGATCCAAAAGTGGCAAGAAGTAAAGCAATTATGACTCAGATTTTTACTAATGCAGGGCCAACTTTTGATCCAGAATCTGAATTGACTGAATACAGCGAGCAAGTTGAAGATCAGTTAAAATACAATTTAAACAAAGATTACGACGGAAGAAAAATCGTAGGAGATAATCCAGAAGATATTAAAAACAACCATTATGGAAATAATGTTGTTTTTGGTCCAGACAAAGAAAAAGCACTTCACGGAACTCACGTTGCTGGAATTATTGCTCAAATTAGAGGAAATAATTTAGGAGGAGACGGAGTAGCAAATAACGTTGAAATTTTGACTGTTAGAGCCGTGCCAGACGGAGATGAGTATGATAAAGATATCGCTTTAGCCATTCGTTACGCAGTAGATAACGGAGCAAAAGTAATTAACGGAAGTTTCGGAAAAAGCTTCTCTCCACACAAAGAATGGGTTTATGATGCTATTAAATATGCAGAAAAGAAAGACGTTTTAATTGTTCATGCTGCAGGTAACGATGGTTATAATATTGACGAAATAAAAAACATCAATTATCCAAACGACTCTAAAGACAATGTAAAAGAATTTGCAAGTAATTTAATTACAATTGGAGCGATTAATAAATCATACGGAGAAAATGTTGTAGCTTCATTTTCAAACTTCGGAAAAATAAACGTAGACGTTTTTGCTCCAGGTGAAGAAATTTATGCAACAGTTCCAAACAATAAATACAAATACTTACAAGGAACATCAATGGCATCTCCAAATGCAGCAGGTGTTGCGGCGTTAATTCGTTCTTACTATCCAAAATTAAAAGCGGCTCAAGTTAAAAAGATTTTAATGGACTCTGGAGTTGCGCTTCCTTCAATGGTTGTTTTAGGGAAAAGCGAAAATCCTAACGAAAAAACACCGGCCGTTTCTTCTGTAGAATCATCAAAAACAGCAAAGATGGTAAATGCTTACAATGCTTTATTAATGGCAGAAAAGATGTCTAAAAAATAAACTATAATAAACGATTAATCCAATGGAAGGGCTAACGCTCTTCCATTTTCTATTACATATAAACATGCGAAAAATTATTTTACTTTCTTTCCTAAGCTTAGGCTTTAACTCGGCTTTTGCACAAAGCGCTCCATATTGGCAGCAGCACGCTGACTATAAAATGGAGGTTTCGATGGATGTAAAAAACTATCAGTACAAAGGAAAACAAGAATTGGTATATACCAATAATTCTCCTGATACGTTGAAAAAAGTATTCTATCATTTATATCCAAATGCTTTTCAGCCAGGAAGCGAAATGGATGCACGTCTTCATTTTATTAAAGATCCAGACGGAAGAATGGTAAACAAAGTTAAAGGAGCCGACGGAAAAGAAATAAAACAAAGCCGTATTGAAACTTTAAAACCAAACGAAACAGGTTATCTAAAAATTACAAACTTTAAACAAGATGGTGCTGTAGCTCAAACTAGAGTTTCTGGAACAATCTTAGAAGTAACTTTGGCTAAACCAATTTTGCCAAATTCTAAAACAACTTTTACATTAGATTTTGACGGACAAGTTCCAGTTCAAATTCGCCGTTCTGGAAGAAACAATTCTGAAGGAGTAGAACTTTCTATGTCACAATGGTATCCAAAACTAGCCGAATTTGATTTCGAAGGATGGCATGCAGATCCTTATATCGCAAGAGAATTTCATGGAGTTTGGGGTAATTTTGATGTAAAAATTACAATCGATAAAGACTATACAATTGGAGGCTCTGGATATTTACAAGACAAAAATTCTATCGGACATGGTTACCAAGATGAAGGTGTAACTGTTACATATCCTAAAAAAGCAAAAACACTTACTTGGCATTTTATCGCGCCAAATGTTCACGATTTTACTTGGGCTGCAGATAAAGAATACAACCATGATATTGTAAAAGGACCAAACGGTGTAGATTTGCATTTCTTTTACAAAAACAACGAAAAAACAACTGCAAACTGGAAACAGTTAGAGCTTTTAATGGTTAAAGTAATGGAATATTACAACCAAAGAGTTGGAGCATATCCATACAAACAATACTCATTTATTCAAGGTGGAGACGGCGGAATGGAGTACGCGATGTGTACTTTAATGCTAGGAAACGGAACTCTTGAAGGAATTTTAGGAACTGCAACACACGAATTAGGGCACTCTTGGTTCCAGCATATTTTAGCTTCAAATGAATCAAAACACCCTTGGATGGACGAAGGTTTTACAACGTACATAGAAGATAGTGCTTTGAATGAATTAAAAGGAGATAAAAAAGAGACAAACCCTTTTGTAGGGAATTATAAAGCGTATTACAGTTTAGTAAATTCTGGAAAAGAACAGCCACAAACTACTCACGGAGATCGTTATGATGAAAATCGTCCGTACAGTATTTCTTCTTATGTTAAAGGAAGCCTTTTCCTTTCTCAATTAGAATATGTAATCGGAAAAGAGAATGTTGATGCAACTTTAAAAAGATATTTCAACGATTTTAAATTCAAACACCCAACTCCAAACGATATTAAAAGAACAGCAGAAAGAGTTTCTGGAGCTGAGTTAGATTGGTATTTAGTTGATTGGACACAAACTACAAATACTATTGATTACGGAATTAAAGACGTGGTAGATAATGCAGGAAAAACAACAATTTCTTTAGAAAGAATCGGAAGAATGCCAATGCCTATCGATTTAAAAGTTGATTATACTGATGGAACATCTGAGACATTCTATATTCCGTTAAGAATGATGAACTTCATCAAACCAAATCCAAACCCGAACGAAAAAAGAACAGTATTAGAAGACTGGGCTTGGGCACAGCAAAACTATAGTTTTACAATTGACAAAAACAAGACATCAATCAAAAAAATCACGATCGATCCAAGCGGATTAATGGCTGATGTAAAACAAACAAATAACGTTTTTGAAGTGAAGTAAATCTCTCTTTTAGACATAAAAAAAGCCCTTAAATTTAGTTTTAAGGGCTTTTCTTTTATAATTAAGTTTATTCCAGTTTTCTAGTTTTTCATACCATTTTCATATCTGCAACAACCTCTGGTTGTGCTTTTTTAAACGGAACCCATTCTCTGTAACTAGCAGATCTCCATAACCATTCAATTGGGCCATAATTGTATTTTGAAAGCCACCATTTGCTAATGAATAGTTGAATTACAAAGACAGAAATAGCAAGGAAAAAGTAAAACCAATACGGCATTGAATCTGCAATTCCGAATCCGATTCCAGAGAAAATAATACCTGCCAATATATTTTGAGTCATATAATTGGTCAATGTCATTTTTCCGCCTGCGCTAAAATAGCTGAAAACCGTTTTTAATTTGCCATTGATATACAAAAGACAAATTCCGGTTGATATAAAAATCATCGTACTTAAAACCAGCCAGTAAAGCGGGTGGAAGATTTTTAGAAATTCTACTTTGTATATTATTATCATATTAAATGCAATTCCGATAATGACAGCCAATGCAAAACTAATAACGCAGATATTTTTTAAAAGTCCTTTTAATTCTCTTAAGCGATTGAAAAAGTTTAGTTTTTGAAGTAAAAAACCAAAAAGCATACAGCCCAACATTACATAATGGGCAGTAATAGCATAACCAGGAATAATAATTTGCTCGTAAAATGAAGCTAACAAGTTAAATCTAAAAAAGTCAATCCAATTTCCAGAATGATATAGTTTTAGATATTCAGGATTTGATGCAATTACAGGATGTTCAATTTTAATACCATTTACATAAGCCATTACAAAAGGAACTGTAAGTACAATTACACCAGAAATAATAGCTAAAGTTTTGGCAGAACATCTATAAAAAAGCAATAATACAAGTCCTAAAAAGGCATAATCTTTTAAAATGTCGCCCAGCCAAAAAGCAGAATTAATAAATGCTAAAATAAATAGCAAAAACATTCGCCAAGCAAAAAAAGCGATAGGATTTTTTCCTTTAGAAGCCACGTTATTAATTAAAATGGCAAATCCGAAGCCAAATAAAAGAGTTAATAATGTCCAAGATTTTGCCGCAAATAAATAGCGGTTAATGTATAGAAGAATTTCAGAGAAAGTACTATGTTTAATTTCTTTCTCTATACCGATGTACAGGAAATCTAAATAATTTCCAATTGCTACGCCCAATATGGCCCAGCCCCGAAGTATGTCGACAATTGCAGTTCTTTTGCTCTGCTCGACAGGATGATAAGAATTTGTCATTTGATTGATGATTTTGTTGTGATTTGATTGATGATTTTAGAATAAACTTGATTAATGTTTAACGCAATCAAAAGTAGACAAATTATAGATTCAATGTTTTTTCTTATAATAATTTTCACAAAAAAAGCGTGTCATTCTGAAATAACACGCTTTTAAAATCTTATCGCTTTTAGATTATGCCAAATGTTCCAGCATATCTTTTGTCATAGTTTCTAAATCAAATTTATGATTCCATCCCCAGTCTTCTCTAGCAGAAGAATCGTCAATGCTTGCCGGCCAACTGTCTGCAATCTTTTGACGGAAATCTGGATTATAAGTAATTTCAAATTCTGGAATATGTTTTTTAATTTCTGCTGCAATTTCAGTTGGAGTAAAACTCATAGCAGCCAAATTGTACGAAGAATGTATTTTGATTTCCTCAACCGGTGCTTTCATAATATTAATTGTTGCATCAATTGCATCATCCATGTACATCATTGGCATTTTGGTTTCAGATGACAAAAAGCACTCGTATTTTTTATCGGCAATAGCTTTATAGAAAATATCAACTGCATAATCTGTAGTTCCGCCACCTGGAGGAGTAGACCAGCTAATTAAACCAGGATAACGAATACTGCGAACATCAACACCATAAATATTATGATAATATTCGCACCATCTTTCACCTGCTTGTTTACTGATTCCGTAAACCGTAGAAGGTTCCATTACGGTATATTGAGGCGTATTTTCTTTTGGAGTTGTTGGTCCAAAAACAGCAATGCTCGAAGGCCAGAAAATCTTCTGAATCTTTTTGGCTTTAGCTAAATTTAAAACATGAAAAAGTGAATTCATATTCAAATCCCAAGCAAAAGCTGGATTTTTCTCCGCAGTTGCCGATAAAAGTGCAGCCATCAGATAAACATCGGTAATTTTATGCACTTCTACCAAATGTTCGATCTGATTAAAATCTAAAGCATTGACCACTTCAAAAGGTCCCGAATTCACGACATCAGTATTTAATTTTCGGATGTCAGAAGCAATTACATTTTCTGTTCCGTATATTTTGCGCAGCTTTTGAGTCAGCTCCGTTCCGATCTGTCCGCAAGCGCCAATGATCAATATTTTTGGATTCATTTTTTCATGATTTTTAGATAGACAAATATAACGTTTTCGTAATCAAATGCGTTTTTTTGGAGTATAAATTATTAATTCAATAATTTAAAAGTTTGTTTGTTGGATTATTCACTTTTACAGGGGTGTGTCTTTGTGCCTTTTTATTTTCTGAAATAAAGTTCATTTTTTAAGAGGATAAAACAGAAAAAAGCGTCTTAATTAACGTCAGCAAAGACGAAAAAAATAACCTTGATTTATAGAATCTTTAGCATAAAAACAGAATTCATAATTGTAAATTTACTTCGTAACTTTGCAGCCTAACATTTTAATAAATGAAATACAAAATATCTCTTTTTCTGCTTTTGACAACTGTATTGTTTTCTTGCCAAAATGAAAATGAAAAACGCCTTGCGGAAAATGCAAAAGAGGCAAAAAAGAAAGAAGCTATTTTTAACAATATAAATAAAGGCTGGACTTTTCTAGACGAGCCTATTAATGAAATTTCAGAATCACAATTGAATTCATGGACTGAATGGCGCGAGTTTATAAAAGAAATTGGAGAAAAGCCTAGAAAAACCATTGGTGCGTTTCAGAAAAAATCGACTGCGATTTCTAAGAAAGCAATGGCTTTAAACAATAATATTCCGGCTCAATTCAATCAACCACAGATTAAAAGCCGTATTTCTATTTTGATTACCAAAATTAAAATGCTGGATTTATTTATTCATTTGAGCACCATTCCAGATGATAAAGTGGTGTTTTTGATACAAGAAATCAATAAAGAGCTGATTTCGTTAGAAAGACAAATGGACAAAATTGTTGAGAGAGCTAAGATTCCGAAAGAAGAAGGAGAAGCCGATTTTCTTAAAATGTTAGACACAACGCGCGCAATTCCAAGTTCTGCTCCGCCAATAGATCAAAATAATATACAGAAAGTTGAGTAAAAACGCCTTATATACTACATACGATAATCTGCCAAAAGCACAGCAGATTGCATCAAGTTTACTGGAAGGAAACCAAGTAAAAATGAATATCAGCGGATTATTAGGATCTGCTGTTTCATTTATTATACGTTCTGTTTTCAGGAAAACAGAATTGCCTTTTCTAATTGTTTTAGACAACAAAGAAGAAGCGGCTTATTACCTAAACGATCTCGAGCAAATGATTGGAGAACAAGATGTATTGTTTTATCCAGCGTCATTTCGCCGTCCGTACCAGATTGATGAAACCGATAATGCCAATGTTCTGCTTCGCGCTGAGGTTTTAAACCGAATTAACTCAAGAAAAAAACCAGCCGTAATTGTTACGTATCCTGAAGCACTTTTTGAAAAAGTAGTTACGAGAAGAGAACTTGATAAAAACACGCTGAAAGTGGCGCTGAACGATAAAATTTCAATTGATTTTATCAACGAAGTTTTATTCGAATACGAATTTAAAAGAGTAGATTTTATTACAGAACCTGGCGAATTTTCGGTTCGTGGAGGAATTGTCGATGTATTTTCTTTTTCAAACGATCACCCATACAGAATTGAGTTTTTTGGAAACGAAGTAGATAGCATAAGAACTTTTGATGTTGAAACGCAGTTATCTGTAGAAACGCATAAAAAAATCACGATTATCCCAAATGTTGAAAATAAACTTTTTCAGGAAAACCGTGAGAGTTTCTTAGATTATATTGCCGAAAAAACAGTTGTTTTCATTCAAAATACCGAAGGACTTTTTAGTCAATTAGACAAACAATTTGCAAGAGCAGAAGAAGCTTTTGAGAAATTGTCGAAAGAAATAAAACATGCTACGCCAGAACAATTATTTTTAAATCAGGCGTCATTTATAAAAAGATCTTTAGACTTTTCGGTTGTAGAATTGGCCTCAAGACCTGTTTATAAAACCACTAAAAAATTTGAATTTCATATTCAGCCACAGCCATCTTTCAATAAACAATTTGATTTATTGCTGAATAATTTAAGCGATAATCATTTTAACGGATATGTCAATTATCTGTTTTGTTCGAATGATACGCAGGCAAAACGTTTTCATGATATTTTTGAATCTTTGGATGAAGCCAATTCAGAAAATATCAGAAAACAATATCATACCATTGTATTGCCTTTATACCAAGGTTTTATTGATGAAGAAAATCAGATAACGGCTTATACCGATCATCAGATTTTTGAGCGTTATCATAAATTCAATATCAAAAACGGATATTCGAAAAAACAGAATATCACGCTTAAAGAATTAACTGCACTTTCGGTTGGCGATTATGTAACGCATATCGATCACGGAATTGGAAAATTCGGCGGCTTGCAGAAAATTCAAGTCGAAGGTAAAACGCAAGAAGCCATTAAATTGGTTTATGCCGATAATGATATTGTGTATGTAAGTATTCACTCGCTTCATAAAATCTCGAAATACAACGGAAAAGACGGAACGCCTCCAAAAATATATAAACTAGGATCAAACGCTTGGAAAGTTTTAAAACAGAAAACCAAAGCGCGCGTCAAACATATTGCATTCAATTTGATTCAGCTGTATGCAAAACGACGTTTAGAAAAAGGTTTCCAGTTTGCGCCTGACAGTTATTTACAAAACGAATTAGAAAGTTCGTTTATTTACGAAGATACGCCAGACCAAATGAAATCGACGGCAGAAGTAAAAGCCGATATGGAAAGCGATCGCCCAATGGATCGTTTGGTTTGTGGTGATGTTGGTTTTGGAAAAACAGAAGTTGCAATTCGTGCTGCTTTTAAGGCCGTTGATAATAGTAAACAAGTCGCAGTTTTAGTACCAACAACTATTTTGGCGTACCAGCATTATAGAACTTTCTCGGAACGTTTAAAAGATATGCCGGTTTCTATTGGCTATTTAAACCGATTCAGAACAGCAAAACAAAAAACGCAGACTTTAAAAGATTTAGCCGAAGGAAAGCTTGATATTGTAATTGGAACGCACCAATTGGTAAACAAAAATGTCATTTTTAAAGACTTAGGTTTATTGATTGTTGATGAGGAACAAAAGTTTGGAGTAAACGTAAAAGATAAACTGAAAACTATCGCTGCCAATGTCGATACATTGACTTTGACGGCGACGCCAATTCCGAGAACGCTTCAGTTTTCGTTAATGGCCGCGCGAGATTTATCGGTAATTACAACGCCACCACCAAATCGATATCCGATTGAAACGAATGTAGTTGGTTTTAATGAAGAAATAATTCGTGATGCGATTTCGTATGAAATTCAGAGAAACGGACAAGTTTTCTTTATCAATAACCGAATCGAAAATATAAAAGAAGTGGCAGGAATGATTCAGCGTTTGGTTCCAAATGCAAGAGTCGGAATTGGTCACGGACAAATGGATGGTGCCAAACTCGAAGAATTGATGTTAGGTTTCATGAACGGAGATTTTGATGTTTTGGTGGCAACCACAATCATCGAAAGTGGATTGGACGTTCCAAATGCCAACACGATTTTCATCAATAATGCCAATAATTTCGGATTATCAGATTTGCATCAAATGCGCGGGCGTGTTGGACGAAGCAATAAAAAAGCATTCTGTTATTTCATTTGTCCGCCTTATTCATCTATGACCGAAGATGCGAGAAAACGTATTCAGGCGTTGGAACAATTTAGCGAATTGGGAAGTGGTTTCAATATTGCGATGAAAGATTTGGAGATTCGTGGAGCAGGAGATTTATTAGGTGGAGAACAAAGCGGTTTCATTAATGAAATTGGTTTTGATACGTACCAAAAAATCATGAATGAAGCGATTGAAGAATTGAAGGAAAACGAATTCAAAGATTTGTATCCTGAAGAAAATGATATCGATACGAAAGAATATGTAAAAGATATTCAGATCGATGCCGATTTCGAATTATTGTTCCCGGATGAATATATCAATAACGTTTCAGAACGTTTGGTTTTATACAACGAATTAGGCGCTATAAAAGACGAAGCTGGATTACAGGAATTTGAGAAAAAACTAATTGACCGTTTTGGACCATTGCCAAAACCTGCTGTTGCCTTATTAAACAGCATTAGAATAAAATGGATTGCAACAAAAGTAGGAATCGAAAAATTGGTTCTGAAGCAAGGTAAAATGATAGGTTATTTTGTATCTGATCAACAATCAGATTATTATCAATCTGTGAAGTTTAGAAATGTCTTGAACTTTGTTCAAAAGCATAGTAATCTTTGTAAAATGAAAGAAAAACAAACCGTAAACGGCTTACGTTTATTGTTGACTTTTGAAAATGTGAAGTCGATAAAACGTGCTTTGGAGTTGATGGAATTGTTTGAGGAGTAAAAATAAAGTTTGCCACGAATTGCACGAATTCACACGAATTTTTTTGCCACAGATTAAAAAGATTATGAAGATTAAAAAAATCATTTAAATCCTTTTAATCTGTGGCAATAATTTTTTAAAATAATTCGTGTGAATTCGTTCAATTCGTGGCTAAAAAAAAATTAAGCTTTCTTTATCTTTTATTTAAGAAAAATCTTAGAACTAAAAAGTTTTCTTTGAGTCAAATTTTCAAAGACAACTTTATATGCAGAACCAATTTATTCTCCTTTTTCTATTCTTAGGATTAACTACAATCTTCGCTCAGGGAAAAAATAAAAACATTTTAAATGATTCTCTAAAATCGGAAACCATTGACCCGCTTCGTCCGGCAAAAGCAGCATTTTATTCGGCTGTTTTGCCTGGTTTAGGTCAGATCTACAATAAAAAATATTGGAAACTTCCTTTAGTTTATGGCGCAATAGGTACAAGTGCATATTTGTACATTGATAATCAGAAAAGCTACAATTTGTACAGAGATGAATATAAAAACAGATTGGAAGGAAAAAAAAGTGATTCGGAATTTTTGGCTGGTTTAAGTGAAAGCCAATTAATTACAGCTCAAAAAGGTTATCAAAGAAACAGAGATTTATCGGCTCTGTTTATGATTGGTTTTTATGTTTTAAACATTATAGATGCTAATGTTGATGCAGCTTTATCTCAATTTAATGTAGATGAAAGATTGGCGTTTAAACCTGCAATCATAAAAAATGATATCAATTTAAAGAATGATTTTGGAGTTGCTCTGAATTATTCGTTTTAAAAAAAGATTTGCCACGAATTTCACGAATTTTCACGAATTCTTTTTTTCCACAGATTTAAATAAATTCGTGTCAATTCGTGCAATTTGTGGCAAAATAAAATAAAAAAAGGCGTATGAAATTTTCATACGCCTTTGATTTTTCAGCTAAAACCAGCTTATTTAACAATCAGTTTTTTGGTCACATTAAAATCTTTAGAAATAATATTTACAATATAAATTCCAGAAGATAAATGATGATTTACTTGCCCTGAAGACGAAAGTCTTTCAGTTAGAAGAGTTCTTCCGTTCAAATCAGAAACAAAAATTTCTGCAGCATCTCCACTTGCTAATTCTGGCATTAGAATATTAAATACATTGTTTGTAGCGGGATTTGGGTAAATACCGATTACTGGTTCTGTTGCAGAAACTTCTTCTGCGCTTGAAATCATTCTTGATGTACCAACTGTTGTCGCTTCCAATTGCCATTGAGCGCTGTACCAGCCGTCTTGAGAATTTCCGTATTGTGCAGCACCCGTTTGGTTTTCAATATGAATAATATTTCCTGTCTGCCATCTGTTTCTTAAACGAACCCAAGTTCCGTCAATGTAATCGCTAGACCATTGCGCGCTCCAGAAAGTAGTATCGGTTATGTTACATTGTACATTTCCTGTCTGGCCCTCAATATTCATTAATTCTCCTGTTGCAACATTTTTAAGAACAAAATAAGTGGCATCAATTGCGATTTTTTGCCATTTGTAATTGTTGCCAGAAACAGATGTTCCGTAACCTGTATTTGTTCCTGCATCAGATAAATAAGCGCCAGTCCATCTATTTTTGATCGTATAATAATTTCCTCCTCCAGAAGCAGTTGTAACCGATACCAGACATGTACTAGTTTTGTTTCCGTCAACAGTTGCAACGGTAATTGTCGCCGTTCCATTCGCTACAGCGGTAATTAAACCAGAAACATTTACAGTTGCTACAGCTGTATTATTTGAACTATAAGTTACCGATTTGTTAGTAGCATTTGCTGGAAGAATTGTTGGGGTTAATTGCTGTGTTCCGCCAACGTTTAATGAAGCTGTTGTTGGACTTAAACTAACACTTGTAACCGCAACACCAGTTCCTGGATTAGAATCGTACCAAGCGCTGTTCATATACCATCCGTTTTTATCTCTGCTTAAATCGGCTGTTTGATTTGTTCCATCATTGAAAATTAAATTGGTCGAAGTTACATTGGTAAAAGTATAGCTGTACCAGCCGTTTCCAGCGTCAGTCATATTTACTCCTGGCCAGTTTACAGTTGCTAAAACTCCTGTTGGTAAAGCATTCCAATAGTAGATTTTAATTCCAGTTCCCCAATTTGATGGTTTGTAGAAATAAACCGTAAAATTTGTATTTGGATTAACGGTAATGGTGGCCGAAGCAGTTTTGTTTCCGTCTTGCGTCGTAGCTGTTATAGTTGCTGTTCCTGCCGCAACTGCCGTCACAAGTCCGCTTGAATTTACAGTTGCAATTGCGGTATTGCTTGAACTCCAAGTTACATTTTTGTTTGTTGCATTTGCAGGCGAGATTATCGCTGTAAGCTGTTGTGTATTTCCTGCATACAAACTTGCTGAGGTAGGAGATACTGCTACAGAAGAAACAGGAATTGCAGCAACAGTTATAGCCGAAGTTGCTGTTTTATTTCCGTCAACTGTTTTTACTGTTATTGTTGTGGTTCCTGCAGCAACAGCCGTAACTAAACCAGAAGCATTTACAGTTGCAACAGCTGTATTGCTCGATGTCCAAGTTACATTTTGATTGGTTGCATTTGCTGGAGCAATTGTGGCATTTAATTGCTGTGTTGATCCTAAACCAACAGTTACCGTAGTTGGACTAACAGAAACTCCTGTTACTGCAACAACAGGTGCATTTGTATTGGTTAAAACTAAATATTCGTAAGCAGCAAAATTACGTGTAGCACCTGCAGTTAAAGTCACAGAAGCATTATTGTTATAAGGATTAACATAAGTTCCTGCCAAAGCTGCTGGAATAACATACGATTTAGCCGCATTTCTTAAATTCGACATTA
Source organism: Flavobacterium sp. GW823-FHT06G12 (assembly GCF_058794775.1). Lineage (NCBI taxonomy): Bacteria > Pseudomonadati > Bacteroidota > Flavobacteriia > Flavobacteriales > Flavobacteriaceae > Flavobacterium > Flavobacterium sp. GW823-FHT06G12. Next base: position 802,198 of record NZ_JBXAHE010000002.1, read on the forward strand.
CGATTACTTTTTCTGAACCTAATGTTTTAGTGAAAATACTGATATCGTCATTTGCATAAGTTGTTAAATCACCACGTCTGATGGCAGCACTTGTTGTTCTAAAGTTTAAAATTTTAGCAAAATCGGCTGCAGCAGTCGGGTTTTGTGACCAGTTGAATTTAAAGTTTGTCCAAGGCCAATCGGTTTTTGGTTCGTAATCTATTTCTTGTCCGCTCATTAAAAAAGGAACACCTCTCATATAAGCCGAAACCAAGAAATTGGCAACAATTCCGTTGTGATTTTTAAATACAACAAATGGCCTTCTCACACCATCATCATTGGTGTAAGTATCATGGTTACCAGTATATCTAACGATTTGCTGATTTCCAGTAGCTTTAGCATATTCATAAGTAGTCTGATCTTGGATTCTTTGAGAAACAGGACCTCCATTAGCAATATCATATAAACCGCTATGAAACCATCTGTCTCCATAATTCATATCGAAACCAACTTGAAAGTTTTCTTGTCTATCGCCTTCGGCTAGCATTAATAAATTATGAGAAGTTATGCTTCGAAGATTTGAATTCACTTCAGACCAAAAATCTAAAGGTGGATTGTTGGCATAATCGCAGCGGTAACCATCAATATTGGCGGCAAAAATCCAGTAACGCATGGCGTCTTTTATGGCCGCTCGTGTAGCAGAACTATTAAGATCAAGCGCAGCAATATCGGAGAAGTTTCCTAATTGCTGGATCGTAGTTCCTGTTCGTTTATAATATTCAGGATGTGAAGCAATCCAAACATTATCCCAAGAAGTTCCGTTGATGGCAATGTCTAGAATTACAGCCATTCCGCGGCTGTGAGCGCCATCAACCAAAGTTCTTAAATCGGCTAAGGAGCCATATTCAGAACCCACGGCTTTAAAATCTTTGATACAATAGGGTGAAGCCGAACTTCGGGAATCGGTGCCATGCGGAAAAATCGGCATTAAATAAATAACATTTGTTCCAAGTGCTTTTATATTGTCTAATCGGGCGGTTACTCCGGCTAAATCTCCGTTGGCACTAAACGGACGAATATGCACTTGATACATGTTGATATCTCTCGTGTCAGGAACACCAGCGAAAGGTGTCCCGTATTGTGCAGGATCTTGTGCATAAACTGAACCTGCAAATAATAGTAGAAAGCAAACTAATGCTTTGGTAATATGAAATAATCTAGGGGTATTGTTTATTTTCATAATAATAGTTTTTGCATGCTTGTCGGCATTTCTTAACTAAAATTCATTTTCACTCGCATTGTATTTAAATTCGACAAACATTTTGTGGTTAATAGTTTTCAAAATAGTAAGTTTTTTTTGCTCAAAAATGAGCATAGTTTTTCTGCCACGAATTGCACTAATTTTCACTAATTTTTTAAATAGTATTAATTCGTGTAATTGCTTCGCCTGTTCGCTATCGCTCGAGTCGTAGCAAAAAGCTTAGAAACTTAGTGGCTCAGAACCTTAGAATCTTAAGTTATAATTTTTTCAATCCTTTTAATTCTGTAGCAGTGGCTTCTTTAATGCTGATGGCAACACCTCCGCCAGGAGCTAAATACTGTTTTAATTTTGTTTTTGAGTTTACGATAACTTTAGTAACCGTATATTTTTGTGGATCATGATTCCAATTAGCCTCTTTAGCATCTGCATAAATAGTGGCAACGAAATTTTTTCCTGCAGGTAAATAATCAAATGAAATGTTTGCTGTTCTTGCATTTTCATCTGTAATTCCGCCAATAAACCATTCGTTTTTGCCTTTTGCTTTTCTTGCAATTGTAATATAATCCCCCGGTTCGGCTTCTAGAATATAACTGTTATCCCAATCTACGGCAACGTCTTTGATGAACTGAAATGCATCTGGAAAACGCTCATAATTTCCAGGAATATCAGCAGCCATTTGCAACGGACTGTACATAGTTACATAATATGCCAATTGTTTTACTAAAGTGGTATTTACGCGTTGTGTACTTCCTGTTCCATAATACGAAAGATCGGTCTGAAAAATTCCCGGAGTGTAATCCATCGGTCCGCCCATTAATCTTGTAAAAGGTAAAATGGTTGTGTGATCTGGTGCTAAACCTCCCATAGATTCAAACTCAGTTCCGCGTGCAGATTCCTGGGCAATCCAGTTTGGAAAAGTACGGTTTAATCCAGTCGGACGAACTGCTTCGTGGCTGTCAATCATAATTTTATAATCGGCTGCACGTTTGGCAACATTAATGTAATGATTCACCATCCATTGTCCGTCGTGATGTTCGCCACGCGGAATAATTTTTCCTACGTAGCCTGTTTTTACAGCATCGTAACCGTTGTCATTCATAAACTGAAAAGCACGATCTAAACGCCTTTCATAATTGGTTGCAGAACCAGAAGTTTCGTGGTGCATGATAATTTTCACTCCTTTTGAAGCGGCATATTCATGAACCGCTTTTACGTCAAAATCGGGATAAGCTGTTACATAATCAAAAACTTCTTCTTTCCAGTTGTTAATCCAATCTTCCCAGCCAATATTCCATCCTTCGATAAGAATTGCATCGAAACCATTTTTAGCCGCAAAATCAATGTATTCTTTTGCACGTTCTGTTGTGGCTCCATGTTTTCCGTTTGGCGTAAGTTTGGTAAAATCATCGGTTAATTTTACATTGGTTTCTTTTCCAAAAGCCCAAGTACTTCTTCCTGCAACAAAATATTCCCACCAAATTCCGATAAATTTTACAGGTTTAATCCATGAAACGTCTTTGTAACTTGTTGGTTCGTTTAAATTCAAGATTAATTTTGAAGCTAAAATATCTGTTGCTTTATCACTTACCACAATAGTTCTCCAAGGTGATTGTGCGTCGGTTTGCATATAACCTTTTGCTCCAACAGCATCTGGCGCCAAATGACTAATCATTTTATTGTTTACAGGATCAACTTCAAGATACATTGCTGGATAATTAATCAATGCTGCTTCGTGAATGTTGATGTACAAACCATCATCAGACTTCATCATTGACGGCGTTTGTACCGATAATGCTGCAATTGGCCATTGCGAATTGATTTCGATTGTGGCTTTTTTCATCAGCGAAGGAATCTCTGAAATTTTTGAAGTAGTATAAGCATATTCGTTGGTGTCATAATCTCCTGGAATCCAGAAAATTTTGTGATTTCCAGCTAAATTGAATTCGGAACGTTCTTCTTTAATTACAAAATAATTTAGGTCATTTTGTTTTGGAAATTCATATCGAAACCCTAATCCGTCATTGAATAAACGGAAACGGATTCTGATAAATCTGTTATTGTTTTTCGCTTGCGCTAAAGTGACAAGTAATTCGTTGTAATGATTGCGAATTGTTTTTTCTTCACCTAAAACCGGATTCCAACTTTCATCGACAGAAGATTGTGCTGTATTTGTAACGGTAAAACCATCCAAAAACGAAGGCATATTTTGAAGTTCTAAACCTAAAGAACTAGGTTTAATAACCGGTTTTTGTTTGTATGATAATTGATAAGACGGAATTCCGCCTTCTTTCAATTCAAATTTTAGCGAAAGATTTTTGTCTGGCGACATTATTTCTTGTGCTTTTACTGCAAATGTACAGGTGCAAACGAAAAATAAAAGCGCTAGTTTTTTGCCCAAACGAATTTGGAACTGTATTTTTTTGGATTGAAAATTCATGTTATTTACTTTTTTTCAAATCTTAGGATTATAAGAAGCTTTTGTTATTTTTTAAGAATAAGGTATTGATAAGCTTCTAAATTAATTTCTGAAGCAATAGAAATTGGATTGCCAGTTAATGCATCTGTCCAATTGGTGTTGGCCAAAGCTGTTGGAGCGGTATATTTAACTGATTTGTTTTTAATGTTGGCCACAATTAAGACTTTATCAGTTGTAGTTTCCATAGTAAAAACACTTGCATCGTTACTGCTGTAGCCCGTTAGTTTTCCTTTTCGAAGTGCTTCACTCGAATTTCTAAATGCAATTATTTTTTGGTATTCTAAAAGCATATCATTATCTGCAGTAGACCAATCTATTGGCACATTGTCAAAATAATCAATGCGTTTGTTATAGCCAATTTCTTGACCATTGTAAATCATAGGGACAGATTTCATGCTTGATGCAATTACAAATGCTGCTAACGAACCTTTTTTGCCTCCAAAAAGCTCAAGTGGAGTTCCGTCAGAAAGATTAACATCGTGGTTTGTGGTATAGCGCACAATGCGTTTTGAAGAATCTAGTTGTCCGTATTCTTTAGAACTTTCTGTTTGAAGATAACTTGCAGGCTGCGCTTCTGAGAATACTTTTTCTAAAGCGCCGAAATAAGCAAAACCAAAAGTATAATCGAATCCAGCATCATAATGATTGGCTCTTGAACCTTCGGCCATTAAAATCATTCTTTGGTTTTTGATTTTACGGATTTTAGTTATTGCTTCTGACCAGAAAGTTACAGGAACAAAATCGGCAGCGTCACATCTGAAACCATCAATATTGGCATTATAAACCCAATAAGACATGGCATCAATCATGGCTTTTTTCATTTCTGCATTAGTATAATTTAATTGTGCAACATCTTGCCAGTTGGTTCCTGGCGGAATAGTAATGTTTCCGCTGGCATCTTTCTGGTACCAGTCTGGATGTGCTGTAATCCATTGATTATCCCAAGAAGTATGATTGGCAACCCAGTCTAAAATTACCGCCATATTTTTGCTGTGTGCTTCTGTAACTAGAGCGCGAAGGTCTTCTAAGTTTCCATAATCAGAATTAACGGCTTTATAGTCTTTAATTGAATAAGGAGAACCTAATTTTCCTGCCATTTTTATTTTTCCAACAGGATAAATAGGCATTAGATAAATGACGTTTGCACCTAATTTCTGAATGTCTCCAAGTCGTTTCTGAACACCTTTTAAGTTTCCTTCTGGACTGAAAGAACGTACGTTTACCTGATAAATTACGGCATCTTCATTGGCTGCAACTTTATCAAATGGGGATCCATATTGCTGATATTCGTTTTCTGTTCCCGTGTTTGGATCTGGTTTCGGATTTTCTTCAGAAGAACTGCACGATATAAAAGCTAAAGAAAGCAGTAAAGCAAGAAAAATGTTGGTGTTAGACTTCATAATTTTAGAATTAAATTTGATAGAATTTGAGCTTTAGTTTTTAGATAACCTGCCTTTTGCTCAGAAAGGCAGGTATCACTCAAAACTAATCTATCATGTATGAATATGTTAGATTATTTTTTAACTATAGTGCAAGTTGCTGTTGCAGGATAGCCATTTGTGTTTGGATCTGTTTCATCAATCGTGAATGTAACGTCGTAAGTTCCCGCTTCGGTAATGGTATAAGAACCTTGATCGTCACGATTAATTGTATTTGTTGTAGCATCTTTTGGTCCGTAATTAACATCCCATTTGTTGTTCAATCTGAATTTTAATGCTCCAGGAACCAAATCTGCTGTTACTTTCCATGTTTTTGTCTGGTGGTCATAACTCATTGGTGTGCTGTTATCCCATCCGCCAGTTTGAGCTGTTCCAACAATTCCCCAAGCATAAGCTGTTGCAGACCATTTTAAAGTATTAAGATTTACTTTAATTTGATAAGAACCTTCGCCAGGCATTTGTAAGTCTGTTGTATTCATTTTCTGGATGTTATCGCCGCCACTAGAACCATAAAATTCTTCCCAGTTTCTAGCAGTATTTACTTTAAATCCTGTTCCATAACCTGGAAGAACTGAGGCATAACCTTGGTAAACGCCTTTTTCAATAGCGGTTAAAACAGAAGCAGTTTCAACATTCCATTCGCCTTGGTAAGAACCTGGCATGTAAATTTCGCCAAAAACAATTGCTTTTTCGTAAGGAGTAACCGTTAATTCAACATTTTTTGAAAAAACTTTTCTATCCATTTGAGCCTCAACACGCACAATAAGTTTGTTGGCTTTATCTGCAGGCAAACCTAAATCTGTTGCAATTTTATTGAAATCTCTAACAGAAAAAGTCTTAGTCAAAACATCTTGTCCTACTTCAATACGAGTTGCATTTAGCCATGCATTTGAGCCTGTAATATCTGAAGGAACATCAAATTGTACTGCATATGTTACAGGCGCTTCAATAGGAAAAGTAACTTTATCCCAAGAAATGGTAATTGCATCTGTATCTGCATTGTCTTCCAGAAGCACAAAAGTGGTACTTGGTGTAATTTTTATTTCAGATGGGAACTGAACATCTTTTAGATAGGTCAATTCGGCATCATTTTCACAAGCAGCTCCAACAATAAGCAAGGCTGTAAGTGCAAATAATCTATTTATATATTTTTTCATATGTAGTTATTATTTGTTTTTAAAGTACCATGAGACTGCCGAACTTCTTTTATTGAATTTATTTTTGAGGAACGGCAATTTCATATCAAGTACTTTTAATTAGTAACCTGGATTTTGTTTAAGACTTGGATTAGCATTTAAAGCCGAAGTTGGAATAGGATATATTTTTCTATATTCTTCTGAACTTTCCATGAATTGTTTTGTCGATAAGAAAGTACCAAAACGAATCATATCTTGTCTTCTGTGACCTTCCCAGTTCAATTCTAATCCTCTTTCGTTATAAATATCAGTTAGAGTTGGCACATTATCCAAAGCGCCTAAACCAGCACGTTGTCTAACAGCATCGATAGATGGTTTTGCAGCAGCAGGATTATTTAAACGAACATTACATTCTGCCATCATTAAAAGAACATCTGCATATCTGTAAATAGGAAAGTCGTTTGATGCTCCTCCGCCGTTTCTTGGAGTTGCTGGGTAGAATTTAACGTTACGAACACCTTCTTGCGCACCAGCTCCAGGATTATCCAATGAACTTATATCAAGAGTATAGTTTGTTCCACCTGGTTGTTCTCCTATTAAGAATTGTTTTTTACGAATATCATTGTCAGTATATTTTAGATAAAAATCTTTTGGAACAATTGTACCATTCCATCCGCTGTATCCAAAAAGAGCTTGGCAGTGAGGCCCATATAAACTTCTAACAGTAAAAATATTTCTAGACACAACATCTACAGTAGTGTATATAGAAAGGATAGTTTCGTCATCTGGTAGCACATCGCCAAACAATTCATAATACGTATTTCCAAGCGGACTTGAGGCATTGTTTGATGCAGGGTGAAGATTAAAGTTTCCTTCAGAAACCTTTTGACAAGCAGCTAAACACTCAGCCCATTTTGCTTGCCCTGTATAAACTTCTGCATTTAAGTATACTTTTGCTAATAAGGTATAAGCAGCCCATTTATTGAAACGCCCGTAATAATTTCCTCCTTTTGTTCCAGAAAGCAATTCTACGTTTTCGGTCAATTCTTTTACGATGAAATCATAAACTTCTTTACGACTCACTTGCGGAATTTTATCTACGGTTGTGTTATTGTCTGTGTAGAAAGGAATGTTTCCGTAATCGTCCATTAATAGATAATAGAAAAAAGCGCGCAATACTTTAGCTTCTGCAATCTTTGAAGCATCGGCTTTGGCGGTTTCCAGTTGAGAAACAGCTAAATTGGCAGCGAAAATAGATTTGTAAAGCCAATTCCAAGTATTGTTTACCATTAAATCTGTTGGAAGCCATTGATGCATGTAAACACGAGCAAAATCTAACTGCCAATCGCCTGTATTTCTATGCGGAATAACTTGTTCATCTGCCGACATACAGTTTAAATCGTACCAGCCGTTATCAGCTCCAGCATAACCCTTTCCATCCCAATTTCCTCCAATTTGACCATAAACACTGGCAAGGGCGACATCAGCACCTTCGGGTGAATTATAAAAATCGTTCTGAGGGTATTTATCGTACACATTTTCATCAATATTGGTGCAACCAACAAGAGACAGGAAAGTTAAACTCCCTAGTATTAATATATTTTTGATTTTCATTTCTTTTACTATTTAAATTTTACATTTAAACCTATAGCGATACTTCTTGTACGAGGATAAATTCCTCTATCTGCACCAAAGTTGTCCTCAGGTTTTCCACTTCCACTCAAAGTTACCTCTGGATCTATACCAGAATAGTTGGTAATAAGTAAAAGATTGTTTCCAGTAAGTGAGATTCTAACAGATTCGATGTATTTAACATCTGTGAAACGAAAATTATATCCAGCAGTAACATTTTCTAGACGCAAGAATGAACCATCTTCTAAATACATATCTGAGGCATAAGGAGAAGAATAAATTCCTTCGTCTACAGCACTTGCTAAAATGTTAGATTTACCAATATTTTCAAGACGGCTTATATTGGCACGTACTTGGTTATAGATTTTATTTCCTCCCGAACCTCTCCACAACATTGAAGCATCAAAATTTTTATGAACAAAAGTTGGATTAAATGCATAAGTATATTTTGGTAATGCAGATCCGCTAATAACTCTATCTGGGCTTCTGTCACCTTGATCAATTATACCATTTCCATCACGATCTTCAACAGTTTCAATTCCTGCAGCATCTACACCCGTATGATGTAAAATATTGTAAGTTCCAACAGGCTGTCCTTTTATTAAATAAGAGTTAGCGCCATTTGCTCCCCAAGCAACATAATCTGTGTTTAAAGGAACTCCATTGATGCTTCCGCTTAAATTAAGCACTTCGTTTTTTATTAGCGAAACGTTTCCTGCAAGTGTAAGAGTTGTATTTTCATTTTTAATTACATCATAAGCAAGAGAAACTTCAAGACCTTTATTCAAAATACTTCCTACGTTTGCCTTAATTTTATTGTAAGGATATGGAGGCTGAGGTACTGTATAATCAAATAATAAATTATCAGTTGTAGAAGTATAAACATCGATAGTTCCTCGTAATCTACTTTCTAACAAAGCAAAGTCAAGACCAATGTTGGTTTGTTTTTTTGTTTCCCATTTCAAATCAGGATTTGCATTTTGACTTGGAAAAAAGTTTGTGATTTGCTGACCTCCAAAATAAATTGTTGAAGGATCTCCAAGTCCAACTAATGCAATTGAACCTTGTGGCAATAAATTTTGCTGATTTCCTGTAACTCCATATCCTGCACGTAATTTAAGCTCATTAAATAGTGTTTGGTTTGTCATGAATGACTCCTTAGTTACTTGCCAAGCTACAGAAGCAGAAGGGAAATATCCCCATTTTTGATTAGATCCAAAAACAGAAGCACCATCTTTTCTTAAACTTGCCGTAAATAAATAACGATCTGCATAAGAGTAGTTAATACGATTTAAGAAAGAAACTAAAGTTCTGTCTGATTTAGACGATTTCATATCTCCAGGAAGAACTTTAGAGAAATCTCCAAGCTGTAGACTATTATAAGTTGTTATGTCGTTAATAAAACCTCTTATTTGAGAATAATTATCTTGATATAATTGTTTTTGCCATTCGTACAAAGCCAAAACATTAAGGCTGTGAGGACCAAAAGTCTTTTTGTAATTCAGGCTAATATCCATCAATTTTTCATTTTGTCTGCTATCTGTAATATTAGCAAAGCCTTTTTGATCAATTGCGTGCGAATCTGTAGATTTTGCAGGATCATAAAAGCCTATAGTTTTATTGGTTTTTCTCCAGCTTCCAAACCATCCAGCAGTTAATCCATCAAATAAATCTAAGTCAGCTTTTAAACTTCCAAATAAATTATCAGCCTCAGACTCATTTATAATTTCCTGTTGCGCAGCGTATGGATTTAAGTATTGAAAAACGTTTGGATCTGTAAAATACGTTCCGTCAGTATTAAAAACAGGATCAGTTGGGCGCATTAAATATGCATTTGTAATTAAGTTAGAAACATAATTTACACGCCCAATAGATTGAATACTAGATGTTGTAAAATCGGTTCCGTTGTTTAAATTATAAGTCAGTTTTAATTTTCCGTCCAAGGCAGTTTGTGATGCCTGAACACGGGCAATGTATTTTTTATTGTTTGAGTTAATTACAACCCCATCTTGCAAAATGGCACTAATTGAGGCTCTATAACTAAATTTATCAGCACCACCGCCAAAAGACAAAGTATGGTTTTGAGTTACTCCAGTTTTAGTCAAAAGACCATACCAATCTGTGTCAGAACCATGATTTGCAGATGCAGGAACACCAACTTTTTGTGCAGCTTCCCACCATTGATTTGCATCTAGCATATCCAATTTTTTTGGGATAAAATCAATAGAAGTATTTCCAATGTATTCTATAGTAGTTTTGCCTGCTCTATTTTTTTTAGTAGTAACCATAATTACACCAGAAGCACCTCTAGAACCATAAATAGCTGTTGCCGATGCATCTTTTAAGATATCGATATTTTCGATTTCAGTTGGTGGAATCTGACTTAATAAGTCTAAGTTTCCTTGAATTCCATCTACAACAACTAAAGGATCGTTTCCCCCAATAAGAGAAGAAATACCTCTGATACGCACACTCGGAGCACCTCCTGGCTCACTACCAATTTGATTGATATTTACACCCGCAGCTTTTCCCGAAATCAATTGCAAAGGGTTTACAATTGCTCCTTGATTCATATCTTTTGAATTGATAGAAGATACTGCTCCCGTAACATCTTTACGAGCTGCGGTACCGTAACCTACCAATACAACTTCTTGTAAATTTGTTGCATCTGGTTCCAGTTGAACATTTAAAGTACCATTACCAGCGGCAACTTTTTTTGTTTTATATCCTACAAAACTTATTACAATCACAGAAGAACTGCTTTCGACAATAAATTTGAATTTACCATCATAATCAGTTACAGTGCTGTTTTTTGTGCCTTCTTCTAAAATAGACGCACCAGGAAGTGGGGCACCATTTTCGTCAGTAATAATTCCAGAAATAGTTTCTTTTTCATATTCAATATTTTGTGATTTTAGTTCTGGCTTTTTAAGGATAATTTGCGTGTCACGAATTTTAAATTCAGTAAACGTTCCTTTAAAAATTTTATCCAAAACAGTGTAGATCGATTGTTCTTTTACAGAAATCGAAACCGTTCGATCTAAGTCGACATCACTCATTTTGTAAATAAATCTGAAATCCGTTTTTTGTTCAATGGTCTCAATAACCTTTTCGATTGTTGAATTGTTCAAATCAAGAGTAACTTTTGTTTTTTGGGCATAAGTACTTGCTTTGATATTAAACATGGCGACCAAAATAAGTAGTGTAGTTAATTTCAATTTTAGGTCATTTTGGAACAATGAGTATAGAAACCCATTATTCTTAGATTTTTTTTTCATAATTTTGTTAATTGATTGTAGTTAATTCGTTATATTCAATCACTTAGTTAATCGGAAATTGTTCGCAGCTCTTTCCGATTTTTTTATTCCCGTAATGTTATCTCATCATATATAGTATTGGTTTTAGTGGTTATTTAATTAGTATTTGATCGTTTTTTATGGTGTAATTAATGCCATGAACGTCATTAAAATAACTCATAACATTTTCAATTGATTCTTCTTTAAAGCTGGCATTAAATTTCTCATTAGCCAGTTTTTCATTTTTATTAATGATCGTTACGTTGTAGCGTCTTTCTAGTTTAGTAATAATGTTTTTGAAAGTCATATTTCTAAAAGTAAGTCCGCCATCTATCCAAGAAGTATAAATTTCTGTAATAACCTGTCTGGTAAAGATTGAAGCATTTTCTTTGTTGAAGCTTCCTTTATAACCCGGTTTTAAAATAGTGCTTTTATCGGCATTAAATTCTTCGTTAGAGCTGTACATACCAACAGAACCTTCAACAAGTACAACATCTGTAAATGTATCTTCAGGATAATTAGAAACGTTAAAATGTGTTCCTAAAACGCGTACATTTAAGTTGTCAGCATTTACAATAAAAGGGTGTTTTTTATCTTTTGCCACATCAAAAAAAGCTTCTCCATCAAGATATACTTGACGATTTTCTCCAGCAATAAATTTTACAGGATATTTTAAAGTAGAGCCAGAGTTTATATGAACCATAGTTCCGTCAGATAATTGTAGACGAAATTTTTTGCCAAACGGAATTTTAAGAGTGTTGTAAGCCAACTTATCAGAATTAGTTTGATTTTGGTAAACCAATTTATCACCACTTTGATTCCCGACAATATTTCCGTTTTTGTCATGAACTTGAACTTTTCCATTTTCAGAAATAATCTGAACACTACCGTCTTCCATTTGAAGAACAATGTCAGAACTTTTAAAATCGAACGGGACATCTGCAGTTTTACTAAAAAAACCTTGTTTGTAAGCAAATCCAACTCCAAGAAGAACCAAAACAGAAGCTGCAATAGAAATGTACTTTCTGTAATTTGATTTTTGAGGCTCTAATTTGATAATTGTTTCTTGATCTTTTGCTGTAGATAAAATGTTGTCAAAAATTAAATTGGCTTTCTGCTCATCCATTTTTGGCATTTCGCTTAAGAGATTTTTTACTTCCTCTACTGTCGGAAATTCATCGGTAAGGTTATTATTGCGGCAATAGGCAACAACTTGCTCTGTTTCTTCGGCAGTACATTGATTTAAAATAAACTTCTCTAAAAGCGTTTTTATTTCAGAATTTGAATTCATTAAGAATGTTTTTAGGTTCTGTGTTTCTATAATACAGCTGAGATGCAATTGAGTACTACTCAAACGTTATAAATTTTTAAATTTTAACATTTTGTGTTTTTTATATGTTTGATTGTTAGTGTTTTGTGAATAAGAAAAGAGTGAAATAATTTTCGAAAATAATTTCAATTGCCTCTAGCTTTAGCTGGAGGTCAAAAAAAATTAGTGTCAAATTATGGCTTTAGCCAAATGAGATAATTTTGGCTAAAGCCTAAATCTTAATTTCTCATAAACCTCCAGCTAAAGCTGGAGGCAATAGATTTTTTTTTTGCCACAGATTAAAAAGATTAAAAGGATTTTAATACGTTGAAATTCTTCTCATTTCAGATTAAAAAAAATAATCTGTTTAAATCCATTAAATCTGTGGCAAAAAAACAATCAAAAAAAATCACTCCGAAGAGTGATTTTAAGGGCAATATTTGTGGTTTTGGTTAGATAATTTCATCGTGAAGTTGAAAAAAACCGCGCATCGATTCGAGCGCTTTACTCATTTGGTTCCGGACTGTATTTATCGAGATTCCGAGTTCCTCGCTTATTTCTTCGTAGCTCATTCCTTTCTTCCGCGACATTTTAAAAATCTGCCGTCGTTTGGGCGGGAGCTGTTTCATAGCTTGTTTTCGGAGTTTTTTGCAATCGGCTTCCCGGATAGCATAATCTCCGTATTCATGTGATTTCTGACTTTCGTAGAAAACGGCTTCTTTCAATAAAATTTCATTCGCAGCCTTATTCAAAACATTAAAAGCCTGATTTCTGGCAATTGTAAAAATGTAGGATTTAAAAGATTGTTCTACATTCAAACTTTCGCGATTGAGCCAGACTTTCAAAAAAACATCCTGTACATTTTCCTCTGCAGCCTCTTTTGATTTTAGAAGACTGATGCTATATCCATAAATATCTTGGTGGAATAAATCAAAAAGTTGGCGAAAGGCTTTTTCGTTTCCTTTTTTGAGTTCACTTACCAATAATTTTTCACTATGGTTGGCCGCTTCTAACAATTTAATTTGCGTTTATTTAATTCCAATGGTATTAAACTATCAAAATGCGAGGTCTGATGTCTGACTTCATCGCAAATATATAAAAATAATATTCGCAACAAATTATATATAAAAAAACTTAATTCGGATTTTTTGTTAGTTTTTTAAAGAAAGAAACAAAAACTCTTGTTAAGTCGCAGTCGCACTAGTAAGTGTTATTTTGACGCTATTGCAAAATAAATTTTAATTATGAATTTGACTTTTGAGAATATTCTTATCTACGAAATATGAAATTTGGTCTTTTATCTCATTTTATTTCAAAAGAAAAATCCTTTTATCTATAGAAGACAAAAGGATTTTAGTGTTATAAACTCTAATTTGATTTTTAAATTAGATATTTTCTAAATTAGTTTTTTAAGTCTTTAATTACTTTAAAAGCAACATCAACTTGATCTTCTCCAACTAAAATGGTAAACTCATTTGAAGTTGAAATTACCTCATTGATGATGATTCCTTCCCAAGCCAAACGTTGGAAAATAAAGTAGTAAATACCAGGAACAACAATGTTTTCTTTTGGTAATTTTACTGTAATAGAAGCTAAATTATCTAATTTTTGGATTAATTTTTCTCTCATAAAATGTTTCTCAACTAAGTGATTTACACTACTGCTGACAACGATATTAGTTTCGTTTACTCCACGAGATGAGGTATAAAAAATATCAGACAAAGCATTAATATCAGAGATCAAATCTGCTTGTTTGTTTAAAACAGTTTCAGATGCTGCAAAAGTGTAATCTGTAAGTTCAGAGCGAACCGTGATTTCACCAATGTTTTTAATTACTTTATTGATTTTGTGATTTAGTTTAAAATCTAGTTCTTCCGTCAGTCGTTTTAAAGACATTACAACAGCGCCTTGTTTTACTTCTTTGCCAAACTCACTTTCTAATTCGGTCATAATATTTCGCGAAAGTGAAGTTAGGTTGATAATTCCAAGTGACAGGGCATTTAATAAAAATGGTTTTGTTTTAATGTAGTTTTCTACAATAGAAGAAACAGTTTTCATAATTCTTTTTTTTTTTTTGGTAACAGTTGAGTTGGTAGTTAATTTAACATTACGATGTTATAATTCTTTGCAAATATAAATAAAAAAACAAATTGTTACAATTATAACAATAAAAAATTATGTTAAAAGTGATAAAAAGCGTCAGTAAGATGTTCAATTGCAAATGATTCCCCATTTTTATGGATGGCAACGATGTCAAAACGGATTTCTAAATCTTCCTGAAAATCCTTTTCCCTATCGTTTATGTAGGCATTTACTGCTTTTATGAGTAATTGAATCTTTTTTTGCTTCACAAAATCTTGCGGAGAACCAAAATCTAAACTCGAACGAGTTTTAACTTCAACAATTGCCAAAACATTATTTTTTTGTGCAATTATATCTATTTCTGCTTTTTGGATAACAAAGTTTCGTTCTAGAATTGAATATCCATTTTCTTCCAAATAATCCGTTGCGAGATCTTCACCTAATTTTCCTAAATCGTTATGTTCTGCCATTATTGTAGTATTCAGTCTCAGCCATAGTTTTCACTGTGAATCTTTGAGTTTATTTTTACTAAATGAAATTATTGCACGAAAAAACGCAAAATCACAAAGCATTTTAAAACTTGGCGATCTTGCGTCTTTGCGAGATTTTATGTGGTATTGTTAGATTTGCTTAAATAACAAGCAATGTGATATTACTTTTTAAAAGTAACTGTACTTCCAGAAGCAGTAACTTCTATAGAAACGGTATTTCCCATAATTAAAGCTCTGTTGTCTCTAATATGCCCTGCTGGGAAATTAAAAATTACAGGAATATTGTATTTTTTGGTTACGTCATCTATAATTTCTAAAGCATTTTTTCCCCAAGGCACTTCATTGTCTTTCATGCTTGTCATTCCGCCAATGATAATTCCTTTTAGATTTTCGATACATCCGTTACGTCTTAGATTCATCATCATACGGTCGATGTGATACAGATATTCATCCAAATCTTCGATAAATAAAATTTTATCCTTACAGTCAATTGCAGACGGAGATCCTAATAAACTGTATAAAATAGACAAGTTACCTCCAACCAATTCTCCCGTTGCACTTCCTAAACGATTCATCGGATTTGGACTAATAGAGTAGGAAATAGGTTCGTTAAATAAAGCGGCTTTTAACGAGCTCACAGCATCTGGAGTTGCTCTAGGGACTGTTACTGGCATAATACCATGAATAGATTTGTAACCCATCGTGTTCAAATGATTATGAAGAACCGTTACATCACTAAAACCAATTACCCA
The DNA here is from genome assembly GCF_058794775.1 of Flavobacterium sp. GW823-FHT06G12. NCBI lineage: Bacteria > Pseudomonadati > Bacteroidota > Flavobacteriia > Flavobacteriales > Flavobacteriaceae > Flavobacterium > Flavobacterium sp. GW823-FHT06G12. The sequence continues at coordinate 818,051 of NZ_JBXAHE010000002.1, forward strand.
TTTTGGATGCTGTTTAAATTTCGTAAAATCTAGTAAATCTAACATTCTAACAGTGCCATATCCGCCACGAACGCACCAAATGGCTTTAATATTTGGATTGTCCATTTGTTTCTGAAAATCGGCAGCTCTCTGTTCATCTGTTCCAGCCAATTGATGATAATCTAAACCAATTGTTGACCCAATTACGGCTTCTAAACCCCAACTGTGCAATAAATCTATTGTTGGTTTTAAGTTATCGTCGATGTTTTTTCTTGCTGTTGCCAAAAGTGCGACAGTATCTCCCTTTTGTAAATAAGGCGGTGTTATCATGTTTTGTTGAGATTGACAGTTGAATGATTGTAAAGCAAAAATAAGAAATGCGAGTTTACAAAAGACAAAGTGTCTCTTTATATGGTGAAAGCAGTTTTTATTCATTTTTTTCTTTTGCTTAAAATTATAAAATTAATTTTTAAGGTTTAATAATTTAACCTCCATATTGTTTTTGCAATTCGGCAAGAAGCAGCATTAAACCTTTGTCAGCTTCTTCAGATTGCACATTCGCAAATAGTATAAAAGCCTTATCGATATCTTTGCAAATATACACTTTGGTTAAAAATGTTCCTGGATTTCCATAATGAAAAGAATATTTTAAACCCGATTTTTCATTTATTTCGGAATACCATCCAAAAGAAAATTCTGGAAAACCGAAATGCATTTTATTAAATTCTTCTTCAGACAATACTTTTGATTTCCCTAACAAACCTTGTAGTTGCATCTGTGTAAATTTGCAAAAATCTGGAAGATTTACATTGATATTTCCTGCTGACGAAAGCCAATTTAATTTATAATTTACAAATGGTTTTTCAGGCTTCAAATTTTCATCATGTCCCCAAGGCTGGTTTATATCAGTAACGTTTGGCTGTCCAAAACCGAAGTTAATGCTTAACTTTTTACCTAATTCTTGTACTAAAGTTTCATAACTTTTTCCAGTTGCTTTTTCGAGCATTAAACCTGCAGCAACAAAACTTGGATTAGAACCATACCAATCTTGTTTCTCAGTAACAATTTGTTTTTGTTTAAAAAACCAGCTTATAAATTCATAACGCTGTTCTTGATTGTTTCCTTTTATTTCTTGTTGATTTGGCGTTTCATTTCCATAAGACCAAGTTGGAATTGGGGCTCGAAATGTCAAGAAATCTTGCAAGGTTACGTTATAGATTTCTGGATTACTTTCTGCTTTTAATTCAGGATACAAATCAAAGAATTTGGTATCCCATTTTATCTTCCCTTCTTTAACTAAAGTCGTTGCGATATAACTTGTGATCGTTTTTGTGATGGATCCTAAACGAAATATATCATTAATTTTTGCTTTATGAGAAGACTTGTAACGTTGAAATCCTAAAGCTTCAATTTCAAGAATAGAATCTGAAGAAACAACTGCATAAGCCAATTCTGGAATTTTGTATTGTTTTCTGATTTCCTCTGCTCGAGAACTGTTTTTTTGTCCGTAAAATGTATTTAAAGAGCTTAAGAAGAAAGTAAAAAACAGTATTTTTTTCATGTTATAAATGATCAGATTTTTTGAGCAAGGTACAAGACTTTTACAAGAAACAAATGTAATATTTTGAAATTTTATTTAAGTAAAAATCTTACATTTTTTAATTAGATTTGTCTTTTTAAAATCTTATATATGCCTTTAAAATTTAGATTTTTTCTGCTTTTTCTTTTTGGAACGTCAGTTCTTTTTAGCCAATCCAAAAAGTACAAAATACATACAGTTGCTTTTTACAATTTTGAAAACTTTTATGACACTGTAGATGATGAATTTACAAATGATGATGAATGGACTCCAAACGGGGCACAGCATTGGACAATAGAGAAATACCAGCAGAAACTAAAGAACTTGGCAAGAGTTCTATCTGAAATTGGAACACCAGATAATTCAAATGCGCCAACTTTAATTGGGGGAGCAGAAATAGAAAATAGAGCCGTTTTAGAAGATTTGATAAAAGAGCCAAAATTACAGCCGTTGGATTTAGGAATCATTCATTTTGATTCTCCAGATAAGCGTGGTATCGATGTGGCGCTACTTTATCAGAAAAAGTATTTCAGACCAACTTCTTATTCGAATATTCCTTTAATTATTTATAGAAAAGAAATTCCTAAAAAAGAAGAAGAAACAGAAATTTTAGATGACGAAATAGAGGTTAAGAAAGAAAATAAAAATCGAGTTTTTACAAGAGATCAACTTTTGGTTTCGGGATTTTTAGAAGATGAAGAAATACATGTTATTGTCAATCACTGGCCATCGAGATCAGGCGGCGAAAAGGCAACTAGTTTATTTCGGGAAGCAGCGGGAAAATTGAACAGGAAAATTATTGATTCTTTGCAAAGGATTAATCCTCAGGCAAAAGTATTGACAATGGGAGATTTTAATGATTCACCATCAAACAAAAGCATAAAATCAGGACTAGGTGCAAAAGGAATAAGAGCTGAAGTTTCGGAATTTGGAGTTTTTAATCCGTTTGAAGAGCTTGCCAATAAAGGTTTAGGAACTATTGCTTATCGTGATTCTTGGAATATTTTTGATCAAATTATTATGACAGCCTCTTTGGTTAAATCGGATTTTTCGACTTTTAATTTTTGGAAAGCGGGCATTTTCAGCAGACCTTATCTTATTCAAAATTCGGGGCAATACAAAGGTTATCCGTTGCGGAACACTTTGGCGGAAGCTGGCTTTAGTGATCATTTTCCAGTTTATATTTATTTGATAAAAGAATTTAAATAAGTATTAAGTCTCAGCCACAGTAATCAATCTCAGCAAAACTGAAAACTGCGACTGAGACTGAATACTTTTCACTACCTTAGCTTTTCATAAATTTTGAATAAAAATGGCTATAGCAAAACCTTTTAACCTGACCCAATGGATTGACGAAAACCGTCATTTACTAAAACCGCCTGTTGGAAATAAAAACTTATATGTTGATTCTGGAGATTATATTGTAATGATTGTTGCAGGACCAAATGCACGAAAAGATTACCATTATAACGAAACAGAAGAACTTTTTTATCAGTTAGAAGGAAATATTAAGGTTGTTATTCAGGAAGATGGACAGCGTAAAGAGATGGAATTAAATGCGGGCGATATGTATCTACATCCTGCAAAAGTGCCTCATTCTCCTGTTCGTTCAGAAGGTTCTATCGGACTTGTAATAGAACGTAAACGTGCTGGACAAGGTTTTACAGATGGTTTGATTTGGCATTGCGATAACTGCAATCATAAACTGTACGAAGTGTATTTTGAACTTCATAATATCGAAAAAGATTTCCTTCCTCATTTTGAACATTTTTATAATTCAGAAGAATTAAGAACCTGCGATAATTGCGGAACTGTTATGGAAACTGATCCGAGGTTTGTGGCGAAGAAATGAAGAAATAATGTTAATTACATAAAAAATAACCCAACAACTATTGTAAGCTTGTTGGGTTATTTTTTTAACGCTAAAAAAGAAGATTGTATCATTTTTGAAGTATATTTGTATTACAAATAACTCATAAATATATCAAAAATGATACAAGAAATAATTGCATATAAAAATATTGTCGATAATATTGAGAGTTTAATGAACAAATCACCCTTTAAAAAAAGCTATATTATTGAGCAAGTTGGTATTCCAAGTCCAACGTTCTATCGTAAGTTAAAGACTCAGACTTTTTCTGCCGATGAAATGCTTTCTATTGCTAAAATTCTTTCTCCAGAAGAAAACTTTAGATTAGAATTAAAAGAGGAAATCGAGCAGGGTAAACGTGATCTCGAAAATGGAGATTTTATTACTCATGAAGAAATGCTGGCAGAATTAAGAAGTAAAAAACTTATATAGATTTACAAATCATAAGGATTTAAAGGTCGTTGGCGATTATTCCAAAAAGCAATCAGTTTTATTTGATTTTCTTTTATTGCATAATATAAAGTAATATGTTTTGAGATTACTATTTCCCGGCATTCTAAATCATCCCTATATTTTCCTATTTGAGGATTTTTTTCTAATAACTTATTTACTCTTAGTACATCGAGAATAAATTTTTCTGCTATTAATGGTGACCAATATAATTCTAAATAATTTCGAATAGAGTAAAAGTTATATTTTGCTTTTTTTGACCAAATAATTTCCATTTAATATAATTTATCTGGCTAAAATATAAAAAATAACTTACAAAATAATATCTATAGCTCAAGCTTTTCCCCTTGTTTAGGATAAATAATATTCAATCCTAAATCATTTTGCCCTTTTAACTGCTCTTTAATTTTTGCAATATTCTTTGCAGGCGGTTTCAAATGTGTGATAATAATTTTAAAGTTTTCAAGAGAACCTTTTCCAGCTACATCCTCTAGAACATGAAGTTCTTTCATTAAATAATTTGGAGTCAAATGACCAAACAAGAATTTATCTGGTTGCTCATTTGGAAAAGAAACTTCAATAAAAATTCCTTTCAATTGTTTGGCTTTAACCAATGGAGCAACTGCGGTCCATAAATCACGAAGATTATTACTTTTTTCTACTTCATCTGGTCCTGTGTCGCCTAAATATAAAGCGTAATCATTTTCATTTTTAATTAAGAAAGCAGTACTCTCAAACGGATTAACATGGCTTAACGAAAATGCTTTAACTGTCATTTTGGTATTCGTCAAAGAAGTTTCTTCTCCCAAATTTAAAGTCTGAAAATGGTATTTTTTTAAAGGAAATCCTGGTCCTGCGTCTCCAAAATTAGCCCAAGTCTGATCGTTGAAATAATGGTTTTCCATCATTTCCATACACTTATTTGTAGCATAAACTGTTTTAGAAGAATCGGCAGGAGAATTAATTATCAAACTTGAAACATGATCTAAATGTGCATGCGAAATCAAATATCCTTTGATGTATTTTCGTAAAACTTCACTTGTAGAAACTTTAAAAGTTTTCTTCTCAATAGCTTTTTCAATTCCGGCGTTTACAGTTCCAGCATCAAGGCAGATATAATCAGTTGTGTTGGCTGGAGCGATTAAATAAGCAGAAAGATTTTTTTCGTCAATACCACCCATTACGCCTAATGGAACTACAGAAAAAGAACTTTTTCCTTTTTGAGAGAATATATTTGTTGAAATTAAGAGAAAACAAAGCAGAAGCCTAAAAGAATGGGTCATATTTTTAATTTTAAGTACTGCAAATTTCATTAAATAAATTCAATATTGAAGTTTCGTTTCTGTTAATACTATAAAATAAGCTTAAATTTACGTTCATTTATGAATTAACTTCAATCAAAAATTAATTCTAAAACAATACCTTTACATAAAAATATAACAATTTTAACTAAAAAAGTTACAATGACAACAATAGCATCGCAATTTGGAATGAAGGAAGCTCTTGATAAATTGGGCATCAAGACAATAAATGAAGGAACATCAACAGGAATTAACAATTTTTCTTCTGGAGAAATTTTGGAAAGTTATTCGCCAGTTGATGGAAAATTAATTGCTTCGGTAAAAATGTCAACGGCAGCAGATTACGAAAAAGCAATTCAAACCGCAGCAGAAGCTTTTAAAACATTTAGATTAATTCCTGCTCCACAACGTGGTGAAATTGTGCGTCAGTTTGGAGAAAAATTGAGACAAAATAAAGAAGCTCTTGGTAAATTGGTTTCTTACGAAATGGGGAAATCATTGCAAGAAGGATATGGTGAAGTTCAGGAAATGATAGATATCTGTGATTTTGCAGTAGGATTATCGCGCCAACTTCACGGATTAACAATGCATTCTGAAAGACCAGGACATAGAATGTATGAACAATACCATCCGTTGGGAATTGTTGGGATTATTTCAGCATTTAATTTTCCAGTTGCAGTTTGGTCTTGGAACACAGCTTTAGCTTGGATTTCTGGTGATGTCTGCGTTTGGAAACCATCTGAAAAAACACCTCTTTGCGGTATTGCATGCCAAAATATAATTGCTCAAGTTATAAAAGAAAACAATCTTCCAGAAGGAATTTCGTGTTTAATAAACGGAGATTATAAAATAGGAGAGTTGTTGACTGCAGATACTCGCATTCCGCTTATTTCTGCCACAGGTTCAACTAGAATGGGAAAAATTGTAGCGCAAACTGTTGCAGGAAGATTAGGGAAATCATTGTTAGAATTAGGAGGAAATAACGCCATTATTGTTACTCCAGACGCAGATATTAAAATGACTGTTATCGGAGCCGTTTTTGGAGCTGTTGGAACTGCTGGACAAAGATGTACTTCTACTAGAAGATTGATTATTCACGAAAGTATTTATGATAAAGTAAAAGATGCCCTGGTTGCGGCTTATAAACAATTACGAATCGGAAATCCGCTTGACGAAAAAAATCATGTTGGACCACTAATTGATACTCATGCTGTAGAAATGTATGCCGCAGCATTAAATAAAGTAGTTGCCGAAGGCGGAAAAATCCTTGTTGAAGGAGGAGTATTATCTGGTGAAGGTTATGAAAGCGGCTGCTATGTAAAACCTGCAATTGCAGAAGCTGAAAATTCGTTTGAAATCGTACAGCATGAAACTTTTGCTCCAGTTTTATATTTAATTAAATATTCTGGTGATGTAGAAAATGCGATAGAAATTCAAAATGGTGTTGCACAAGGATTATCTTCTGCAATAATGACGAATAACTTACGTGAAGCCGAAAGATTTTTATCTGCATCAGGTTCTGACTGCGGAATTGCAAACGTAAACATCGGAACTTCTGGTGCTGAAATTGGAGGTGCTTTTGGAGGTGAAAAAGAAACTGGAGGAGGACGAGAATCTGGATCTGATGCTTGGAAAATATATATGCGACGTCAAACGAATACAATCAACTATACAACAAATCTTCCGTTGGCACAGGGAATTAAATTTGATTTGTAGTACAAGAAGTTTTTAAAATAAATAAAACCGCTTTTTTCGTTATTTGAGGAAAGCGGTTTTTTTTAATGGGGAAATTTGTAGTATTTTTATTCATTTTTTATTCGCCTTTATTTCTCAAGCATCATTTATTGATGCGTAATTTATAAGAAACTAGAAATGACTTTGATTTTTTTGGCTGGACTTACTCCTTTTGGATACGGATTTATTGGTGTTATTCTACTCTCTTTTTTAATTGCCTATTTTTGGCTTAAATCGTCTAATAAAGAACAAAAATCAGGTTGTCTATCTCTTGGTTTAGCAGCGCTTTTAATTTGTTTTGCTCTAATGTTTCCTGTTTTTTTCAGTTTTGCCATAATAGAAAGCGGCAATGAATTAGCGATCATTGCAGTTGCAGTTTTCTGGATCTTGCTTTTAGGTTTGATTGCTTATTTCTTGACCGCAAAAAATACAACACCCGCAAAAAAAATCATTTTCTCTATCTTAAAGTACATTTTCTATCTAGTCTCTTTTGGGCTGTTTCTTACGCTGTTTTTTGGCATGGTCTATTATATTTATGTACGTATGTTTACCACAGAAAAAAATGAAGACCCGGTTTGGGTTGCTTTTTTGTGTATCTTTTTTGTAGCATCTTTGATTTTAGCAGGTGTTGGTCTTTTAAATAAAAACAATGATGAGAAGAAAAAAGAAAAAACAACTTTCTATAATCTGGAGCAGGCTAAATTAAGAGCAGAATTAGTAATAGAACTGGATTTATCTAAAACTAAATTAAAACTATTTCCAGAGGAAATTTTGCATTTTAAAAATTTGAAATTTCTTATTTTAAGTCATAATGAAATTACTGCTATTCCAAATGAAATTAATAAATTAAAGAGACTTGTTGGTTTGGATTTGAGTCATAATCCGATTTCTGATTTGGAACGTAATAGAATTAGAAAATTACTTTCGAAGGAAGTCGAAATCGTATTTTAAGGCCTTAAAAGCATAATTATTAGCCATTTTACCATGAACAATTTTTTAGAATTTTTAACTCAAAATAGTGTAGATATTGTAGAGACTGTTTTTCTGATGCTTTTTAGTTTAGGAATTGCTTTGTTTCAGACTTTAATCTTTTCAGGACTTTTTAATTTGAAATTTCCCAATTGGCTATTTTTTATTTTATCTCCTGCAATAGTTGGAATTAGCTATCTAATAAACCCTGCTTTTCCTCTTGCAGCTATGTTCTTATTGTTTATTTCTGTTTTCTTCTTTGCTATTGTCGGAATGATTTATTCTGGCATTCAAAACAGTAAACAAGAAAAAATAGAACGAGAAAAGTTTAATAAAAAACATAACATTCCTAAAACGACGTTTGGTCAAAAGATTTTGGGAGTTTTTATAATAGCAGGCATATTTGGCGCTTTTATTTTATTAGCAGAGTCTGAAAATCTAAAGCTTCTTTTTTTAATTATTCCTGGTTTTATTGTGTTAAAGAATATTTTTTTTCCAAGTAGTAAAAGTAAATTTATGCGCTTGCAGTCAATTCTTCCAACTTCAAAAATCGATGCAATTGCAATGGGAATGGTTGAAGTTGAAGGTGATCTGGAAGAAATTGAACCTATTATTTCTCCCTATTTTAATAAACCCTGTATTGGATATTACTATAAAATCGAAGAAGAAAGTAAGCCTGACGATGATGGGAGAACAACTTATTCGACAATTTTTAGTGAAGTTAAAACGGGTAAGTTTAGAATTAAAGATGAAACAGGGACTGTTACCGTTGATGGAGAAGGAATAGAATATTTTTTTGACAGAGTCGATAATCAGCAGGGAGGAAAAACCCGACATTCTGAAACCTATTTAAGAAATAATGATTACATGTTTCTTGTTGGTTATGCAGCTTCAGATAATGGAGAAACAATTATAAAAAAAGGAAATCCAGATAATGTGTTTGGAATCGCAGTTCCAAGAAATATTTCGTTTAGAAACAAATACAAACCTTTGTTAGATTCCTTTTTAATAACCTTATTTTTTATTTCACTTATAATTATTTACATCATCTTAAAATAAACAAATATGACTGTTCAAAATATCGCTTTAATTACGGGATTAATTCTGCTTATTGTATTTTTTAATTTTTTTATAAGAATTTATAATAAGCTGGTCATGCTTAAAAATAATTACGAAAAAGCGTTTAGAAATATAGATGTTATTCTGATGCAGAGAGCAGAAGAAGTGCCGGAACTTGTAAAAGTGGCATCTAAATTTATGGAACATGAAACGGAGTTACTTACCAATTTAACTAAATTAAGAACTGACTTTCTGAATTCTAAATCAGTAGGAGAGAAGATTGAGAATGCAAATGAGTTTTCAAAAACAATGAAAAATCTATTTGCTGTTTCAGAAAATTATCCAACGCTGGCATCTAACAGCAATTTTCTCGAACTGCAGAGACGAGTATCGCAAATGGAAGATAAAATTGCAGATAGAAGAGAGTTTTTTAATGACAGTATTAATCTTTATAATGTTGGAATTGAAGAATTTCCTAATTTTATTTTAGCAAAAATGTTAGGTTACAAATCACAGAGTTTATTTGATGTAACACCAGAAGAGAAGAAGTACGATGGAATTCAATTTTAATACTTTTTTTGGTTACGAAGATTATATAAATAATCAGCCGGATCAGGTTCTAATTTATAGTTTTGCAGGTATTGTTTTTGGTGGTTTGGCTTTGCTTTTTTTAGGAATTCTTATTAGAAAACTGGGTCTTGCTTTTATTAACAGTTATATTATAAATCCATTAATGCTTGTATTGGGGTTAACGTTTTTAATATCAATCCTACCCACAGTAATATTTTATGTTGTCACATCAAATATTTCATTTGTAAAAATTATATACATCTGGATTGTAATTTTTATTGGAATGTTTTTTTTTGTTGGGTTTAATTTGGAGACGATTAAAAAATATTTGAACGAATTTGGAAAAGTAAGTGAACAAGAAGAGTTTAGAAACCGCAAAAGATAAATTAAGAAAACTAAAGGCTTCCAATTTTGGAAGCCTTTTTAAATTAAGTTAGTTTTTACTTTTTAATTAGTGTTTGGTTAAATGATCCATCGACAGTATAAATTTTGGCTAGATAAGTGCCAGGAACTAAACCGCTTGTATCAATACTTTGAGAATTTCCAGAAGTAATTACTAGATTTCCAGAAACATTGTAAATAAGTACTTTTTGTACCTTCTGTTCGGAATCTGATAAATATAAAGTACTTGAAACTGGATTGGGATATAAAATTATTTTTGAAGTTTCTATGGTTTTTGTCTCGGCGATCGCAACCATTTTTAGAGTCGTTCCGCCATAAACTGTGCTAATATAGAATAAATTAGCAACAGAACCTTTTGTTATGGTATGAGAACCAGCAGCTATTGAAGCAGTTACAATACCAGCTGAGGCTGTATACGAAACATTATCTACTTTAATAGTTCCAGTAAAACTCGAATCAAATACTAAAGTTAAAGTCGACGCGCTAGTTGTTGTATACGTTATAGATGTGCTTGATTCGATTTTTAGACGCTCAGTAAGTGTTAGTCCATTGTAAGTTACAGAACCTGGAGTTGAATTCATATTTCCTGTAATAGAGTAGAATGTACTTGTTTTACCAGATGTAGTAAAATTATGTAATTCAGATCCGCCACCCGAGCCTGTAGTAACTGTTATGGTTCCCGATGCAGATACTGGTGTTCCAGCTGTTCCTGAAGTGGTTACCGTATAAGAAACATTTGCAGTTGGAGTTCCAGTAATAGTTATCGTTTTTGCAGTTGTATTTTTTACGAAAGACAACCCAGAAGCAGGTAATCCAGTTACAGATGCATCTGTAGCATTTCCGCCCCAAGTAAATACAATCGAAGCAATAGAAGTTCCAGAGGAAACGGTTTGGCTGTTATTGCCAGATGAAGCTAATGTTTGTGTTCCAGCTGGAGTTACTGTTACAGTTCCAGAACCAGTAGCTGGGGAACCACTAGTTCCAGAAGTTGCAATGGAGTACGAAACTGTTGCAGTTGGCGTACCCGAAATAGTTATCGTTTTAGCTGTAGTATTTTTTACAAAAGTCAATCCAGAAGCAGGCAATCCAGTTACGGTTGCATCAGTTGCATCTCCGCCCCATGTAAATACAATTGAAGAAATTGCTGTTCCGCTTACAACGGTTTGATTGTTGTTTGAAGCAGAAGTTAAAGTTAAAGTTTGTGGTCCAGCAGGTGGATTTCCTTCGCCTTGTACAGCAACTAAAGTTCCTGTGTAGTTTGTAAGTGTCGTTTTTAATGCTGTGATGACTAAAGAAGAAGTGTCATCTGTAGCATTATTGAATGTCCATTTTAAATCTCCTCCAGAAACACGTCCTGCATATTGCGTTGTTTTTGTTTTCGCTGCAGCTGGAGTATCAATTACTAAATTTTTCACATATAAATTAGCATCTGTATCAAAGTTGTTATAAGTATTTGCACCAGATTTAGATTTTACAGAACTACTTACAACTTCGCTTCTTGTGCTTGCTACATAAGCATCAAAATCGGTTGTAGAGCTAATTTTTCCAGAGATATTGTATAACGGATTTGGATCATTGTAAGCAACAAAACGCATGTTGTTTGTTCCGTTTGAAGCATCAAATGTATTGTTATAAGCTTTGATGCTTCCTCCAGCTTCGCCAGAGAATGTTCCCATTGTTCCTGCATTATTTACTTGGTTGGTTTCATCCCAAATGTCAGAACCTTGTAGAGAAGTTAGCATTGGATGTTTACTGTTTCTAAAGTAATTTCCTTCAACAAAAAGGGATGAGCCCATAGTTGAGCCCGCTCCATATTTAGCAACTCCATCATAATAGTTGTTGTAAATATGTGCTGAATAATAACGCACGCGTGGATGACGAGAATCTGAGTGGTCAAACCAGTTGTGGTGATAACTTACGTACAAACCAGAAGTTGTTCCTTCGCTTAAACCAAGAAGACTTGCTTTTCCATTATCCCAAAAGTGGTTGTAAGACATTGTAATGTAAGTTGAAGATTTATTATCTAATGCTCCATCGCCTTTTATTTGGTCAGCATCGCTTCCTGCATTTCCATAAAATAAATCACAGTTATGAACCCAAACGTGATCATTGCTTTGCTGCATTCCCACGTTATCACCTGCAGTACTGTCGCAGTTCATAAATCCAAGATTGTTTACTTCTATATTTGAAGCCGATTTTAATCTAACTCCCCACCCGTTTGCTACAGCGTCATCGCCAATACCTTCGATTGTAACATAGCTTGAAGCATTGTTGGAGTTTTCAATAACAACATCGCCACCTTCCATAACAGTCATATCTGTAATATTTCCAATTAGACGGATAATAAATGGGCGAGTGTCTTTTCCTTTTTTGATAGCGTAAAGAATATTTTGTAAACCAATACAAGGATTAGCACTTGCACCAGTAATATTCATTGAAATTGTGTTTTTCGTATTTTGGGTAATGTACAAAACTACAGCATTGTCTTTAGGCGTTCCGTCTGCTTTGTATCCTCCAGGAACACGACCACCTTCAAAAGCAAATCCGTTTCTGTCGTGTGCGGTTATAGTTAGATTTCCTGTTGTAGCTCCAGTTCCTTCTGTCCCATTTACAACAGGTTTTACTTTTACAGTGTAAGTTCCGGCTTTAAGTCCCGGAATGTCAGCACGGAAATAAGAACCATAACTTCTAATAAGTTGGTCGTCTATTTTCTGATCTGTAAATCCGTTACCAGTGTAATACACATTGTAAGTCTGGGCACCAGTGACCGGTTGCCATTTTACAAAAGCCGATTCTAGCCAGCCAGAAGCTTCATTAATTTGGATAGTTTGGGCCCATAATTGAACTGTCATGAGAAAGACAGTCATGAAAAGTAGGTTTTTTTTCATAATTGTTTGTTTAAGATAGTTAATAATAAGTAAGTGGTTTTACTTTCGACTTCAAGTGGTTTAATTGTAATCGATTACACGAAATTATATATTAATTCTTAATTCTTTATTTTTTTTAGCCAAAAAAATAGTATACTTTATTTTTTTGGCTTTTTAAATGTTAAAAATGCAACAAATTGCATGAATTGTAATTTATTACATGTTTTAATTTCTTGAGAAAAGCCATGTTTTTCTAGCTTTTGATTATTTCTATCTTTAGGCAGGAAGAATATAGAAGATTTATAATTTTTTTTAATTACAATAAATTACATTTTTATTTTTGTAAGAAATAAATTATTTTCTTATTTCGAATAACAGATTATTCTTAGAAGTTTTAAATTTAATTTTGCGAAAAAGTAATCTATAAGTATAAAAAAAGCCTTTCTGATTTTACTCAAAAAGGCTTTAGATTATTTAAAAGAGACTTATTTAGTCTTTGCTAGAAAGTTTTGATAAAAGTCTTAAGAATTCAATATACAACCAAACTAATGTAATCATCAATCCCATTGCTCCATACCATTCCATAAATTTTGGCATTTTTTCTCTTGCACCTTTTTCAATTAAATCAAAATCTAAGAAAAGGTTAAGAGCAGCTATGATGATAACAAAAACACTAATACCAATACTCATCATAGAATTTCCGTAATGAACAGGTGTCCAGCTTGTAAACATTGATACAACCCAAGAAATTAAATAATAAGTAGCAATAGCCAATGTTGCAGCAACAACAACAGATTTGAATTGTTCTGTAACTTTTACGATTCTAAATTTATATAAACCTAAACAAACCAAGAAAGTAACAAGAGTTGCACCAACTGCATTGATTACGATTCCAGGAAATTTTAATTCAAATATTGCAGAAATACCTCCTATGAATAATCCTTCAAATAATGCATATCCTGGAGCTAGGTAAGGAGATAATTGTGGTTTGAATGAAGAAACTAATACTAAAATGAAACCAACAATTGCACCTCCAATTGTAGGAAGCATTGGGTTTATTCCGTTAAAAGTCATCCACCATGTCACCATAGCAGCTCCGCATAAGATTAGGAATAGGATTGCTGTTTTGTTGATTGTTCCAGACACCGTCATTTCTTGATTGTAATCAATAATCTGAGCGTGGTGTACTTCTGTTCTTGGTTCAGCATTAGACGAAAAACGCTTACTGTTTAAAAATGGATTTTTTGAATTAAAGTTCATAATTTAATACATTTAATTGAACTCAAATATATGGAGATTTTTTGAAGTGCAATTGTCTAGAAGAAATTTTTAACATGAATTTCTGTTCTTAATTTAAGGCATAAAAAAAAATCCATTAAAACTGATTTAATGGATTTTTGAGTATTTTTTAAAGAAATAATTTTATTTCAATAAGTCTAAAACTAATGATGGAAATAAACCTAAAGCAATATTTAAAACAATTGACACCACAGCTGTAGCATAAATAAGGAATGGTCTTCCTGTTCTTTCTTGATTTGGTTCTTTAGAATACATTGCTATGATTAGTTTGAAATAGTATCCAACACTTATGATAGAGTTAATTACAGCAACAATTACTAAACCAATGTATCCTGCTTGAATAGTTTGGTTGAATAAAAATAACTTAGCAAAGAATCCAGAGAAAATAGGAATTCCGGCCATTGATAATAATGAAGCTGTAAGAACTGCAGCCAATAGCGGATTTGTTTTTCCTAAACCGTGGAAATTTGTAATATCTTCATTGTCATGATCTCTACAAACATATAAAATTACACTAAAAGCAGCTATACCAGCTAATGCATAAGCAGCAGTGTAGTATAATAAAACTCCAGCAGAAGCTGAAACAGTTAATAATGTCATTAACATGAAACCTGCGTGAGAGATTCCAGAGAAAGCAAGCATACGTTTTACGTTTACTTGTCTTAATGCCATAATATTACCAACAGACATAGACGCAATAGAAATAATAACTACGATAACTTCAAATGTATGTAGAAGGTCTTGGTTGTCTAATGAAGCAATTAAGTTCATACCAGAAACCAACTTGAATAGAGTTGCAATTGCGACTACTTTTGCTAAAGTACTCATTAAAGCTGTAGTTAAAGCAGGAGAACCTTCGTAAACGTCTGGAGCCCAGAAGTGGAAAGGAACTGCCGCTACTTTAAATAACATTCCAACAACCATTAAAATCATTCCAATTGGAAACCATATTGGTAACTCTGCAGAAAGTGCACTTTCGTGAATGTCACTAATGTCAAAACTTCCCATTGCACCGTAAATCAAACAGATTCCGAATAAGATAATTCCTGAAGCGAAAGAACCCATTAAGAAATATTTCATACCAGCCTCATTGCTTTTGATATTTAAACGATCGCTTGCAGCAAGTACATATAAAGCAATAGATAAGATTTCAATTCCTAAAAAGAACATTGCTAAGTTTCCAAAAGAAACCATTGCTACAGCACCAGCTAGTAAGAAAACTTTAATTGCCACATAATCTGAAATTTTCGTTGGGTGATTGTGGTAAAAATTATGACTTAATGCTACAAGGAATATAGTCAAAACGATAAACAATGATGAAAAAGCTGTAGAAAACTTGCTCACTGCTATCATATTGTTGTAATAACTTTGTTCTGTTCCAAATTCACAGTAATTAAGAGCCAAAACACCTATTAAACCCAAAATGGTAATAGGAACAATGGCCTTTCTTAAATTAAGAATTTCAAACAATAGGCAGAAAATACCCAATCCTGTTATAGCTATTAATGTATTCATTTTTATCTTTTTGATTTAGGATTCCAATTTTTAAGTGTAATCCTAATTTATTTTTTGTTTAAAATATTAGTTCTTATTGATAACTTGTAAAATGGTTTCCAAGCTTGGTGTAATCAAATCTGTAATTGGTTTTGGATAGAATCCGAAAAACAATAAAACCGCAATGATTACAACAAATGAAACTCCTTCGTTAAGTGTAACATCAGCAAAAGTTTTTGCATTTGTTTCTCCTAACATTACATGCTGGAACATTCTTAACATATAGTAAGCTCCTAAAATAATAGTAGTTCCACCAAGAATAGCAAACCAGATATTAATTTGAGATAAACTGTATAATACTGTAAACTCTCCAACAAAGTTAAATGTACTTGGCAATGCAACAGAAGCTAATACTAAGATTAAAAACATTGATGTGAATTTTGGAGACTGAGTACGAATACCACCCATTTCTTCAATTTCTCTAGTTTCGTACCTTCTGAAAATTACTTCAGCAGCGAAGAATAATCCAACTACAACAAAACCGTGAGCGATCATTTGCATAACTGCACCTCTAAAACCATCTAGAGTTAAAGTGTAAGATCCTGCAGCAATTAATCCAACGTGAGCAAGAGAAGAATAAGCCAATAATTTCTTTAAATCTTTTTGTCTTAATGCAACGATTGATCCGTAGATAACACCAGCAATTCCTAAAGCTATAAATATATACATGTATTCTTTTGCAGCGATTGGCGCAATTGGCAATTGCCAACGAAGTACACTATACAATCCCATTTTTAGCATGATACCAGATAAAAGCATTGTTCCAACGGTTGGTGCTTTTTGGTATACATTTGCTTGCCAAGTATGGAAAGGAATAATTGGAATTTTGATAGCATAAGCTAAAAAGAAAGCCAAGAAAATCCAGAATTGCTCACAAGCAGATAAGTTTACTTTGTATAAATCTTCGATTAAGAAAGAACCTGCTTTTTGGTATAAATAAATGAAAGCAGTTAACATAAATAACGAACCAGCAAGCGTGTAAATAAAGAATTTAACCACTGCTTTTCTACGCTCTTCAGCATCTCCGTTACCCCAGATCAAAGCAATAAAGTAGATTGGAATAAGAGCTAATTCCCAGAAAATGTAATATAAAAGACCATCAGAAGCTAAGAAAGTTCCAGTCATAGCAAAAGCCATGAATAAGATCAAAGCATAAAATCCTTTTGCATTTTTATATTCATTTCCAAAAGACGAAAATATAATAATCGGAGTTAAAGCAGCAGTTAGTAAAACCATTGCAAGTCCAAGTCCATCACCGTTTAAAGCGAATGAAATTTTAGGTTGATTAATCCAGCTGTTGATTACGCTAATATTTTCACCTGCGTTATAATTATTCAATAATACAATTGAACATCCTAAAGCGGCTAAACTAAAAAATAAAGCAACTTTTGAAGCTAGTTTGTCACCAGAAAAATAAGTGGCAAATGCACCAATTAAAAGTATAATTAATATAGTAGAAACGTTCATAGTAATAATATTATTGAGCTAAAAATATATAGGAAACAATTGCACAAAGTCCTAAAACAAATACAAATAGATATAATCCTATACTTCCGGTTTGTAATTTTTTTCCTTGGAAAGCAATTTCGTTTGCTATTTTACCTAATCCAAAAACAAGAGCAGACAATCCTGTCTCGATATAATCTCTAAAGAATTTAGATAAACTATTTACTGGTGCTACAAATACAGCGTCGTAAACTTCGTCTACATAGTATTTGTTGTATAACACTTTGCTTAAACCAGTAATGTTTTCATCAGATTCTGGAACATTATCTTGTTTAAAGTATTTTACGTAAGCAATTAAAATTCCTAGTAATCCGCCTAAAACTGCAACACCCATTAAAGTGTATTCTGTTGTGCCTAAATGATGTTCTTCGCCTGCCACTTTTGTGAAAAGAGGAGCAAGGTAACCATTTAACCAGCTGTTTCCAGGTAAACTGATTAATCCACCAAAAGTTGCTAAAATAGCTAAGATGATAAGCGGAATAGTAATTAATGAACCGCTTTCGTGTAAATGGTGTTTTTGCTCTTCTGTTCCTCTAAATTCTTTGAAGAAAGTCAAGAACATTAAACGGAACATATAAAAAGCCGTCATGATTGAAGCAACAGATCCAACAACGTATAATGGAATACTGTGGTGGAATGCAGTCAATAAAATTTCGTCTTTAGAGAAGAATCCAGAGAAGAATGGAACTCCTGAAATTGCTAATGAAGAAATCAACATTGTCCAGAAAGTGATTGGCATTGCTTTACGCAAACCTCCCATGTTACGCATATCTTGTTCTCCGTGTAATCCGTGAATTACAGATCCAGAACCTAAGAATAAACAAGCTTTAAAGAAAGCGTGAGTGATTACGTGGAAAACCGCTACTTCATAAGCTCCAAATCCTAATGCTAAAAACATTAAACCTAATTGAGAAACTGTAGAGTAAGCTAATACTTTTTTGATATCGTTTTGAACTAATCCAATTGTAGCCGCAACTAATGAAGTGATTGCTCCAATAATTGCAATTACAGATTGAACATCTGTTGCAAGGTCGAAAACAAAGTTTAATCTTGTTACCATAAAGATACCAGCAGTAACCATCGTAGCCGCGTGGATTAAAGCAGAAACTGGAGTTGGTCCAGCCATCGCATCAGGTAACCAAGTGTATAAAGGAATTTGAGCAGATTTACCGCAAGCTCCAATAAACAAGCATAAAGCAGCTAAAGAAAGTAAAGGTAAATTTAAATTTGTAGCTCCAGCAATTGCAGTTTTTAAAGTTGCATAATCTAATGTTGAAAACATTGATCCAATGATGAACATTCCGATTAATAAACCTAAATCTCCAATTCTGTTCATGATGAAAGCTTTTTTCGCAGCATCATTGTAATCTTGGTTTTTATGCCAGAATCCAATTAATAGGTAAGAACAAAGTCCAACACCTTCCCATCCGATGAAAAGAACTAATAAGTTGCTTCCAATTACAAGTGTAATCATGAAGAATACGAATAGATTTAAATAAGCAAAGAATTTATGCATATTTTCATCATCGTGCATGTAGCTGATAGAGTATAAGTGAATCAAAGATCCGATTCCTGTTACAAAAAGTAACCAAAGAACAGATAATTGATCTAATAAAAATCCAAGGTTGATTTTTAAGTTGCTAATTTGAATCCAATCAAATAAAGTAACTTCGATTCCTTTTCCAGTTGAAGTTATTTGATTAAAAAGTAAAAGAGAAACTACAAAAGAAATTGCTACAGCAATAGTTCCGATTGCACCAGAAACTGTTTTGCCTAAGCTTTTTCCAAAAAAGACATTTACTAGAAATCCTAGTAAAGGAGTTAAAACTAAAATTAAAGCTAAATTGGTATCCATTTCTGATTATCCTTTTAAATTTTTTAAATTATCGATACTGATTGATCCGATATTTCTAAAGATAGAAACTAAAATGGCCAATCCTACCGCAACTTCGGCTGCAGCAACCGCCATCGAGAAGAACACAAAAACTTGTCCTTGTGCATCTTGATGATAAGTTGAAAAAGCAACAAATAAAAGGTTTACCGCATTCAACATAATTTCGATAGACATGAAAACGATAATAGCATTTCGTCTGTACAATACACCAAAAATTCCAATACAGAAAAGTACAACACTCAAAAAGATGTAGTTTTCAATACCTATTTGATTTAATATATTACCCATTATTTATTTAATTTTTCTTTTTTAGACAATAGAACTGTTCCAATCATAGCAACCAAAAGTAAGATTGAAGCAAATTCGAACGGAACCATATATTCGTTCAATAATATTTTACCTAAAACTTTAATTGATTGGAAATCTTCTCCAGTAGAATCGTATTCACCAACAATTGGTTTCGAGTTGATAAAGATTGTAATTAAAACAATCAATATTAAACAGAAAGAAACAATAGCACCTAAACGTGTAATTCTAGGACGGTGAACTTCTCGCTGTTCGTTCAGATTCATCAGCATGATGGTAAACAGGAACAGAATCATAATAGCTCCGGAGTAGACTATTATATGTACAACAGCTAAGAACTGAGAATTTAATAGTAAATAATGACCAGCAATAGAAAAGAAACAAATTACCAAGTAAATGGCACTATGAATCGGATTTCTGCTGAAAATAGTCAAGAAAGCAGTAATAACGGTAATGAACGCTAAAAAGCAAAAGATAACTTGTATAGTTGTCGCGTGTGCAAAATCAGGAATATGTATCATTTAGTTAGCGTTTTTAAGTTGAGCATTTTTCATAGCCATTTCTAAAGGCATCACTAATTTATCTTTCCCGAAAATGAAATCTTCTCTATTGTAATTAGCAGGAACCAATACTTTAGATTCTGTTAAGTAAATAGCGTCTTTTGGACAAGCTTCTTCACATAAACCGCAGAAAATACAACGAAGCATGTTGATCTCATAGATTTCAGCATATTTTTCTTCTCTGTATAAGTGTTTTTCATCAGGCTTGCGTTCAGCAGCTTTCATTGTTATAGCTTCTGCTGGACATGATAACGCACATAATCCGCAAGCAGTACAGTTTTCACGGCCTTGCTCATCACGTTTCAACATATGCTGACCACGATAAACTGGACTCATTTCACGAACCTGCTCTGGGTAATGAATGGTAACTTTCTTTCTAAAAAGGTGTTTTACAGTAATAATTAAACCTTTTACAATCGCCACAAGATACAATCGTTCAACAAAAGACATGTCCTTATTTGACACCACCTTTTTTCTACCCGATAATGATATAGTTTCTATTGACATTTTTACTATTATAGTTTATGATTTATAATTTGATATCGAATCAAATTTAAAATCTATTTTGTTTTTTATTTGAAGCTAACTTCGGTTCTTAGAATCCTAAAGCAGCTAAGATTTCGTGTCTTAAAATAACAACACCCGTAATCATGATATTAATGATCGAAAGCGGAATTAAAATTCTCCATCCTAAGTGCATTAATTGGTCATATCTAAATCTTGGAATCGTCCAACGTACCCACATGTAAAAGAATATGAAAAAACATATTTTTACAAATAATGCAGCAATACCTAATAAGTTAGCCACATTTACACCTACATTTTCTACCATCCATTGCATTCCTGGGTAGTTGTATCCACCAAAGAATAGTACAGAAATAATAGTAGAAGAGATAAACATACTTGCATATTCAGCAAATAAATAGAATCCCATTTTCATAGATGAATATTCTGTGTGGTAACCTCCAATTAATTCGTTTTCACATTCTGCTAAATCGAAAGGAGTTCTGTTTGTTTCAGCAAATGAACAGATTAAGAAAATTAAGAATGATAATGGCTGATAGAAAACATTCCAGTTCATTCCTTGCTGCTGTAATGAGATTTCTTTTAAACTCATTGTTCCAGTCATCATCAATAAAGCGATTATTGATAATCCCATTGCAACCTCGTAAGAAACCATTTGAGAAGCAGCACGAATAGCTCCCATCAAAGAGAACTTATTGTTAGAAGCCCATCCGCCAATCATGATACCATAAACTCCAACGGAAAGAACTCCAAAAATGTACAATAATGCGATATTAACATCTGTAGCTTGAAGAATAATGTCTCTTCCAAAAAGGTGTAAACGATCTCCCCACGGAATTACAGCACTAGTCATCAAAGCAGTACTCATTGCAATTGCAGGTCCAACTACGAATAAAAATCTATTTGGTGTGTTTGGGAAAAACTCTTCTTTAGAGAATAATTTCATACCATCTGCAAGCGGTTGTAATAAACCTCCCCATCCAGCACGGTTTGGTCCAACACGATCTTGCAAGAAAGCAGCAACTTTACGTTCTGCCCAAGTAGAATACATCGCCATAATCATTGTTACCGCAAAAACGACAACAATTACAACACTTTTTTCTATAATAAATGCACTTTCCATTTCTTACTATTTTTGATCTTTATCAGTTAATGGAATTGCAGCCATACTAATCTTTTTACGGTCAATATCTCTACCTAAAAGGATATTCTTTTCTGTATCGATTGTAACTTTCTCTAATTTTTGAGTGTAGTTATTTTGGTTGATAACAGAATCTTTTTCAAATTCTCTCGGACCTTCAATAACCCAGTCATTTACATCTTTGTGATCAAAACGACAGCTGTTGCAGATGAATTCTTCAACTTCATGGTACTCGTCTTTACGACCAGTTACACGTTGAATTTCTCCACCAAACATCCAAACTGTAGTTTTACCGCAACATCCTGGAGTAGTACATTCTCTGTGCGCGTTATAAGGTTTGTTAAACCAAACCCTTGATTTAAAGCGGAAAGTTTTATCTGTTAAAGCTCCAACCGGACAAACGTCAATCATGTTTCCAGAGAACTCATTGTCAATTGCTTTAGAAATTCCAGTAGAAATATTAGCGTGGTCACCGCGATCTAATACTCCATGAACTCTGTTGTCTGTCAATTGATCTGCAACTTGTACACATCTTTGGCATAAAATACAGCGATTCATGTGAAGTTGAATATTTGGACCAATATCTTCTGGTTCAAATGTTCTTTTTTCTTCAATATAACGTGATTTCGGATTTCCGTGCTCGAAACTTAAATTTTGTAAATCACATTCTCCAGCCTGATCACAAATTGGACAATCTAATGGGTGATTGATTAATAAAAATTCTGTTACAGATTTGCGAGCCTCAGTTACTCTTGCAGACGATTTACTGTTTACTTCCATACCATCCATACATCCTGTTACACAAGATGCCATTAATTTTGGCATTGGTCGTGGATCAGCTTCACTACCTTTAGAAACTTCAACTAAACAACAACGACATTTACCGCCACTGCCTTTTAATTTTGAGTAATAGCACATGGCTGGCGGAACTAAATCTCCACCAATCATACGTGCAGCCTGCAGGATCGTTGTTCCTGGTTCTACGTCTATACTTTGACCGTCTATGGTTACTTTCATCTCTTATTGATTTGAATGTTGAAAGTCGGAATATTTAAAAGAGTTGCTGTCCTTTTTAATATTTTTAACTTTATAACTTTCTCTATATATTTTTATACGATTACTTTACCGCCTACTAAATGCTTAACTTGTGAGAAAGGCTCGGCAACAAAGTGATCTCTATTTTTAATTTTTTCTGGGAAACGAACGTGATATTCGAATTCATCTCTAAAGTGACGAATCGCTGCAGCTACTGGCCAAGAAGCGGCGTCACCAAGTGGACAGATTGTGTTTCCTTCAATTTTACTTTGAATGCTCCACAATAATTCGATATCTTCTTCACGGCCTTGACCGTTTTCGATTCTCCATAAGATTTTTTCTAACCATCCTGTTCCTTCACGGCAAGGAGTACATTGTCCGCAAGATTCGTGGTGGTAAAAACGAGCAAAGTTCCAAGTGTTTCTAACAACACAAGCTGTATCATTGTAAACAATAAATCCTCCAGAACCTAACATCGATCCGGTAGCAAAACCACCATCACTTAAAGATTCGTAAGTCATTAAACGGTCTTCGCCATTTGCTGTTTTGAAAATCAATTCAGCTGGTAAAATTGGCACAGAAGAACCTCCTGGTACAAATGCTTTTAACGGACGGCTTGAAGACATTCCTCCTAAATATTCATCAGAATTCATGAATTCGTCAACACTTAAACCTAATTCAATTTCGTAAACACCAGGATTTTTAATGTGTCCTGAAGCAGAAATTAATTTAGTTCCAGTAGAGCGCCCAATTCCAATTTTAGCATAATCATCACCAGAATTGTTTACAATCCAAGGCACCGTCGCAATTGTTTCAACATTGTTTACCACAGTTGGATTTGCCCAAAGACCAGAAACTGCTGGGAAAGGTGGTTTAATACGAGGATTTCCTCTTTTACCTTCCAATGATTCTATTAATGCTGTTTCTTCTCCACAGATATAAGCTCCAGCTCCACAGTGTACGTGAAGTTCAAGATCATAACCTGTACCTAATATATTTTTTCCTAACCATCCGGCAGCTTTTGCTTCGGCGATTGCTCTTTCTAAAATTTTGAAAACCCACATATATTCTCCACGGATGTAGATATAAGATAGGTTAGCGCCCAAAGCGTAGCTTGAAGTAATCATTCCTTCGATCAATAAGTGAGGAATGTATTCCATCAAAAATCTATCTTTGAATGTTCCTGGCTCAGATTCGTCGGCGTTACAAACTAAGTGTCTTGGTCTTCCTGATTTTTTATCGATAAAACTCCATTTCATTCCAGCAGGGAAACCTGCACCACCACGACCACGTAATCCTGATTTTTTTACTTCTTCAGTAACTTCGTCTGGGGTAAGGGTTTTTAAAGCTTTTTCTACAGAAGCGTAACCACCATTTTGGCGATAAACTTCGTAGGTTTTAATTCCAGGAATATTGATTTTATCTAATAATATTTTTTGTGACATCTTATTTATCGTGTAATATTATTTTATCATCTCTACAATCAGCAATGATCTGATCGATTTTCTCTTCTGTCAGTTTTTCTTGGTAGAAATCACCTAATTGCATCATCGGAGCGTATCCGCAAGCACCTAAACATTCTACACCAGCAATGGTAAACATTCCGTCTGGAGTTGTTTCTCCCATTTTAATGCCTAGTTTTTCAGAAGTATAATCCATCAAATCTTCGGCACCTCTTAAACAACAACAAGAAGTTTGGCAGAACTCAAACATGTACTTACCAATTGGCTTTTGGTTGAACATCGTATAGAAAGTTACAACTTCATAAACCTCAATTGGTTTGATCTGAAGAATCTCAGCAACTTTGTCTTGCAATTCAATACTAAGCCAGTTGTTATGTGCATCCTGAACTTCGTGCAAAACAGGCAATAAAGCTGATTTTTGTTTGCCCTCAGGATAATGACTGATTAATTCATTGATACGAGCGATCAATGCTTCAGTCATATTTATTTCTTGTTTGTAATGTTTTCTTTCCATTTTATTCTTGTTTTGCCGCAAGGGCGCAAAGGCACAATTTTTTTAATCTAAATTGTTTAGGCGTCTAATTCTCCTGCAATTACGTTCAAACTTGAAAGAATGATAATTGCATCAGAAAGCATGGCACCTTTAATCATTTCTGGGAATGCTTGATAATAAATAAAGCAAGGTCTTCTGAAATGTAATCTATATGGAGTTCTACTTCCGTCTGTTACTAAATAAAAACCAAGTTCTCCATTTCCTCCTTCTACAGGGTGATAGATTTCTGCAACTGGTACAGGAACTTCTCCCATTACGATCTTAAAGTGATAAATTAAAGATTCCATAGAAGTATAAACATCTTCTTTTGGAGGAAGGTAGTAATCTGGAACTTCAGCGTGATATTCGTTTCCTGGAGGCATTTTTTCTAAAGCCTGACGAATAATGCTTAAACTTTCCCAAACTTCAGCATTACGAACACAGAAACGATCGTAAGTATCTCCTGATTTTCCAACAGGAACGATAAAGTCGAAATCTTCGTAAGATGAATAAGGTTGTGCTACACGTACGTCGTAATCAACTCCAGCAGCACGTAAATTTGGACCTGTAAATCCGTAAGCCATTGCTTTTTCGGCAGTGATGCCACCAACGTTTACAGTTCTATCAAGGAAAATTCTATTTCTCTCGAATAAGTTTTGGAATTCCTGCCAAACTGGAGGGAATTCTTCAAGGAATTTATCTAGTTTTTTGAAAACTTCTGGAGACCAGTCTCTTTCAAAACCACCGATTCTTCCCATATTTGTAGTCAAACGAGCTCCACAAATTTCTTCGTAGATTTCGTAGATTTTTTCTCTAAATTGAAAAACGTATAAGAAACCAGTATACGCACCAGTATCAACCCCTAAAATTCCGTTACAGATAATGTGGTCCGTAATACGAGCCAATTCCATAACGATAACTCTTAAATATTGTGCTCTTTTTGGAACTTCAATGCCTAATAGTTTTTCTACTGTCATCCACCATCCCATATTATTAATAGGAGAGGAACAATAGTTCATACGGTCTGTAAGAGGTGTAATTTGATAAAAAGGACGATTTTCGGCAATTTTTTCGAATGCTCTATGGATGTAACCAATAGTTGGCTCAGCCTCAAGAATTTTTTCACCATCCATCAACAAGATATTTTGGAAAATACCGTGTGTAGCAGGGTGAGTCGGACCTAAATTTAGTACAGAAAGTTCACTTCCGTCGTCGTTTAGTCTCTCCTTAATTATTTTAGCATAACGATGCTCTGGTGGTAATAATAGTTCTGACATTTTATAATGTTGAATTATTTTTTAGCAATTTGATGTTGTTCTTCCGAAGAATCGGTCATCCTTATCTGTTCTTCCGCTGTCTTCCATTGGGAATTCTTTTCTCATTGGATGAGACTGCATTTCGTCCATATTTAAAATACGTTTCAACTGAGGATGTCCTATAAAGTCAATCCCGTAGAAATCGAAAGTTTCTCTTTCCATCCAGTTAGAAGACAAGAAAATATTTGAAACTGTTTTAATTTCTGGTTTTTCGCCGTTTAAGAAAACTTTGATTTTTAATCTTTTGTTTTCGTACCAGTTGTGTAAATGATAAACAACTGCAAACTGACGTTCTGTTTCGTTATCTGGATAATGAATGCCGCACAAATCTGTTAAGAAATGAAAACGTAATTCTGGATCGTTTTTAAGGAAAAGAATCAACGGTGTAATTTTATCAGCCGAAGCTTCTAAAGAAAAAATATCTCTTTCTTGTTGAAAGTTAAAAACATCGTTACTGAATGTTTCTACAAGTTTGTCTTGAATTTGGGTATTTTCTAAGGCCATCTTATGAGATATTATATGAAGCTAATAATTCTTGGTATTCTGGTGAGCTTCTTCGTCTCACAGATTCGCTTTTAACCAAGTCCTGAAGTCTCATAACTCCATCAACAATTTGTTCTGGTCTTGGCGGGCATCCTGGTACATAAACGTCAACAGGAATTACTTTGTCAATTCCTTGAAGAACAGAGTAAGTATCAAAAACTCCTCCTGAAGAAGCGCATGCTCCAACAGCAATTACCCAGCGAGGTTCTGACATTTGCTCGTAAACTTGTCTCAAAATAGGAGCCATTTTTTTAGAAATAGTTCCCATTACTAATAACATATCGGCTTGTCTTGGCGAGAAACTCACACGCTCAGAACCAAATCGAGCTAAGTCATAGTGAGATGCCATTGTTGCCATGAATTCGATACCACAGCATGAAGTCGCGAAAGGAAGCGGCCATAATGAGTTAGCTCTTGCTAAACCAACAACATCACTAAGTTTTGTGGCGAAGAAACCTTCACCAGTAACTCCTTCTGGTGGTGCAACCATATTTACTTTTGAATCGCTCATTTTATTTTAGATTTCTGATTTTAGATTTTAGATTCATTGAAATCGTAAAAGGTAAAATCAATTTTTTAAATCAGTACTTTAAATTTGAATTCAAATTTTAAATCTCAATATTAGATAAATCTAAAATCTCAGATCTAAAATCTAAAATCATTATTCCCACTCTAATGCTTTCTTTTTGATGATGTAAAAGAAACCAACTAAAAGCAAAGACATGAAAACTAACATTTTTAGCATTCCTTCAATTCCTAAGTCTTTGAAGTTTACTGCCCAAGGATAAAGGAAAATAACCTCTACGTCGAATAATACGAACAAAATGGCAACTAAGAAGTATTTTACAGAGAATGGAATACGGGCGTTACCAACAGATTCGATACCACACTCGAAGTTTTTATCTTTAACTTCAGAGGTTCTTCTTGGTCCTAATTTTCCAGAAATAATGATTGTTCCTACCACAAAACCAACAGCTAGAATAAACTGCATTAAAATAGGAATGTAACTGTATTGATCAGATTGCATAAACTTCGATTTTATACTTAAAAAATGAGCCACAAAGATAACTTGGAACTCTGTAAAACACAAGCTAAAAAAGGATTTAAGTAGGGTAGTAAACCGCGTTTATGTCTAATTTTTATTCATTATAAATAACATTGCGTTATTTTAATATTTTTTTAAGAAATGGGCAAAAAAAAACGTCCCGATACTTCGGGACGTCTTCTGAGACCATTCAGAGGCAAAAAAAATAAATTGCTATATTTTTCTTAGATTACTGCTACTTTAGCAGCAACTTTCCCTTTTCTTCCTTCTTCTTCTTCATAGCTTACACGGTCACCTTCGCGTAATTCTTCCGCGTTAATTCCTGAAGCGTGAACGAAGATGTCTTTTCCTGTTTCTTCGTCTGTAATGAATCCATAACCTTTAGATTCATTGAAAAATTTTACTGTACCTGTACGCATTTGTAATGTAATAATAATTTATAATAAACAAATGTAGTATATAATATCATACAAAAGACATCTACGTGTTAATTTTTTGTAAAAATTATTGATTTACAGTGTTTTTACGTGGTTTATTGCGTCAATTTGTTTATAAAATACCATAATTTGCGAATCATTAATTGTAAGAATAAGAAAACATTACGTTTGTAAGAATATGATAATTCAAAAAAATAATGACTTAAGATTTTTCTTAATATTTGATTAAATTAAAAAAGCCGCTGAAATTTCGGCGGCTTTTTGTTTTTTTATGAATAAATTACTTCTAATTAAGCTATATCTACTTTAATACGAAGTTCTTTCAATTGTGCATCGTCAATTGCAGCAGGTGCATCGATCATAACATCGCGTCCTGAATTGTTCTTAGGGAAAGCGATGAAATCTCTAATTGTTTCCTGACCTCCAAGAATTGCTACAAGTCTATCAAGACCAAAAGCAAGTCCTCCGTGAGGTGGTGCTCCAAATTGGAAAGCGTCCATTAAGAATCCGAATTGCGCTTTTGCTTCTTCTTCGGTAAATCCTAAATATTTAAACATTAATTGTTGTGTCGCTTTATCGTGAATACGAATAGATCCACCTCCAATTTCGTTTCCGTTTAAAACCATATCGTATGCATTTGCGCGAACTTTTCCTGGTTCTGTTTCCAGTAAAGCCATGTCTTCTGGTTTCGGAGAAGTAAATGGATGGTGCATTGCATGGTAACGACCGCTTTCTTCGTCTAGTTCTAATAATGGGAAATCTACAACCCATAATGGAGCAAATTCTTCAGGATTACGTAATCCTAAACGAGTTGCTAATTCCATACGCAATGCAGAAAGTTGAGCACGTGTTTTGTTTGCAGGTCCAGAAAGAACAAAAATCATATCGCCAGGATTTGCTTCTGTAGCTTTTGCCCAGTTTGCTAAATCGTCTTGATCGTAGAATTTATCTACAGATGATTTGTATGTTCCATCTTCATTACATTTTACATAAACCATTCCAGATGCACCAACTTGTGGACGTTTAACCCAGTCAATTAATCCGTCGATTTCTTTACGAGTATAATTTCCAGCGCCAGGAACAGCGATTCCGACAACTAATTCTGCTGCATTGAATACAGGGAATTCTTTATGTTGTGCAAATTCGTTTAGTTCTCCAAACTTCATTCCGAAACGAATGTCCGGTTTGTCGTTTCCGTATGTTTTCATGGCGTAGTCGTAAGTAATTCTTGGGAATTTGTCTACTTCAATACCTTTAATTTCTTTAAGCAAGTGTCTTGTCAATCCTTCAAAAATATTCAAAATGTCTTCTTGCTCTACAAATGCCATTTCGCAATCAATTTGAGTAAACTCAGGCTGACGGTCGGCGCGTAAATCTTCATCACGGAAACATTTCACGATTTGGAAATATTTATCCATACCTCCAACCATCAAAAGCTGTTTAAAAGTTTGAGGAGATTGCGGTAATGCATAAAACTGACCTTCGTTCATACGGCTTGGTACAACGAAATCTCTTGCTCCTTCAGGAGTCGATTTAATTAAATAAGGAGTTTCAACTTCGCAGAAATCTAAATCAGATAAATATTTACGAACTTCCATTGCCACTTTGTGACGGAATAATAAACTGTTTTTTACTGGATTTCTTCTAATATCCAAGTAACGGTACTTCATTCTGATATCTTCTCCACCATCTGTTTCATCTTCGATTGTGAAAGGAGGAGTGAGTGCAGTATTTAAAATCGTTAATTCTGAAACTAAAATTTCGATTTCACCCGTTGGAATGTTTTTGTTTTTAGCTTCACGCTCAATTACAGTTCCTTTTACTTGAATTACAAATTCTCTTCCTAGAGTTTTAGCCAATTCAAAAACGGTTTTATCAGTACGACTTTCGTCGAAAATAAGTTGCGTAATTCCGTAACGGTCGCGTAAATCGACCCAATTCATAAATCCTTTATCACGTGATTTTTGAACCCAGCCCGCAAGTGTAACTACGGTATTAATATTTGAAGCGTTTAATTCGCCACAATTATGACTTCTATACATAATCAAAATTTTAGACTGCAAAAGTAAATACAAAATTCAAGATAATATAGTAAAGTGGAAAGTTGATGCAGAATAATTTTAAATATTTTGTTAATTCTCAAATTGGAAAGGTTTAATTTATTTAGTTTTGAGTATCTAAAACTAATTGAAATACCTATGAAAAAACTTTTTGTTGCAGGTTTAGTAATTTTTAATGCTTTGAATATTGCCGCTCAAAGTGGAAATTCTATTAAGTTCACAGCTAAAATAGATAATAGAAATAGCGACACTTTAGTAATTAAAGGAAGAGATTTTGAGAAAGTAATTCCGATTGATAAAAAAGGAGTTTTTGTTTCTTCTTTTGATGCTCCTCAAGGATTTTATGTGTTTTATGATGGCAAGGAATCCTCTAATCTATATTTGAAACCAAATTCTGAGATCAATTTAACGCTGAATGCTCAGGAATTTTATAAAACGATTGTATATAAAGGTAAAGGAGTAGAAGAAAGCATCTTTTTAGCACAGCAAGCTATAAGAAACGAAAACTTTACAAAAGATGCTTTTACAAAAGAACCGAATGAGTTTAATGCTTTGCTTGATGACAAATTGAAATCGGATACAGAAAAAATAGAGAAGAGTGATTTTTCGGCAGATTTTAAAACAACTTTAAAACGCAGTTTTGAAAGTTACCATGAATTAGTCGCTCGACAGTATGAAAGAGTTTCAAAAGCAAACAAATTTACGGGGAAAGTTTCTCCAGGGTTTGATTATGAAAATTATAAAGGAGGGAAAACCAAGCTTTCTGATTTTAAAGGAAAATACGTTTTTATAGACGTTTGGGCAGTTTGGTGCGCGCCTTGCAGAGCTGAGATTCCTTATTTAAAAAAACTTGAAGAAAAGTATCATGGAAAAAATATTGAATTTGTGAGTATTTCTATTGATAAACTAAAAGACAGTGACAAATGGAGAAAATTT
The DNA here is from genome assembly GCF_058794775.1 of Flavobacterium sp. GW823-FHT06G12. NCBI lineage: Bacteria > Pseudomonadati > Bacteroidota > Flavobacteriia > Flavobacteriales > Flavobacteriaceae > Flavobacterium > Flavobacterium sp. GW823-FHT06G12. The sequence continues at coordinate 848,983 of NZ_JBXAHE010000002.1, forward strand.
ATTGCCGATAAAAGTCTTGGAGGTACACAGCTTTTAGCAGATAAGGATTGGGAATCTGAATTTATTGTTAATTATAATATTACTGGAGTTCCGAGATTCATTTTGGTAGATCCAAGTGGTAATATTCTAAAATATGATGCAGAAAGACCTTCAGACCCAGAATTAGATAAACAGCTTACAGCATTATTGAACTAATTTATTTACGAAATTTACAACGTTATCGTAAAATTTAAATAGTTCTAAAATACCAGTAAAACCAGTGCTTGAGCGCTGGTTTTTTTATTTTATGGATTTTTCCAATGTTAAGTTTTTAATCAATGTTACCAAATTGTTAAGCAAAAGTTTTTTTAATGTAAACAATTAACTATATTTGATAAAGATTTCTTAACATTAAAGACCTAAAGATATGAAAAAGAGTGTAATTTTAGCTGCAATATTGTTCTCTGGAATTGTAGTTGCACAAGAAGGAAAGCCTGAATTAGAAGCTGCTGGGAACAAGGTAAAAGCAACCTATTACTATGAAAATGGTAAAGTGCAGCAAGAAGGCTTTTTTAAAGATGGTAAATTAGACGGTGTTTGGGTATCTTATGACGAAAATGGAAACAAAAAAACCGTTGGAGAATACGCAGACGGAGTTAAAACTGGGAAATGGATTTACTTTAATGAAGACAGCTTGAAAGAAGTTGCTTATGTTGACAACAAAGTAAGTTCGGTTAAAAATTTACAGAAAAATGCTTTAGCAAACAGAAATTAATCATATAATTTCAGTACCAATTATAGAAAGACCGCTTTAAATGAGCGGTTTTTTTATGGCTTTACTTTTTTAGATTTCTTTTTTCTTCCAAACCAAATTACAAATCCGCTGACGGGAAGCGCTGCGGCAATTAGACTTACTATAAAAGCGATAATTTTTCCTGGAAGATTTAAAACTTGTCCTGTATGTATTCCGTAATTCATTTCGACAACTTGCAATCCTAAACTCTTTTTATCGAATGTCTGACTTTGAATAAGTTTTCCGCTTGACGGATGAAAATAATAATTGCTCTGCTGGTCGTAACGCAATGTGTGCGGATATGCGCCTGTACTCACAATGTCACCTTTTTGTTGTGGAATCATTACAAAGAACATTTCTGCTTTTGGCTGTAATTTTAAGGTTTGAATAAAAGCTTTGTCAATTGCTGTGGCCGAATTTGATTTGAAAGTGGTTGTATCAATTGTAGGCGTTTTTGTCTCGGTTGCTTTGTCTCCACCGAAATTGAAAGATTTATAAATTCCGTCGCCAACCCATTCGTATGTAAAAGTAAGTCCAGTTATGGCTAGAATTAAAGCAATTAACGAAATATAAAAACCAGAAGTATTGTGCCAGTCATAATTTACGCGACGCCATTTTGCGGACCATTTTACAGTAAAACTTCTTTTGATGTCACTTCTTCGTTTTGGCCACCATTGTATAATTCCTGAAATAAGCAATAAAATAAAAATGATGGTTGAAACACCAATAATATGTTTTCCGATATAATCGGGCAGGAGTAGATACAAATGAATGTATTCTACTATAATAAAGAAATCGGTTTTTGGATTTTCTGTTTTTAAATATTTACCTGTATAGGGATTGAAATAGAGATATAAATTTTCTGTATCTGAATAGGTATAAACAATTGCCGATCTGTTTTTTCCGTAATAAGCAACCATACTGGCTTTATTCGCAGGAGCAATTTCTTTTGCTTTTTGCTGCAATTCAGATGGTAATAGAAAAGATTTGTTTTGAGGTTCTACCAAACGCCAATCTTTTCTTGTAATATCTTTTATTTCATCATGAAAACAAAAAATACAGCCCGTTATACAAACTACAAAAACAATAAGCCCAGAAATTAATCCGAGCCATTTGTGTATAAAACGTATTTTGGTTTTGAATCCCATATTTTGATTAAAAACGTAAAATTATACGCAAAATCAATAGAGGACAAATAAATTGAGCTAATTTTTAAGAAACTGCTTTTTTGGGTTTTAAATGATAAGCTGTATATAATGTAATTGCTGCTAAGAAAATCCAAAAAACGTCGATAAAGAAAATCTGAAATTTGTTTTCTATAAATGAAGTCCAAAACCAATTTCCAGAAACAATTCCGTTGGTAATTGGAATTAAGAATCCTAAAATACTTCCTGAAACCAAACAGAACTTATTCGTAAAAGCATCATTCTTTTTAATAATAAAGAAAATGGCAAGCAATAGCCAACCTCCAAAATAAAGAGCATATAAATTAGATTGGCTTAAAGGATAGAAAATCTTACTTCCAATAAAAGCTAATGCCGTAATAGGATACATGCTTAAGCAAATTGCCAGATAAATACGAACAACGGCATTGTTGAAACGTCTTTTCTTTTCCGGCATATTGTTTTTTTGTCGCGCAACAAGCCAAATCATGACTCCAGAAATAATAACAAAACAGGTTATAATTCCTAAAAGGAAACTTACGATTTTTAAAGCATATCCACCATAATCGCCAAAATGAATTCGGTACAAAACATTTTTTACAACATCTAGGTAATTAGTTTGGGCAATTGGGTCTTTTTTAGCAATTTCTTTTCCATCGGCAATTCTATAAACTACTTTCCCAATTCCTGTAAATTTCTTATTGCTTAAAAGTTCTCCTTCGACCAAAACGTGCATATTGGCATCTCCATAATTCTGGATAAAAACACGAGTAATTTCAAAATCTTTCCAGTTCTTTTTGGTTTTGGCAACTAGCTCATCAATATTAAATGGATTGGCTAACTTTTTATTTTCAAATTTATAATCGGCATCTGTGTATTCTAATTCTTTATATAATTTATCCTGATCACCATTGTATAAAGCAGCTACAGCTGGCGCTACTATTAAAAGTTTAATCATGAAAAAGGCACCTGTAACGGCATATACAAATTGAAACGGAAGTCCAATCATTCCTAATGCTGTGTGTGCATCTGTCCAAAGTGTTTTTAATTTTTCTTTTGGACGGAAGATATAAAAGTTAGAAACGATTTTATTCCAATGCAATAAAACTCCTGTCACGATTGCGAATAAAAAAAACAGAGCGGTAAATCCGGCTAAATAATATCCGGTAGGATATGGAATTTGCGCCAAAAAGTGGAGACGGTATAAAAGTTCACCAAGAGAATAAGATTCTTCGTAAGTATAAGATTTGTAATTTTTATTGTCTAAATAGAAAAACTCTCCTGCTTGTTGTTTTTTGGGAGCCAATGTGTCTTTGGTTCCTTCCATATAAACAGCAACTCGATTTTCTATTGAAGGTTTAGAAATAGTGATATTTCTTCCGTGCAAAACATATTTTTTATCTAAATGCTGCAGGGCGTCATTGTAATCCAATTGAATTTCTCTTGTGATTGCTGTAGATTCACTTCTTTCCCAATTGATGATTTCATCTCTAAAAAAAGAAAAAGATCCAGCGAAGAAAATTACAAAAAGAATTACACTGATAACGATTCCGCTGACAGTATGTGTATGAAAATAGATATTGTAATGACGGTTATTCATATATATTATTGTGCCGTATTATAGGTTTGACCCAAATAAATAAAAAGACAAAAAAGTAAAGAAAGCAAGATGTAAATTCCCCATATTTTCCAACCGCTTTTGGCTAAAAAAGCAATGATCATTAAGGCAACCCATAAAATAAAACCAGTAAAAGCCATTGTCATTAAAACATTGGCGCGGTTAAACCAAGAAGCTAGAGCCAAATGAAAAGTGACAGAAACAAAGTATCCTCCTAAAATTGCAGCAGTAATTTTGGAAAAACGTGGCCAAAAAGAGGGATTTAGATATTTTGAATTTGCTGGCATAATTTGATAATGATTACTGGTAATAGAATTCTGTTAGTGCAATAAAAACCAGTAGCGCCAAAAGTAACTTACTGTTTATTTTTTTTAGTGGTGTAAGGATAATGATTAAACTTCCTACAGTCATGAGCTGAATAAAAAACATCAAAGTGCCACAGCCTAGTGATTGCGTAAAAAGCCACATTGAATAAGCGGAAAGCAAAAGCATTAAGCCGATGATTTTAGTTGGTTTCGGATTTTTCTGCATCCATTTTTCAAAACCTAAATCATAAGACAAAACAGCTCTTTTTGAAGTGTAATACAACGTGTAAAAAGCTAAAAAAACGATAAGACTGGCAGTTGTAATCATAATCTTTAAAATTTAAAAAAACACCTTTCCTATAAGAAGAGAAAGGTGTTTTCATTATTTTTTATTAGAATCTGTACGCGAAGTTAGCAGATACGCTTCTCATGTTTTTTGGGTGAATTGTTGACCAACCATCGTAAGTATCAACATTAGCAATATTGTCTAATTTTAATGTCAATGTAAATTTCTCTGTTCCGTAGAAAATAGAAGAATTTAAAACAGTGTAAGAAGGAATTGTAAACTGACCTACAACATTTCTGTTCATAATTAGGTTTTTGTCAGCATAGTTTCCACCAAAACCTAAACCAAATCCTTGTAAATCTCCTTGAGGGAATTTGTAGCTTGCCCAAAAGTTTGCTGTGTTTCTTGGTCCTGAACTCTCAGGTCTGTTTCCTACGAACGAAGGATCTCCAGCATTTAATACAGCATCTACATAACTGTAACCAGCAACAATGTTTAAACCAGCAACTGGATTTGCAACGATTTCTGCTTCAAAACCTTTGTTTCTTTGTTCTCCATCTTGGAAAGAAGTTTGAGTTGGCACTCCGCCTGTAGAACCATAAACAGTATAAACCTGATCTGTTACTTTGATATCATAATAGCTAAATGTTGCGTAAACTTTATCTTTAAGAACATTCAATTTAGTTCCGATTTCAAATTGATTAGCGTGTTCTGGTTTGAAAGTTCTTGGAATAACTGCACCATTTAAACCAGTATCAGTTGTTGGAGCTGTATTAGTAAAACCATCCATATAGTTGGCAAAAATCGAAACTTTGTCAATAATTGGCTGATAAACTAAACCAAATTTTGGTGAAAAAGAAGTCTGGTTAAAATCATCAGCATTTGTAGTAACATCACCAGCAGTCATAAAACGATCTACACGTAAACTTGCCATTGCAGATAATGCAGGAGTAATATTGATTACATCTGATGCATAAGCACTAATAACCTCTTGTTTTGTTTTGTTACTGTTTGCGCCAGCTTCTGCTAAAAGTTTATCAGAACCAGCTTTTGTTAGGATACCACTGTCACCATTTGTAATATATTTTGCAGGATCTGTTATGCCAAATACGTATTGGTTTACAGTTGCTACATCTAAGTTTCCGATATAAACTCTTCCATTTGATACATATCCAGAACCATTATCAACTTGCCCTCTATTAAAGTAATCAAAACCAACAACAATTCTGTTTCTTAAGTTTCCAAGTTTAAAATCACCAATAAAGTTTTGCTGAATATCTGTTGTTAAAGTTGTTGTATCTTGGTAATTCATTGAACGTCCTAAAACAATTCCTTGATTTACTTCTGCAGGAAAATATTGTGTGCCTTCATAAAGATAAGTGTAATACCCTTCAGATTTAGATGATCCTCTTGATAGAACTGTTTGAGAAGTCCATTGATCAGAGATTTTGTAATTCATTTGTCCTTGAAGAGAGTAAGAAGGAGTTTCAATTGCAAGTTCGTTACTTGTATAAGAACGTTTGTTATCATAACCTAATTCATCCATATTATGAACTCTCAGAGGTGCTCCTCTATCTAAAAATAGCATAGTCGGATTCGTCTGTTTGTTGTTCATGAATTCAGTATTAATAAAAAACGAAAGTCTGTCGCTCGCTTGGTAAGATAAAGATGGAGCAAAGAAAAATGATTTTCTAAATCCAGCATCTTGAAAGCTGTTTTCTGTATGATATGCAGTATTAACTCTGAAATTAATTTTGTGTTCATCATCTACAGGAGTATTAATGTCTGCAGTTACACGGTTTAATCCGTAACTTCCTGCTGTATAGCTTACTTCTCCTCCAAAGTGATCATAAGGTTTTTTAGTAGTCAAGTTGATTAAACCTCCATAAGAAATTAAACTACTTCCGAATAAAGTTCCAGAAGGCCCTTTAATAACTTCAATTTTGTCAATATTTGCAGGATCGATACTTCCGTTATTCAAAGCAGGTAAACCATTTGTCATTGTTGGCTGCACAGCAAATCCTCTTAGAGAGAAATATCCTGCACCGTCGCCACCACGTCCAGTAGAAGCCCAAAGCGGAGATAATCCTGGTGCATTTTTAAGAGCGTCATCTATATTTGTAACAACTTGCTCTTTTAAAAGTTCACCAGTAATTGTAGTATAAACTTGAGGGTTTTCAAGATTTTTAAGAGGTAATCTTGATACTTGTGTTGTTTCTTTACGAGCCAACGGGTTTTTTCTGTTTGAGCTTAAAACAACTTCATTTAATTCTTGAGAGTTTTCACTAATTCTAAAATCCTCAATAATTGAGTCGCCACCATTAAGGTTAACGCTTTTTTCTTTAGAAGAATAACCAATTCCAGAAACTTTGATTACATAGTTGCCTGGTTTAATATTTTTAATTTCATAGAAACCGTTCGCGTCTGTGCTAGTTCCTATTTTTGTTCCTTTCAATATTACAGATACGTTGTCTGCTGCTTGATTATTTGTTAAGCTAATTTGGCCTTTAATAGTTGCTTTTTCTTGAGCCAAAGCTGATACGCTGGTCATTAAAGCAAAACAAAAACTCAAAAAAGAAACTGTAAATTTTAATTTCATTTTTATTTAGAATTAATTTTGATAGTGCAAATTTAATTGTTGGATAGCAACTAAACAAGTTATTCTTATTTATTCTAAATTAAATATTTTTTAAAGGGTAAAATTTACATTTTTTCAAAAAATTAACAACTTAAGCTAAAATTAAGCTAATCTTAAGCAAAAAAACCTGCTCAAATTAATGAACAGGTTTTTATTATTGTCAAAAATTACTTTAAAAATTACAACTCTAAAGCACGTTTAGCGTCGCCATTCATCAATAATTCTACTGGGTTTTCTAAAGCCTCTTTTACAGCAACTAAGAAACCAACAGACTCACGTCCGTCAATGATTCTATGATCGTAAGAAAGAGCAACATACATCATTGGATGAATTTCAACTTTTCCGTTTACAGCAATCGGACGCTCGATGATGTTGTGCATTCCTAAGATTCCTGATTGAGGAGGGTTAATGATTGGAGTAGATAACATGCTTCCGAAAACACCACCATTTGTAATTGTGAAAGTTCCTCCAGTCATATCGTCAACTGTAATTTGACCATCACGAGCTCTTAAAGCTAATCTTTTGATTTCAGCTTCAATTCCACGGAAAGTTAAAAGTTCAGCATTACGAACAACAGGAACCATTAATCCTTTTGGTCCAGAAACTGCGATTGAGATGTCAGCAAAATCATAAGCAATTTTGTAATCACCATCCATCATAGAGTTAACATCTGGATATAATTCTAAAGCTCTTGTAACTGCTTTTGTAAAGAATGACATGAAGCCTAAACCTAAACCACCATGTTTAGCTTTGAAAGCATCTTTGTATTCATTACGAATTTGGTTGATTGGTGTCATGTTTACTTCGTTGAAAGTAGTAAGCATAGCAGTTTCATTTTTAGCTGAAACTAGTCTTTCTGCTACTTTACGACGTAACATAGATAATTTTGTACGCTCAGTTCCACGGCTTCCTCCTGTTGGAGTTCCCATAGAAGGTACTGCATTTACAGCATCCTCTTTAGTAATTCTTCCGCCTTTACCAGTTCCTGAAACTGTAGCTGGAGCAATATTTTTTTCGTCTAATATTTTTCTTGCTGCTGGAGATGGAGTTCCTGCTGCATAGCTTGTCGCTGCTGGAGCTTGAGCTGGTGCTGCTTTTGGAGCTTCTGCTTTTACTTCAGTCTTTGGAGCCTCTGCTTTTGGCGCTTCAGCTGCTGGAGCTGTGCTTCCTGCTGGTTTAGCAGCATCTGTATCAATTAAACAAACTACAGCACCTACTGCAACTGTATCACCTTCTTCAGCTTTTAGTGTAATTACACCGCTCATTTCAGCAGGCAATTCAAGAGTAGCTTTATCTGAATCAACTTCAGCAATAGCCTGATCTTTTTCTACATAATCTCCGTCTTTTACTAACCAAGTTGCAATTTCAACTTCTTTTATTGATTCCCCTGGTGATGGGACTTTCATTTCTAAAATCATCTTGTTTTTGTTTAAAGTTTAGTCAGTTTAAAGTTTCAGGCTTTGTGTAACATGAAACTTTAAACTTGAAACAATTATTTTTTTAATTATCTAAATAAGTTTTTATCGAATACCATTCTAATAGCATCTGCATGACGGCGTTTTGCACGTGTGTAACTTCCAGATGCTGGAGCAGAATATGCTTTTAATGAGGCCAATCTCCATTTTACAAGATCAAAATTCATTAACATAAAGCTGTAAGCTCCCATGTTTTTAGGTTCTTCTTGCGCCCAAACATAATCATCAGCATTTGGATATTGTGCAATAATTTCTTTGATTTGATCTACAGGGAAAGGGAATAATTGTTCGATACGAACCACTGCAACATCATTTCTTCCGTTGTTTTCTCTTTCTGCTACAATATCATAGTAGAATTTACCTGTAACAAAAACTAAAGTTTTTACACCTTTTTTATCAACTGTGTTGTCATCAATTGTTTCTTGGAAACTTCCGCTTGCGATTTCTTCAACTGTAGATACACATCTTGGATCACGCAATAAACTTTTTGGAGAGAAAACTACCAAAGGTTTACGGAAATTCGTTTTCATCTGTCTTCTTAATAAGTGGAAGAAGTTAGCTGGCGTTGTACAATCTGCAACATACATGTTGTGTCTTGCGCAAAGTTGTAAATAACGCTCCATTCTTGCAGAAGAGTGTTCTGCACCTTGGCCTTCATATCCGTGAGGTAATAACATCACAATACCATTTTGGTTGTTCCATTTATCTTCGCCACAAGAAATGTATTGGTCAATCATAATTTGAGCTCCGTTAGAGAAATCTCCAAATTGTGCTTCCCAAATTGTTAATGCTTTTGGGTTTGCTAATGCATATCCATAATCAAAACCTAAAACACCATATTCTGATAAAAGCGAGTTGAATACGCCAAAGTTTCCTTTTTTGTTTTCAATAGCGTTTAATAAAATTACTTCTTCTTCAGAATCTTCTACTTTTACAACAGCGTGACGGTGAGAGAATGTACCACGCTCAACGTCTTGACCAGAAATACGAACATCAAATCCTTCTGTTAGAAGTGAACCGTAAGCCAATGCTTCTGCAGTTCCCCAATCTATAGTATTGTTATCGTAACCAGCTTTTCTGTCTGTAACAATTTTACTGATTTTGTTGATGAATTTTTTATCTGATGGTAAAGTTGAGATTGTATTGATTATAGAATCTAATCCTTCTTTAGCAAAAGTAGTATCCACTTTTTGAAGCATTTGCGTATCTGTTACCTGAACAAATCCGTCCCATTCATTTTTCATGAATGGAGTAATGATTGTTAAGTCTTTTTTACGAGAAGCTTCTAAGTTTTCTTCTAATCTAGCTTTATATTCTTTTTCTAAAGCATTAACATAAGATGCATCGATTACGCCGTCAGAAAGTAATTTATCTGCGTAGATGTCTCTTGGATTTTTATGCTTAGCAATGATTTTGTATAAAACAGGTTGTGTAAAACGAGGTTCGTCACCTTCGTTGTGTCCGTATTTTCTATAACCTAATAAGTCAATAAATACGTCACGTCCAAATTGCATTCTGTAATCTAATGCAAAAGACACAGCATGTACAACAGCTTCTGCATCATCAGCATTTACGTGTAATACTGGAGATAAAGTTACTTTAGCAACGTCTGTACAATAAGTAGAAGAACGAGCGTCTAAGTAGTTTGTTGTAAATCCGACTTGGTTGTTGATTACAATGTGGATTGTTCCTCCAGTTTTGTAACCATCAAGTTGAGCCATTTGAATGATTTCATATAAAATACCTTGACCTGCGATTGCAGCATCTCCGTGTACTGCGATTGGCAACACTTTAGAGAAATCATCAGCATAATATTTATCTTGTTTAGCTCTTGTAATACCTTCAATTACAGCTCCAACTGTTTCTAAGTGAGAAGGGTTTGGTGCTAAATTGATGTTGATGCTTTTTCCTGATCTTGTTTTTTTGTCGGCAGTAAGACCTAAGTGGTATTTTACGTCACCGTCAAAATATTCTTGATCGTAATCTTTTCCGTCAAACTCACCAAAGATATCTTGAGTCGATTTTCCGAAGATGTTTGCCAAAACGTTCAAACGACCACGGTGAGCCATTCCCATTACGAATTGTTCAACACCTTTTTCAGCAGCTTGCTCGATCAAAGCATCCAAAGCTGGTATGATAGATTCTCCACCTTCTAATGAGAAACGTTTTTGTCCAACATATTTAGTATGAAGGAAATTCTCAAAAGAAACAGCTTCGTTTAATTTATTTAAGATTGTTTTCTTTTCTTCTGTAGAGAAATTAGGCTGATTAACATTGACAGCCAATTTATCCTGAATCCATTTTACAACGCCAGGATTTCTAATATACATATATTCAATACCGATATGCTGGCAGTAAATAGCTTTAAGACGATTTACGATATCTTGTAAAGAAGATGGCGCCATGCCAATTGTTTGTGCAGCATCAAAAACAGTTGAAAGGTCTGCTGCAGATAATCCGAAGTTTTCAATATCCAAAGTTGGAGATGAAGTTCTACGGTCACGAACAGGATTTGTTTTTGTGAATAAATGCCCGCGCGTACGGTATCCGTCAATTAATTTTAGTACATTGAATTCTTTTTGCAGTTTTTCTGAAACCAAACTACAGTCTGCGTTATCGCTAGTCACGTACTCAACGATAGTTTGCACAGGGTTTTCGTCGTTATAAGTTGTTTGTCCAAAGTCAAAACCTTGAAAAAAACTTCTCCAGCTAGGCTCAACGCTGTCTGGGTTTACTAAATATTGATCGTATAATTGTGCAAAAAACTCGGTATGCGCTGCGTTTAAAAATGAAAACCTATCCATAATATGAGTGAATATACTTTTTGTTATATAGAAAGGCAAAAGTACAACAATCACATTTATTTAAATCTTTTTTTTACGTACTTTTACGTAAAAATTTGTTAAAATAAACGTTAACTATGAATAAAATTCAATTTTCAATCGATTGCAGATATTTTTTTGTGATTTTGGCCGTCTTATTTTCAAGTTATAGTATTGCACAACAAAAATATGTTATAGACAACAGTAATCATTTTTGGGATAAGGTTCAGTTTGGAGGAGGATTAGGTCTCGGATTTGGTTCAGGATATACTAATGTTTCTGTAATGCCAAGCGCTATTTACAATATCAACGAAATTGTAGCTGTAGGAGCAGGCCTTCAATTTGGTTATTTATATCAAAAAAATTATTACGAATCTTTCGTTTGGGGAGGTAGTCTTATTGGTCTAGTAAATCCTATTCCGGAAATCCAGTTATCCGCTGAATTGGAACAAGTAAGGGTTGATACCCAATATGAAGCCACCTACAATTTCCCATCGTATTCAGATAGTTACTGGAATACGGCTTTGTATCTTGGAGCAGGTTATAGAACAAAAAACGTAACAATTGGTGCTCGTTATGACGTTTTATATAATCCTAATAAAAGCCTTTACGGTTCTGGATTTATGCCTTTTGTGAGGGTATATTTTTAATCTAAGTTACTAAAATTCTATTTTCTAGATTTGCTGATAAATGTAAATGGTTACAAACTCGCCATCATCTACTTTTATCAAATAACCTTCTGCATCATAAAAATATTTGAACGATTGTGTTTTTTGCGTAATACCATTGTCAACTATAGATTGTTCAATAATATGTAGATAAGGATTTGGCAATGTCTGGCCTAATAAAGACGAAAAAGTAGTAGCGATTTTATAATAAGGTTCGTTATTATAGATACCAGCCTTTGTTTTGTCGTATTTTGTGAGAATAACTCTTCCATTGGCAACTTCGCCTAATGATTCAATAATTTCATATCGGGTTTCTTTAACTTCAGTATCAGTATATTCAAAAGGAGACGCATTTAATTTTCCTGTTCGTTTAGTGACTCTTTGCTCAGAATCATAGTTGTAGACAGTTAAATAATTATCAATTAAAACTTTAGTAATTAAACCATTTTCATATGTATATGGAGTACTGTTGTTTATGACATTTCCATTGCTGTCATATTCATAAGAAAATTCAATTCCAGAAGATCCCATTGATTCTGGACCTTTTTGAATTTCAATTTGAGTTAATTGTCCTGCATTATTATAAATATAATTTCTAACGTCTCCTTTAGGTGTATTTGTGTTAAGGGTATTTTCATTATCAGAATATAAATTATCAGTTAATGAGTAATCTGAAGTTTCGTCAATTTTATAATCGCTTTTTTTGTATTGAATTGATTGAACTAAATGTTTTGTAACTGCTTTCGTTTTTGAAGCTACAGTATTTTTATTGATGTTTTTAACAGCAGGTCTAAGTAAAGACGATTGTGGAAGCGTGGCTTTAGGCTGTAAAATTTTTGCCGTTACAGTTGTTGTTAGTCCTTTACTGTCTTTTATGGTAAAAGTATAATCTCCAGCAGCCAATTCTGTTTGTAATGGTGTAATGGTATAAGGTGGAGTTCCTCCAGCAGGAGTAATGGTTACTGAGCCTGTTTTTGCGCCATAAACGGCAACATCAACTTGTGTGAAAGTTGCAGTTAAAGGTTTTGTTTCTTCAGGAGTTGGTTTTTCTGGTGTGACAGGAGAATCTTCTGAAGAACAGGATATTATTAGAAAAAGAAAGAAAGATAAAATCAGCGTAATTTTTCTCATAGATTTAGGAAATTATCTGACAAATATTATTCTTTTTTTTAAATAAAAGAAATAATGCGTTTGAAAAAAGAACCTTATTTATAATAATTTCTAAACCAAACCTTCTGCCATTCTCTTTTTAAAATCAGAAAGGCAACTTGTTCAGCAAGAATAACTAAATCAGATCCGTCGAGCTGTTTGATTTCGTTTTCAGGAACGTCAATGATGTATAATAGATTTAAATATTCAGCAAATTTATACTGAATCATTCGATAGATTTTTTCGTGAAGCTGAATTTTTAATTCGTCAGGCGAAATGCTTAACGGAAAATCAATTCCTTCATTTGCCAAATTAAAATCCTTATTAATCTGTTCGATAAGATTCAAATATAAAGTCTCTGCTTGCGCTTGTGCTAACAAAGATTCTGTATTTACCGGTGCTACAAACATGATATTTTTGATTTTAGATTGATGATTGTAGATTTTTTACTGAATACTGACACTGAATGCTGAAAACTAGACTTTTCGTCCCATTAAATTTTCGCCAAAAGTTCTCAAAACATCTTTCTTTTCTGTATTTATATCCATTTTTTCTAAAGTTTCAAAAGCTTTAAAAGTGTACATTTCGATTGCTTCTTGAGTAGCTTTTGATGCTCCAGATTCATTAAAAATAGTCTTGGCAGTTTCTATTTTTTCTGAATTATCTTCTAATTGTAAAGTAAATAATTGTTCTAATTCTGAAGCTTTTTCTTTAGAAGAAAACTCCAAGGCTTTTAGATATAAATACGTTTTTTTATTCTCTATAATATCTCCGCCAACTTGTTTTCCAAAAGTTTCAGGATCTCCAAAAGCGTCCAAGTAATCATCTTGAAGTTGAAAAGCCAATCCTAAATTTAATCCGAAATCGTAAATTAAATCGGCTTCTTTTTCAGAAGTTTTAGCTACAATTGCACCCATTTTCATGGCAGCGGCAACCAAAACCGCAGTTTTATATTCAATCATTTTAAGATATTGAGAAATTGTAACGTCTTTACGCGTTTCAAAATCTACATCCCATTGTTGACCTTCGCAAACTTCAAGTGCTGTTTTGCTGAATAATTTTGCAAGATTTCTAAAAACTATTGGTTCGTATTGTTCAAAATATTGATACGCTAAAATTAGCATTGCATCTCCAGAAAGAATACCAGTGTTTAAATCCCATTTTTCATGAACTGTAACTTGACCTCTTCTTAAAGGCGCATCATCCATAATGTCATCATGAACTAACGAGAAGTTATGAAAAACTTCAACCGCCATTGCTGCGGGAAGTGCAATTAAATAATCAGTATCAAAAACCTCGGCTGCCATTAAAGTTAAAACCGGACGTATACGTTTTCCGCCAAGTCCTAAAATATATTCTATAGGTTCGTAAAGATTTTTAGGCTCTTTATGTATGTTTTGGCTTTCTAGATAATTGATGAAAAAATCTTGGTACTGACTTATATCGTGCATAATGAATTTCTGATTTCGTGCCCCAAAGATACAATTCAAATATGAATTATGAGATTGAAATGAAAATCTTAATCAAGATTCTTTTTGGGAGATAATCTTAAGAAAAAAAACACCTTCAGAATTTGAAGGCGTCTTTTCGGGATATTATTGAATGATAATTTGATGGCTTTCAATTTCGCCGTTAATGTCAACTTTTAAAATATAAATTCCTTTTTTGAATTTGCTTACATCGAGCGAAGCTGTATTGCTTAAAATAGAAATTTGTGTCAGCTCACTGCCATTTAAATCATATAGTTTACCAATAATTTTAGCATTAGCAATATTGTTTTTTGAATTACTAACGGAAATGTTTAAAATATTTGTAGCAGGATTTGGGTAAATAGTGACACGATCTTCAGATTGTATTGCAGACGTTTCTATTGCAGATGTTTCTGCAGTTGTTTTTGCCGCAAATGTACCATTGCAAGAACTTAAGGTTACCACTTGTCCGTAAATTGTGTACGGAACACCAGTGCAAGTTGTATTGGTAGTAACAGAGAAGCTAAAAACAGGATAAGTTCCAGATGGAATTTTGTTTAATGGGATTTTGAAAAGATATCTTTTAGAATTGATTTGAGTATAAGTAATTCCGGGATTGCTAATTCCAGTGGAGAAATTTCCAAATGTGTAATTATAACTTACTGTATTATCTGAATTAACAATGTCTATAGGAACATAATGGTATGTATTGTCGCAATACTCGGTATAATCAGTCGTAGCGGTTTTCTTTGTGCCAAAATAAAGAGGTTTTTCTCCTATATCTACAGTTCTTGTTATGGTTTGAACTCCGTTGATCGTTGCTGTTACTGTTCCTGTTTGGTAAGTATTTCCTACAGTGCTTTGTACATTTATTTGTGCGGTATTTGGTGTATTTGGAGGTAAAGTCATAGCAATTGTAAGATTCGGCGATGTGCTCCAAACTATAGAACTTCCAGCAGGAGGAGAAGGAGTCAGGCCAACAAAAGTTTGAGATGGCGAACCACAAACGGGATTACCTCCATATAAACTATAAATTTTAGGGTAAACTGCACTAATAGCTTGTATATCATCGGTTGACAATGTTCGTTGCGATCCATTATAATACGCATACATGATTGCTCCTGGTACATTGCTATGTTGTAATCCTAATGAATGTCCTAATTCATGAATGGCGACTGTAACTAAATCTATAGGCTGCGAAGATGTGTATTGTACGCTTGTTGTCCAAGTTTCAGAGTCGTCAGAATGTAAGTCGCCAGCATATGCTCCGTTTGGTGGAGGGAAAAAAGCATGCGCTAAAACACCATTTACTGCATCAAAAGGAGCTCCATCTCCATGATCTCCAACGGCCCATTTAATGACAATATCGGCGTTTGCTGCACTCGTAACCTCTGTAAAAGTCAAACTTGTAACACTTGACCATACTTGCATTGCTTGGACTAAAGCAGTTTTTTCATCTGTTCCTGCAATATCATTTGTCCCATTTTCAAAAAAGTAGGTAAGATTGGTATGATCCCATTTTCTTCCGTCAAGGCTAAAACTTGGATTGTTGTCTATTGGGCCATTATCATACAAAATCTGCGCATTTATCTGGGAGATACCGAAAATGCAGAATAGAAGTAAAGTAATTTTTTTTCTCATAATGTAAAATTTTTAGGGTTAAATAGTTGCGCTAAAATTATATGTATTGCTGTAAGATTTGTAGTATTATTTTAACAAATAGCAGTATTAAATCTACATTGTCAGATAGTTATAGATAAACGACGATTTTTAACAGTTATGAATCGTTGTAAAAACACTGGATTTGATCTGATTAAAATTTTTTGTAAAAAACTTGGAAACTTTTTTGGTATTCAGAGTTTCCTGTCTATATTTGCAGCGTTAAAATGGAAACTCAGAACACTGTAAAAGTTTCCATTTAGAGTTTTAAAGATTTATAAACTCAATTAAATCAAGTATTTATGAAAACAAAATGGACTTTAGATTCTAGTCAGTCAGATGTTTTATTGAAAATGAGACGATCAAGAACTGCTTATTTGGGAGGAGATGCAAATAAATTTGATGGGTATGTGAATATTGAAGACAATGAGATTGAAGACGCTTCTGTCGAATTCTCATTAGATATCAATAACAAAAATGAAAGTTTCCAATCTATAGACGCTTATTTACAACTTCAAGATTTTTTTGAAGAAGATGAGCATCCCATTATAAGTTTTAAATCGACTTCATTTCAAAAAGTAAATCAGAATATTAATTTCTTCAAAGGAGATTTGACCATAAAAGACATTACAAGAGTAGTTGAATTGGATGCTGAATTTCTAGGAGAAAATATTTATAACGGAGAAAAGAAAGTAGCTTTTGAAATTAAAGGAAATATCAAACGTGAAGACTTTGGTTTAGATTTCAATTCTTTTAATCATTCTTCGGGAACTGCTTTGGGTAAAGAGATTAAACTTATTGCAAATTTAGAGTTTGCAAGATAAATCTTACTAAACCAATAAATTAATGTAAAATTATTACAAATATATCGGAAACTATTTTTTTGATTTTAGTTTCCAGAGTATATTTGTAAGGCAATTCGAGAATTTAAAATGAAAGAGAAGATTATAGCAAAAGCAAGCGAATTGTTTTTAAAGCTTGGTTTTAAGAGTGTTACAATGGACGACATTGCAGGCGAAATGTGTATTTCGAAAAAAACGATTTACAAATATTTCTTCAACAAAGAAGTTCTAATTGAAGAGAGCACATCGTTGGTTCATGGCCAAGTGCACGAAATCATGGATACTATTATTGCTAAAAATTACAATGCTATTCATGAGAATTTTGAGATTAGAGAAATGTTTCGTGATATGTTTAAAAACAATATTGACACTTCGCCAATCTATCAGTTAAAAAAACATTATCCAGAAATTTATCAGAACATTTTGTCTTTCGAAATTGATCAGTGTACACAATGTTTTAGAGATAATATTGAAAAAGGAATTCGTGAGGGACTTTATAGAAGTGACTTAAATGTAGAGGTTTATGTTAAGTTTTATTACACTCTGGTTTTTCATATAAACGAAAATACGGTTTCTGAAAGTGAAGCGCAAAGAATAGAGTTGGAAGCCTTAGAGTATCATACTCGTGCAATGGCGACTGAAAAAGGAGTAGAGGAATTAGAAAAGCAATTAAAAAAAATTAGAAATTAATTATTATCCAAATTGTCGTCATTTATTCTAGAGAGTTGTAAAAGATAAAATGACGATGCCATCTCAAATTTTTAAAATAAATATTAACTACTTATGAAAAGAATCTTTCTTATAGTTTTGTGTACAATAGGCTTATCTGCCGCCGCACAAACCACTACTTTAACTCTGAAAGACGCGGTCAATTATGCACTTCAAAATAAAGCTGATGCAAAAAAGGCAAAACTTCAGATTGAAAATAGTGAGTACCAAATTCAAGAAATACGTTCGAGAGCTTTACCACAAATTAGTGCAAACGGAAGTCTTACTTATAATCCAGTAATTCAAACAACAGTTATTGATGGAGCAGCTTTTGGTGCACCAGGAACTACTATTCAGGCAGCTTTTGGTCAAAAATGGACATCGACTGCTGGACTTTCTTTAACTCAAGCCATATTTGATCAATCTGTTTTTACAGGTTTAAGAGCAGCAAAAACTACACGTGAGTTTTATCAAATAAATGATCAGTTAACTGAAGAACAAGTTATTGAAAGAGTTGCAAATAACTACTATTCAGTTTATGTACAAAGAGAAAGACTTATTCTTTTAGACAGCAACTATGTAAATACTCAAAAAGTTCGTGATATTGTTCAAGGGCAGTTTAACAACGGTTTAGCTAAAAAAATTGACTTAGATCGTATTATCGTAAAAATGTCTAACATTGATACAGATCGCCAGCAGGTTAAAAATCAGATTGAGTTACAGGAAAATGCATTAAAGTTTTATATGGGTATGCCTATAGAAACTCAAATCGTTATGCCAAAAGAAGAATTTGAAGTTGTACCAGCTGCTTTAACACAAGAGCCAAATATTGAAAACAGAACAGAATATTTGCTTTTGAAAAAACAAGAAGAGCTTTTAGTATTCAATAAAAAAGCTGTTGAAGCGGGTTATTATCCTACACTTTCATTATCTGCAGGTTATAATTATATCGGGCAAGGACCAGAAATGCCTTGGTTTGCAAAACCAGAAAAAGGAGTTTATTGGTCAGATTTCTCAGCTATTGCTTTAAACTTACATGTGCCAATCTTTACTGGTTTTGGAACTCGTGCTAAAGTAAGGCAAGCAGATGTTCAAATTAGAGAACTACAAGAAGATATCAAAGACACTAAACTTTCTCTTGATTTAGATTATAGAAATGCAATGACGCAGATTAACAATAATCTTGTGACTATTGAAAATCAGAGAGAAAATATGCGTTTGGCAACTGAAATTCTAAGCAATACCAAAAACAATTATCTTCAAGGTTTAGCATCTTTAACCGATTTGCTAGACGCAGAAAATGCATCGCTTGAAGCTCAAAATAACTTTACAAGAGCGGTTTTAAATTATAAAATTGCCGAAATATCTCTAATCAAATCGAAAGGCGAACTAAAATCTCTTACTAAATAACAAATTATTACAATGAAGAAAATAATTATAACAATCGTAATCATAGTCGTGGCTTTTGTCGGGATTAACTACATTTTAAATAAAAATAAAGCAGAAAACGAAGCTAAAACTGCAATTGTAGCAGAAAAAAATGCAGCGGTTTCTGTAAAAGTAGCGACAGTAAAAACAGAAGATGTTAATTTAGGTTTTACTGCAAACGGAAACTTCGCACCAATTCAAGAATTGACTTTCTCTGCTGAAAAATCAGGAAAAGTAATTAGTGTTTTAGCAAAAGAAGGTGACTATGTAAGAGTAGGACAAACACTTTTAACAATGAGAGGCGATGTTATTAATGTAAGCGCTCAAGCAGCAGAAGCAGCATATCAAAACGCAAAATCTGATTATGCGAGATATGAAAATGCTTTTAAAACAGGTGGTGTTACAAAACAACAATTAGATCAAGCAAAATTAGCTTTAACTAATGCGCAATCTAATTATACTCAAGCTAAAATCAATGTTGGAGATACAAGAGTAAAAGCTCCAATTAACGGATATATCAATAAAAAATATATAGAGCCAGGTTCTATTTTAACTGGAATGCCTGCAACTGCTTTATTTGACATTGTAAATGTTTCTAAATTAAAATTAACAGTTACTGTAAATGAAGGACAAGTTGCTAGTTTAAAATTAGGAAACAGTGTAGACATTACTGCAAGTGTTTATCCTGATAAAACTTTTAGCGGAAAAATTACTTTCATCGCTGCAAAAGCAGATGCTTCTTTAAATTTCCCAGTTGAAATCGAAATTACAAACAACGCTAACAACGACTTAAAAGCGGGTATGTACGGAACTGCAAACTTTGGCGCTAAAAACCAAAAACAAAACTTGAAAGTTGTTCCTAGAAATGCTTTTGTTGGAAGTGTAAGCAGTAACGAAATATTTGTTGTAGAAAACGGTGTTGCTAAATTAAGAAAAGTAGTGGCTGGAAGAATTTTAGGAGATAAAGTTGAAATCATTAGTGGTTTAAATGACGGAGAAACTGTAATTGTTACTGGTCAAATCAACCTACAAGACGGAAATAAAGTAGAAATTATTAAATAATTTTAAGCCTTAAGCAGTAAGCCATAAAGCTTTAAGCATTTTAAAAATGCCTAAAGCCTATAGCGTATAGCCTACAGCAAAAAACAAAATATATGAAATTAGCCGAAATATCCATAAAACGTCCGTCGTTGGTAATTGTATTGTTTACAATTCTGACTCTTGGTGGATTGTTCAGTTACAGCCAATTAGGCTACGAGCTGATCCCAAAATTCGAAACTAACGTAATTACAGTTTCAACTGTATATCCTGGAGCTTCTCCGAGTGAGGTTGAAAATACAGTAACAAAGAAAATTGAAGATGCGATTGCATCTCTGGAAAATATCAAAAAAATTGATTCGAAATCTTATGAGAGTCTTTCGATTGTATCAATTACATTGACTTCAAATGCCAATGTTGATATTTCGATGAATGATGCACAGCGTAAAATTAATGCTATTTTAAGTGATCTTCCAGATGATGCAGATCCACCGTCATTGACTAAATTCTCTTTGAGTGATTTACCAATTATGACGCTTGGTGCGAATGGAAAAATGGACGAAGCAGCGTTTTACGATTTGATCGATAAAAAGATTGCTCCTGTTTTATCTCGTGTACAAGGGGTTGCTCAGGTAAATATTATTGGAGGTCAAGAGCGTGAGATTCAAGTAAACCTTGATGCAGTAAAAATGCAAGGTTACGGACTTTCAGTTCCACAAGTGCAACAGACTATTTTAACTTCGAATCTAGATTTCCCAACAGGAAACATCCAGACTCGTAACCAAAAGATCTTAATCCGTTTAGCAGGTAAATATAAAAACGTTGACGAATTAAGAAACTTAGTGGTTTCTTCTAAAGACGGAATTCAGGTTCGTTTAGGAGATATCGCCGACGTTCAGGATACACAAAAAATTGCAGAGAAAATTGCACGTGTAGATCAAAAAAGTGCAATTGTACTTCAAATTGTAAAACAATCAGATGCCAATGCTGTTGCGGTAAGTGAGCAATTGATTAAGACAATTAAAACACTAGAAAACGATTACAAATCGGCTCAATTGAAATTGGAGGTAGCAAAAGACAGTACAGTCTTTACTCTTGAAGCAGCAGATTCTGTTGTACACGATTTATTAATTGCGGTTATTCTTGTGGCTTTCGTAATGTTGTTCTTCTTGCACAGTATTCGAAACTCGTTAATCGTAATGGTATCTATTCCAGCATCTTTGATTGCTACCTTTATCGGAATCTATTTGTTAGGTTACACGCTTAACTTAATGTCTTTACTTGGTTTATCTCTTGTTGTAGGTATTCTTGTAGATGACGCGATTGTGGTACTAGAGAATATTTACCGACACATGGAGATGGGTAAAAGCCGAATTCGTGCGGCTTATGACGGAACTGCCGAAATTGGTGCAACCGTAACTTCGATTACTTTAGTAATTGTGGTAGTGTTCTTGCCAATTGCAATGAGTACCGGATTGGTATCAAACATTATTACGCAATTCTGTGTTACGGTAATTATTTCTACAATGTTCTCATTGTTGGCTTCATTTACAATTATTCCATGGTTATCTTCTCGTTTTGGAAAACTAGAGCATATTGAAGGTAAAAACCTTTTTGGAAGAATCATTTTAGGATTTGAAAGCTACTTAACTCGTTTTACTGACTGGGTTTCTAACCTACTAAACTGGTGTTTAGATCACTATATCAAAACAATGGTGGCTATCGTAGTAATGTTCTTTGGTACAATCTTCTGGTTAATGGGAGGCGGATATATTGGAGGAGAGTTCTTCGCATCATCTGATAGTGGTGAGTTCTTAGTACAAATCGAGATGCCAAAAGATGCTTCGTTAGAGCAAACTAACTTTATGACGCAAAAAGCAGAAGCTTTCTTAAAAGGAGAGAAATATGTTTTCAGCCAGATTACAACAGTTGGTCAAACCAGTGAAGGTTTAGGAGCTGCTCAGGCAACTGCATACAAAGCAGAGATTGACGTTAAAATGATCGATCAAAAAGATCGTACAGATGACGCTAACGTATACGCTGCAAAAGTAAAACGTAAACTAGAAAAAGTTTTAGTTGGTGCAAAAGTAAAAACGGTTCCAGTAGGTATCTTAGGTACTGCTGAAGATGCAACTTTAGGTTTGATTGTAACAGGTCCAAACGTAGAAAGTGCAATGAAATTTGCTAAAATGGCTGAAGCCGAATTACGTACTATTCCTGGAACAACTGAGATTAAATTAACAGTTGAAGACGGAAACCCTGAAATCAACGTTCAGGTTGATAGAGATAAGATGGCTGCATTAGGATTAACACTTCAAACAGTCGGTTTAACAATGCAAACTGCTTACAGTGGTAATACAGATGGTAAATTTAGAGCTGGTGAATACGAATATGACATCAACATCAAATACAACGAATTTGATAGAAAAAACATCACAGACGTTAGTAACTTAATTTTCATCAACAATGCAGGTCAGCAAATTAAATTAAACCAATTTGCTACAATTACTGAAGGTTCTGGGCCAAGTAAATTAGAGCGTAGAGATAAAACAGCTTCTGTAACCGTACAAGGTCAGAACGTTGGGGTTCCAGCAGGAACAATCGTTCAGCAATGGCAAGCAAAATTAGATAAATTGCAAAAACCTACAGGAGTTAATTACATCTGGGGTGGTGACCAAGAGAATCAATCAGAAGGATTTGGTACTTTAGGAATCGCATTATTAGCGGCTATTATTTTAGTTTACCTTGTAATGGTTGGATTATATGATAGTTTCGTTCACCCGTTTGTTGTATTGTTCGCTATTCCGCTTTCGTTCATTGGAGTTTTATTCGCCTTAGCATTAACAAACAACACCTTAAATATCTTTACGATCTTAGGGGTAATCATGTTGATTGGTCTTGTGTGTAAGAATGCGATCATGCTTGTCGATTATACGAATCAGCGTAGAGCAGCTGGAGAATCTATCAGAAATGCCTTGATTCAAGCAAACCACGCTCGTTTACGTCCGATCTTGATGACGACAATTGCGATGGTGTTTGGTATGTTCCCAATTGCATTAGCATCTGGAGCAGGAGCTGAGTGGAAAAACGGATTGGCATGGGTAATCATTGGAGGTTTGATTTCTTCATTATTCCTTACTTTGATCGTGGTACCAGTTATCTACGATATTATGGAGAAAATTATCCGTAAGTTCTCTAAAGGAGAAAAAATCGACTACGAAGCTGAAATGCATGCCGATTATGAAGCGGCAGAATTAAGCGAAGACGGTTTTAATCCGAAACATACACATTAATAGTTTTGATTTACGATAGAAATTCCAAAGTCCGAAATTGGAATTTCAAAATGAAAAATCCCAGATTCCTTCAAAATGGAATTTGGGATTTTTTTTAGTAATAGCAAGTTGTAGATTTAAAATGACTCTTAAATAAAATGAATTATAATTATTAGTAATTAAAATGATTTTTAATCATCTTTGGCCTGACTATTATTTATATATCTTTTAAATAAATTATATAGGAGTGAAAGACTTTTAGATTTTGGAATTTTCAATTAAAATTTAATAAAAAGAATGATACAAAAACATAAAGAAAATGATGAAACTTTGTCAATTTCTACAGCAGCACTATTCGTTGTATTGAAAAAAGAATATAAAATAATTTTGTTAGTTATTTTGTTTTTTCTAATTATTAGTATTTCATATATATTAACCATTCCTAAAGAATACATTTCTACTGGTAAAATCATGCCAGAGGTTTCTTATAAAGCTTCTAATGGTATGGGAGGATTGAATGAATTGTTAAAAAAATATAATGGCAATATTGATGTATATAATACTGAAATTACTAGTCCCGAGCTTTATGCTGAAATTATAAACACAAATGAATTTTGTGATTATATTCTTGCTAAAGAAATAAACACAAAAAGGAATGAAAAGATAAGTTTTAAAGCATATTATGATTTGAAACTTAAAAGTAAAACATCATTTTTCAACAGAGAAAAATCAAACTTCGAGGCTAATGATAAAATGACACATTATAATATAGCAAAGGATATTCAAACAAGAATTGCCGTTACAATTGCTAAAAGGAATAATTTAATTTCTGTTTCAGTAAAAATGGAAGATCCTGTTGTTGCAGCAGATATTGCTAATTTTACAATTGTTTACCTAATAGATTATATTACTAAATACCGTACAGAAAAAACTCGTCAAGAATTACGTTTTATTGAAAGTTTACAAAAAGATGTTTCAAATGATTCATCAAAAAATATGCAATTAAAAGCCGAAATACAGAGCAGTTTATCGGCATCAGTAATACAAATGAAAATAAAAATACAAGAAGATACACCTACAATACAAGTCTTAGAAAAACCACAAATTCCTGTTTTTAGTAGTGAACCACCAACACTTAGAGTTTTTGCTGAATTCATCTTTTTGGGTTTATTAACAGGAGTGATTATTGTACTTCTAAAAAACTATAATTACAAAACAATATTGAATTCTAGCTCCCCTACTTATAAAGAGTAAAATACTAGAACGTTTTCCATGGATTGAGACCTTTTTTTACAAGCTGTCTATAAAGTAATCTGTTATGATATATAGCAATAATAATACTGAGTACATTAAGTAAAATTAGGAGAGGACTGACGCAATTAATAAAAAGTGGATCAGATAATATTTGTATAATATAGGAAAAGGTACCTATTAATATTAAAAATGAAATCAAAAAAGATTGCCCCTCTATATTTTTTCTTTGAAAAAACATTATTGTCATACATGTTGGAATAAATAAGACCCAGATAAAACCTAAAATGACACTAATTTGTTCGTTGGGTATAGTAGTTAGATTTTGAGAAAAAAATTGGTGTGTAAAAAAAGTTATTAAGAAACCAGCAATAAAAGTAAATATACTAATGAGATACCATTGTCTTTTTTTAATGAAATAAAATTTATTAAAATATGGGTATCCATATTTAAAATATGTATAAACAATTCCCAGATCTAATAAAAACCACGGTATGTTAAAGAGTATATTAACAGGATGACAAAAAGAATAAATAAATTCATAACTAAAATTAAGAACAAGAGGAATAAGAGGCATTCCATATGTTTTATCTTTCAATCCTTTATAAACAATAAGGACATAAGCAAAAATCCAAGCCCCCCCTCCAATTAGGCCCAATAATATAAAAAGATACTTCATTTTAAGTCTTTTTTAAAAAAAATATTAGATTAAACAAAGTAGGAATATTGAAGATTAGAATAGATAAAACTAATAATAAAATATTTTCACGATTTTTTAGGCAGAGTAATAATAAAATTGAAAGAGGAAGAATTGTTATATAAAAATCGAAAAACAAACTTCTTGATTTATGATTAAAATATGGTTTAAAAAAATAATACTTTACATTAAACATCATTCTAAGTATTATAAGTGAGGAAGCATATAAAATCAATGGTAAGATTAAAATCCGTAAGTCAATACACAAATTAAAGATGAGAAAAGATGCAATTTCTATGATTAGAATAAAGAATTTGAAACCATTTTTTACAGATCTAGGAGAACTAGTCACAAAAGTAGAAACGCCAGCTTTCATGTCATTTTCATAATCATAATATTGGTGGATTATTAGAGAGCGCATCCCAAATGAAAACAGCATCCATAAACTACCACTAAGTATGTAAGTAAGATTATTATTGATGTAACCATTAAGAAGAAATGTAAAAATAAAAAGGGAAGGAAAGAATTGAGATCCCAAGCCGTCTAAGATTATGCCAAAGTAGGTTTTCTCTTTTAATCTAAATTTTTTGCTAGAATAAAGATAAAAACAAATCCAGCCTAGCCAGTAAAATAGTAAAGCATACATATTGTCCAATAAAAGAAAAGAGTAAAAAAGGCCTAATGAAAAAATACTCCCTAAAGTTATTAATTGAGACGTTTTATTGAGGTTTGTCATAAGATTCTCCTTGCCAGCAATGACATCATCCCCCTGATCGTAATAATTATTAATTAAACTAGCAAAAACGGCACCAATTATCAGTCCTGATAAAAGAAATAAAATAGGGTAGATTTCATATCTAATATCCTTAATGTTGGTCTTTACAAAATAAGAATAAATTAAGATCAAAAAAGGAGGCAACTTAAACCACCATGTGCCAATTCGAATAAACTTTAAAAAATTCATTAATTCTTAGCAAAAATAAATTGATAATTTTTTCTAGATATTTCTTTTTGAACCCCACTTTTAAAAGCTGTAAGGAATAAAGTAGGTTTTTTAATAATATAAATGAACAGTTGCCAAATTTCTCTACCAATATCTCCTTTTAATACTGATAAATAGATTACCAGAATTTTATTTTGAATAATTTTCAGATCAATCATTTCTTGCTCTTTTTTGTCCATATAGGAGCTAAATTTGTTCAGAATTAAGTTTAGATCTTGGATGTGAAGTTTTCTAAATTCAATTCCTTTTCTGCCATCACTGATATTAGTAGTATCTCTACTTTTTTTCCAGAAAACTTCTTTCGTAAAACCAACCTGACAATTTAAATTTTTAAAAATCATTTCCAGTTGCAAAAACCAATCATCACCAATGTTTACTTGAGAATTCCAACCAAATGGAATTGAAGATTTTTTTACAATTAAGCTAGAACTAGGAGCCATAGAATCAATCAACAAAAGTTTTCTAAATTCAGCATAGTCAAAAATATAACAACCTTTTTTTGAAATATTACTATTTTTTGAAAGATTAGGAAAAATATTCTCATGGTAAATATCTGATATACAAAGCTCCCAATTTGAAAAGAAAAGGTCCAACTTATGCTCCAATACATATGCAACACTTTTTTCAAGATAGGTATCATGCCAAATATCATCTGAATCAAGTGGTGCAATAATTTCTCCCTTAGCATACTTTAACCCTATGTTTCTAGTATCTGCTTGTCCTGTATGTGTTTTTTGAATATAAACTATTTTATTTCCAAAAGTAGAGACTAGCTGTCCGGTATTGTCTGTTGAGCCATCATCAACAATAATAATTTCAGTATTCTTATAAGTTTGATTTATGGCTGCTTCGACTGTAGCACGTAAACAATAAGAACGATTGTAAGTGGGAATAATAATCGAAACAAGAGGATAATCATTAATATTATTCAATGTTGTAGTTTTGGTTTTAGAATTTATTTGTTTTTTTGGAACGCAAATCTAATCAATTATTTAGATATCCAACTTAAATTGTATTCCATCAAAAATCTTAAAAGAATATTTTTTATAATTTATAATACATACCTTACTTCTTTACCATTTGTATTGTTTCAACTTGACTTTTTAATTTATTCCAAAGTCCGAAATTGGAATTTCACAATAAAAATCCCAAGTTCCTTTAAATTGGGATTTGGGATTTTTTTATTGATTCTTTAAAATTATTTCACGCAGATTTTAGCAGATCAGATTATAAATCCGTGTTTATCTGCTTAAGTCTT
Organism: Flavobacterium sp. GW823-FHT06G12; assembly: GCF_058794775.1. Classification (NCBI taxonomy): domain Bacteria; kingdom Pseudomonadati; phylum Bacteroidota; class Flavobacteriia; order Flavobacteriales; family Flavobacteriaceae; genus Flavobacterium; species Flavobacterium sp. GW823-FHT06G12. The sequence goes on from NZ_JBXAHE010000002.1 coordinate 876,504, forward strand.
TTTTAAATCTGCGTGAAAAAAATATAAGTTTTAATAATTCAATACTACGTTCTTCAAATTGGAATTTGGGATTTTTTTTAATGTTAATTGAAAAATCTGTTTATTTGCATCACCTTACAAAAACAACTATGCTACAAAAAGACAAGTCAGCAGCAATTGGTTTTATTTTTATAACCATGTTAATAGACATTACAGGATGGGGAATTATTATTCCTGTAATACCAAAATTAATAGAAGAATTAATTCACGGAGATATTAGTGAAGCCGCAAAAATTGGAGGCTGGTTAACTTTCGCATATGCGATAACTCAATTTGTATTTGCTCCAGTGATTGGAAATTTAAGTGATAAATTCGGAAGAAGGCCAATCATTTTAATTTCCCTTTTCGGATTCTCATTAGATTATCTTTTATTAGCATTTTCACCAACTATTATTTGGCTTTTTATCGGAAGAATTATTGCTGGAGTTACCGGTGCCAGTATTACAACCGCTTCAGCTTATATTGCCGATGTTAGTACTGCCGAAAACAGAGCTAAAAACTTTGGATTAGTAGGTGCAGCTTTCGGATTAGGTTTTATCATCGGACCAGTTATTGGTGGGCTTTTGGGACAATATGGATCTCGAGTGCCTTTTTATGCAGCGGCAGTTTTATGCATGCTAAATTTCCTTTACGGATTTTTCATTCTGCCGGAATCACTTAAAAAAGAAAACCGCAGACCTTTTGATTGGAAACGTGCCAACCCAATTGGAGCTATTTTAGGATTAAGAAAACATCCAACTTTAATTGGTTTAATTGTCGCAATATTTCTTCTGTATGTTGGTTCTCATGCTGTGCAAAGCAACTGGAGTTTCTTTACTATTTATCAATTCAATTGGGACGAAAGAATGATCGGAATTTCATTAGGGATAATTGGTTTATTGGTAGGAGTTGTACAAGGTGGATTGGTGCGTTATATTAATCCGAAAATAGGAAATGAGAAAAGCATTTACATTGGTTTAGCTTTGTATACCATCGGAATGCTATTGTTTGCTTTTGCAACAGAAAGCTGGATGATGTTTGTCTTTCTAATTCCGTATTGCCTTGGCGGAATCGCTGGGCCAGCGTTGCAATCTGTTGTAGCCAGTAAAGTTGCACCAAGCGAGCAAGGAGAAATTCAAGGAACTTTAACCAGTTTAATGAGCGCTTCTTCTATTATTGGTCCGCCAATGATGGCCAATACATTTTATTTCTTCACTCATGATTATGCGCCGTTTAAATTTGCAGGAGCACCTTTTATTTTAGGAGGAGTTTTAATGTTACTTAGTACAGTTGTAGCTTATTTTTCATTGAAAAAACATGCTGCTCCAAAAATAGAAATTGAGAATCAAGAAATAATATAAAATAAAAAAGTCTTCAGTAAAATGAAGACTTTTTTATTATTTGGAATATCATTATTTTAAATACAAATAATGATTAAAATAGTCAATAATTGCTTTTCCTTCTAATAAAACATCAGCGCCAATAATGCCGTGTACAGATTTTGCCTTGTACGATTCTAAAGCTTCGTTTACATGCGAAAGATCAAAAATTACGATGCTAAAATCTTTGTTTTTCCAGCTTCCTAACTGCAATTTGTTTTGAGATGAAATCTGTGTTGTCATTCCGGTTCCGCCTGCGCCAGAAGCTTTTGTTTTAGAGTTTTTTGCAGAAAGTTCAAAACGTTCAATAGACTCAAAACCCACGCAAGTATTGGATGCTCCCGTATCTAAAATGAAATTGCCAGAAATGCCATTAATTTTGGCTTTTATCTGTAAATGTTGAGTTTTAGTGATTTTGAATTTTATTTTTTTATAATTCTCTTTTTTGAGAATTTCGTGAAGATTTTCCATTCCTGTAATGATTGAAACCCAAAAATAAGCCAATTAAACCCAAAAAACTAATGATGTATAAGATATAATTGGTTTGCGTTTCGGGTTTTTCAAGAGTGCCGTAATAGACAAAAGCACTCCAGTAATAAGGAGATTTCTTTGCATTGGGAATATTTTCATCTTTCAAAAACTTCCTTTTTGCATTTGCTGTTGCATGTGTAAAAGAAGAATTATGTTTGAGATCTTTATAAAAATAATCCATAAAAACAGAAGTCGTATAATCGTTTACATTCCACAAAGAAAATAATAGATTTTGCGCTCCTGCAAACTGAAAACCTCTGGCAATGCTCATAGCGCCTTCACCTTTATAGAGTTTTCCAATTCCTGTTTCGCAGGCGCTCAGAACCACCAAATCTGGACTGAGCTGTAAATTGTACAATTCAGAAAGCAGGATTTCCTGATCGTAAAATTTAATGCTTGCCGGAATTTCAAAATCTCCTGAAGAGGCATGTGTGCTCAGATGAATAATTGATTTTCCCGTAACATTATTTTTAAAGTTTAAAAAAGTGGCATTTTCATTTTCAAAAAACTGTCCGTCAAAATTGTGTTTTATAGATTGCAACTCATTTTTTGAAAAAGGAAGTTCATAATTGGTTTTTCCGAAAACAGGAAAAAGACCTAGAATATTTCTTTTGCCACTTGAAAGCGTATTCGCATTCAAATACAATTCGGCAGAATTATTATACGAAATGTCAAAATCATTCAATAAATAATGCATTTTGGCAAAATTTGTTGTTTTAGATTCCTTTGTTATTAAAGCTTCAAAAGGTAAGAAGTTTAACAGCCCATCAGGAATAATAATGAGATTTTTAGAATCCAATTTTGCAGGTAAAAGAAGTTTTTTATGAGTAAAAAATGCTGTTTTTTGGTAGTTTCCAACATTGCTTACAATACTCTCGGGATTATCAAAAAAACTTATAAATCTTATTATCGGTTCACTGCATATATGACCAATACAAATTGATTTTAATTGAATTTTGTTGTTTTGAACGACAAATAGATGAATTGCTTTATAACCCATAAAATATTCATACAGTACAGCATCATCTTTATCAAGTTTGGCATAAAGCTTTTGTAAGTCGAATGAAGTTTGATTTTTTTTGTTATTTTTTTCTTCATTTGATTTTAGCAGCAACATTAATTTATTCTGTTTCTGAATGGCTTCATTTATTTTTGAAATATCTGCAAGATCTTGTTTTTGCTGTTCTTTCAAAATAATAGTGTTCCAGTTTTGCATCTGCTGCAAAATCAATTTTTCTTCTCTCGAAAGTAATTCAACATTTTTCATATGATCTTTTAAAACTACAGATTTTGTCTTTTCTGCAAGTTTAAAAGCATCTTCAATATAACTTTGTTTTTTTTCGCTGTCAAAAAGAGATTTATAAATATCAAGACACTTTTCTGTTCGGTTTCGATTTCTAATTTGAGTTATAATTTTAGAATCTTCATAGATTAGAAGTGACTGAAACAATTCTTCAATATAGAAAGAAAGAGTATAGCTTTTTAATGCATTTTTGGGTTCATTTTGAGATAGATAAAGTTCTGCTTGTAAATCTAAAGCATCGAGTAGAACAGTTTCGGCATAAAGAGAACTTTCATTAGGAAGGATATTTTTCTGGCTTTGATAATTTGGCAATAATGTTTTATAAACAATCGTAAGTTCATTTTGCGCTTCTTCAAAACTATTTTGTTTCAATAATAAAAAGGATTTTTCTAGATGAAATTGTGCTTTTTTTCTAGGTTCCTGTTGAGGTAATTTTTCAAAAATGGCTTGTGCTTTTGCAAAATATAAAGTAGCATCTTTTAAATTAAAGTTGAGTTTTATTCTATAAAGATTAATGTAAGTATTATATAAATTTTCTGAAAGTGCCTTATCTTTTTTTAGTAATGGAATCGCTCTTAAAAAAGCATTTTCAGCCTCAGTAAAATCTTCATTGATATTTCTTAAGAGATAATTTGCGCCTAGATTGTTTAATAAAAGTCCTTTTTGAGAAGAGGTTATTTTTTCTGAACGAAGTGTTTTTTCAATTATTTCAATAGCCTCTTGGACTTTTCCTGAATTTTGATAAACATTTGATAAATTAAGGATGGCCGCAATTTTCTGCTTTTCATTCTTCTCTTCGTTGGCAATAAAATAATATTGTTTAATAGTGTTTTCGGCATTTTTATAATCGCCTAAAATCGTGTACAAATTGCCTAAAGGCTTCAGGCAGAATTCGGTAATATCGTAGTTTTTTAATTTGTTTTTCTGATAAATCATCCAAGCTTTTTCATAGCTTTTTATAGCATCCAAAGTCTGCCCAAACTGATTTTCATAATACGCTTTGTTGCAATTTAAAATTACAATTGCCAGTAATTCTTCTTTGGTTTTGGTTTTAGCGCTTTTCCAAAAATCAGTTTCAATTTTTCTTAAATTTTGTAATGCTTCCGCGGAAGGATTTGCGGTAAAACTATCCACAGCATTATATATTTTATCTTCCTGATTTTGTCCGAAAACATTCAGACTCAGGAAAAGAAGGATAAAACCATATAAGCGATGTAAGTTCATATTAAATTGTTTTTGCCACGAATTTCACGAATTTTCACAAATCGAAACTCAAAATAACATTAATTAAAATTAGTGGAAATTAGTGAAATTCGAGGCAAAAGATTCTCTGTGCAGCGCATCTTTGCGAGATAACCTCTAAAATTTCCAGATTCCATAAACCTGAAAATAATTAAAATTCTGTTCAAAATTAATCACATAACGCGCGCCTAAACTTGGTCCGATTCTGGCAAAACCTGCTGTTAAATCAAATAAAAGCCCAGCTTTGACATCTGTAAAATTATTTTTAATGGTATTTGAATTCGTTGTCGAACTGATTAAAGAATTTCCTTTTTCGCCTTCGTAAGTATCAACTGTGATCGTTTGATTTTGTTCTGAATAAACATTGACATTTGCCTGAATTCCTGCTCCAACTCCGATATAATTATTGATGTTGTAGCGAATTAAAACTGGAATTTCCCAATTGATATTTTTATTTTCAGTTGCAGTTGTGGTCCGCACCAATTGCCTTGTTCCGTTGGCATTTGTATTAAATTCTTCGGAGACATTTACGTCACTATTATATTTGTTTAAAGCATTTTCCCATTCTACCTGCCAATAAAAGCGATACGATTTAAAAGGCGAAAGCGTAGCACCGACAAAATAACTGGTCGACTTATCTAAATCGGGATAAAAATTATAACCCGCTTTTGCTCCAATCGAAATTCCCGGAAGGAATCGGGTAGTCGCGTAATTGGTGATTATAGGTTCGTTTTTATCAAATATAATGGCAGTTCGGCTTTTGGTTTTTACTTTATGAAAATCTTCGCCAAACTTCATAGAGTATTTTACAAAACCTTTTGTAGAATCCTTTTCCTGTACATTTTTCTGTTCGCTTCCGGGCAGATAAATATTTTTGAAGGTAAAAATAATTTGTTTTTGTTTGATAATCGTATCGAGACAGCTAACAGTTGGTTCTTCTCCTTTTGGGCAAATTGGACATTCGGGATACATGCTTTCAATCTGAAAAGTTTTTTTGTCAAACATCTCTGGAACATCGGTTTCTAGACGAATTTTTCTTGCTGGACCTTCACCATTATTCTGAAAACGGGTTTTAAAATTTACTCTTTTAAAACGAACCAATCTATAATTCATAAAACTTCCGTTAGAACCCATTTTGTTTGGATCGTGAGAAGTCACAATTTCCATTTCCAGATTTTTCACTTTATGGTTTTTATAACTTCTATTCGGCACAAAAATACCACGCATCGTAACTGTTGCACTTGTATCTTTTATCATTTCGGGAGTAGTTTTGAAAGTATAAAATACATTTCGGGTTTCTCCAGGATTTGCATCATCAAATTCTAAAATCGAAACATTATGATACGTTTTATTGGCGTCTAAAAGAGAAGCATCTAAATCTTCTTCGGTTGTGGTATTTCTGTATTTTTTGGTTTTGAAATTCCCTTCGGCGGAAGCCAGAAAAGTATTCGAATCATTTAAATCATCAACCGCAGCGACCAAGTTTTCTTTTACTTCACGTTCGCCCGCATAAGTTCTAAAATCGCTTAACTCGAAATTATTGTGTTTGAATTGCTTTTCATTATAAAACAAATAAAGCTTTCCGTTTGAAACATAATTTTCCAGATTTTGATAACTCACAACGACTACCATTTCCTGTTCTGGAATAGGATCACAATTCTTGATAATTGCAAAACCGTTTTGATCGGCAATAGAAGCAATGTCTTTATAATTGGTGTCAGTAATGTCATTTACCGCTACTTTTTTAGGGCGAGTTGCTGGAGGTTTTCCGTTATCGTAATTATTGGTTACAGCAAGTCTTGTGGTATAAGTGCCTTTGTTTTTATAAACATGTTTAGGTTCAGCTTCTTTGCTGTAATGCCCGTCTCCCAATTCCCATAAATAAGAATAACTTGGTTTTGGAGCACCTGCAATCGGAATCAAAGGAGGTGTTTCGGGTTTAAAAGAAACCTGATTTCCGTTTTGGATAAAACCTATATTGGCTCTTCGCGTTATGGTGTCTTTCACTTTGGTTTGTCCTATTGCGAGAATAGAAAATAGAATAAAGAAAATAGACAGTTGTGGTTTCATAACTAGATAGTTTTGAGGTTTAAAAATTTCTGAATGAAATCTCAAACAAGATTAAATGTAAAAAAAAGTGATGAGCAAATCACCACTTTTTCTTAAAAAAAACATTTGTAAGCTACTGTATGGCATTAATTGCAGCAATCAGTTGAGCTTCGGTACCGACTGTTGTTTCGGATAAATTAAATTCGTAAACCGCATTAGCAGAAATTGTCACTCCTTTTATCGCATAACGCCAGTTACCATTATCTTCAGTAGCAAAAATGATGTGACAAGCTAATCCAATCGGAATTTGTCCATAATGTTCGCTAAACAAACCTTCAGCAGTAAAAGTATCCAATTTAGCAAGAGCATTTGTGCCTTCTCCATCGTAAGAAAGGTAAACTGCGCTGTTTGTATTATTGTATCCATCTGGTACATCTACCAAAAGAGTTGTTTTTGGTCTTGGATCGCTGTAAAAACGGTCTACGTTTGTCCATCCAAAGTTTCCAAACGTTACATAGTAATTGTTCCCTTCGCCTTGTACGCCACATTTTCCGCCAGTTCCATCAGCATTTGTTTTTGCTTCTCTCCAGGCCAATTCGCCATCTTCATCAATAACTCCAGTCCATAAAGTCATTAAATTATCAAGACCATTTGTCAATGCCGTCGGAACAATCATGTTCATACTGCATGAAGTTTGTAATTCGACTCCCCCCTGAGTTGCTTTGATGAAGAATTCTCCTCCAGAAATCAAAAGATTTTTCTTTCCGCCTGTTGTAAGTCCCATAGTTGGTTTATTGGTTACCAGCATATTTCCTTTGTCAAAAAGTTCAATGTATTCTATATCGACTTGTCCTGTTACGGGATTTCCATTTTTAGTTAAACAATCTCCGTTAATAGTAAGCTTTACACCATTTGCAGAAGTTAGGGTTACAGCGCCAGTTCCTGCTGTTATGGTAAAATTTTGCGTGTTTCTTTTTAGGCCTTTTTCGCTAATGCTTTTGAATGCTGCAGAAGTTGGTGGCGAAAGTTTAATATCTTCTCCATCACTATTATCGCAGCTTGTAAAAGCTGCCATTGCTACTATTAAAAGTCCGATTTTTCTAAAATTTGTTTTCATAATTTCTAGTTTTTTATAAATCTGTTCTGAATCTTTTCAGAGGATTTTCAGATTTGGTTAATTAATTTCAATCTTAAATCAATTTGGGTTTGATTTTGTTACCCTTGGTTTGAAAAAATATTTTTGAAGGCTTTTATACTGCTATATAAGCTGACTTTAAAATTTGTTACCCCTTAGATAGAAATGCATTTGTCTTCAAAAAGATTTCCGTCTTCGTCAACAGCAACCAAAATGTCTTTTTTGCGAGAGAATTTTAGAATAAGATAAATCCAGACAATTGCCCAAAAACCAAAAGTGATGATGCTGAGAAATAAATGAAAAGTATGATTGATGGCTTTCTTTTCTTTAGACAAAACCACATAAGGTAGTTTCTCATTTTGTTCTGTAATTACAAAGCCGTTGCGAGTTTTGGCAGCGATTATTTCGTAAAATCGATCTAGGTTTTTTTCAGTAATAAATTGGTAACTTTCCATTTCTTTTAATTTTTTAAAGGTTTTTAAAAGACTTTTATTTAGATATATACAATTGATTGTAATATTGTTACCTCGTATTTTTAAAAATTTCTAAGATTCTTTTTTTAAATTAGCTGTAAAATGTTTTTTTATGGATCAAAATAGAATTCATCCTGATCAAAAATATATCGACGGACTTGCTGCAAATGATTCGGTAGTAATTGAAATGATATATAAAAAGTTTGCGCCCAAAGTCGTTCAGTTTATCACCAATAACTCCGGAGATAAAGACCAAGCGCAGGATGTGATTCAGGAAATCATGATTTTGCTTTTTAATCAGGCGAAAGCCGGTAAACTTCAATTAACCTGTCCGTTTGATGCTTATTTTTTCTTGTTATGCAAAAGAAAGTGGCTTAACGAGCTGAAAAATTCTGCCAATAAAGGGGTAACAATTTATGAGAATGTAGTATCTATCAATGAATCTGCTCACGAATTGGTTGCACAAGCCGAAGAATTTGATGAAAAACAGAAGCTTTTTGATTCGATGTTTCAGAAACTGGGAGAGAAATGCCAGGAAGTTCTGAAGCTCAGTTTTTCTCTAAAATCGATGGAAGAAGTGGCTCAAAAACTCAATGTAACGTATGGTTATGTCCGAAAAAAGAAATCGTTGTGTGTAGGACAGCTGACGCAGTGGATTCAGGAAGCGAAAAATTTTAACTCTTTAAAAAACAATTAATCATGAACGAAGAACGCTATATATTATTTGACCAATATCTTCAAGGCGAACTGACCGTTGATGAAAAAAACAATTTCGAGAAACAGTTATCTGCGGATTCCGAATTGGCTTCGGAGTTTGAAAGTTTCAAAGAAATACATTTTCAGCTGGAAAATAAATTCGGCATAGAACAACAGCGCGAAGTTTTTGAAGAAAACCTGACTAAAATTTCGAATAAATATTTCAATAAAAAGAAAAATAAAGTGGCTTCGCTTAAGCCTTGGTATTTTGCCGTTGCAGCCTCGATAATCATTATGTTTGGATTGTTTTTCTTTGATTATAAACATTATCCGAATTTTGATGATTACAACCACCCAGAAAGTGCTTATTTTACAGAAAGAGGAGTATCTGAAGCAATTTTAAAACAGGCTGAGAATAATTTCAACGGAAAAAGATATGAAACCGCTATTCCGATTTTTGAAATGATTTTGAAAGAAAACAACTCAGACGAAATAAAATACTTTTATGCAGTTTCGTTGTTGCAAGTTGACAAATACGTAAAAGCGGAAACGATTTTTAAAGAATTAGAAGCTGGAAATTCTGTTTATAAAGAAAAAGCAAAATGGAATCTGGCGTTGTCGAAGCTAAAACAAGGAAAATATGACGAATGTAAAGCCATTTTACAGACCATTTCGCAAGACTACGAAGACTATGATGATGTAGAACAACTTTTGGAAGAATTGGAATAATTTTTAATTATTAAGAAAAATTTTATCTCTTTACGGAAAACCTCAATCGAATTTGGAATTTTAGTTCTAAATTCGATTTTCTTTTTTAAGAATTAACCCAAAAACATTTTACCAAGCTATATAAACCCAAAATGAAAAAAGTTGTCCTACTATTTTTACTTGTTTGTTCTCAAACCATTTTTAGTTTCAATAAAATTACTGAGACTGAAAAGTTGGCTGCAACTTGTAAAGTTTGGGGATTCTTGAAATATTATCATCCAAAGGTTGCTAACGGACAGACAGATTGGGATAAACAGCTTTTAGAAAAACTACCTTTAATAGATAAAGCACAAACGAAAGAAGAGTTTTCATTAATCTTAGAAAATTGGATTGATGATTTGGGCGCAGTAGAAGAAATCGCACCAATTGCAATACCAAAAGACGTTAAGTTTTTTGATAAGAATTTTGATCTGAGTTGGTTTAATAATAAGTTGTTCTCTAAAAAGCTTTCGAAGAAATTAAAATTTATTGAAGAAAATAGATTCCAAACTGATGAAGAAATCGGGCCTGGATACAATCCTTTAAAAAATGGAAACTACTTTAAGCTAAACTATGAAGATAAGAACTCAAGAGTTTTATGGTTTTTTATGTATTGGAATTTAGTAGAATACTTTTTTCCATACAAATATATAATGGATCAAAAATGGGATTTGACTTTAAATGAGTCTATTCCAGCTGTTCTTAATGCAAAGGGCGAAGACGATTTTTACAAAGTGATTAGAAAAGTATCGACAAAACTAAACGATAGTCACGTTGAGTTTGCTCTTTATAAGAATAGTATTTTTGATGAAAGCAGAAGATTTTTTCCAGCTGACTGTAAAATAATTGATAATAAGATGGTAGTTACCGAAATACTGGCAGACAGTTTGGCTCAAGCTGATGATATAAAGGTCGGAGATGTAATTACAAAAGTAAATAATAAGACAATTGCTGAACTTACTTCAGAATATAGAGATTTATGTACAGCCTCAAATGAACCTGTATTTCTAAATAAAGCCGTGAGAAAAATTTTAACGGGCTATTCAGATAGTGTTGAAATTGAGTTTTTAAAAGATGGCAAGTTAATTTCAAAATCAATGAGATGGTATAATTATCACGATTCTCATAGAAATGAATTTAAAAAAGGAGCTCAAAAGAAAAAGGAAAGATTTAAACTCTTAGATAATAATATTGGATATGTAGACATGGGTGTTATTAAACCTAAAAACATTCCTGATATGATTGAAGCGCTCAAATCGACAAAAGCAATAGTTTTTGATATGCGAAATTATCCGAATGGAACGTATTACGAGATTGCTAATTTTTTAAATGCTCACGAAGAAAAATTTGCGATTTACACTCATCCAGACTTTAGTTATCCAGGAAAATTTAAATGGACAAAGGGATCAACATGCGGTTCTGAAAACAAAGATAATTATAAAGGAAAAGTTATTGTTTTGCTTAACGAAGAATCGATGAGTCAAGCAGAATGGACAGCAATGTGTTTTCAAACTGCAGGTAATACCACAATAATAGGAAGTCAGACTGCGGGAGCAGATGGAAATGTGACTGAGCTTGATTTTGCAACATTTCATACAAGATATACTGGAGTTGGCGTTTATTATCCTGATGGCAGAGAAACGCAGCGTGTAGGAATTGTACCCGATATTGAAATAAAACCAACAATTTTAGGTATTCAGCAAGGCAAAGACGAAGTTTTGGAACGGGCTTTGCTATATGTTGAAACAGGTAAATAAAACCTCGTTTGTCATACTGAAGAACGAGGGGTCGCACTAGCTGATCGAGAGAAAAAATGGGGGTTTTCTTTTCGAAGCTTCTTGTGAGGCCCTTTGTTCTTCAGAATAACAAAAATTAGGTGATTATTGTTCTGGCCTTTGTCAAAGTTCTAAGTCTTGACAAAGGTTTTTCTTTTTTAAAAGGGGCATAAAACGAGAAAAATCCGTTTAGATCAGCGTTTTTACGAAAGTGAATCCGTTTCATTCGCCTACCAAACCACACCGAATTGCTATTCTTTTAATATTGTCGTAATTTTGGCGTTTTAAAATTATAGTCTTGAATTCAACACCAATTATTACCGATACCCACACCCATTTATATTCTGAAGAATTTGATCAGGATCGCGATGCCATGATTCAGCGCGCCATTGATGCAGGAGTTACACGTTTTTTTATTCCCGCGATTGATGCTGCTGCCACACAATCTATGTACGATTTAGAGAAAAATTATCCAGAAAATATATTTCTAATGATGGGTTTGCATCCCACTTATGTGAAAGATAATTATCTAGAAGAATTGGCACATGTTGAAAACGAACTGTCCAAAAGAAAATTCTATGCAGTTGGCGAAATCGGAATCGATTTGTATTGGGATAAAACGCATTTAAAAGAACAGCAAATTGCTTTTAAAAGACAAATTCAGTTGGCAAAACAATACAAATTGCCAATCGTAATTCATTGCAGAGAAGCCTTTGATGAAATTTTTGAAGTATTAGAAGAAGAAAAATCTGAAGATTTATTTGGGATTTTTCATTGTTTTTCCGGAACTTTAGAACAAGCAGAGCGTGCGATTTCTTACAAAATGAAATTAGGAATTGGCGGTGTTGTAACGTTTAAAAACGGAAAAATCGATCAGTTTTTAAACCAAATCGATTTAAAGCACATCGTTTTGGAGACAGATTCTCCATATTTAGCACCAATTCCGTATAGAGGAAAAAGAAATGAAAGTAGTTATTTAGTCAACGTTATTGCTAAGTTAAGCGACATTTATGGAGTTTCTGCAGAAGAAATTGCCAAGATTACGACTCAAAATTCAAAGGACGTTTTTGGGATTTAACCCAGACCTTACAAAACTTTAATTTTTTTTTTGTTCTTTTGCCCACTTAAACCCAAATAAATAATGCAGAGATTTGATGCCATTCGACCGTTTTATGATTCCGAAATAAATGAAGCACTTCATGGTGTTGTCAATCATCCGATGATGAAAACCATGATGAACTTTACTTTTCCGGATGTAGAAGATGAGGTTTGGAAGGAACAATTGAAGAAAACACATTCTATTCGTGATTTTCAGTGCAACTTTATTTACAATACAATTCAAAAAGTTTTAGAAAAAAGCTCAGAAGGTTTAACAACTTCAGGTTTTGAAAAGCTAGAACCAAATACTTCTTATTTGTTTATCTCAAACCATAGAGACATTCTTTTGGATACCACATTATTAAACGTTTGTTTATTTGAACACGGTTTAGTAATGACAGCTTCGGCAATTGGAGATAATTTGGTAAAGAAAGCTTTCTTGGCAACTTTAGCAAAATTAAATAGAAACTTTTTGGTTTTAAGAGGATTAACGCCTCGTGAAATGTTGCAAAGTTCAAAATTATTGTCTGAATATATGGGACAATTATTGCTTCGCGAAAATCGTTCGGTTTGGATTGCACAAAGAGAAGGAAGAACAAAAGATGGAAACGACGAAACCAATCCAGGAGTTTTAAAAATGATAGGAATGGGGTCTGATGAACCTAATTTAATGGATTATTTCAAGAAATTGAAAATTGTTCCAGTTTCTATTTCGTACGAATATGATCCGACTGATGTTCTTAAAATGCCACAATTAATGGCAGAAGCAAACAACGAAGTTTACGTAAAAGATAAAAATGAAGATTTCATGACCATTATAAGTGGTATCATGGGAACTAAAAAAAGAATACATATTTCTGTTGGCGATGTTCTAGATACAGAAATCGATCAGATTGTGGCCGAAAATGACAATGCAAACAAGCAAGTTCAGGCTTTGGCACAAACTATCGATGATGTGATTTTGAAAAACTACCAATTATGGCCAACAAACTTTATTGCGTACGATATTTTAAACGAAACAGACAAATTCGCTCATAAGTATAAAGAGAGTGAAAAACAGCTTTTTGAGCGTCGTTTAGAAATGAGAATCGGAAGCGATAATCCTGTGACAAGACAAGGATTTTTAGCAATGTATGCCAATCCTGTTGTCAACAAATTAAAATACCAAGATGTCATCTAAAGCAAAAATATTATTGATTTATACCGGAGGAACCATCGGTATGAGCAAAGATTTTGAAACTGGAGCGCTAAAAGCCTTTAATTTTGGTAAATTAATTCAAAAAATTCCAGAAATTAAGCAATTGGACTGCGAAATAGAATCAATTTCATTCGAGCATCCAATTGACTCTTCGAATATGAATCCCGAAATGTGGACCAGAATTGCCACTATTATCGAGGAAAATTACAACGCTTACGACGGATTTGTTGTCCTTCACGGATCAGATACTATGTCGTATTCGGCATCAGCATTGAGTTTTATGTTGGAGAATTTGGCAAAACCAGTAGTATTTACAGGGTCGCAATTGCCAATTGGAGATTTGCGTACAGATGCAAAAGAAAACTTGATAACAGCAATTCAGATTGCATCTCTTCAAGAAAACGGAAAGCCAGTTATTACTGAAGTTTGCTTGTATTTTGAATACAAATTATACCGAGGAAACAGAACTTCTAAAGTAAATGCGGAGCATTTTAGAGCTTTTACAGCACCAAATTACCCTGAATTGGTAGAATCTGGTGTTCATTTAAAACTAAACAGACATTTATTTCTTCCAGTAAATAAAGATGCCAATCTGATCGTTCATAAAAACTTAGACAATCATGTTGCCATCATAAAAATGTTCCCAGGAATGAGCGAAATTGTTTTGGCTTCAATCCTTGCAACAAAAGGTTTAAGAGGAATTATTCTGGAAACTTACGGTTCAGGAAACGCACCAACCGAAGATTGGTTTTTAAATTTAATTGAAAAAGCCATCAAATCTGGAATGTATATCGTAAACGTAACACAATGTTCTGGAGGAAGTGTGAATATGGGGCAATACGAAACCAGTACAGCCCTAAAATCACTTGGAGTGATCTCAGGAAAAGACATTACTACAGAAGCAGCAATTACCAAATTGATGTATTTGCTTGGACACAATATTCCAGAAAATGAATTTAAAGATATTTTTGAAACTGCTCTTCGCGGAGAAATATCTTAAAGTTTAAATTACAATATTAAAAATCCCAAATTCCAAAATAAGGTTGGAATTTGGGATTTTTTTATTGAAAATTCCGCTTAACCACGCAGTTTGTCATCCTGACGTAGGAAGGATCACACAAGAAACTCGGCAACATTAAGATAGCGAAACCCGACAGGTTTTAAAACCTGTCGGGTTTGTTTTTAATGGATTAAACGTTCAGTTTGTCATTTCGACGAAGGAGAAATCTCCACAAGTAACTCCGTTCCAATAAGCCAACCTTTGTAGAGTTTCTCGCGAAGATTTGCTTCGCCAATTCGCTATCGCTCGGGTCTCCTTCGTCGAAATGACAAGATTGTGTGTAATTGGAATTTGAAATTTCTTTTTTGAACTTTTAAAATTTGGAATTTCTATACTCAACCGGACAAGTTTCCAAATCGTCAATTGCTTTGTGTTTTTTATAATACACATAAACAATTACAGAAATAATACATATAATTCCCTGAATAGCAACTGTAGCTCTTACGCCTAAAAAGTGAGAAACATAACCGATAATTAAACTTCCTACAGGAATCATTCCCTGATATGCCATCATGTAGTAGCTAATGCTTCTTGAACGCATATTGACAGCACTATGAGTCTGAATATAAATGTTGATAGAAGAAGTTTGTCCCATCATTCCGATTCCGCTTAAAGTCATACAGATTAAAGCAATTGTTATACTGCTTGAAACAGCTAGAATAATTACGCTAAAACCAAGAAGTAAACTTGCCGAAATCATTAATTTGCTCATGTTTTCAGCTGATTTTAGATTGGCCAAATAAATTGCAGATAAAACAGAACCAATTCCGGCAGCACTTTCGAACCAGCTAAAAGTTTGGGCATTTCCATTAAAAATATCTTTTGCAAAAACAGGCATCAAAGTATTAAAAGAAATGACAAATAAACTACTGCAAGTTAACATCAAAAGCATTCTGGCCATTTCGGTTTCTTTTTTTACATAATCTAAACCTTCCATTAAATCGTCTATCATATTCAGCTTGTTTTCGGCTTTAATATGTGGAGTGATTTTCATCATCATTAATGAAATCAAGACAGGAACATAACTCACAAAATTTCCAATAAAACAGATATCTTCTCCATATTGGTGCAAAATAATTCCGGCAAGCGCAGGACCTGCAATACGTGCAAAGTTGTTCAAAGTAGAGTTAAGCGCCACAGCATTTGGAAGATCTTCTTTATTGTCGACAATATCAATCATCATGGTTTGACGGCAAGTCATATCAAAAGCATTTATAATTCCTTGAATTAAACTCAAGGCTAAAATAAAATTGATATTGTAAATTTTAAGATAAATAAGCAAAGCCAAAGCTCCGGCTTGAAGCATCGCCAAAGATTGCAAAACCATCATGGCACGGTGTCTATCGTAACGGCCAATAATGCTTCCTGCAAGAGGTGCTAGAAACAAAGACGGAATCATGCTTAAGAAAGTAGCTAAACCTAATAAAAAAACAGATCCTGTTATGCTATAAACCATCCAGCTTACCGCTGTTTTTTGCATCCAAGTTCCGATAACAGATACGGACTGACCGTAGAAAAATAATTTGAAATTTTTTGATTTTAAGGCTTTAAACATGACTCTAAATATTTAATACAAAGGTCGGGATTATGATTTCATTAGAAAAATTAATAATTTTACTGATAATAAGTAGTAAAACTTATCAATATGGAAATTTATCAACTGCAATATTTTATTAAAACAGCTGAGGTTTTGCACTTTACCAAAGCGGCAGAATTGTGTTTTGTAACCCAATCGGGACTTTCACAACAAATTAAAAAACTCGAAGAAGAACTTGGTTTGCCTTTGTTTAAGCGAATCGGCAAAAAAGTGCAATTGACAGAAGCTGGTTCGGTTTTTTTAATTCATGCTAAAAAAGTAGTAGAGAATGTAGAAAACGGAAAACAGGCCATTGAAGATTTAAATGAGATGATTGGCGGCGAATTACGCATTGGCGTGACTTATATTTTTGGGTTATTGATTCTGCCTGTTGTAAATGCTTTTGCTAAAAAATACCAAAATCTCAAAATTATTGTAGAGTATGGCACAACAGAAGTTTTAGAGCAAAAACTGATTGACAACGAATTGGATTTGGTATTCGTTATTTCATCACATGAAATTGAAATGCCGATTCAGAAAGTGCCTTTGTTTACTTCAAATATGGTTATGGTAGTTTCTAAAAATCATGCTTTGGCCAATTTAGATAAAATAGCTTTCAAGAAAATAGAAGAGATTCCGTTGATATTGCCAGGAAAAGGTTCTAATTCGAGAGAATATGTCGAAGAGCTGTTTAAGAAGTTTAATATGAAACCTAAAATTTCGATAGAACTGCAATCAATTCATGCATTACTGCAAATGGTAGAAAACAGCGATTGGGCAACAATAGTAGCCGAAATGGCTCTAAAAGATTGGGATAACTTACAAGCCATTCAAATTACGGGAGTTTCCACAAAAAGAGATTCGTACATGCTGACAATGGGCGGCTATCAGAAAAAAGCGGTAAAACTGTTTATGGAAGAATTCAAAAAAAGCATCTAAAAGTAACTTGGATTTTACCTTTGTAAAGTCAGATTTTTTTGTGTTATTTGCAGACCAAAATAGAAAGGTGTCCGAGTGGTTTAAGGAGCTAGCCTGGAAAGCTAGTATATGGGTAACTGTATCGAGGGTTCGAATCCCTTCCTTTCTGCGAGAAAAAACAAACCCTTATGAAGTCTTTCATAAGGGTTTGTTTTTTTAAAGCTTAATCTCAAACAAACTAAAAGAACCTTCTTTATAATGTTCTGGTAATTCGTTTGTCCATTCGATGGTGCTTATTCCTTTGTATTCGAAACCACAGCTGGTATAATATTTATTTATTCTTTCGTTACCGCTGTGCGTATCAAGTCTAATATATTCTTTATTATTTTCTTTAGCATATTGCTTAACCCAATCAATAATTTTTTTGACATAAGATTGTCCTCTAAACTTCGGGTTTGTAGCAATACGATGTAAATAAACTGCAGGATCTTTACTGGCTTCTTTCCAGATAATTAAATCATCAAAAGTAAGTACAAATGTACAGGCAATTTCGTTTCCTTCTTTGATTATAAAATGACGATCTTCGGCAATTTCTTTTTCTATTAATGCTTTTTCAAAACCTCTCCAGCTTTTATTGTTTACTGTTTTTTGATATGATGTCGCTTTGTTATAAATATCGAAAACAGCATCGATATCTTCGTTTGTAGTTTTAAAAAATTCCATTATTAAGCTTTATTCTGTCGATTAATGAATCTTCAAAGGTAAATCTTTCAATAGCTTTAGAGAGGAAAAATGTTTAATTTATGCTTTTTTTATCAGAGTTCAACCAAACAACATTTTGTTCTGATTGATGGTTCTTGCCAATAATATCTCTGTATAATTCTGGTCTTCTAGCCTTTATATAACGATTTCCTCCAGCAAGATTGCATTTTTCGGGAGTGATTATTGCCGTTGCAAAAGAATCTTCAAAAGTGCGGCATTCTGCCAGAATATCTCCAAAAGGATCAATAATCATAGAACAGCCGTTTTTTAATTGATCATTGTCCATGCCAATTGGGTTTGAAAAGATGGTATAAATTGCATTGTCGTAAGCCCTTGCCGGAAGCCATTTCATTAACCAGTCACGACCTTTCATTCCGTCAAACTCTAATCGTAATGATGTTGGATCTGCTTCGCGGTTTTTCCAAAGCTGAGGTGCGACAAAACCAGCGCCCGGTCGGGTAGAAGGTGTGCACATGGTCACGTGAGGCATAAATATAATATCGGCGCCTAGAAGTTTTGTGGCGCGAACATTTTCTATGATATTATTATCATAACAAATTAAAATACCGCATTTCCAGCCCCCAATTTCAAAAATACAATAACGATCTCCAGGTTTTAAATGCGGATTTATAAACGGATGCAGTTTTCGGTATTTT
Source organism: Flavobacterium sp. GW823-FHT06G12 (assembly GCF_058794775.1). Lineage (NCBI taxonomy): Bacteria > Pseudomonadati > Bacteroidota > Flavobacteriia > Flavobacteriales > Flavobacteriaceae > Flavobacterium > Flavobacterium sp. GW823-FHT06G12. The sequence continues at coordinate 895,120 of NZ_JBXAHE010000002.1, forward strand.
GCGACTAAACCATTTTTGTCTACACAAACATACGCTTTGAATAGATTGTCGTTTTCATCTTTTTCAAAAAGTCCGGCCAATATTACGATGTTATTGTTTTTGGCAATTTCGATTAATTTTAAAATGCTTTTACCACTCGGAATCAATTCTGCCAAGTCTAGCATTTGTTCTTTTGATAAGTTTCTTGCAAATGTATATCCGGTTATAGAACATTCATGAAATGAAATCACATCGCAGCCTTCGGCAGATGCTTTCTGAGAAAGTTTTTCGATTACAGATAAGTTATAGTTTTTGTCGCCACTTTTATTTTCGAACTGTGCTGTGGCTATTTTTAGATTTTTCATATTGTAAGCTATTAATAATTAAATCAAAAATAGCTTTATGAATACGTGATGAATTGTACAAAACCGACATTTTAGAATGTTCTTTTTATGAGATTATTGGTTAATTTCCCAGTGTTATAAAAATATTCCGTCGGAGTAATTCCAGTATGTTTTTTAAATTCCTTTATTAAATGTGATTGGTCTGAAAATCCGGCATCGTAACAAATTGTGGTGAGATTGGTATTGTCGGGCTTGTCTTTTAATAATTTTAAAAAATGATGTAGTCTTACAACGTTACCAAATTTCTTCGGATTTAGTCCAATGCATTCTTTGAATTTTCTTTCCAGATGTCTTTCGGTATAACCGGTGTATTCAACTAATTGTTTTATAGAGAAATGTCCTTTATTATTTATAATAAAGTGTAAAGAATGATCAATTATGAATTGATTTGAGGCTGGTTTTGCTGCGATTAAGGACTTAAAAAAAGAATTTAACAACAGAACGCGTGTTGAGTTGTTTTGCTGAAACAGGCTCTCTTGAAGCGTTCTGATTTTTTCATCGAAAACATCTTCAACAGGAACAATGGCATCGTGAAATTCATTGGCCGGAATGTCTAATAATTGATGGATTCCGTTGGGCTGAAAAACGACAATAATGAGCGTTATTTCATTTTCAGAATAAAGATCTTTAAAACCGTTAAGTTGTCCGTATAAAAAGGAATCGGGCAGATATTTTTTTATATCGTATTTATTAATTCCAGAAATAAGTTTGCTTTTTACAGAAAATACAAGGCCAGTATTACCATCAGAAAACAGGCGAAATTTTTGTACAGCAATTTCGTTATTATCTAAAAACAGATAATGCTTAATATAAGGAGATAACTCTTTTGGGGGTGAAACTTGCATGTTTAAAATCGATGTTTATTCGAAATCAAGATTGTATTTTATTATAGCGCCTTGATTTTCTAAATTTACTAAAACTTCTTCAATTCTGTGCTGGACATCGTCTCCGGTTTGAATTAATTCTTTTAGGAGCACTATTTCATAACCGCTTTTCAGTCCGTCCAGTGCTGTTTGTTTTATGCAGTATTCTGCCAAAAAGCCACATAAAACAAGTCTGCGAATTTGATTTTCTTTTAGAAAGTTTTTAAATTCTTCAGATGAAAAACTACTATGTTGTGTTTTTGAAATTAGGATTGAAGAATCATCAAAGTCGAGATCAATTTCATGGCCTTTTGTTTCTTCAATGCACATGGAAGTTCCAGGCCCAAATTGGTCTTTTTGATAATTGGAAAAAATAATCACGAATTTATTCTTATCGAGCTTTTTGATTAAATCGTTTAGTTGACTTTGAACTCGTTGTATATGACTAATTGGATGTCTTTTTGCATAATCTCCGTCAAGATCTGTAAAATCTTTTTGAGGATCAATAATTACTAGTAATTCTTCGGGAGCTAATTTCATGGAAGTTTTTAATCTGCTTTTGTGGAATTTGAATCATAAAGAATCAACTTTAACAAAAGTAGATATATTTTCTATAAAAAACGGATACTTCTAATCTAGCCCCGATAGTAGCGGCATCCTTTTGTGGTGGGGTTCACCACAAAAGATAAAGCGGATAGCGGGACTAAAGCCGTACTGAAAAACAAAATTTCTGCTCCTTAAAAAAGAAAAAATCACAAACACATAGGCCTAAAAAGTTATTTTTAAAATACGGTTTCCCACATTACTTTATTGTAGAAATATTATATATTTGGCTCCTGTGTAATATAAATAATTTGATGGATTTACCTCCTTATTCGCCAGGATTGCATAAATTGGTTACTTTACATGTCGGCGAAATTTCGAAGCTTACCAATAGCAGAGGTTTTGTTGCGGTTACCAATTTCATTTTAGAAAAACACGAATTGGAAAAAGTTGGAGTGGCGGTGCATGATTTTGAAAACGAAAGTTTTACGATTTCATACTTTTTGAAAGAATCACATATTTGTATACACACTTGGCCTGAATATAATTTACTTAATTTGGATGTTTATCTTCAAGATGTAGAAAAAGTTCGTGCTATAATAGTTGATTATATTGAATATTTTGAAGCAGAGGTTATCAAAGATTTCGAAATTACCCGCTAATATTTAATTAATCCTGCAGTGCTATTTTGATTTTAGGCATCATTTTATCCACAAACATTTTATAAGCAGCTTCTGAAGGATGCAAACCATCTGAAGCAACAAGACTTGGCTTATTAAGCCCTTCTCGAGTGATTTCTGTAATCGATACAAAAGCAATTTGATTGGTGTTGCAATAGTTCTCTGCAAAGTTATTGTATTGTGTGATTTCTGCTGAAATTTTGTTGCTCTGATTTCCTACAAGCGCTTGCCCGTATGGGGTATACGAGTAGTCTGGAATAGAAATGACGACAACATTTTTTTTATCGCCTTTGGCAAGCATTATGGCTTTGTTGACCAATTCTGGGAATTCTTTTTCGTAAACAGAGAAATTTTTGTGCTGATATTGATTATTGACACCAATTAAAAGTGTTACCAAGTCGTAATTGGAGTCCAAATTTTGGGAATTGATTGCTGAAATCAAATCGGATGTTGTCCAGCCTGTTGTTGCAATTATTTTGAGTGAAACGGTGCTGGAATACATTGTGGCTAAACTTGTTTTAAGTTGTTCTGGAAAACGGCAAGTTGCACAAACGCTTTGACCAATGGTATAACTGTCGCCTAAAGCTAAATAATTTACTTTGCTGGCAATTGGAGGTTCTGGTGTTTTGGGTGGAGTTACAACTGGAGGATTTGTAGCAGTAGGAGTGGAGTTTTCTTCGGCGTTGCAACTCAAAAGAAATATTGAAAATATAATGGTAACTATTTGTTTAAAATGTGGTTTCATAATTTGTTTAAATAAGATTGTGAAGTCGCTTTAAACAAATAGTTACGTTAAATATATGGGTTTGGATTTTAAACCATTTCGGTTTTCATCACGATTTCTTCTTCGATGGCATTCCAAAGTGCAATGCGTCTTTCTAGGGCAAGAATTGAAACTTCTTCAACTTCTTTCCATTTTTGAGCATCTTCTTCGCACAATTCTGTAATCATTTGCATTGCCATTGGTCCGTGTTCGTCGGCATCTAATTCGATATGTCTTTCAAAATAGTAAAGCAATTTTGTTAGATCCGTATCTGGAAGGTTTTTTTGGAAATTTTTTAAAATCTGAGTAAACATGCTTGGAATTAAATCTTCTCTCCCGAAAGTAAATGCTGCAGCAATTTCGTGTGGTTTTCCTTCTTCGATAACTCTAAAAGTAAAGTCTAAGAATGATTTTACGTTTGGATGCAATGAACTTTGTTTGATGGCAACAAATATATTCTGAAGAGAGTGTACTTCTGATAAAAAGCTTAAAACTCCAGTGGTATTAGCGCCACAAGCTTCCATTGCTTCTAAGTACATTTCATAATGACTTTGTCTTCTTCCGTCAATCGTTAAGTCAGTTTCTTCTGCAAGAACAATTTCATTAATTAAATAACGAGTTTCTGGATTTTTGGTTGCAAACCACGGTGTTGTCGTACAAGTAAGTTTGGCTTGTAATGCTTTTAAAAGCGACATAAAATCCCAAACAGCAAAAACGTGAGTTTCTAGAAAGCTGTGTAAATCATCTATGTTTTGAATCTTATTGTATAAAGAATGGTTTAATAGTTGGTCTTTTTGTGATTGTATGCTTTTGTTTATCGTTTCGATATTCATTTTAAAAATTTTGATGCAAAGATAAAAAGCTTCTCCGTCAAGAAGAAGCTTTTTAGATTGATTTTGTATATATTTTAATAATTATCAATTATTTAAACGCAGGAATTCCGGTTACGTCCATTCCAGTAATCAATAAATGTATATCATGAGTTCCTTCATAAGTGATTACACTTTCTAGGTTCATCATATGACGCATAATCGAGTATTCTCCAGTGATTCCCATACCTCCAAGCATTTGCCTTGCTTCGCGTGCAATGGTAATTGCTATGTTTACGTTATTGCGTTTTGCCATAGAAATTTGTGCTGTTGTTGCTCTGCCTTCGTTTCTTAAAACACCTAAACGCCAAGTTAATAATTGTGCTTTTGTGATTTCGGTAATCATTTCTGCTAGTTTTTTCTGTTGTAATTGTGTTCCTCCAATTGGTTTTCCGAACTGGATTCTCTCTTTAGAATACCTTAAAGCAGTATCATAACAATCCATTGCTGCGCCAATTGCTCCCCAAGCAATTCCATAACGAGCAGAATCTAAACAGCCAAGCGGAGCACCTAAACCAGATTTGTTTGGTAAAAGGTTTTCTTTAGGAACTTTTACATTGTCAAAAATTAATTCTCCTGTTGCAGATGCACGAAGTGACCATTTATTATGAGTTTCTGGAGTTGTAAAACCTTCCATGCCACGTTCTACGATTAAACCGTGAATTCGGCCTTCCTCATTTTTAGCCCAAACGATAGCGATATCTGCAAAAGGTGCGTTTGATATCCACATTTTGGCACCATTTAAAAGATAATGATCGCCCATATCTTTAAAATTAGTAATCATACTTCCAGGATCAGAACCGTGATCTGGTTCTGTTAAACCAAAACAACCAATAAATTCTCCTGTTGCCAGTTTTGGAAGATATTTCATTCGTTGCGCTTCGTTTCCGTATTTCCAAATAGGATACATTACCAAAGAAGACTGTACAGAAGAAGTTGATCTTACACCAGAATCGCCTCTTTCGATTTCCTGCATAATCAAACCATAAGATATCTGGTCTAGTCCAGCGCCTCCATATTCTATCGGAATATAAGGACCGAAACCACCAATTTCGCCAAGACCTTTTATAATTTGTTTTGGAAATTCTGCTTTTTGAGCATATTCTTCTATTATAGGAGAAACTTCTCTTTTAACCCAAGCACGGGCAGACTCACGAACTAATTTGTGTTCTTCTGTTAACAAATCATCTAAGTTATAGTAATCTGGAGATTGAAATAGGTCTGGTTTCATGTTATATAATTTTTTAGCAAACAAATTTACATAATATAAATATAACAAATACGTGTTAAAATGTTATATTTATTTATTGCAAAAATAAAATTAATAGGAATTTGGCAAATTAATTGTAGTTTATTGATAATTTATAGACTATTTTTGAATTCCAAAAACAATTTAAATGAGGCTGATAATCTCTTTTGTCTTTTTCTTACTAATATTTTGCAATGGAACGGCTCAGACCAATGGAGAGCTTACAGAACAAAAGTACTTAGAATTACGGGATAAAATTCGTTTTAGTATAAACGGAAATTATGATGACGGTTTGATTTATGTTAATCAGGTCCTTAAATCTGATAATGAGGCTCATAAGACTTTTGCTTATGGGGCAGGTTCTTATTTGTATCAGCTAAAAGAAAATGCTGCCCAGTCTGAAAAAATGTATGCAGAGGCTTTAAAGCATTTAAATAAAATTCCTGAGTCTACTGATAAAATAAAACTGCACGCTTATTTATGTAACTATAGAGGACTTACATATTGGAAGAGATCTAATTATGGTAAAGCGCTTGGCAGTTACCAGGAGGGAGTTAAGCTTTCTTCTAAGATAAATGATGTTGTACAAATTGTAAAATTTAAAGCAAATATTGCGTTATTGAATGAGAGCGTTGGCAATTATCAATTGTCAATAAAGATCTTAAGACAGAATGAAGCGTTTTTGGACAAGAACGAAGGTTTGTACGATAAAGATCAGTTTCAGAATGCAAAAAGTAATAGCTATATCAATCTTGGGAATTCTTATGAAGGATATTATACCAAAAATAGGGAAAAGACTTATTTACTAGATTCTGCAGAGTACTATTATAAGAAGAGTATAGCTTTTTCGGATAAATTTATCGACAATAAGATTACTTCTAAACTTAGTTTGGGTAATATTTATGTATTTAAAAAGGATTATACCAATGCCGAGAAAATTTATTATGATATCTCTTTTTATGCCAAACAGGTTGAAAATGAAAGCCTATATAAAATTGCTGCATTTAATTTAGGAGACCTTTATTATTCGATAAAAAAATATGATAGAGCTCTTATTTTTTTAAAGAAAGTAGACTCTATTAGCCAAAAAAACAAAACGGTTGATATTAACTTTTTTAGATCCAACTATTTACAGGCTAAAATTTACAGTATTAAAAATGAACCAGAGTTGGCTTATAAACACTCTAAATTATACTTAGATTCTTATGAAAAATATGAAGGAAATCTGAGAGAAGAAGCATTAGAGGTAAACTATAAATTAGGTACCGCAGATTTAAGCCAAGAAATGCTTGATGTTCAGGAGAAATATAAATATGAGGTATTTTGGAACAAAGCCTTAAAGGTATTTTATGTAATTCTGGTAATTGGAATTGTCTTTTTCCTTATCAAAAATATTAGGGACAAAAATAGAGCTCAAAAGAAAATGAACGCTTTAATTGAAGAGTTCAAAGCTAATCTGGAGAAAAAGGAACATGAAAAAGTCGAAATAGAAAATGTCGCTCTCGAAAAAATAGTTGAAGTTCCTGAAACGGATGATGCTATTTTGAAAAAAGAAAATGCGAATTTGAGTATTGACGAAGCTAAAGAGAATAAAATTGTAGAGAAATTATTGGCTTTAGAAGAGAAATTAGAATATCTAAATGCCGATTTTACACTTGCTTATGCGGCAAAAAAAATCAAAACTAATACCACTTATTTGTCTTATGTAGTAAATAAAAGATTTGGAAAATCTTTTAGTGAGTATTCTAATGAGTTGAAAATTAATTATGTTATTAACCAGATGATTACGAATCATTTGTATCGTAAATATTCTACACAAGCAATTGCAGAAAGTGTTGGATTTAAAAATGCAGTTTCTTTTGCAAAATCATTTCGCAAAAGAACTGGAGTGTCTCCAGCTCAATTTGCGAATAATATTTAGTTAAAAGTATTGGCTTATTAATTGTTTCCGTTTCCTCCGCCACCTTTTTTAGGTTCGTTCGGATCAATTGGATCATCTCCTCCTTTAATAGTTTTTTGCTCTTTCTTAGAGATTGTATCTAATTGAAAATCTTTGAATGTTAATTTGCTATTTTTCATGACTTTATATTTTTTTGGATTAGTTTTAAAAAGGTTTATTCAGATATCGTTTTAGTTATTTCCGTTTCCTCCGCCACCTTTTTTAGGTTCGTTCGGATCAATTGGATCATCTCCTCCTTTAATAGTTTTTTGCTCT
>NZ_JBXAHE010000002.1:902782-903195 GCF_058794775.1 Flavobacterium sp. GW823-FHT06G12
TTGTATCTAATTGAAAATCTTTGAATGTTAATTTGCTATTTTTCATGACTTTATATTTTTTTGGATTAGTTTTAAAAAAGTTTATTCAGGTATCGGTTTAGTTATTTCCGTTTCCTCCTCCACCTTTTTTCGGTTCGTTTGGATCAATTGGATCATCTACACCTCCGCCTTTAATAGTTTTTTGTTCTTTTTTAGAGATTGTATCTATTTGAAAATCTTTAAAAGTTAATTTGCTATTTTTCATGATTTTATATTTTTTTGGATAGTTTTAAAAAGTTTATTCAGGTATCGTTTTAGTTATTTCCGTTTCCTCCGCCGCCTTTTTTCGGTTCATTTGGATCAATTGGATCATCTACACCTCCGCCTTTAATAGTTTTTTGTTCTTTTTTAGAGATTGTATCTATTTGAAAAAC
>NZ_JBXAHE010000002.1:903288-1377344 GCF_058794775.1 Flavobacterium sp. GW823-FHT06G12
TCATCTACACCTCCGCCTTTAATAGTTTTTTGTTCTTTTTTAGAGATTGTATCTATTTGAAAATCTTTGAAAGTTAATTTGCTATTTTTCATGACTTTATATTTTTGGATAGTTTTAAAAAGTTTATTCAAGTATCGTTTTAGTTATTTCCGTTTCCGCCGCCGCCTTTTTTCGGTTCGTTTGGATCAATTGGATCGTCTACACCTCCGCCTTTAATAGTTTTTTGTTCTTTTTTAGAGATTGTATCTATTTGAAAATCTTTGAAAGTTAATTTGTTATTTTTCATGACTTTATATTTTTGGATAGTTTTAAAGAGTTTATTCAGGTATCGTTTTAGTTATTTCCGTTTCCTCCGCCACCTTTTTTAGGTTCGTTTGGATCAGTAGGATCAGGTACACTTCCGCCTTTAATAGTTTTTTGTTCTTTTTTAGAGATTGTATCTAATTGGAAATCTTTGAATGTAAATTTTGAATTTTTCATGTTGTATGTTTATTTAAATTAAAAAAATTAGTACTATAAATCTTTCATAAATATTTTAAGCAATTGTTATTAAAAGCGATAAAAGCAGCGCTTAAAAATGGTTTATGCAAAGTTATTTTGGTTTTATTTTTGGTTTTTCACAGTAGTAAAAAAGGGACTTTATTGTAAGTTAATTCCTTTTATTTGAATCTTGCTACTATGCTTTTCAGGGGGTATTTTCTGCTGTTTTCAAGAGTCAATTTTTGACTATTTAAGTCATTTTTTTACTCTCTTTTCGATGATTTTTTTCTTATAAAATAATTCGTTTTTTGTGTTCTATTTTTCATGTTTGATATTGTTTCGATTATCGCCTTTCCAAAACTAGATAAAAAGGAAAGCCGTTAATCGAAAATAGACTTTTTGAGCTTTTTAACGAAAAATGTTATGCTTAACTAATTATTATTCAATTAGTTATAATGTTTACTATACTTGGTATAATTTATAAATTGTATGTGGTATAATTAATAAAATGTATGTGCGCATGCGATTTTTATCAATAAAATCACCAATCTTTGCAGTGTAATTATGATTTAAAAACGATCAAAAACGATGTTAAAGCTGGTCCAAAAATTTCTGCAAATCAATCGCTACTCAGATATCAAAAATGAGTTTAAGGATCTGTTTTTATCTCATCCAAATTATCCGAGTTTGTTTGCCATTACAGATTCGTTTGATTTGCTTTCTGTAGAGAATGCAGCCGTAAGAGTTTCGAAAGAGCAAATTGAAGATTTGCCTTCAAACTTTTTGGCGTATTTCAAAGATGAATTAATACTGGTTGAAAAGATTAAAAGTGGGGTTAGAATTACAACCACAAAAAAAGGAACGCAAAAATTATCGTATGATAAATTTCTTTTAGACTGGAATGGTGTAATCGTTGCCATTGAGCCAAACAATGTAGTAACAAGAGAGAATCTAAAAATAGAATACAATTGGCTAAAATATTTTCTGCCTCTTGCGCTCGTAGCGGGATTGTCTTTTTTCTACAATCGTTTTGATTGGTTTAGCGCTTCTTTTTTAGTAACATCAGTTCTTGGTTTAATTGTAAGCATATTTATTGTACAGGAGAAATGGGGAGTTAAAAACACAGTAATTTCAAAATTCTGTAATTTAAGTTCCAACTCTTCTTGCCATTCGGTGATAAGTTTCAATGATGATATTGCAAACAGATGGTTGAGTTTTTCAGATTTGCCATTACTTTTCTTTAGTTCAAGTATCATTGCAATATTAGTTCAGCCATTAAGCTCAGCTATTTTTGTTGGATTTTTAAGCTTATTAGCTATTCCAATAATAGTTTGCTCAATCTGGATTCAAAAATTTGAGATTCAAAAATGGTGCATAATGTGCTTAGCAATCTCATTTTTAATATTGGTTCAGAGTATTGTTTGGTTTTCATCAGATCTTTTTACGTTGAGCTTTAGTTTTAGTGAAGTTTTTCCATACATATTCTCTCTTTTACTTTTAATGCCAATTTGGGCAACAGTTAAAGTGATGATTAGAAAAATGCTTGACAATGAAAATTCATTAAAAGAGCTTAAGAAATTTAAAAGAAATTATTCGCTATTAAATTACTTATCTAAAAAAGTAAAATATGCAAAAGGATTTGAAGATTTAAGAGGCTTAACATTTGGAAATAGAAATGCCGGAGTTAGACTTTCTGTAATTCTTAGCCCAAGCTGCGGACATTGTTATAAAACTTTTCAAGAAGCTTTTGACTTAGTGATGAAGTTTCCAGACAAAATATTTTTGAATGTTCTTTTCAATATTAATCCAGAAAACAATGATAATCCTTATAAGGCTGTTGTTGAAAGACTTTTGACTATTAACAGAACAACACCTGGAAAAACGGTTGAAGCAATTTCTGATTGGTATATCAAAAGAATGACACACAAAAAATGGCTTAAAAAATGGAATGTTGAATCTGTAAGCATGATGATAAATCAGGAAATTCAGAAACAATACGATTGGTGCTCTATGAACAATTTTAATTACACACCTATTAAAATTGTAAATGAAAGGCTATTTCCAAATGAATATGAATTGAACGAGTTGAAATATTTCTTAAATGATTACATCGATGAAGTTCAAGTTTTGGAAAAGATAGCATAATATGAAACAGAAGTTTCGACTGTAAAAACAGAAATAAGTTACCCCCAACCTAAAACCTGCAGATATGTTAAAGAGTATCTTGAAATTAAAAGGAGCAGTAGAATTAACTGCAAGTGAGCTGAAAACAATAAATGGAGATCATGCTCCAATTTGTGAAGACGGATTTAAAGTTAAAAGATGTACAGAATTTGGAACTGTGCCAGCGTACTGGAATTGCATTCCAAATAATTACGTCGGAAGTTGCTAAGAGAAAAATTTTAAGCATCAAGTTATTGCAAATTTGAGGCTTAAACCGAAAAATGTAAATAACCAGTTATGTTAGAGAAAATTTTAAAAAGCAAGGAAACAAGAAAGCTTACCAAAAAAGAGCAGAAGAACATCTTGGGAACTGATTATTCAGAAGAGATTAATTGTAATGATGCAGCTGTTGAGAAATATTATACTTGCTAATGCTAATATTTAAATAGTAAGAGAAGAAACTCGCTTACTATCTAAAAAAGATATTATTATGTTAAAGAAGATTTTAAACCTTGAAGGTGCTCAGTACATTAAAAAAAGTGAACAGAAAAGCATAAAAGGAGGAATTCCAGAATGTTGGGTATATGCCTTGCAAGCAGGATGCATTTTAATATCACCAGACGAAACTTGTCCGTTAAATACATCATCGGGTATTTGTGATACAAGTCGTCTTTGTTGTTGATTTTTAACTTTTTTGAAAGTAATACGATATAGCCTTATTTAGAATTTAGTCATGTTTTTTTTGAATGTATAGGCGCTCGATCGTGGAACATTGAGCAAATTCTCAGTATTGATGATTGGTACTGAGATTCTTAGGAGTTGGCTGCTGTGTTAATTTTACTTGGTTAGGGTAACCGCAGCCATGTCCTAAAGAAATTGTGTTGCTAAAATTTGTTTTTAAATACCGAAACAGAGAAGATTTATATCTTCTCTGTTTTTTTATGGATTAACAAGAAATTTTTTTATTAAATTGGCCCAGAATAAATCAAAATAAATTGAAAAAATTCACTCATTATAGACAAGCTGATAACAAAGATTGCGGTCCGACATGTTTAAAAATTATTGCTAAATATTACGGTAAAACAATCAACATTCAGGAGTTGAGAGATTTTAGCGAAACTACTCGTGAAGGAAGTAATTTGCTTTTTCTGAGTGATGCTGCCGAAAAAATCGGATTTAGAACTTTAGGAGTAAAACTTTCTGTAAAAAGAATTGAAGAAGCCCCACTACCTTGTATTCTACACTGGAATAACGATCATTATGTAGTGCTCTATAAAATAAAAAAAGGTAAATATTATATTTCTGATCCCGCTTTTGGTCTTTTGGAATATAGTAGAGAAGAGTTTGTGAAGTTTTGGATAGGCAATAATGCCGATCATGAAACAAAAGAAGGAATTGCATTGCTGATCGAAGCAACACCGAGTTTTTTCCAATCTGATTTTGATAAAGAAGAAAATTCTGGATTAGGATTTAAGTTTCTTTTTCAATATTTATTTCAATACAAATCATTTCTTATTCAGCTTGCAGTTGGTCTTTTTGCGAGCAGTTTACTCAATCTAATTTTTCCGTTTCTAACACAGAGTATTGTTGATGTCGGAATACAGAATCAGAACATTCATTTTATCTATTTGATTCTTTTTGCAATGCTTTTTGTTTTTGCAGGAAGAACAGGATTAGAACTCATTAGAAGCTGGATTTTATTGCATTTATCAACTAGAATCAATATTTCTCTTATCTCAGATTTCTTTATTAAATTAATGAATCTGCCTATTTCTTTTTTTGATGTTAGGATGACAGGAGATATTATGCAGCGAATAAATGATCATCGCCGAATTGAAAAAATACTAACGACATCATCGCTTAATGTGCTATTTTCTGTAATCAATATGTTTGTTATGGGAGCTGTTTTGGCCTATTTCAATCTGCAGATTTTTTTAGTTTTCTTTGCAGGAAGTGTGCTTTATTTTGGCTGGATAGTTTTGTTTTTAAAAAGGAGAGAAGTTCTAGATTATAAACGATTTGCAGAAGTTTCAAACGAGCAAAGTAAAGTAATGGAACTTATAAACGGAATGCAGGAAATCAAGCTTCATAATGCCGAAAAGCAAAAACGTTGGGGCTGGGAGTATGTACAGGCAAGACTTTTTAGGGTTTCGATAAAAGGATTGGTTTTAGAACAGACGCAAACAATTGGCTCTTCTATTATTAATGAATTAAAGAATATATTTATCATTTTTCTATCTGCCAAGTTAGTAATTGACGGATCTATAACTTTAGGTATGATGTTGGCTATAAGTGCCATTGTGGGGAGTTTAAATGGTCCTATTACACAATTAATTGAATTTGTGAGAGAATTGCAGGATGCGAAAATTTCATTGGCCAGATTGTCCGAAATTCATGAGAAAGAAGATGAAGTCCAGCAGGAAATTAATCAAACAAACGAAGTTCCGCAAAATGTAGATATCGAAATTAAAAATCTTTCTTTTAGATATTTAGGTTCAGATGTTCCTATTTTAGACAATTTAAATTTAATAATTCCGTGTAATAAAGTTACTGCAATAGTAGGAGTTAGCGGAAGCGGAAAAACGACCTTGATGAAATTGCTTCTCAAATTCTACGAACCCGAAAAAGGAGAGGTCTTGATTGGAAACTCACAACTAAAAAATATATCGCAAAATGCATGGAGATCTAATATTGGAGCTGTAATGCAAGAAGGTTTTATTTTTAGCGATACAATTGCCAATAATATTGCTTTTGGGGTAGATAAAATTGATAAAGAAAAATTGCTTTACGCAGCAGATGTAGCGAACATAAAAGAATACATCAGCGAGCTTCCTTTAGGTTTTAACACCAAAATTGGTGCAGAAGGATTAGGAATGAGCACTGGGCAGAAACAACGATTATTAATTGCGAGAGCAGTTTATAAAAATCCAGAAATTTTATTTTTTGATGAAGCCACTTCGGCATTAGATGCTAATAATGAAAAGGCGATTATGAAAAAGCTTGACATCTTTTTTAAAGATAAAACGGTAGTGGTAATTGCGCACAGATTGAGCACCGTAATGAATGCTGATCAGATTGTGGTTTTAGAAAAAGGAAAAATCATCGAAGTTGGAAGCCATTCGGCGTTGGTAGAACAAAAAGGAAATTATTTTGAATTGGTTAGAAACCAGTTGCAATTAGGGAATTAATTATGAACGAAGATACATTTGAATTAAGAAGCGAAGAGGTTCAGGATATCCTGACCAAAGTACCGCATTGGATGATACGATGGGGAACAGTCTTGATTTTTGCCATAATCATTATGCTGTTTTTTGTTTCTTGGTTTGTCAAATATCCCGATGTAGTAAAAACTGAAATTGTAATTACCACTAATATTCCTCCAGAGAAAATCGTATCAAAATCTTCTGGACGAATTGAAGCTATTTTGGTAAAAAATAAAACATTGGTAGAAAAGAACAGCACATTGGCTATTATTGAAAACACAGCCAATTATAAAGATGTTTTTTTATTGAAAGGTATTGTTGATAAATATGATATCAACAACACTAAAAAAGAGTTTCCTTTTGAGTTATTGAAAAACACACAACTGGGCGAAATCGAAAGCGCGTATGCGGCATTTCAGAAAGATTATCAGGCGCAGGAATTAAATAAAGATCTGCACCCTTTTCAGGTCGAAACCAGAGCACAACAGTCTGAAAAAATTCAGATAACAGAAAGGTTAGAAATCTTGCAACAACAAAAGGTGATTAATGAGCGAGAATTGGAACTTCAGAAAAACGAAGTCGCACGTTTTGAAACGCTATTCAACAAAGGAATTATTTCTGCTCAAGAAATGGAAGTTAAAAAATTGACTTTCCTTCAAGCGCAAAAGAATTATAGAAGCTTGTTATCATCGATTTCTCAATTAAGGTCTTCTTTGATTGATAACACAAAATCAAGCCAGAATCTGCAAATAAACAGCACCAAAGAAGAGGTTAATCTTGGCCGCAATGTTTCACAATCCTTTTATCAGTTAAAAAAAGTAATAAGAGATTGGGAACTGGCATATGCGCTAAAATCATCAATTAGCGGAAAGGTTACATTTTTACAAGTTTGGAATGAAAATCAGACCATAAATGTTGGTGACAATGTATTTTCAATTATTCCAGATGCAAAAAATAGTTTTATTGGTAAAGTGAAAGCACCAGCTTTAAATTCAGGTAAAATAAAAGTGGGACAAAAGGTCAATATTCGCTTGGCAAATTATCCAGACCGCGAATTTGGTGTGTTAAAAGGCGAAATTAAAAATATTTCGTTAGTGCCAGATAAAGATGGAAATCTGCTAATTGATGTTGCGCTTCCAAAAGGCTTGAAAACATCATACGATAAACAAATTGCTTTTCAGCAGGAAATGAAAGGAAGCGCAGAAATTGTAACCGAAGATCTGCGTTTAATCGAAAGAATCCTGTATCAATTTAAAACCATTTTTGAACAAGTCTAAAAAAAAACTACTAACTAACCGAAACCAAAAACCACAGATCTTAAATGAAAAAAACACTACTAATTGTTTTTGTTTTATTATTTCAAATTTCTTTTTCCAAACCAATAACTGAAATTCAAAAGTTAGCTGCGACATGCAAAGTTTGGGGCTTTTTAAAATATTATCACCCAAATGTCACTGATGGAAGCAAAAACTGGGATGAACAATTGTTTCAAATCTTACCAAAAGTCGAAGAGGCTCAAACTTCTGAAGCATTTTCTCAGGTGATAGAAAATTGGATTGTTTCTCTAGGCGAAATCAAAAAGCAGGAAAACGTAAAAACTAAAAAAGAATACTTTGATAAAAATTTCGATTTGTCATGGTTCAATAAAAATGAATTATTTTCTAAGTCGCTTTCAAAGAAATTAAAGTTTATTGAAGAAAACAGAATTCAAGGAAACCAATTTTATTATACTTCTAAACCTTATATAGAAGTTATAAATGAAGTGAAGTACAAAGAGTTTAAATGGACAGAGAAAAATCTTCGTCTTTTGGCTCTTTTTCGCTATTGGAACCAAATGGAATACTTCTTTCCATATAAATATAAAATGGACCAAAATTGGGATTCTGTTTTATTAGAAATGATGCCTAGATTTAGTAATCCAGAATCAGAAAAAGATTTTGCATTAGCAATGCGTGAAATTTCAATAAAACTTAACGATACGCATGCTTCGACTCAAATGAGACAGATGTATGATTATTTTGGAGATAAATTTATTACGGCTGATGTTGTTTTTATTGATGATAAAGCAGTTGTTGTAGCTTTAAAAAACGATTCGCTGGCTAAAATTGATGATTTCAAAATAGGGGACGTGGTTACAAAAGTTGATGGAAAAACGGTAGGAGATTTAATTAAAGAAAATTTGAAATACGCTGAAGGTTCTAACATGCCAGCAATTTTAAAAAATATATATTGGACTGTTTTCAACGGAAAAACAGAATCAATTGAAATTGAATTTATTCGTGACAATATTACTTCTGTTAAAAAAATTAAACGTTACACTTATTCAAAATTAAAAATCATAAATGCGAGAGATGAAGTAAAATGGAAATTTTTAGAAGATTCTATTGGATATATTGATGTCGAGTCTATAAAAGCAGATGAACTTTCTAATGTTATGGAGCAATTTAAAAACACGAAAGCCATTGTTTTTGATGCTAGGAAATATCCTAAAGAACCTAATATTGAGGAAGATATCGCGCAATATTTGTATCCAGAAGAAAAAGCTTATGCAAAATTTATTGATGTAGATTTATCATATCCAGGACGATATGTTTGGAGAGAAGATCAAAAAACAGGAAAAACAAATGCGGATTATTATAAAGGCAAAGTGATTATTTTACAAAATGAAAGAACACAAAGCCATGGCGAGCATCTTGTAATGTGTTTGCAGGCAGCTCCAAATGCCACAATTATTGGCAGTCAGACTTCAGGTGCAGATGGTGGAACATGCAGATTTGAAATTATAAAAGGTTATTCAACGATATTTACAGGTTTTGGAGTTTTTTATCCAAATAAAAAAGAAACGCAACGAATCGGAATCGTTCCAGACATCGAAGTTAAACCAACAATTTTAGGTATTCAGCAAGGTAAGGATGAAGTTCTTGAAAGAGCGATTCTTTTTGCGAAAAATGGAAAATAATTAAAAATAACAGTAAAAAATATCATGAAAAAAATCATCGTTTTTTGTCTAATCTTATTGGGAGCTGTTAGTTATTCTCAAAAATTAGATTGCACTAGATTTAAGAATGGAAAGTTTGCGGCTCCAGCTTTTCCAGATGAATATGCTATTCGAAAAGATTCTATTGAAGAGTGTTATTTTGATAGTAAATTGCAAACCGTTTGGAGTGTCAAATGGCTTAGTGATTGTAAATTTGAAAGGGTTTGTATAAAAAACTTAGGAGCCGAGAATGTTAAAATTGGAGATAAAAGTATAGCAGAAATAATTTATACAGACGATGAATGTGTTACTTATAACATAGTATATTTTAATGAAGAAAACCCGAATGGAATAGATTTTCAAAGAGGAGTATGTCTGCAAAAAGAATAATTTATTTAAAGATATTTTTACATCTTTAAATAAAAATCTTTAGTCAATTCAGTATATTCAGGAGTATAAACGTGTCTGTCGATTTCGATAATAAGTTCATCGATTTCAATTTCAGGAACTTCATTTCGGCTAAAAGCTAATAAACTGCGCTTAATTTCCGATTTAGGAGTTCCCTTAACTCTTGTGATTTTTATTGGATAAAGTTCTGATTCTTTTGCAAGAGCAATAAATTTTTCTTCTTCTTTAAAAGGAATAATTATAGCTAGAATTCCATTTTCTGAGAGCAACAAATCGGCAGCTTCAACAATTTCTTCAAAGGGCATTGCATCTTGAAAACGAGCCAAATCGCGTTGTTCGTTTTCGGTTTTATAATCCTCAGCATAAAAAGGCGGATTTGAAACAATCAAATCATATTCGTCTTCTGGTTCTTCAATAAACTCGTCTAAACCAGCATGAAAACAAAATAAGCGATCACCCCAAGGAGAAGCTTCAAAGTTTTCTACTGCTTGTTCATACGCATCTTCATCGATTTCAAGTGCATCAATTTGTTCTGCATGGCTTCTTTGTGCCAACATCAAAGCAATAATTCCTGTTCCAGCACCAATATCTAAAACACTAAACGGACTATGATGAACAGGAGCCCAAGCACCAAGTAAAACACCATCTGTGCCTACTTTCATAGCGCAACGGTCTTGGTTTATAGAGAATTGTTTAAACTTAAACATAGATAGAAAATTCCAATTTTTTTAAATTCCAAATTCCAACTAAAAAAAGAAATTTCTATTAAAAAATCCAAATTCCAATTGCAAAGAGATGTATTATTATGAACTGCAAAAATACTATTAAATATGGATTTATTATTTTGAAGTTTTAGTAATTATTGCGGATAGAATTTTTCGTAATTCTTCTACTTCGTATAATAGAAGTTCTGACGCTAATTTTTGATCTGGATTCAAGTCATTCAGTAATTGAAGCCAAAATTTAGATTCTTTTGCTTCTTTTCGAGCAATTTTAAGACGGAACAATAAATCCTTGTCACCCAATTTCTCATTTGCTTCGATATAATTTGCTCCAACGGAACCAGAAGAACGTACTAATTGTTTTGCATCTTCAATATTTGAAACTGTTTTTGGTAATGTTCTAATATATAATCTGCATTCTTTTGCAAATAGGAAAGCTCTTTCTTCTAAATTATATGGTTTCATATATAAAAATCTCAATATTTTAAATTACAAATTCCAATTTGGAAAGTAAATTTAAAATAAAAGAAATATAAAAAAATAAGTTTTTTCTTTCTTTAAAAGCAAAACCTTCAGATTTTTGGGATTTGGAATTTAAAAAATTGGAATTTCTTAAATTAAAGGTACATCTCTACAAGACCTTCAGGAAGATCCATGATGATTTTTTTGTTCTCACGATCAATTTTTACAAGGAAATTATCAATCATTGGAACTAAGATTTCAACTTCGCCATTTAAAACTTCGAAAAGAGGTTGAGCAGTTGAATCATTAATAGAAGTTATTTTTCCGAAAACGCCTAAACGTTTGTCTTCGATTTCGAAACCAATAACTTCATGGAAGTAGAATTTGTTGCCAGTAAGTTTTGGCAACATAGTTAAAGGAAGATAGATAGCATTTCCAACTAAGGCATCTGCATCTTCTTCGGTGTTTACATCTTCAAAACGGACTCTTAAAAAGTCGTTTTTGTGTAAAGAACTTGTTTCAATAAAAAAAGGAACCAAGTGTTTGTTGTGTTCAACAAACACTGATTCCAGATTTTCGTATAACTCAGGTTCGTCTGTATCTAAATAGATCAGAACTTCACCCTTGAAACTAAATTTTTTAGCGATTTTACCTAAATAAAAACAGTCTTCTTTACGCATTATCGCTAAGTAAAATTATGCTTCAGTTGTTTCGTTATTCTCTTCAGCAGCAGGAGCTTCTTCAGTAGCCTCAGCAACTTCTTCAGTAGCCTCAGCAGCTTGTGCAGCGGCAGCAGCTTCAGCTTGTGCAGCAGCAGCATCAGCAACACGTTTAGCGTTAACTTCTTTCTCTGCTTTTAATGCTGTAGCTTTAGCATCAGCTTTAGCTTTAGATAAACCATCTTTTTTAGCATCAACTTTACCAGCTTTTGCTTCTAACCAAGCAGTTAATTTAGCATCTGCTTGCTCTTGAGTTAAAGCACCTTTACGAACTCCTCCATCAAGGTGGTGTTTCAATAAAGCACCTTTGTAAGAAAGGATAGCTCTTGCAGTATCAGTTGGTTGAGCACCATTGTGTAACCATTTAACTGCGCTGTCAAGGTTTAACTCAACAGTTGCTGGGTTAGTGTTTGGATTGTAAGTACCGATTTTCTCTAAGTATTTACCATCTCTTTTTGAGCGTGCATCTGCAGCTACTACCCAGTAAAAAGGTTTTCCTTTTTTACCGTGTCTTTGTAATCTAATTTTTACTGACATAATCTTATTGATTAAATTTTGAGGTACTCGACCTCTGTTAATTAAGGGCGCAAAGATATAATTTTTTTATGAAAAACACGTTTTTAAAAAAGATTAAATATATTTGAGTTGTTTTTTTAGCATTTTTTTGACTTTTTAATGTAAGTATTTTGATCTTAATGCAATACTTTTGCAACAAATTCATTTTAAACATGAAAAAAATCTTTTACTTTTTATCAATTTTACTTCTACTTATGTCTTGTACAGAAGATGTAAGATTCAATAATCCGGCTTTTCAAACCTTAAAAGATAACAACTTTTGGAGAGCTCAAGTCTATAAAGCAGGAATGGAATCGGATGGAACTTTTGTAATTGAAGGTTCTTTAGGTTACGAACAAATACGCTTCCAGCTTCCTGAACCAACTGAGAAGACATATGTTTTAAGTGCTGATGCTGCTGCAAAAGCAACTTATAAAAATACTTATAAAGGACAAGAAGCAGAATTTAGTACAAGCATAGGCAACGGAAACGGGCAAATTATTGTGACAGAATATAATACGGTTGAGAATACCATTTCGGGAACCTTTAAATTTACAGCAGTTAATACCGATTCTGGTGCCGAAAAACAAACAATGTATTTTTCTGAAGGAGTTTTTTATAAAATTCCAATAACACAAGGAGGAAACTTTGTTCCTGTCAACAATTTAAATTAAAAAGAGGGATTAACGAAAGTTAATCCCTCTTTTTAATGTTTCAAGTTTCAGATTGTTTGAATGTGCAGCCTGAAACAAGAATAAATTATTATATGTTAGCAGCTAACCAGTCACCAACTTCTTTAGTACCGTATGCTTTTCCGCCATTAGCTAAATCTTCTGTAACTACTCCAGCTTCTAAAGCTTTGTTTACAGCATCTCTCATTGCTTTTCCTTCTTCCATTAATCCGAAGTTTTCGAACATCATAGCAGCAGACAAAACAGTAGCCATTGGGTTAGCGATGTTTAATCCTGTAGCTTGCGGATAAGAACCGTGAATAGGTTCAAATAAAGATACTTCAGCTCCCATAGATGCAGAAGGCATTAATCCCATTGAGCCAGAAATTACAGAAGCTTCGTCTGTTAAAATATCTCCAAATAAGTTTTCAGTAATTAATACATCATAAGAGTTTGGCCATTGAACCAAACGCATTGCAACAGCATCAACAAATTCGTAGCTAACTTCAACCTCTGGATAATCTTTTTCCATTGCCTGAACTGTTTCTCTCCATAAACGTGAAGTTTCCAAAACGTTTGCTTTATCAACGCAACACAATTTTTTAGAACGTGTCATGGCTAATTCAAAACCTTTTTTAGCTAAACGCTGTACTTCGGCTCTTGTATAAACACAGTTGTCGTAAGCAGTATCTCCGTTATCTTTTCTTCCTTTTTCACCAAAGTAAATTCCGCCTGTTAATTCTCTTAAGAAAACTAAATCAGTTCCTTCGATTCTTTCTCTTTTTAAAGGAGATTTATCCAATAAAGAAGGGAATGTAAAAGTTGGTCTTACGTTTGCAAACAAACCTAATGCTTTACGCATTTTTAACAAACCTTGTTCTGGACGAACTGGCGCAGAAGGATCGTTATCGTATTTTGGGTGTCCGATTGCTCCAAAAAGAACGGCATCAGCATTTTTACAAACTTCGTGTGTTGAATCTGGATATGGTTCTCCTACTGCATCAATTGCAGCTGCTCCAGTTAAAGCTGGTTTCCAAGTTATTTCATGTCCAAATTTTTGTGCAATTGCATCAGATACTTTTACTGCTTGATCGATTACTTCTGGTCCGATTCCGTCTCCGGCTAAAAGGGCTATGTTTAATTTCATTCTATATTTTTTAAAAGGTTCTAAGGTTCTGAGTTGCTAAGTTTCTAAGTTTTTATTCTTATTACTTAGTTTTGTTTTTAAGATTCTGAGTTGCTGAGATTCTGAGTTCAAAGAAGAAAAACTTAGTAGCTTAGAATCTCAGCAACTTAGAACCTATGTAATTATATTCAACATTTTCTGTGTTGCAATTATCGCTGCAACGGTTTGATCTGAATCTAATCCGCGGGTTTTAAATTCTTTTCCGTTGTTAACCCATGTGATAATGGTTTCGCACAACGCATCAGAACTACTTCCTGGCGGGATTCTCACGGCATAATCGATTAATTTTGGAAGCGTAAGTTTTTTGCTTTTGTAAATCTTCGATAAAGCATTCATAAAAGCATCAAACTGACCATCTCCTTGTGCATTTTCTTCGATTATTTCTCCGTTTAAATTTAGAGATAAGGTCGTAGATGGGCGCATTCCTTTAGAATGAACCAGCATATAAGAATTTATGGTGATTTTTTCTTCGTAAGTATGACTGTCCAAAACATCAGAAATAATGTATGGCAGATCTTCCTTGGTTACGGTTTCTTTTTTGTCGCCCAATTCAATAATTCTTTGAGTGACCAATTTCAAATCTTCGTTGTTAAGTTTTAAACCTAACTCCTGAAGATTCTTTTCAATATTGGCTTTTCCAGAAGTTTTTCCTAGAGCGTATTTACGTTTTCTTCCAAAACGTTCTGGAAGAAGGTCGTTGAAATATAAATTGTTTTTATTGTCTCCGTCAGCATGAATTCCAGCTGTTTGCGTAAAAACATTGTCACCGACAATTGGCTTATTCGCAGGAATTCTGTAACCTGTAAATGTTTCAACCAATTTGCTTACAGAATATAATGAAGTTTCTTTTACGTTGATGTTTACTTGTGGTAAATAATCGTTGATTACAGCAACAGTACTTTCAAGAGGCGCATTTCCAGCACGTTCTCCCATTCCGTTTACTGTTACGTGAAGTCCGTTTATTCCGGCTTTTATGGCTTCCATAACATTGGCAACGCTTAAATCGTAGTCGTTGTGAGCATGGAAATCAAAATGAATGTTTGGATATTTTGCTCTGATTTTTGAAATAAACTCAAAAGTTAGAGACGGAATTAAAACACCTAAAGTATCTGGAAGTAAAACTCTTTTGATTGGCTGAGTTGCTAAGAAATCGAGAAACTGAAAAACATAATCTGGAGAATTTCGCATTCCGTTGCTCCAATCTTCTAGATAAACATTGGTTTCAATGTTGTTTTCTCTAGCTAAAGCAATGATTTGAGCAATTTCTGAAAAGTGTTGTTCTGGAGTTTTTTTTAACTGATGTGTTAAGTGATTCATTGAGCCTTTGGTCAATAAATTTTGCACTTTTGCACCCGCTTTTTTCATCCAGTCAATTGAAACACCACCGTCAACAAACGTCAGAACTTCAATTCTGTCAATGTAGCCACGTTCTTCAGCCCATGAAGTAATGCCTTTTACGGCCTGAAATTCTCCTTCGCTCACGCGGGCAGAAGCAATTTCGATTCTATCAATATTTAATTCCTCCAACAACAATTGCGCAATGGTTAGTTTTTCTGCAGCAGAAAATGAAACTCCCGAGGTTTGTTCACCATCACGAAGCGTCGTATCCATTATTTCAATTTTTCTTTTTTCCATTATTATATTGTTAGCTTTTGCAATAAGCCAAATGCTTACTATTTTATTTTTTTGTTATCAGAATCAAACCTGTTGACCAGCACATTTTAGTCAATTGAATGTCTGTTCTGTTTTCTAAATACTGAATAAGTCTTTCGACATTTTTATCATGATTTAGCGGCCAGTTTGGTTGTGGCAACATGTCGTCAATTAAATAAATTCCGCCAGATTTCAATAAGCTTAGAGTTTCATCTAAAACCACATATTTTCCTGGCCATGCGTCGGCAAAAATCAAATCGAACTTTGAAACATTGTAATTTAAAATCCAATTTTCAGCATCTTCACAAACAAATGAAATATTTGGATTTTGAAAATGCTTTTTCGCAATGTTTTGACACCCCGACGAATTGTCAATTGTGATTAATGTCGAATTTTCATCCATTCCTTCAATCATCCACGCAAGTGACAATCCGGTTCCGGTTCCCAATTCTAAAAAATGACCATCTTTTTTTGTGGCAACCAATGTTCTAAGAAAACTTCCTGTTTGAAGATCAGAAGGCATTGAAAATGAAATTTTCTCAGAATCACTTTTGATTTCCGAATAAAATTTTGGTAAAACAATGCTGTTGTCGTTCATTTTTTTGGAAGTATTTTTATTTAACTTATAAAGACCCGACAGGTTTCAAAAACCTGTCGGGTCTCATAGGACTGAACCTGATTTTTTAGTAAGGAAGTTTATCAGCAAAAGCTTTAATATCCTCCTTCATATCTTGTAAATAATCAATGTCATCAAAACCATTAATCATATTATTCTTTTTGTATCCGTTGATAGCAAAAGATTCTTGCTCGCCAGTTGACAATAAAGTAATAGTTTGGTCAGGAAGATTGATTTCTAATTCTGTTTTAGGATCAGCTTCGATTGCTTTGAAAATATTTTCCAAAAATTCTGGGCTGATTTGTACTGGCAAAACACCAATATTCAAACAGTTTCCTTTGAAGATATCAGCAAAGAAACTAGAAACTACAGCACGGAATCCGTAATCGTAAACTGCCCAAGCAGCGTGCTCTCTAGAAGATCCAGAACCGAAGTTTTTTCCTCCTACAAGGATTTTTCCGCTATAAGTAGGGTTATTTAAAACGAAATCTGCTTTTGGAGTATCGTCTCCGTTATATCTCCAGTCTCTAAAAAGGTTGTCTCCAAAACCTTCACGTTTTGTAGCTTTTAAGAAACGAGCTGGAATGATTTGATCTGTATCTACGTTCTCAATTGGCAACGGAACTCCGCTGCTAGTAAGTATATTAAATTTATCGTATGCCATTTTAATTTTAGATTTTGGATTTTAGATTTTAGATTTTCTGAAATTGAGAATCTATATTAAACCTAAAAGCAATTTTATTGAATTTTTGAAATTGTCATTGACTAGAACAGCTCTCTAGGGTCAGTTAATTTTCCAGTAACTGCTGCCGCTGCTGCCATAATTGGAGAAGCTAAAAGCGTTCTTGAACCAGGACCTTGACGGCCTTCAAAGTTTCTGTTTGAAGTACTTACTGCATATTTACCAGCAGGAACTTTATCATCGTTCATTGCTAAACAAGCAGAACAACCCGGCTGACGTAATACGAAACCAGCTTCAGTAAGAATGTCTAAAATTCCTTCTTCTTTAATCTGTGCTTCAACAACGTGAGAACCCGGAACTAACCAAGCCGTAACATTATCTGCTTTTTTTCTTCCTTTTACAATTTCAGCAAAAGCTCTAAAATCTTCAATACGTCCGTTTGTACAACTTCCTAAGAACACATAATCGATTTGTTTTCCTATCATTACGTCGTCTTCGTTGAAGCCCATGTAAGCCAAAGATTTTTTGTAAGTTTCCTCACCGCCTTCAACTTGGTTTGCACTTGGGATATGTTTTGTGATACCAATTCCCATTCCAGGGTTTGTACCATAAGTAATCATTGGTTCGATGTCTTCAGCTTTGATGTTTAATTCAGCATCAAATACAGCATCAGCATCTGTTTTAAGAGTTTTCCAGTATTCAACAGCTTTAGTCCAAGCTTCTCCTTTTGGAGCGTAAAGTCTTCCTTCTAAGAAATCAAAAGTAGTTTGGTCAGGAGCAATCATACCTCCACGAGCGCCCATTTCGATACTTAAGTTACAAACTGTCATACGGCCTTCCATAGTCATGTTTTCGAAAACATCACCAGCATATTCAACAAAATATCCTGTTCCTCCAGAAGTAGTTAATTGAGCAATAATATAAAGTGCAACGTCTTTTGGACCAACACCTTTGCTTAATTTACCATTTACGTTAATACGCATTTTCTTTGGTTTAGGCTGCATAATACATTGCGTAGAAAGCACCATTTCAACCTCAGATGTTCCGATACCAAAAGCAATAGCTCCAAAAGCACCGTGAGTAGACGTATGCGAATCTCCACATACAATAGTAGCACCTGGCAAAGTAATTCCGTTTTCAGGACCTACTACGTGTACAATTCCATTTTTTTGGTGACCTAATCCCCAGTGCGAAATTCCGTATTCGTTTGCATTGTCTTCAAGTGCCTGAAGCTGATTAGCAGAAAGTGGATCTTGTACTGGTAAATGTTGGTTTATGGTTGGTGTATTGTGGTCTGCAGTTGCAAAAGTACGTTGTGGGTATAAAACGTTAACGCCTCTTGATTTTAATCCTAAAAAAGCAACAGGACTCGTAACTTCATGAATGAAATGGCGGTCAATAAAAAACACATCTGGCCCATCTTCAATTTTACGCACAACATGTGAATCCCATACTTTGTCAAATAATGTCTTACTCATTTTTTATTTTTTTAAATTGTAATTTCTATAACCACAGCAATTTCCTGTTCATTATAATAGCAAAACAAAAGTAAAAAAAGATAAAAAAGCGTCAATTTCAATATTTCATTATATACGATACCCAAACTAATTTCCAAATTGCGAAACCGCTTTTTGGCATTAAATTTTGAAAGAAAAATGATGAAGAATCTGATTTGCTTTTTCTTTTTCGGCTTTAATTTTCCTTGTTTGTTTTTTGTTTTAATAGTTTGCAAATTTATCTTAAAATCACTATAAAATATAAGGATTTGTTTGAAAAAATCTAACAAAATGAATAAAAATAGTAATAATTGTTAGTTTTGATTTCTTTGTAAAAAGGATGGTTTTTAGATTTTTTGAACCCTTTAAAGGAGTTTTTTTGGTGTTATTTAGATTCAATAAAACACCAAAATACTACGACATCCAAGAGGTGTATTTTTATAAAATTTTATGATTTTTTAAGACCGAAATTGATTTTTTGAAGACAATAATTTTGAAAATTAATTCAACGAATTTTTAAACTCTAATGGAGTAAGACTGGTTTTCTTTTTGAATAATTTACTAAACGATTGCGGATATTCAAAACCTAACTGATAAGCAATTTCTGCTACCGAAAGATTGGTAGTAATCAGGAAATCTTTTGATTTTTCTATTAATTTCGAATGAATATGCTGTTGCGCATTTAATCCAGTTAAATTACGAAGCATATCGCTGAGATAATGACTTGAAACATTAATCTGCGAAGCCAGAAATTCTACTGTCGGCAATCCTCTTTTTAAGGTTTCTGCATTGCTAATATAGTTATCCAGAGTTTCTTCGACTTTTAATAATAAATCGTTACTGATGGTTTTTCTGGTAATAAATTGTCGTTTGTAAAAACGATTGCTGTAATTCAGCAGAACATCAATGTAAGAGACAATCACATCCTGACTCATTTCGTCGATTGCCGTATTGAGTTCGTTGTCGATGCTTTGTAATAATCCAATAATAATTGTTTTTTCGCTGTCTGAAAGATGTAATGCTTCATTGGTGTCATAAGAAAAGAAGCCATATTTTTTGATGCTTTTTCCCAAAGGATAATTTCGAATAAAATCAGGATGAAATAAAAGGGTATAACCTCCGTATTCAACGCCTTCTTCATTTTCAGTAAAAATTAACTGAGTTGGGGAAGCAAACATAAGTCCGCCTTCGTTGAAATCATAATAGCCTTGACCGTAGCCCATTTTTCCTTTGGTAGAAAACTTATAAGAGATCTTATAAAAATCAAGTAAAAAGGCATGATTCGCTAAATTTTCATTTATAACCAACTGTGTATTGTCTACCAAACTCACCATCGGATGAAGCGGTTTTGGAAGTCGAAGCAGATCGTGAAACTGCGATATAGAAGAGATTTTTTCTGGATTATTGTTTTTTCTTTCCATGATATAAAAGTATGAAAATTAAAAAGACTAATACCGTTAGGCTTCTTGAAACCTGAACGGTATTATTTTGAAATAAATTATTCCCCAAAAAATTGTTTGCCAAATTCTGAACGAAAAACTTCGTCTCCAACTTCTAGTCTTTGTTTGTAAAGTGCTTTTGCATCTTCTCCGGCAACATATCTTAATTGGTTTTTACCGTCGGTTGCGGCTTCATAAACCACATCGGCAATTTGTTCAGGAGTTGATGCCATTTCAAACATGGTATCAACACTTCCAAACATACGATTTGTCATTGCTTCGTACTCTGGCAAAGTGCTTGTGTCAAGTGAACCATGAAGGAATTCGGTTTTAATTGCTCCAGGAGAAACTGTTTTAATGTTTATTCCAAACGGATTTAATTCGTAAGCCATACTTTCGCTCCAGCCTTCTAATCCCCATTTTGTTGCGTGATAGATTGATCCTAAAGGAAAAGCGATCAATCCACCGATAGAAGTCGTTGAAATGAATAAACCGTTTTTCCTTTCTCTGAAATACGGAATGAATGCATTTGTAATTCTGATTACTCCCAATAAATTAGTATTTAATTGTTTTGTGATTTGATCATCTGTTAAACTTTCCAAAGGGCCAATTAATCCATAACCAGCATTGTTGAAAACGATATCAATGTCGCTTAATTTAAGTGCTTTTTCCACAGTAGTTTGAATTTGATCGTAGTTGGTAACGTCTAAAGGTAAAAGCGTTACATTTTTTAATTGAGAAAGTTCTGTTTCTTTTTCAGGAGTTCTCATGGTTGCAATTACATTCCATCCTTTTTCGTGGAATAATTTTGCTGTTGCTTTTCCTAAACCTGATGATGCGCCTGTGATAAAAATTGTTTTCATGATTATTATTTTTTAATTGTTATAATTTGATGAAGCAAAGTTCAGGATACAGTAAAGCTTAAAAGTGTTCATTTTGGTTTAATGAGTATCCAAAATGAATAATTGAAGTTTTTAAGAGAAAATAAATGATTTTTTAAGGTTTTTGTCGCTCTTTCATAATCATGTTAAAAATGCTTTTGTTAACAACTTTAGCTTCTTTATTTCTCTAAAAAAAGCGTAAATTTGAATTCCTCCGATTTTTCATTTCACATTTTGTTATGTTTCATGTTGTCAATGTTTTGCAATATGTAAGATTTGGAATTTTGGACATCAAAATTTGACTTTTACAACTCTATGTATTTAATATTCGATACCGAAACAACTGGATTACCAAAACGCTGGGATGCCCCAATAACCGATTCTGATAACTGGCCTCGCTGTATACAGATTGCGTGGCAGCTTCATGACGAAATGGGACAGCTTATCGAGCATCAGGATTATTTGGTAAAACCAGAAGGATTTAATATTCCGTATGATGCCGAGCGTATTCACGGAATCTCAACCGAATTGGCTGAAGCCGATGGAATCACTTTGGCCGAAGTTTTGGAGAAATTCAATATCGCTTTGAGTAAAACCAAATTTATTGTTGGACAGAATTTAGGTTTCGACGTTAATATTATGGGAGCCGAATTCCATAGAATGGGAGTGGAGTCTCAAATGGCTTCAATGCCGGTTTTGGATACTTGTACCGAAGTTACGGCTTCGTTATTACAGCTTCCAGGAGGTCGTGGAGGAAAATTCAAACTTCCAACTTTGACCGAATTACACAGCTATCTTTTCGATCAGCCATTCGCGGAAGCGCACAACGCAACTGCCGACGTTGAGGCAACTACGCGTTGTTTCTTAGAATTGGTTAGAAGAGAGGTTTTTACAAAAGAAGAGTTAGACGTTCCTAAAGAATATTTCAGAGAATTTCAGGAAAGAAATTTTGAGCCATTTAAGTTAATTGGTCTAAAACACATCAACTTAAAAGCGGCTTCTGATAAAATCAGAGAACAGCTTAAAGCTTTAGCTGGAGAAGGTCAACAGACCGTTGTTTCAGATGAAGATAAAGCTGATTTTAAAGCAGCAAAGTTTGCGCATTTGCATAATCATACACAGTTCTCGGTTCTGCAATCGACTATCGGAGTTGGAAATATTGTAGCTGCTGCAGCTAAAAACGGAATGCCAGCCGTGGCTATGACGGATACTGGAAACATGATGGGAGCTTTCCATTTTGTGAGTGCTGTTATGAATCACAATAAAGCGGCTTCTGGAAAAAATAAAACTTTGGTTGAAGCTGGAGAAGAACCAACAGAAACCGAAGTAAAACCAATTGTAGGTTGCGAATTTAATATCTGTGAGAACCATTTAGATAAAAGCAAAAAAGACAATGGTTATCAAGTTGTTTTGATGGCTAAAAACAAAGCTGGATATCACAACTTGGCCAAAATGGCTTCGATCGCTTATACAGATGGATTTTATTATGTTCCGAGAATTGACAGAAAGATCGTTGAGCAATACAAAGGCGATATCATGGTTTTGTCTGGGAATTTATATGGAGAAATTCCGAGTAAAATTTTAAATATTGGAGAAAACCAAGCAGAAGAAGCTTTAATTTGGTGGAAAGAACAATTTGGCGAAGATTTCTATCTTGAAGTAATGCGTCACAATCAGGAAGATGAAAATCGTGTCAACAAAACCTTGATTGAGTTCTCTCAAAAACACAATGTCAAATTAATTGCGACTAATAATACTTATTATTTAAATAAAGAAGATGCCAATGCACACGACATTTTATTGTGTGTAAAAGATGGTGAAAAACAGGCAACGCCAATTGGTCGTGGACGTGGTTACCGTTACGGACTTCCAAATCAGGAATACTATTTCAAGTCGCAAGACGAGATGAAAAAGCTTTTTGCTGATTTGCCAGAAGCGATTATCAATATTCAGGAAATTATTGATAAGGTTGAAGGATATTCATTGTATCGAGATGTATTACTTCCGAAGTTCGAAATCCCCGACGAATTTATGGTTCCCGAAGATGAAGAAGACGGAGGTGTAAGAGGGGAAAATAAATACTTGAGACACCTTACTATGGAAGGTGCCAAAAGAAGATATGGAGAAATTACGGAATCGATTCAAGAGCGTTTGGACTTTGAATTAATGACGATTTCAAACTCAGGTTATCCGGGTTATTTCTTGATTGTACAGGATTTCATTGCCGAAGCAAGAAAAATGGACGTTTCGGTTGGTCCGGGTCGTGGTTCTGCAGCGGGTTCAGCCGTTGCGTATTGCCTCGGAATTACCAATATTGACCCAATTAAATACGACTTACTTTTTGAGCGTTTCCTAAATCCTGACCGTGTATCGATGCCAGATATTGATATCGACTTTGATGACGA
The DNA here is from genome assembly GCF_058794775.1 of Flavobacterium sp. GW823-FHT06G12. NCBI lineage: Bacteria > Pseudomonadati > Bacteroidota > Flavobacteriia > Flavobacteriales > Flavobacteriaceae > Flavobacterium > Flavobacterium sp. GW823-FHT06G12. Next base: position 926,007 of record NZ_JBXAHE010000002.1, read on the forward strand.
AGGTCGTGGACGTGTAATGGAATACGTAATCAATAAATACGGTCAAAAACAGGTTGCGCAGATTATCACTTATGGTAAAATGGCGACCAAATCGGCTATTCGTGATACGGCTCGTGTATTGGATTTACCATTATTTGAAGCCGATAGAATTGCGAAATTAATTCCGGGAATGATGCCGTCAAAATGGAACTTGGCGCGTTTTATTTCGGAGAGTGAAGAGGAAGTTAAAAAAGCCCTTCGTTCTGACGAATTTGATAATGTAAAAGAATTAATCGCCATTGCCAATGAAGATGATTTGGCAGGAGAAACTATTCAGCAGGCAAAAATTCTGGAAGGTTCGATGCGTAACACGGGAATTCACGCCTGCGGGGTAATCATTACGCCATCAGATATTACGAATTATGTTCCTGTTACCACTGCGAAAGATTCCGATTTATATGTAACACAGTTTGATAACTCGGTTGCAGAAAGTGCCGGATTGCTGAAAATGGACTTCTTGGGTCTGAAGACCCTTACGCTAATAAAGGATACCGTAAAACTGGTAAAATATAGAACAGGAATTGAACTGAATCCAGATACTTTTCCAATCGATGATGAAGAAACGTATGCGCTTTTCCAAAGAGGTGAAACTGTTGGAATCTTCCAATACGAGTCGCCTGGGATGCAGAAATACATGAAAGATCTGAAACCAACGGTATTTGGAGATTTAATTGCCATGAATGCCTTGTATCGTCCAGGACCTTTGGAGTATATTCCGTCTTTCGTTCGAAGAAAAAATGGTGACGAGGAAATCAAATACGATTTAGATGCTTGTGCCGAATATTTATCTGAAACCTACGGAATTACGGTTTACCAAGAGCAGGTAATGCTTTTGTCTCAGTCTTTGGCAGGATTTACAAAGGGTGAGGCCGACGTTTTACGTAAAGCGATGGGTAAAAAACAAAAAGACGTACTAGATAAAATGAAGCCGAAATTTGTTGAACAAGCAGCAGCAAAAGGTCACGATGCCAAAGTTCTGGAGAAAATCTGGAAAGACTGGGAAGCCTTTGCGAGTTACGCCTTCAACAAATCGCACTCGACTTGTTATGCCTGGATTGCGTACCAAACCGCTTATTTGAAAGCACATTATCCTGCGGAATATATGGCAGCTGTACTTTCGAATAACATGAACGATATCAAACAAGTTTCTTTCTTCATGGAAGAATGTAAACGTATGGGATTACAAGTTCTTGGACCAGACGTAAACGAATCGTACTATAAGTTTACCGTAAACGATGACTACGCAGTTCGTTTCGGAATGGGAGCGATTAAAGGTGTTGGTTCTGGAGCAGTAGAAACCATTGTTGAAAACAGAAAAGACGGAAGATATAAATCGATTTTTGATTTGGCAAAACGAATTGACTTGCGTGCAGCTAACAAAAAAGCGATTGAAAATTTAGCATTGGCTGGAGGTTTTGATTCTTTTGAAGGAACAACCAGAGCGCAATATTTCCACGACGATGGAGACGGAATCACATTCTACGAAAAAGCAATGCGCTACGGATCGAAATTTCAAGAAAATGAAAACTCTTCGCAAGTAAGTTTGTTCGGAGAAGCTAGTGAAGTTCAAATTGCCGAACCAGTTGTACCGCCATGTGAAGATTGGAGTACAATGGAGAAACTGGCAAAAGAAAAAGAAGTTGTTGGAATCTATATTTCTGGACATCCGCTTGATGATTTCAGATTTGAAATGAAATACTTCTGCAATAACCGATTGGAATCGTTGAAAAGCATGAATGAGTTTGTTGGAAAGAATTTACACTTTGCAGGAATTATCAATAACGTACAGCATCGTGTTGCCAAAAACGGAAAAGGTTGGGCAGCATTCAACTTAGAAGGTTATGATGAAAGTTACGAGTTTAAGATTTTTGGTGAAGAATACTTGAAGTTCCGCCATTTCTTAATTCAGAACAATTTTGCCTTTTTGAAAATAATGATCAAAGACGGATGGGTAAATCACGATACTGGTAAGAAATCCGATCCAAGAATGCAGTTTGTTGAGATTCGACAATTGCAGGATATCTTGGAGGCTTTTGCTAAAAAGCTAATTTTATTGCTAAATATTAAAGATCTTCATCCTGAGTTTATTCATAAACTGAGTCATTTGTTCAATGAAAATAAAGGAGATAATTCTGTGACTTTTGAAATCATGGAATTAGAAAAAATAAAAAAACTGGTTGAGGTAGAAACTCCAACAGATTTTGAAGACTCCGAAGATGGCGTTTTTGAAGCTGATAATGAGAGTGAAGATGCCGCAATGGAGGATACAAAAATCCAAGAAGTAAATGAGGTCGAAGAGATAAAAGTAGTGACCAAATTGAGTATGCCAAGTCGCCGTTTGAAGGTTAAAATTTCCACTGAATTATTGCAGGAATTGGAGAAAATGCAGATTAATTTTAAATTGAACTAAAAATTTAACAGTTAAATTTTAAACACATGTTAATTTTTTATGTTAAAAATATGCATGCATAATAGTTTTTTAGTAATATTGTCCAAAATTACAACGTTTTCGTTCCGAGTCTAACTTTACAAATTGTAAGAATGTGTTAAAATATTCTAAGTTTGTATAAATCAATAAATCAAAATTATGAAAAAGAACCTATTTTTATTAGGATTATTAGTTTGCTCAATGGCAACAATGGCGCAGACAGAAAAAGCGGACAAACCAGAAACATGGTACTTCAAATTAGGAGGATCATATTTCAATCAAACTGCTTCAACTGAGTTTCCAACTGTAGGTGGAAATGCTGCATTGGATAGAACTTATGTAGGAGGAAAATTAGTTTCTGAAAAAAGTATTACAGGTTCTTTTGGTCAAGGTTTCAGAACTGGAATAACTGCGGGATACCGTTTTTCAACTCGTATAGGAGTAGAGCTTGGGGTTAACTATTACACTAGCCACGACAAAACAATGGCTCAAACAACTTCTGATCAGCCTTACATTCCAACATCTGCAACAACAGGTATTTATAATTTTAAATCAGTTGGTCAAATTACAGCTTTTGATATTGCGCCTGCAATTGTAATGTTTTTAGGAGAATCTAACGGATTTGAACCTTATACAAAAGTTGGGGTTTTAGTTCCAATTCATGGAGATTTAGAAATTAAAACAGATGCTGTTGCTCCAGTTGGAGTTAATCCAGGTACTGGCGCTCCAGTTTTTGGAAATGTTCACAGTGTTGATAAAGTAAAACCAAACCCAACAATTGGATTCACTGCTGCTGTAGGTACAACTTATAAGTTGACTTCACACCTTTCTGCTTTCGCAGAATTAGAATACCGTAACTTTACCGTTCACGGAAAAACAAAAGAAACCACTGATTTTACAGTTAACGGAAATGATGCGTTAGCTAGTAGAACTACAGCGCAAATTCACACAAATTATAGAGATAGTTTAAATGTTAATTCAAATAACGCTGCAACTAATCCAAACGGAGTTGATTCAACAAAAGCAATGGATGAGTTAAGCTCTTATGTTGGAATTTCTGGTTTAGGATTAACATTAGGTATCAAATACAGCCTATAATTCTCCATTTTTTTATAGTTTACAGTTTAAAAAAAGAGGATATTCGAAAGAATATCCTCTTTTTTTGTCTTTAGATTCTTTTATGAGTTGCCTCTAGCTTAAGCTCGAGGTTATTGAGATTAATGAGAATAAAAAAAGGCTTTAGCCCAACTATTAGTTTGGCTAAAGTCCTATATGATTTTTTTGAAATTATTCCTTTAGCTAAAGCAGGAGGTAATTCAACAATATACTATTTTGAAGCTTCTCTAAATTCTTTCAAAACCTGATCAATAACCCAAGTGGTTCTTGCGCCAGAAGTTCCTTTAGATGGAGAAGCGTTTTCTTTGCCTAATAATTCAGCAAGAACAGTTTCAATAAATGGTTGTTGAATATGAAGAGGATTTTCTATCGTAATACTTTCTTTTTCTCCATTTGCATATTGAATATGAACAGGATCATTTCCAAAAGTAGAAAACGAGATTTTACCTTTATCACCTACAATTTCAGTATTATCATAACGTTCAAAACTCGCAAAATTCCATATTCCAGAACCGTGAATTCCGTTTTCAAATAAAAATGACATTGAAACGGCATCTTCTGCAGGATAAGCCATTAATTGAGAAGTTGCATGTCCGCGAACTGATTTAATCGGACCTAAAACAAAATCAAGGAAATCTAAAGTATGGCAAGCCAAATCAACAAAGATTCCGCCTCCAGAGATATGTGGTAAAACAGTCCACGGAAGATTGATTTCGTCATCATAACGTGCTTCAAAAGGATGGTACAAAACACAATTGACGTGTCTGATAGTTCCTAATTTTCCTTGATCAATAATTTCTTTTATCTTTAAAAAACGAGGTAAAGCTCTTCTGTAATACGCAACAAATAGAGGAACATTATGCTCTTTGCAAGTGTTGATCATTTCGTTGCATTCTTCAAACGTCAATGCCATCGGTTTTTCTACATAAACAGGCTTTCCAGCTTTAGCACATAAAATGGTGTATTCTTTATGAGAAGATGGAGGAGTAGCGATATAAACAGCATCGACCTCCGGATCATTAATTAAATCTTCAGCATTCGAATACCATTTTGGAACATTGTGGCGTTTTGCGTAATCTTCGGCAAGAGCTGCATCTCTTCGCATCACGGCAACTAAAGCAGAATTTGGAGCTTTCTGAAAAGCAGGTCCGCTTTTTACTTCGGTTACATTTCCACAGCCAATAATTCCCCATTTTATAATTTCCATTGTGTAAGTTTTAAGTTTCTCAAATTTAAAAAAGGTTTGCCACCAATTGCACTAATTTCCACTAATTCTTTGTGGTTATAATATTTGCCACAGATTAAAAAGATTTTCACAGATTATAAAAATCATTTTAATCCTTTTAATCTGTGGCAAAAAAGCACTCTACAAATTCCCATTAATTAAATTCGTGCTAATTCGTGAAATTCGTGGCAAAAAAAATAAAGCCACGAACTCACAAATAAATCGTGAATTCGTGGCTAAAAAAATTAAGCTTAAAGTTTTACTTTTTAGGCAAAGCTTTAAAACCCATATTGTAAAGTGTAAAAGCTTGAATGTCTACGTTCTCTTGAATCGTAGCGGCAACAGATTTTCCTGCTCCATGACCTGCTTTAACATCAATTCTAATTAAAACTGGGTTTTCTCCTGTTTGTTTTTCCTGTAATTCAGAAGCAAATTTGAAACTGTGTGCAGGAACTACACGATCATCATGATCTCCAGTAGTTACCATTGTTGCAGGATAATGAGTTCCTTGTTTTACATTATGAACTGGAGAATATCCTTTTAAATATTCAAACATTTCTTTGCTGTCTTGAGCAGTTCCGTAATCAAAAGCCCATCCTGCACCTGCTGTAAAAGCATTGTAACGAAGCATGTCCATAACTCCAACAGCTGGTAGAGCCACTTTCATTAAATCAGGACGTTGTGTCATTGTTGCACCAACCAATAAACCTCCATTAGATCCTCCGCGAATGGCTAAATAATCAGATGAGGTATATTTTTGAGCAATTAAGTATTCTGCAGCAGCAATGAAATCATCAAATACATTTTGTTTTTGAAGTTTTGTTCCTGCATCATGCCATTTTTTTCCGTACTCGCCACCACCTCTAAGGTTAGCAACTGCATAAACTCCGCCGTTTTCCATCCAAACTGCATTAGCAATGCTAAAGCTTGGTGTTAAAGAAATATTGAATCCGCCGTAACCGTAAAGAATAGTTGGGTTTTTACCGTCTAATTTTGTTCCTTTTTTATACGTAATAATCATCGGAACTTTTGTACCATCTTTTGAAGTATAGAAAACTTGTTTAGACTCATAATCTTCGCTTTTGAAATCTACTTTTGGTTTTTGATACACTTCAGATTTACCAGATTTTGGTTCCAAAGAATAGATGCTTCCTGGAGTTGTATAATTAGCAAAGCTGTAGTATAAAATTTTGTCAGCTTTTTTACCGCTAAATCCACCAGCAGTTCCAACAGCGGGAAGTTTAATTTCGCGAACTAATTTTCCATTGTAATCATATTGTTGTACAAATGAAACGGCATCTTTAGTATAATTCGCAAAGAAATAACCACCGCCAGTTGAAGGAGATAAAATATCTTTAGTTTCTTTAATAAAATCTTTCCAATTCTCAGGTTTCGGATTTGCTGCATCAACTGTTACAATACGTTTATTAGGAGCCTTAAAATCTGTTTCGATAAATAATTTGCTTCCTTCATTTTCGATAACATTATTATCGCTGTCAAAATTGTCAACGATTGTAACAATAGGACTATTTGCTTTAGTTAGATCTTTAATGTACAACTCATTTCCGTAAGTAGAGTTAGCAGCTGTAATTACCAAATAACGATTGTCTTCAGTAACATATCCGCCTACATATCTTCTTTTCTGATCAGCTCCAAAAATTACTTTATCATCTTTTTGAGAAGTTCCCAATTTGTGGAAATATAATTTGTGCTGATCTGTTTTAGCAGATAATTCACTTCCTTTCGGCTTGTCATAACTAGAGTAGTAAAAACCTTCATTTCCATGCCAAGAAACGCCACTAAATTTTATGTCAACCAAAGTATCTTCTAAAACTTTCTTAGAAAGTGCATCTATAATGATTACTTTTCTCCAGTCGCTTCCGCCTTCAGAAATTGCATAAGCAGCTTTGCTTCCGTCTTTAGAAAAATCAAGTCCGCCAAGAGAAGTTGTTCCGTCTTTAGAAAAAGTATTTGGATCTAAGAAAACTTCTTCTTTGCCATTTTCATCTTTTCTGTAAACAACAGATTGATTCTGAAGTCCATTGTTTTTAGAGTAATAAGCAAATTTTCCTTCTTTAGATGGAGCTCCAATTTTTTCGTAGTTCCAAAGTTTTTCCATTCGCTTTTTAAGTTCGTCACGAAATGGAATTTTATCTAAATAACCATAAGTAACTTCGTTTTCGGCTTTTACCCAAGCACCTGTTTCAGCAGATTTATCATCTTCTAGCCAGCGGTACGGATCGCTTACTTTGGTGTCAAAATAAACATCAACAGTTTCTCCTTTTTTAATTTGCGGATATTGCAATTTGCCTTGTCCAAACGAAATTCCTGCGGTTGTAATTGCCATTAATAAAAATGTTTTTTTCATAGTTAGTTTTATCTGTTGTAACAAAAATAGCACTTTTTGTTGTGAAAATTGAAATGAAAAATTAAACCATATAAGTGATGTAAGTTCATTTAAACGGTTTGCTTAATTTTACTTATATGACTTATATGGTTTGAAATTGTTACAGATTAAAGTTAACCCCCAAAACGATATTTCTTCCAATATTAGGAATACCGTCTGTTTTTAATCTAGAAAGGTGAGCAATGTATTTTTTATCAAATAAATTGTTTCCGTTTAGGTTGATGTCAAAAGCAGTTTTTCCTAGTTTAACTGTTCCTCCAAAACCTAAGTTTACCAAAGTATAACCTTTAGAGGCAGTTTCGAAACCACTTACATTATCTTGGCTAAAAGTAGAAGAAACATTCAAAGAAGCAAAACCTTCGCTTAACCAGTTTTTAATATTAAATTCAGTTCTTAATGTATTATTCCAATTGTTTGCAGGAATCAAAGGCAGATAATCTTTGTTTTCTTTTTTACCTGTAACAGTTTCAAAACTAGTTTCAAAATGCAACCAATCTAATGGATGCGGGTGAAAGTGAAGGCCAACTTCTCCACCGTACAATTGCGCATTGTCTTGAACATAAGCAAAAACATCATTATCGTCTCTAATTTCTCCAGTTGGCGAAGTGTAGATATAATTGTTTACATGATTGTAGAATCCGTTTACGAAAAATTCAAAATGCGTATTTTTATACTCTAAGTTCAAATCGGTTTGCACGTTTTGTTCCGTTTTTAAATCAGCATTTCCAATTTCATAACGATTCGTTCCTTCGTGAACGCCGTTTGAAGTTAACTCAGCTAAGTTTGGCGCTCTAAAACCAGTTGCCACATTTAAGCGAAACGTTAACGGCTCTGCTAATTTAGTTTTGTAGCCTAAAGAAGCATTAAAACTATCAAAAGAACGATCTAAAGCCTGAAAATAACCTTCTTCGCCTTCGGTTCCGTGAGCGATAGAAGTAATGTTTCTGTTGTCAAAACGCAATCCGGCTTGAATAACGCTGTTGTCCCATTCGTAGTTGGCGGTTCCAAAAACACCAAAATCATTAGTTGTAGCGTCTGGAATCAAGTATTCTTCTCCAGAATTTTTGTTTGTCTGATGCATTCCTTGAACACCAAAAATAGTTTCGATTTTTCCGAATTTAGGAAAATGGTATTTTGCATTATAATTAAAAGTATTCAATTTCATGTGTAAAGAAGCCTCGTTGCTGTCTTCAAACTCGCTTCTGTCATTTGCGATATATCCTAAATCAACATCTAGTTTAGAGTTTTCGAAGAAAATAACATTATTCAAACTCAATAAATGATTAAAAATTCCTTGTCTTGGAAATTGAGTGTCTTTGCTTGAGGATTGTTCAGCAATTCCGTCTTCAGGAATTCCAATATCCAATTTGTTGTAATTATATCGTACAACACTAGAAAAAGTAGAGTTGCTGTAACCAATTCCAGTTTTAAAATCAGTTTCATTATAGCGAGAATTTGTTACGCGGTCGCCGCCAGAAATCTTGTAATCAGAATGTGTGTTGTAGCTTCCTCTAGCTAAGAATTTCCAATTATCAGTAGAAGTTTTTAATCCAATTGATGAATTGCTTCCTTCTGTATTTGTAAAATATTTTTGGCTGAAATTGGCTTTGAAAGTACCTGCATCAGCAAATTTTTCAGGATTGAAATATAAAACACCTCCTAATGCATCAGAACCATACAATAATGAAGCTGGACCTTTAATGACTTCAACGCTTTCAATTCCAGCATCGTTTAAACCTAAACCATGTTCATCTCCAAACTGTTGGTTTTCGATACGGACACCTTGAGAATAAACCAAAACGCGATTACCGCTAAGTCCACGAATTACTGGTTTTCCGATAGAAGTTCCTGTAGAAATCTGAGAAACTCCAGGAATTGTCGCCAAACCTTCAATCAAAGTAGAGGTTCCTTTTTGCTGTAATGTTTTAATGCTTTCATGCTCAATTTTCATTACGTTTTGAGATTGTAATTTATTGAAAGGCGTTGAAACTACCACCTCGTCCATTTCTAAAATAGACTCTTCAAGAACAATATCTAGGGTATTTTTTTTCAGTAATTTAGCAATTGTTTTGTTTTGATTGGCGTATCCAACATAAGTAAAAGCAATTCGTAAGCTTCCGTTAGGAAGATTATTCAATTCGTATTTTCCATTTGCGTCTGTCGTAGTTCCTTTATGTAATTCTGGAGCATAAACAGAAACTCCAGGCAATGGATTATTTTGATTGTCGGTTACTGTTCCAGAAACCGAGTTTTGAGCAGTAAGAATGCTCGAAAACCCTAAAATAAGGGCAATTATAAATTTTTTCATTTGAAAATGATGCTATAGTTAATTGAGTTTTTTCTTCGAATGAAAAACCAAAAACCAACAATAAAGCATTCTGATCCTGATTGATAAAAATAGGATTAGAAAACTCAATGTTATTTTGAATTTAAATTAAAAGAAATGTGAAGTTTTTCGAATAATCGAAACCTTAAGAAACTATATTAGCAGGAGGGCCACGTAAGAAATACGAGGTGGTTGAAATTGAAAAAATCTTCTCTGAAAATGGGAAGAAATAAGGTGTTTCTCTGTGGAATGAATGAAATTCAAAAGAGAAATTTTGTGGCAGAACAAAAGACTCAAAAGCAAAATGACAAACAAAACAAACGTCATAATCATGATGCTGATGTGTTATTTCACCATTTGGATCATTGTAATCGTGATGGCATTGTTTTTCTGAAAGCTGTTTTACGATATGCTCATAACTGTGTATCGACTGAAACAATATCGAGAACAATATTGCTACAGCAAAAGATAAACTTAATATGAGTTGCTTTCTTTTCATGCTTTGCAAAGGTATAAAAGATAAAAAGAAAATTGATGAATTTTTTGTTTCAACGAATTGAATTATTGAAAAAAATGCAGCAATTAATTTTATTCGCAGTCAAAATGAGAATATTTTTACTTCTTATCTTTACTACAGAAAGCAATATATTATATTTGTATGTGAAATAAATACGCGCCCAAAAGCGTTTATTTGTAATCATCTCTTAAAAACTAAAACCACGATATGCGAATTATTTTTAGCTGTTTATTTCTACTCACTTTTTTTAACTCTTTTGCGCAAGCAGACGTTAAACCTGAGATAAAACCAGTTATAAAAATAGATTCTCTGTATCGAGAAGATCAGTTTTACTTTTCGGTTACTTATAATATGTTTACCGATATTCCTGTTAATTTCAAACAAAATAAATTTTCTCTAGGACTTTCGGGAGGTTTCTTGCGCGATATGCCTGTAAATAAATCTCGAACAGTTGCAATTGCGGCAGGATTAGGTTTAAGCTATCAGAATTATTATCAAAATTTAACGATTTCTGAAGACGCTTCGGGAGCAATTATATACGGAGTAAATAGTTCTAGCGAATATGCGTCTAATCGTTATAGACAATATTCTGTAGATCTTCCAATAGAATTTAGATGGCGTAATTCGACTTACGAAAGCACTAAATTTTGGCGTATTTATGGCGGAGTAAAATTGAGTTATGTTTTTTCAAGTTCATCTATTCTTGATGATGGAGAAAAAACATATAGGATCAACAATAACGGGGATATTAATAAATTTCAATACGGCCCATATCTTTCGGCAGGATATAACACTTGGAATGTGTATATATATTACGGCTTAAGTCCGTTGTTTAATTCGGCGACTACTTTGTCTGGCGAAAAAATCAATATGAAAACGCTAAATGCAGGATTGATCTTTTATATTCTATAACCACAGATATAAAAATAAAAGTTGCGGCATTATTCCAATAAATAATCCAATTAGTATTTCTCTAGAAGTATGTGCATTCATTTCTAAACGAGATGAAGCTACAATTCCTGACAATAAAATAAGTAAAGCAGACCAATACGGATTGTGCAGTTGAAGATGAATGTTTAATCCGATAACGAAGATCGTTAAACCTGAAATGGCAACCATGTGAAGACTTGCTTTTGTTTTGAAAAGAACACAAACCAATGCCAAAATACTACTAAATAAGGCTCCAAGAAAAAAGAAATGAAGTTCAGGATAACGCGTAATTACAATACTTCTTTTAACTAATAAAATATATAAAAAACATTGCAAAATAAGCGGAATTGCTCGTTCTGAAGTTTGGCTCAGCATAATTGATTTTACATGTCCAGTTGATTTTAACAGTAAGTAAAATAAAACAGGGACAATTATGTTAATCACTAAAATTTGAATTAGAACAAAGTATTTTTCATTTGTACTAAATACGTCGTCTTTATAAAATAAATAAAACAAAGTGGCGTACATCGATATAAAAATCGGATGTAATATATAAGAAAAGAGTGGGAGTAATTTTTTCAAAATCTGCAAATTTGTGGTCTAAAAACAAATATACTCAATAAAAGTTTTCTGCCACGAATTACACTAATTTTCACGAATTCATTTATAAAAACCCTAATTCTGCAGCTCTAATTTTAAGAAATCAACAAATAGAATAATTAGTGAAAATTTGGGAAATTAGTGGCAAACCTTTTTTTAAATTTGAAAAAAAGAAATTACCAAATGAGCATAAATTTAAAAAGCCTGGTTTCAGTTCTCAACGCCAAATGGATTGGCTCAGATGCTGATGTTTTAATCGATCATATCTCAATTGACAGCCGTTCGCTTCAAAACGGATCGCAAACATTATTTTTTGCTTTGGCCGGTGTAAACAATGATGCTCATTTATTTATTCCAGATTTAATAGAAAACAAAGTTCAGAACTTTGTTGTTCAATATATCCCAGAAGGTTATGCAGGCAAAGCTAATTTTTTGGTTGTCGAAAATACGCTTTGGGCTCTTCAGGAATTTGCAGCTTATTATAGAAATCTTTTTCATTTTCCAGTGATCGGCATAACAGGAAGCAACGGTAAAACGATCGTAAAAGAATGGCTTAATTTCTTATTGAGTCCTGATTATAATATTATTAGGAGTCCTAAAAGTTATAACTCTCAAGTCGGAGTTCCGCTTTCGGTAATTGCGATTAATGAAAAACATAATTTAGGAATTTTCGAAGCAGGAATTTCAACAGTTAATGAAATGGTTAAACTGGAGAAAATCATTAAACCAAATATTGGAGTTTTAACAAGCATTGGTTCTGCGCACGACGAAGGTTTCGAAAACTTAGTACAGAAAATTGATGAAAAACTACTCTTGTTTAAAGATTGCCCGATCATTATTTATCAAAAAAATGAAGTCGTAGATTCTTGCTTGTCTCAATTTGTTGCTGAATATATGCTTCATCCGAGAAAACTGTTTTCTTGGAGTTTTACTGATCAAAATGCAGATGTTTTTATTGAAAAAAGAGAACACAGAAACGATCATACTTTTATACAATATCAATACAAAAATGAGACTTTCAATTTAGAAATTCCGTTTAACGATTCGGCTTCTGTAGAAAATGCGATTTCTTGTTTATTGGTTTTGTTAAACTTTAATTACGATCAGGAAACAATTCAGAACAGAATCGAGATGCTTTATCCTGTTCGAATGCGTTTGGAAGTAAAAAACGGAATTAACAATTGCAGTATTATTGATGATAGTTATAGTTCCGATTTTCAGTCGCTTAAAATTGCTTTAGATTTTTTAGAAAGCCAGAAGAAAAAAGGCGCTTCTAAAACGGTTATTTTATCAGATATTTTCCAAAGCGGATTCACAAACGAAGAATTATATTCTAAAGTTGCTCAGTTAATTTTAGACAATAAAATAAATCGCATAATTGGCATTGGAGCAACAATTTCTTCCTTTGCAGATCAGTTTCCAAATAGCACAATGTTTGATAATACAGCTGATTTTATTGCCGAAATTGACAATCTGAATTTCAATAACGAAACCATTTTAATAAAAGGAGCAAGATCTTTTCAGTTTGAAGAAATTGTATCGCTTCTAGAAGAAAAAACACATGAGACTATTCTAGAGATTAATCTCGATGCTATAAGCCATAACTTTAATTACTATAAGTCAAAACTGGCGCCAAATGTTAAAATGATGGTGATGGTTAAAGCATTTGGTTATGGAAATGGCGGTTTAGAAATTGCGAAATTGCTAGAACATCATAAAGTTGATTATTTGGGTGTAGCTTTCGCCGATGAAGGAATCGCATTGAAAAATGGCGGAATAAAACTTCCAATTATGGTTTTAAATCCCGAATCGACAAGTTTCCCTTCGATCATTCAATATCAGCTAGAACCTGAAATTTATAGCTTGAAAGGATTAAATGCCTTTTTGAAAATTGCTCGAGAAAAGAACTTAAAAGATTATCCAATTCATATCAAAATGGATACAGGAATGCATCGTTTAGGTTTTGAAAATAATACTATCGACGAATTAATTGCGACTTTAAAAGGAAATTCAACTGTTCGTGTGCAAAGTATTCTATCGCATTTGGCAACAAGCGATGACCCGAAACATTTTGACTTTGTGAGACAGCAGATTGCTTTGTTCGAAAAATTGTCTTCAAAACTAATGGCAGAATTAAATATCAATCCAATTCGTCATACATTAAATACTTCTGGAATCAGTAATTTTCCTGATGCGCAATACAGCATGGTGCGTTTGGGCATTGGATTGTATGGAGTTTCAAATGATCCAGCAGAACAGAAATATCTGGAAAATGTAGGAACATTAAAGTCAATAATTTCTCAAATTCGAACTATTCCAGCGGGTGACAGCGTAGGTTACGGGCGTCGTTTTATGGCAGATGCAGCAACCAAAATTGCAACCATCCCGATTGGTTATGCAGATGGGATTGCGAGATTATGGGGTAATGAAGTTGGTTATGTAACAATCAAAAATCAGAAAGCCAAAATCGTCGGAAGTGTCTGCATGGATATGCTGATGGTTAATGTAAGCGATATAGAATGTAAAGAAGGAGATTCGGTAATTATTTTCGGCGAAAGCCCAACTGTAATAGAAATGGCTGTAGCCTTAAAAACGATTCCATATGAAATAATGACAAGTATTTCGCAACGAGTAAAGAGGGTATTTTTTAGATAATTTTAAGAATTTCCAATAAAATTGCGTATTTTCGATATTCATTTATTATTCAACTAAACAGATCAAATATGGGATTTTTTTCAGAATTTAAGGAATTTGCAATGAAAGGCAACGTAGTCGATTTGGCTGTCGGTGTAATCATTGGAGCTGCTTTTGGTAAAATTGTAAGCTCATTAATCGAAGATGTAATTACGCCGCTGTTATTAAAACCTGCTTTAGATGCTGCACATATGTCAACTATCGAACAATTAACTGCTTTTGGAGGAGTCAAATATGGTGTTTTTATTTCGGCAGTAATCAATTTTATTATTGTTGCTTTTGTTTTGTTCTTAATAATTAAAGGAATAAACCACGCTAAAAAGAAAGAAGTTCCTGCGCCGGCAGCTCCAGCAGCACCAACTCAAGAAGAGTTGCTTACACAAATTAGAGATTTATTAAAAAATAAATAAAAATACAATACCGCTACACTAAGTCTAACTTAACCGCCTTCTAAAGAGGCGGTTTTTTTACAAAATGTTTATTTTGTAACATTTTGTTATTTTTTGTGAATAGCCTTGTGGAAACTTTTATTATACTTACTTTTGCGTAACAAAATAGATTAATTGATTATTTAAAAATATAAAAATGAGAATTGCAGTTGTAGGCGCTACTGGAATGGTAGGCGAAGTAATGCTTAAAGTATTAGCAGAAAGAAATTTTCCTGTTACAGAATTAATCCCTGTTGCATCAGAAAGATCAGTAGGAAAAGAAGTTGAATATAAAGGAACCAAATATAAAGTAGTAGGATTACAAACAGCTGTTGATATGAAAGCTGATATCGCTATTTTCTCTGCTGGAGGTGATACTTCATTAGAGTGGGCTCCAAAATTTGCTGCTGCAGGAACAACTGTAATCGACAACTCTTCTGCATGGAGAATGGATCCAACAAAAAAATTAGTAGTTCCAGAAATCAATGCTGATGTTTTAACTAAAGAAGATAAAATCATTGCAAACCCAAACTGTTCTACTATTCAAATGGTATTAGCTTTGGCTCCTTTGCACAAAAAATACAACATCAAAAGAATCATTGTTTCTACTTACCAATCTATCACAGGAACTGGTGTAAAAGCGGTTAAACAATTAGAAAATGAGTACGCTGGAATTCAAGGCGATATGGCTTACAAATATCCTATTCACAGAAATGCAATTCCACATTGCGACAGTTTTGAAGAAAACGGATATACTAAAGAAGAAATGAAGTTAGTTCGTGAAACTCAAAAAATCCTTTCTGATAACACAATCAGAGTTACAGCTACTGCAGTTCGTGTACCAGTTGTAGGCGGACACAGTGAAGCAGTAAACGTTGAGTTTACAAATGATTTTGAGGTAAATGAAGTTCGTGAAATCTTACACAACACTGATGGAGTAGTGGTTCAAGATAATTTAGATACCTTTACTTACCCAATGCCATTATATGCAGAAGGTAAAAATGATGTTTTTGTTGGAAGAATTCGTCGTGACGAAAGCCAGCCAAATACATTAAACATGTGGATTGTTGCTGACAACTTAAGAAAAGGAGCTGCAACAAACACAATTCAAATCGCTGAATATTTAATTAAAGCTGGTTTGGTATAATTGAGAGATTAAATAAAATTGTTATAAAGAGAAAACCGTAATTGCAGTAATGTAATTACGGTTTTTTTGTGAGAAATAGTTTTAACTTAGCGGTTAAAATTGAAACGCTATGAATTTCGAGAACTACAAAATAATCCCCAATTACAATACCAATAAAACAGATCTTTTTACAGCCGATGAAGAAGATATATTGGCGTGCGAAAAAACATTAAACATAACTTTTGACGAAGATTACAAAGAATATGTTCAAAATTACGGAAGTGGAATTTTAGGCGGTACTTATGTTAGGGTTTATCTTCCTGAAACGATTGTTTTGACTCTAGAAGAATGGAAAAGCCGTATTACTGAATATTGGTTTTGGGATGAAGGAAAAGAGGTTTTAACAAAAGAGGAAGTATTGAAATCGATTAGAATTGGAGACACTTTTGATGGAGACGAAATCATTCTTTTAAATAGTCAATATTACATTCTGCCACGATACAGCGAAATGATTTATAAAGCTGGAAATACGTTGGAAGAAACAGTTACCTGGTTGTGTTCGTCTGGAATTTTAACGGAAGCTTTTTCTGAACGTGAATTTGAACCTTTTAATCCATCAGAATTTTTAAAAAGTAATTAAAATGAGAGATGAAAATCTTGCTTATATCGTAGATAATTATCTGGAATTTGAAGAGGTCAAAAGACTTACAAGATTAGCTGATGATGAATTAAATAAGCTTATTGAAGAAAAGTTAATTCCGTCACCGTCTTATGTAATTAATTCAGAAATAACGATTAGTTCGCCTTTAAATGATCAGCATAAATTGACAATATCTAAGAGGTACTTTGCTAAAAACATTGTGAATCTTATTAAGAAGAACAATAAAGAATCTTATGGAGAATTAAAAAAGGAATTTAAAGAGAACTTGCTTCTGCATTTAAAAAATCATCAAAATAAAGGATTTGCCTATGGAAACGTTTTTGATGAAAATGGAGAAATAGATCCTGAAAAAGCAGAAAATGCGTTAGAGGAAGAATGGAATTATTACTGTAAAGGGGTTTACGGAATCTGTACTTTGAATAATGACGAAAAGGCTATTATCGATAAAGAAATCGCTATCAAACGAATTTTGGATTTTATCGCTAAGAAGTCATCATCGCAGACAGTAGAAGAAGAAAATTATCTGAAAGAACTAAATGACGAACTGAATAAATCTACCAGTTTATTTGCTCCTTACCAACGAGAGTTGAGCAGTAGAGGCAAATATTTGGATAAACTGCTTAGAGAGTTTTCTTTAGATGATTTAATCAAAAAATATGATTAATAAAAAAAGCGAGAATCATTAAATTCTCGCTTTTTTTATTTTTAGTATTCTGGTGCCAATTCTAACTCCAATCCTTCTAAATCTTCAGTAATTGGAATCTGACAGCCTAAACGGCTATTAGACTTAACATAAAATGCTTCTGAAAGCATGGCTTCTTCATCGTCACCCATTTCTGGTAATGCAACATCATTTAGAACATAACACTGGCAAGAAGCGCACATGGCCATTCCTCCGCAGGTTCCTTCAACAGGAAGTTCGTATGCTTTGCATAACTCCATTATATTCATTGCCATATCAGTTGGAGCTTGTAATTCGTGTATAACTCCTTCTCGATCTTTAATTTTAATTAATACATCCATTTTAATTATTGGAATTTTGGCAGGATTTGATAACGTGAAAAAATCCTAATTTATATTAGCTAGTAGGTTTAGTACTAAATGCGTATTCTTTTCTGTTATTGTCCTTTAAGCGCATTTTTACGCCAAGAACGTTGTCATTTTTTTCAAGAATGGTAATCACTGCAATTACAGAATAATAATCTCTGTCAGACTGGAAAACCAATGTTCCTTCGTAAGTTGTGTTTAAAACTCCTTGTTTATCAGTCGAAGCCGAAAGTTTTCTCGGATGAGAAAATTCAGCAGAACTGTAGGTCGATTTTATTGTAAATTTTGCTTTTCCTTCTACAAAATCATATAAGAAATCGTAGTTTCCAATTCGTAGTGATCCTGGTTCTTCATTTGGGTTGATTGAAAATACAATCTTACCCGAATATTGAAAATCAGACCATTCTTCAGATTCACTTACCCAAGCCTTGTCAACCACAACATTCTTACTTTGGGCATAATCTACAGAAACAAAAAACAATAATAAAAAAAGAGCGTAATAGTTTTTCATAGTTTTAGATTTAAGGGTTTTGTGACAAATTTAAGTTAAAATTGTAACAATTCCTTAACGGAAACTCTTAAATCTTTATATTGTTTTTTATGAATATAATAAAAAACGTCTTTTTTTTGGTGCTTTTTTGCCATTTTATTAATCAAACAATAAAACACCTATTATTCTTGTTAAACTGTGAAGGTTTTGATTCTGAAAAAAGACACTATTTTGTTACATTACATTTACCACAGTTTCAATTTGCGGAGCATATTTTTTGATAGTTGTTTCAACACCTGCTTTTAGCGTCATTTGATTAACACTACAGCTGATGCAAGCTCCTTCCAAACGAACTTTTACATGTTTGTCGTCTTCAATAGAAATTAATGAAATATCTCCACCGTCAGATTTTAAGAATGGTCTTATCTCATCTAAGGCCAATAAAACATTACTTGTTAATTCTTCTGTTGTCATAATTTTATCAATTAGAAAATGTGTCAATTAGATAATTAGATAATTTTTACCTCAAAGTAAATTTTCTAATTATCTAATTTTCAAATTATCTCATTAGTTTATTCAATTATCTAATTATTTTTTAACTGCCGAACATCCTGCCATCGTTGTAATCTTGATCGCTTCTGTTGCAGGCAAACTTTCGTTTCTGTTTACTGTTTCTTGTACAACATTTCTCGTAATTGCTTCAAAAACTTTTTCTATTGGAGAGGCAGTTTGCAATGCAGCTGGACGACCATAATCGCCTGCTTCACGAATAGATTGTACAATTGGAACTTCTCCTAAAAATGGTACGTCTAAATCTTCAGCAAGGTTTTTAGCACCTTCTTGTCCAAAGATATAGTATTTATTTTCTGGCAATTCTTCTGGTGTAAAGTACGCCATATTTTCAATAATTCCCAAAACAGGAACATTGATATTGTCTTGCATGAACATTGCCACACCTTTTTTAGCATCTGCAAGAGCAACTGCTTGCGGAGTACTTACTACAACAGCTCCGGTAATTGGAAGCGATTGCATGATAGAAAGGTGAATGTCTCCAGTTCCAGGAGGTAAGTCAAGAAGCATGAAATCTAATTCTCCCCAATCTGCATCAAAAATCATTTGGTTTAATGCTTTTGCTGCCATTGGTCCTCTCCAGATTACAGCTTGACTTGGTGCTGTAAAAAATCCAATTGAAAGCATTTTGATTTCATAGCTCTCAATAGGCTTCATTTTTGATTTTCCGTCAACGGTTACAGAAACAGGTTTCTCGTTCTCAACGTCAAACATAATTGGCATAGAAGGTCCGTAAATATCAGCATCTAAAACACCAACTTTAAAGCCCATTTTTGCAAGTGTAACAGCCAAGTTTGCAGTCACAGTAGATTTTCCTACTCCTCCTTTACCAGAAGCAACAGCGATAATATTTTTAATTCCAGGAATTGCGCGACCTTTAATTTCAGGTTTCTCTGGAGTTTCTACTTTAATGTTTACTTTTACTTTAGCATCAGGAGATATTAAATCATGAATTGTTTTTTTAATATCATCTTCTGCTCTTTTTTTGATGTGCATAGCAGGTGTATGCAATACAAGGTCTACAACAGCTTCATCTCCAAATGTTATAACATTGGTTACGGCACCGCTTTCAACCATATTTTTTCCTTCTCCAGCAATAGTGATTGTCTCTAAAGCTTTTAGAATTTCTTTTCTATCTAGTTTCATTGTAATGGGCTATTTTTTTATTCTCTAAAAACAGTCTTATAAGATTATATTTATTTAAACTGATTTCAGGGTGCAAAGATAACAGATTAAGTTCGGAAATTAAGCGTTTTTGAATTGTAATTATTGATATTGAGATTATTCAAAATTATTCAAAAGTATTTTTTATTGAAAATCATAATTAAGAATGATTAGTGTTCTGATGCTTTGAGAAAAGTTTTTCTATTTAAATGAATATTTTTTATGTAAGTTTTCTTTCAATTAAATAAAATTCTCACAAAACTTCGTTATATTTGATAGCCCAAATCGATGATTGCCAGAGATGAAAAAAATATATGAAAACTAAGGTTTTTTTAGAGTGTTTATTGGGTTTTCGGTATTTTTTTTAAAGTTATTTCCACTAATTTAAAACTTTAAAAATATGCGAAATTTTACTTTTTCTTTAATTATTGTTACAGTCGGTTTTTTTGCATTTTCATTCAATTCATTATCCAACAGTGCCAAAAACAATACTGATTTAACAAATCGAAAAGCTGTTTCGGTCATTACTCTCGATGCCGCTTCAATCAATGCTTTTTTTAAAAAATATCCTAAACTTAAAAAATATCAGAAAGATGTCGAGGGTATTTACAAAGCCAAAGACTATAAATCTATTTGGTATGATGATAAAAGTATCACCGAATTTGGATCCTTATTGTACCAGAAAGTAAATGTTCTGAAAGATCAAGGTATTGAAGAGAAAATGCCTTACAAAGAGCAAATTGATGAGGCTTTTAATGAAAGTTCTTCAAACAAACCATCACAGCTTGATACCGAATTACTGCTTACAAGCATGTATGTATTTTATGCCAGTAACGTGTATTCTGGGGTAGATCCTGCGACTTTGAAAAAAATAGGATGGTACTTGCCTGCAAAATCTATTTCGTATACTCACATTCTAGATTCATTAATGGTAGATTCAGATCGATTGAATGAAGATGATAATCTGTTATTCAGCCAATATTACAAATTGAAGGATGCACTTAAAAAATACCGTAAAATAGAAACCGATAATCTTTGGAAGAAAATTACAATTGATAGTCTCAATTTTAAAGACTTAAGACCAGACGATACAGCTATTGCTATAAAACAAATTAGAAATCGCTTATTTGTAGTTGGAGATTTAAAACAAGATTCTGGAAGTGATATTTATGATGAAGAATTGATGGCGGGAGTTTTAAATTATAAAAAAAGATATAATCTAAAAATAAATTATGCCCTAACAAGAGATATTATCAATCAGATGAATGAGCCGATTAGTAAAAGAATCAGAACCATTATGCTGAATATGGAAAGATGCAGATGGATTCCGACCAAATTGGCAAAAGCTGAAGAATATGTCATGATAAATATCCCGTCATTCAGATTATTCTATGTTAAGGACGGAAAATACGATCTTGTTTCGGATATTTTTGTTGGTAACAGGCTTAGTGAGACTGTAATTTTTAGCGGTAATATGGATCGGATTGTTTTTAGTCCTTATTGGTATGTGCCAACGAGTATTATTCAAAATGAATTAAAACTTCAGATGGCAAGTGATAAAAACTATCTGGCAGAACATAATATGGAATGGAATGGAGGGAAAGTGCGACAAAAACCGGGACCAAAGAATTCTCTAGGATTAGTAAAATTTATGTTTCCGAATCCGAACGATATTTACATGCACGACACGCCTGCCAAAAGTTTGTTCGAATTTGAAAAACGTACTTTCAGCCACGGTTGTATAAATGTGAAAGAAGCCAAACAGCTTGCATTGCATATTTTAAAAGACGATCCAGACTGGCCGGTAGATAAAATTGAAAGCGCTATGAGTGGAGAAAAAGAAACAACTTGTATGCTTAAACGCAAAATTCCGGTTTACATAGGATATTTTACGTGTTGGGTTCAGGATAACGGAGAAGTCAATTTTTTCCCAGATGTATACGATCGAGACCAAAGTCTAGACAAACTGATCTATAACGATGCTGTAACGATGAAAGATTAAAAATAGAAGCCCGGCGGATTTAAAAAAAAATCTGTCGGGCTTCTTTAAAAAAAATGGTCTACAAGCTTATTCGTATTTTAAATATTTTAATATATCGATTTTGGTTACCTGAAATGCTTTTGTTAAAACAATAAATAAGGTTAAGAACAAAAGAGAAATCAAGGCAATTATGAAAGGAATAGTCGATATTCCAATTCTAAAAGCGAAATCTTCCAGCCATTTCTGTAATAATATATAAGCAGGAACAATCCCGATTGCAAATCCTATAAAACAGTAAACAATATATTGTTTCGACAATTCTTTTAGGAGAATATCTGTTTCAGCTCCTAATGTTTTTCGAATGGCGATTTCTTTCAATCTTCTCTCCATCGAAAATGATGCCAAAGCAAACAATCCAAATATAGCAATTACGATTACGACCAAATTTAGGATGAAAAAGAGGTTTTTTTGCTTGACTTGCTCTTCATAAGTTTTTGCAAATACTTTGTTAACAAATTCGTAATCAAATGGATAGTCTGGATTTACGTTTTTCTCCCAATATAATTTCAATTTTTCTAACGTTTCTGTTAAATTATTTGGAGAAACCTTTACAAGCACTCTATTGAAATTATTCCATTTTAACGTTTTTAAACTAATAAAAACCATTGGCGGAACCTTATTCTGCAAATCGATTAAATTAAAGTCTTTTACAACTCCAACAACTCTAAACTTTAAGTTATCATCGCTGCCAATACTCCAGCCCGATGTTATCATAGTGTTTACTGGATTCTTAAGATTTAGTTCTTTAGCAAGCGTTTCGTTTATAAGCATGCCACTTACCGTGTCTGATGCAAATTGAGGAGATAAATCGCGTCCTTCGGCGATTTTGATTTTCATCATTTCAAGAAATCCAAAATCCATTTCGATGTTTTTGGGCTGTACAAAAATTCCATTATGCTTAAATCCTGAACTTGATCCAGCATTACCTCCAAAAGTGCCGGCAAATGTAGTGACATCTACAACTCCTGGGATTTTTTTAATTTCTTGTTTCTGTGCTAAATATTTATCTGTTCTGCTTAACCGCTCTTTTGTATTGTACGTAATAGAAAGTACTTGGTCACCGTTGAAGCCTAGATCTTTATTCATCATGTAATCAACCTGCGAATTGACAATCAATGCTCCAATGATAAAGAAAGCTGCAATTCCGAACTGAAAAATAAGCATTGAGTTTCGAATCCAGATACCACTTTTACTTCTTGAAAAATTACCTTTTAAAACCTTTAATGTTTCAAAATTTGAGATATAAACAGCAGGGAAAATACCCGCAAGAACAATTACTAATCCAAATATAAAAATAAGCTGCAGGTAAAATTCGCCGCCATTCATAGTCAAAGTCTTTCTCAAGAAAGTATTGTAATAAGGTAATGAAAGCTCAACAATAGCAAGTGCAAAAACAATAGCAAGCATTACTATTATGGAAGTTTCAAAAATAAACTGAGCAACAATCTGTTTTTTGGTTGCACCAACAATCTTACGAACACCAACTTCTTTGGCGCGTTTAATGGCCGATGCAGTTGCTAGATTGATATAGTTTACCATCGATAAAAATAATATTAGAACAGATAAACCGCCCATAATATAAAGCAATTTTAAATTGCCTTGTCCTTCGGGAAAATTTTGTCCTCCTGAACTTTTTGTGCCATACAAACGAGAGGTTTTCAATTGATCAAGCATCACTTCGACCTGTCCGTTTTCTTTTAGATATTGTTCTACAGTCTGGCCGCTGGCTTTTGCATCTTTTACTGTTCTGTTGATAAAAATTACATTTTGCATTTTCTTTATAAGAGCAGAAGGATTGGTTCCTTTTTTAGCTTTGACCATTAAAGCATAATTAAAATTTCCCCATTGATCTTTATCACCGTCACGTTTAACCCCGTTAAAAATATAATTTGGTTCTATAGAAGAAGGTTTAGTCACACGATAAACCGCTTTTACGATGTAATCGCCATTTCCATACGTAATTGATTTGCCAATTGGATCATCGTTTTTGAAAAGCAATTTTGCCTGATCTTCAGATACAGCAGCGCTATTTTTTTCTTTTAAAATATTCTCTTTGCTTCCTTTTATAATTTCAAAAGGAAAAAAATCAAAAAAGTTTTCGTCTGTACGAATAACTTTTTTATCTAATATTTTTAGATTTTGAAATTTAACAACGCCATCTTCGTACCAATTGTATAGAAAGCAAACTTTGTCAATTTCTGGAATTGTAGCTTTACAGGTTTCTCCAAACGGGATCGAACTAGTTGCCCAAATATCTCCCGAGCCAATTTTGTTTAGAACAAGATAAGCGTTCTCTTTTTCAGGATTCCATTGATCGTATGCATTTTCATTGTTCCAATATAAAATTGCAAAAATAACAGAAGCAATTCCGATACTTAATCCCAGAACATTTAAAAACGAAAACAGTTTGCTTTGTTTTAAATGATATATAAATATTTTAAACCAGTTAAAAATCATTTTGAGGTATATTTTTATAGTTGATATGGTTGTTTTGGTAAACCTTTCGGTTTTAAATCATAGTAAATATTTTGCACACCAGTTCTACCAGAACTACCAGTGCAGTAACAATAATTTTAATCATCACTTTATTATTTAGCGTCCATAAAAACATCAACATTACGTTGATTTAACTTTTCAGAAAATATAACTCCGTCTTTCATGTGAATGGTTCTTTGCGAAAAAGAAGCATCATAATCAGAGTGGGTAACCATCAAAATAGTAGCGCCTTTAGCATGTAAATCGGTTAAAAGTTCCATCACTTCATTACCGTTTTTACTGTCTAAGTTTCCTGTTGGCTCATCGGCCAAAATAATTTTAGGGTCATTTACCAAAGCTCTTGCAACCGCAACCCTTTGTTGCTGTCCTCCAGAAAGTTGTTGTGGGAAATGTTTCAAACGATGAGAGATGTTTAGCTTTTCGGCAATCGCCTCAATTTTCTGTTTTCTTTCAGAAGCTTTTACGTTGTTGTAAAGCAATGGCAATTCGATATTATCATAAACAGAAAGCTCATCAATTAAGTTGAAGTTTTGAAAAATAAAACCAATGTTTTCTTTGCGTACTTGTGCTCTTCCTTTCTCTTTTAGACCAATCATTTCCTGATCTAATAATTTGTAGCTTCCGCCATCTGCACTGTCCAAGAGACCGATTATATTTAATAAAGTCGATTTTCCACAGCCCGAAGGCCCCATGATAGTTAAAAAATCTCCTTTTTTTATTTCTACGTTGATACCGCTTAAAGCAGCAGTTTCTATTTCTTCTGTTCTAAAAACTTTGGTTAAATTCTGAATTGTGATCATAATTTTTAAGGTTTTGAAATGTTATTAAATACGTTTTTTGATTGATGATTGATCTTTTATAATTGTAAAATGTGAATTGTAAAATGTGAATTGTAAAATGTAAAATGTGATTTGTAACTGCGACTATCTACTGCGATTGTGACTCGAGAGAAAGCTCTTCAATGTCTTTATAATCGGTGTAAGAAGAAGTAACTACAGATTCGCCTTCTTTTAAACCTTCTAAGACTTCATAATATGAAGGATTTTCGCGTCCTAATTTGATATTTCTTCTTATCGCTTTATTTCCGTTTACAACAAAAATCCATTTTCCTGCAGCTTCTTGGTTAAACGCTCCTCTCGGAATTACCAAAGTTCTATTTTTTTCAGACAAAATCAGTTTTACGCCAAAACTAAGTCCGTCCTGCAAGACAATATTTTCTTTACTTATAAAAGCAAGTTCTACAGTAAATCGTCCTCCTTTTACTTCAGGAATTACTTTGGTCACGACAACTTCAAGATTTTTCCCTTTAAATTCTACTTGTCCTTTTAAACCTTCTCTAAGCTTTTCCAGATAAAATTCATCTACTTCGGCAATAAGCTTATATCCTTTATTAGAATCGATTCTTCCGATGCTTGCGCCTGCTTGAAAAGTTTTTCCTAAAACAGGTTCAAAAGAAGTTAATCGTCCTGTTTCTGGCGCTGTGATTAAAAAGTTCTTTTTATTATTTCTCAGAATATCCAAACTCTTTTCCATAGTCTGGATCGAACGGTTTATTTGAGAAATCTGAACCTGATTGCTTTGTTTTTCTTTTTGAATGCTCTGCTGAATTGTTCTTTTGCGTTCTTCCTGAAAACGAAGGCTTTCCTTAAAAGTGTTCCAGTCATTTTTAGAAATTACATCTTTCTCATACAGCTTTGCATTCATGTCGTATAATCTCTTTGCATCGTTGTAGTCGTGTTCGATCAAAACTAAATCTTTGTTTAAGTTTAGTTCTTGATTTCTAATGTTTAATTTTCCTGTATTCAAATTGTTGATTTGCTCAATAATAGCGGTTTCTTGAGTAAGATAATTCAATTCTGTGTTCGGATTGTACAAACGAGCCAGCGATTGTCCTTTGGTAACCATTGCGCCATTTTCTACAAAGATTTCTTTCACAGAACCTCCCTCGGTAACATTCACAAGCATAACGTTCAATGGCTCTACTTTTGCTTGAAAAACAACAAAATCTTCAAAAAAGGCTTTTTCTGCTTTTTGAATTACCAATTCGTCTGCTTTTACATTTAAAGTTCTTTTGGTGTTAAATGCAAAAACACTAATGGTTAGCAAAACTAAAAAAACAGCAATTGCTATTGCGAGATATCTAAATTTTTTACTTTTACGAGGAATTATCGTGTCCATTTTTTAAATTATTTTACTGATAATCAATAGGTAAATACTGTGCCATAAAATTTATTATTTGTAAAGTGTTGAATTTAAAGGAGCTTTAAAAAACACGTTAAAAAAGTAGTGTCCGATAATGAACAGTTGACCGTTCGGAAGCGGACAGAAAAAAGACCAAATGAGAAAAAAACTAGCCCAAATATTAGTTGTCGACGATCAAGAAGAAATTCTTTTTTCTGCAAAAATGATTCTTAAAAAACATTTCGAGACCATTTTTACAACTAATAGTCCAAAAAAAATCATTTCAATTTTAAGCGAAAATGACATAAATGTGGTTTTGCTGGATATGAATTATAGAATTGGTTTTGAAGATGGGCGTGAAGGCATTCATTGGCTGAAAGAAATTAAAACGCTTTCTCCGCAGACAGTCGTTATTTTAATGACCGCTTTTGGTAAAATTGAAACCGCTGTAGAAGGTATTAAAATTGGGGCTTTTGATTATGTGCTAAAGCCGTGGAATAACGAAAAGCTGTTGGAAGTTATTGATAAAGCAGTTACTGAAAGCAGAAAAAACAACAAAAAAACAACTTCAGAAAAAGCAGAGAAAACCGAAAAGAAATATTTTGTTGGCACTTCAGCAAAAATAAAACAAGCTTATTCTATTGCCGAAAAAGTAGCTAGAACAGATGCGAATGTTTTGATTTTGGGCGAAAACGGAACAGGAAAATATGTTTTTGCAGAATTTATTCACCAACATTCAGAGAGGAAAAATCAGCCTTTTGTGCATGTCGATTTAGGTTCTCTAAGTGGTAATTTATTCGAAAGCGAACTTTTTGGTTACGCCAAAGGTGCTTTTACCGATGCTAAAATTGATACTCCAGGACGTTTTGAAAATGCGTCGAACGGAACTATTTTTTTAGATGAAATTGGAAATATTCCGCTTCATCTTCAGGCTAAATTATTACATGTTTTACAAACCAAAACCGTAACTCGTCTAGGCGAAAGTAAACCACGACCACTGAATGTTCGTGTTATTGCAGCAACCAACAGTGATATAAAAACTGAGGTAAAAAATAAAACCTTCCGTGAAGATTTGCTGTACCGAATTAATACCATGGAAATCAATCTTCCGTCTTTACGCGAAAGAAAAGACGATATTGTGCCAATGGCAAATTTCATTCTAGAACAGATTGCAGAAAAATACAATCAGGAAAATTGGTGTTTTGAAGATAATGTTGCATCTTATCTGGAAAAATATCCGTGGAAAGGAAATGTGCGTGAAATGGAAAACAAAATAGAACGCGCTTTGATTTTGGCGGAAAACAACACCATTTCGGTAATGGATTTGGATATTTTGGACTTTGAAGAGATTCAGGAAAATGATGAAAATCCGTTATCAGAAATGGAGAAAGGCGCAATCGAAAAAGCACTTTTCAAGCACAACGGAAACATCAGCAAAACTGCCGAAGAATTAGGTTTGTCGCGCGCTGCGTTGTACAGAAGAATAGAGAAATACGATTTGAAGAATTAGAACGAATAATAATTTTGCCACAGATTAAAAGGATTTTCACAGATTTAAAATAAAAAATCCTTTTTAATCCTTTTAATCTGTGGCAAAAAATAATAATAAATGAAGAATTGGAAATTTTATAATGCGTTGTTTGTTAGGGTTCTATTTGTCATGGTGCTCTTCCTTACCAGTGCATTATTGTTCTATGAAGGATTTCAATACAACGCTTTATTGGTTGGTGTTTTTGTTTTGATTTTCCTATTCGAAATGTATTTTTTTGTCAAAAACCAATTGCTGTTTTATAACAAAACGATAAACTCGATTCTACATGACGACTTTTCTGCCCATTTTCCAGAAGAACATAAAAAAGATAATTTCAATAGTCTGTATCTTTTATATGATACTTTAAAAGTTCAGAAACAAGAGCAGATTTCCAAAGAATTAATCTACCGTTCGATTTTGAACAGTATCGATAGCGCCGCTTTAATCTTAGAAAAAGAAAATGAGGATTGGTCTATTTTTATAATGAATGACTGTTTTTCTAAGCTTTTTAAAGTGCCAAAAATGAGTCATTGGAAATACCTGAAAAACTATCTTCCGAGTTTGTGTGGCGAAATTGAAAAGGTTGGTTTTACAGAATTAAAAACCGCTATTTCAATCAAAATTGAAGATCAGGATTTGCAGACTTTTATGTTGCAGACTTCGTATACGCAAACCTACGATAAAGAGTATTTTATCATTTTATTAGACAGTATTCAGAGGGTTATTGAGAAAAAAGAAAAAGAAGCGTGGATTAATTTAATGAAGATCATTTCACATGAATTAATGAATTCTCTAACGCCTATTCGTGCGCTTTCGCAGAATTTGCTTCATATTGTAGATCAGGAAGAATTGGAAGAAGACGATTTTGAAGACATCAAAAGCAGTATTTCAACCATAATAAATAGGAGCGATCATTTGCAGTTTTTTGTGGAGAATTACCGTAAACTAGCAATGTTGCCAACGCCGAACAAACAAATGACGCCAATCAATGCCTTGTTTGAAGATTGTCTTCGAATTATGAGTCCGATTTTGAAAGAAGAAGGAATAGAATTGATGAATGAAATACACAGTTCGCGTTCTATTATGATTGATAAAAATCAGATGGAGCAGGTGATTATCAATTTGATTACCAATAGTATTCATGCTTTAAAAGAAAAAACAGAAAAGAAATTAATAATTTCCAGTTATACAGAAAATAATCGCTTTTTCATTGTGATTTCAGACAACGGAAAAGGAGTAGATGCAGAAATTAGAGATAAAGTTTTTCTTCCGTTTTTCACCACAAGAAAAGATGGAGCGGGAATTGGTTTGACGCTTTCCAAAAATATTATAGAAGCGCATGGAGGTTATCTAAGCTACCAAACCGATGAGGATAAAACGAGTTTTGTGATTTGCTTGATTTAATCTTTAATGCTCCTGCAAGGTTTTCAAAACCTTGTAGGTTTTGCTCTTTTAAATGTCTTTATAATTATTGTCAATTAAAATGTTAGACCTACAAGGTTTTGAAAACCTTGCAGCAAGACTTTCTGTGTTTTACGATTCAACTTCTGGTTTCCAGAAATGTTTCTCAAAATCTACAATTTGATTGTTGACTACTTTTATTCCTTCGTTTTCTAAAAGCTGTTGCATTAAATTGGTTCCGTCAAAGTGATGTTTTCCTGTCAAAAGACCTTTTTGGTTTACGACTCTATGTGCAGGAACATCATCCATATTATGGCAAGCGTTCATTGCCCAACCGACCATTCGTGCAGAACGTGCTGTGCCCAATGCTTTTGCAATAGCGCCATAAGAAGTTACTTTTCCAAACGGAATTTGTCTGGCGATTACATAAACTCTTTCAAAAAAATTTTCTTCTGCCATGATTTTGTCTTTTTTGCCACAGATTTAAAGGATTAAATTGATTATCTGCTCAAATCCTTAAAAATCTGCGTGAAAAAATATTTACCACAAAGTAAAAAAATCATTTTAATCTGTGAAATCTGTGGCTATAAAAATTAACCGAAGTAGTAATTCAGGATATTAAAAAGTGTTGCAACAGCGACTAATCCAGTAATGGTTCCGATAATAGTGTTCATGTTTCGCATGAAGTAATCGGTTTTCTTTTCTATTCTTCCAAAGAAGGCAATATAGCTATACAAAATCGCAAAAGCTCCAAGAACCGAGCCTAATACAAAGGTTAAAATAATTGTGTTTTCGAATACAAAAAGATGATACGAAGCAAGTGTTACACTTATTACAACATAATAAGGAATAGGGAAGAAGTTTAGTCCAGAAAGTAGCATTCCTAGAAAGAAACTGCTTTTTTTGCTGGTTTTCTTTAGTTTCGTTTTTTTCTTTGCTATTGGATCTTTTGCAAAAAAGAAAAAATAAACGGTTAAAATCGAAAAAATGACAAAACCAGCTTCGCGCAATAATATTACAACATCTGGACGATTGTCTATCACACGAGCAAACAATACCGCAATGTAAGCCTGAAAAAAAATAATTAAAACCGCGCCAATTACAAATGATAGAGCATTCTTTTTCCCTTCTTTCATTTTTATTTTGGCAGCCGTCATATTGAGCAATCCAGGCGGAATAGTTCCAATGGCAGCGGCAATAAAACCTGAAATTAGGGGAGTAAGGTAGATCATTTAGTTATTAAATCGGTTAGATAAAGGCTTCAAAATTAAAGTTAGTCTTTAATTTTGAAACGAATATACGTAATTGCCTTATTAATTTCTAAATATTGTTTTTCGTAAAAAGTCTGGATAGAAGTCACAACTTCTGGGCTTCCTTCGTTTTTATATACGTTATGATTCGCGTATAAAACTTCGTGACCTTCTCCGTGAAGCAATCCAAGAGTATAACCGTGCATGAATTCGCTATCGGTTTTAAGATTTACAACACCGTCCTTTTTCAGGATTTTTTTATACAATTTCAAGAACTCAGAATTCGTCATTCTGTGTTTCGTTCTTTTGTATTTGATCTGCGGATCTGGGAAAGTAATCCAGATTTCGTCAACTTCGCCTTCAGCAAAAATATGATTGATCAATTCAATTTGTGTACGTACGAAAGCGACATTATGAAGACCGTCTTCAACAGCAGTTTTAGCACCTCTCCAGAAACGCGCACCTTTAATGTCAATTCCGATAAAATTTTTGTTTGGGTATTTCTCTGCTAATCCAACAGAATATTCTCCCTTTCCGCATCCTAATTCTAAAACTAATGGATTATCATTTTTAAAGAAATCAGAATTCCATTTTCCTTTTAAAGGCATTAAATCGCCTACAACTTCTTCTCTGGTTGGTTGAAAAACGTTTTGAAATGTTTCGTTCTCTCTGAATCTTTTTAGTTTATTTTTACTTCCCACTTTTACAAAAATTTTCGGCAAAATTAAGGAATATAAACGAATGAAAATAGCGTAATTAGGTTTAAAAAGTTTTCAGCCACGAATTCATGTGAAGTATATTTTGTTTTTTGCCACGAATTACACGAATTTCCACTAATTTTTTTCTGCGATGCAGTTAAATATTGATTCGTGGAAATTCGTGTAATTCGTGGCAACTTATATTTTAACCGTAATGTGGCTCAGTAATGGGTTGTGCCTTTGGGTCAAGAGATTCATCGTGTTGTGATAAATCCAATCCAATGTGTTCTGATTCTTCTGAAACTCTTAACGGAATAATGAAATTAGTTACTTTGAACAAGAAGTAAGCTCCGAAGAAAGTAAAGATCGAAACCAAAACCAACGCCATCATGTGATGTCCGAAAACATTCCATCCGCCGTGAAGTAAACTTGCATCTTCGCCGTGAGCGAAAATAGCAGTTAGAATCATTCCCATAATTCCGCCGACACCATGACAAGCAAAAACGTCAAGTGTATCATCGAACTTTTTAGAGTATTTACAATTTACAGCCGTGTTAGAAACCAACGCCGTAATGAAACCGAAGAACATACTTTCTGGCACCGAAACAAAACCAGCAGCAGGCGTAATGGCAACAAGACCAACAACAGCGCCAATACAAGCGCCTAGAGCAGAAACTTTTCTTCCGTTCATTCTATCAAAGAAAATCCAAGTTAACATGGCTGCAGCAGACGAAGTTGTCGTTGTTGCAAAAGCCATCGCAGCAGTTCCATTGGCAGCAAGAGCAGATCCAGCGTTGAATCCGAACCAGCCGAACCAAAGCATTCCCGTTCCTAATAATACAAACGGAATATTGGTTGGAATATGCTGGCTGTTTTTTCTTTTTCCTAAAACAATAACTCCAGCCAAAGCAGCAAAACCAGAACTCATGTGTACAACCGTTCCTCCTGCAAAATCTTTAACACCAAAATAACTTCCTAAAACGCCCGTCGGGTACCAAACCGCGTGACATAAAGGAGCATATATAAAAATGGTAAATAAACTAATGAAAACTAAATAAGAGATAAAACGAACGCGTTCTGCAAATGAACCTGTGATAATTGCAGGACAAATGATGGCAAATTTCATCTGAAACAAAGCAAAAAGCATAAACGGAATCGTACTGGCCAATTGTTTATGAGGCAGAACGCCAACATAATCCATAAAAGCAAAAGTAGTTGGATTTCCGAAAAAACTATAGAAATGATCTCCAGAACCAAAACCAATTGGTTCTCCAAAAGCCAAACTAAAAGCAACTACAACCCATAAAAGCGTAACTACACCTAGACAGATAAAACTCTGTAGCATAGTCGAAATCACGTTTTTCTTTCCAACCATTCCGCCATAAAAGAAAGACAATCCTGGTGTCATAATTAAAACTAGACAGCTCGAAGTAAGCATCCAGGCAACATCGGCAGGAACAATGTGATCTGTAGTTCCAAATTCTGATAAAACATAATTATTTTCGGTCACTGTTGGCCAAAATGCCCCTATCGTACATACGACGCTTATCATGATAAAGGAGATAATCCAGCGTTTTTCTATTTTCATTTTTAAAATACTTTGTTTAACCCTATTTTTTTTGGGGTCAAAGTTAGAAAAAAATAAAGATTCTTGTTTTTAAGGCTGTTAAAATAGAGGTATGGGTTTTATTTTGATGAATTTTGTAAAATACCGCTCGTTTTTTTGACAGTATCTTATTCTAAAGTTACAAAAAAGCACTGTTTTTGCCGAATTAATTAAAAATAATCTGCTAACAGTGCTTCTAAAGTGCTCAAAAAGTTACGTTTATAATAAGAAAACCGTAAAATGTTTTATTTTTTCTGAAGTTTTGCAATCAAAGCGTCTTCAATTGGTGCTTTTATTTTGGTTACGGCATCAACTTCGTCATTCGGAACAGTCATCGATAGAACATAATGCTGAATTTTCCATTCGTTCCCTACTTTTATTAAAACTCCAGAACCGCGGCAGATTTTCATTTGCGTATCTAATAATTCATCAAACCAAGCAATTTTTCCTGATTTATCAAAAAAGATATGACGTTCTAAAGCTTTAAAATTCCATGTAGTTCCTTTATCAAAAAATGGTTTTGCCCAGACAGCAAATTCTTTTTTGGTCCAATTTTCGGTTGCATCCGTTCCAATGTAAATAGCGTCGTCTGCTAATACATTAAAGTAAGCATCAAATTTTACTTCGGCAGCCGCTTTATGCCAAGCATCTAATGTGTGATTGATTTTGATTTTGTCTGTTTGTGCATTTGTAAAAGAGGCAACAAATAAAAGAAGTAAAAGTATTTTTTTCATGAGATATGTTATTTGAGTTTAAAGGTATAATTTTTTTTGAACCATATAAGTGATATAAGAAAACTAAAGAAAACGAATTATTGCCGCAAAGGCACCAAGGCACTAAAAATCTTTAAAATAAAACTTTGCGCCTTGGTGCCTTTGCGGCAAGTGTAAGTAAAGCTTAAATTATCTTACATTACTTATATGGTGTAATATCTCAAAAACCACTATATTTGATTTTCAATAAAAATACCCCAGTCATGAAGGCAAAAATACTTCTAAGCTCAATAGCTGTTACTTCTTTACTTTTTGTTTCTTGTAAAAAGGAATTAGAACCGCAAGAAAGTACAGCAACCTCAGAATTAGTAAGATTAGGACTTGCAAAAGATACAACTAAATCAGCTGCTCCAGTAGCACAAACTCCTGCAACAAATCCAAATACGGTTTTAAGCGATACAAAAGGAATTAATCCTGCTCACGGACAGCCGGGACACCGCTGCGATATTGCAGTTGGAGCACCTTTAAATTCTGCACCACCACAACAAGGTCAGGTTACAGCACAAGCAGGACAAACTGTACAAGTAAGTCAGCCTCAAGTTGTAACTACCACTACGACAACACCAGTTAAAGTAGCAAAAGGAATGAATCCGCCTCATGGACAGCCAGGGCATAGATGTGATATTCCGGTAGGATCACCATTAAATTCGCCTGTTGCAAAAAATACAGCAGCGTCAACTACAGCACAAACAGGAACAGTTACACAAAACTTTACTGTAAGCCCTCAGCCAAATGCAGTTCCAGCATTGTTGAGTACAGATGGTGGAGAAGCTACAGTAGCAGAAGGAATGAATCCGCCGCACGGAAAACCGGGGCATCGTTGCGATGTTGCAGTTGGAGCTCCTTTACCGAAAGAATAATAAGATTCTCAGAATAATATAAAACAAAAAAGACGTTTCAGCTGAAACGTCTTTTTTTTATAGAAAGGAACACAGATTAATGTGCTTTTATTTTTTCGAAAGTAGAAGTCAATGTTTTTTTAGCTTTGGCCAATGCACCGCTAAAGGCTTTTTCTAGAGTGTCTGCGTGTTCTGTAACCGTAATAGGCTGTAGTTTTACAGGACGAACTTCAATCACACACTTTTTGTCATGCAAGCTGAATTTTTCTCCATTTTCATCTCCAAAATGAATTTCTACGCGAGTAATTTTATCTTGAAAACGGTCTAAGCTTTTTTCTACTTCTCCAGAAAAATAACTTTCTAATCTTGCACTTCCTTCAATGTTTTTGTCGGTGTTGATTTGTACTTTCATAACAAATAAAATTTAATGATTCATTCTCAAACTTATCGATTTTAAAGATAAAAGACAAGTAGGTTAAGGAAATATTATGAAATTTTAAATTGATTTATTTTTCAATTTTGTAATTTCGATTTGGAGAAAATATACTCAGAGTATTTTATTTTTTAAATAAAGAAAAAACTTACAATTTGTTATTTTGTTTCGTATGTTTGCAATTCCTAAATGCAAAATATTATGAATACAAAAAAATCTTCTTGCCCGTGTAGTATGGTGGCGATATTGGAAACAATCGCAACGCTCTTTGCAGCGTAGGACACCTAAGCTATACGGGTTTTATAATTCCTAAATGCAAAATTATGAGTACCAACACCCTTTCCAAAGAAACCGAATTGAGGTTAACTGAATTCTTCAACAATTCAATTGATTCTAAAAGTATGGCGAAAACCATTAGGCAAGTAAATTTCCTAATTGCGTTAAACGCAATACGAGAAGATGGATTTATGAAAACTGAAACCGTAAATATTGAAGATGGTTTCTATTGGTTGAATGAATTAGCCGAAATTCTTGATCCTTATTTGGGGATTGAGTAAGAAATGAGAAAAAGCCACTTGGGAAAGTGGCTTTTTTGTTTTCATAAATCTTATTTATTGAAAATTGTATCTAAATGATGTTCTAAAAATTCTTTTCTTGGTAAATATTTTTTTGCTTTAAGTATTTCTTGATTTTCTATTGACGCAAAATACTTTTCAAAGTATTCAGTTTTCTTTTTCTTTTTTAAAGTTTCAGAAAATATGATTTTAAGATCTGTATTAATGCCAATTAATCCTTTATCAAAAGCTTTATCATAAAGTGCTGAAAAACAAATTCCATTTTCAGGACTTAAACGATGCTCTTCACCTGTTGACCAAGGAATTATATGGCTGGCATGTAATAATTCAGGAATATCAATACCTGTAATTGCACATTTATAGGAGTAATTGGTTAAAACTATTTTTCTAAAAACACATTGATTTACTCTAGTTTTTACTTCACGAAGAACAGTTTCACCCTTTAAATCTTTTAAATCCTCGAGAATATCTTTGTATTTGCTTCGAAGAGAAGTATTTTCTTTTTGAGCTAAGATTTCTTCACTTTGAAACAATAATCCTTCTTTATTTTCGAAAAATTCATCCCAAATCGGTTGCACTTGTCTCTTTCCATGATCTAGACCTTTTACACCTCTTTGTTGATGAAAAGGGTCTATACTTGCAAAATTTCCTAGTCTTCTTGATATTGCGCCAGGGGTTCTTCCTATAATTTCTGCCAATCTTTTTACATCAGGATTTCTAGAATGACTCTTTCCAAACTCAATTGTAAGATACAGGTTAAAGGCAACGATTAATTCTTCTCGTGTCCAGAGGTTTTTTGGTGGCATTTTTGGATAAATTTGTCTTTAGTAAATATAGGGAATAAATACTAAAGTCTAATTTTTCATAAAGCCTTAAAGTAAAAAAAAATATAGAACTATTTTTTTGGTGGATAAATTAAGAGAAATTCATAAGTAAAAGTTTAATAGAATATAAAAGTCAATTTTGTATGTCTCTTTTATGATTATCTTTAATTAATTATTTTTCGGGATACATGATGGTAAAGTAATTTTCAAAAGCTTTGCATAGCAATTCCTTATCAATTTCTAATAATTCGTTCCTAACATCCCAATCTCTTATATATTCCTCATCTTCTTGGGAAATCTCTTCACCATCAAGTTTTTTTGTTAAAATTTCGCTAAGCAAAACACTATTGCATTGATAATATTTAGGATAAAATTTTTGTATAAAACTCCAATAGTCAAATTGATCTTCTTCTTTTTTCTCTATTACGATTTGGTCATTCTCTTCAAATTCTTTTACAACTTCAAATTCCAACCAGCCAATGGTTTCAGACATTCCTTTATAGAAAGCATTTCTTTGTGCTTGAGTTTCAAATGTGTATTTTTTAAAATTTACTGTTTTTTCAAAGTCATTAAATGCTTCATTGTTATTGTATTTTCTAATTTGATCTTTCCCAAAAATTATTTCTACTGAATATCTCATTTCTTAATTATGTACTGTATTAAATATCTTACGTAAAAATATGAGATTTTAAGTGTTTTTTGCTGCAGTAAAATGTTTTTAACTTTTTTAAAACGAAAATTACCCTTTATCCTTCTTCCCCCACTTAACCTTCATTTTTCCTTCATTATCATAAGCAATCAAATGCAGGACAATGCCCTTTTCGCGAACGGCTTTTCGTTCTTCTTTGGTAGCGAGTTTGGCGTCGTTTTTAGAATTTCTTAGCGGAACGGTAAGCGCGAGATTGGTGCCTCGTCCGAAAGAATAAACGCCTTCTGCGTCTAGGTTCAGAACGCTGGAGCTTATGGTAAGTTTATTGACATCGACTTGTTCGCCGCGAAGATTGAGCGAACCCGATAAATCGCTGAAAGTAATATTCTCAACATCGCGAAACGGAAAAGCAAATTTGCCGACTTTCATAATCGGTTCAAAATTAATTAAGGCACCTTGATTGACATTAAAATCGAGTTTTCCTTTCATCGAATTCATGATTAAATCGCCCGTACTGCTCATTAAACCAGCAACATTGGCATTGCTAGTTAATCGCCCGCGAATGTTTTTTGGACTAAAAGATTTGATTCCGAAGTTGTTGAAAGACCTTAAAAAACTCGCAATATCTACTCGGTTTACCTGTGCGTTTGAAGTAAAAACATACCGATTTCCGCTTGGCTCAACAGAACCGCTAAAATTTATGCTTCCGCCAGAGGTGTTTAATGTTCCGTTTTTGAGCAGTATTTTAGAATTTAGCATCTGGATTGTGGCCTGTGTATTGGTTGCAGTAAGTGCTCCATAAGTGATTTTATCGGCTTTGAGATTAATTACAGCCGTACATTTTTCGATAACTGATCTTAATTGGTTCGTAAAATTCACATTCTTTTTAACTGGTTTTTTCACTGCGACTTTTTGTTTCGGCGAATTTTCTAAAACGCCAATAAACTGTTTTACGTCAATATTTGGGCAATAGATATTCCAGTTTACAACCATTTTTTCTGGTGCGTCGTAATAGAGATTCAAGAAATTATCGATTTTTCCGTCAATGCGGATAATGTTCTTTTTGTGTTTGTAGGCTATTTTTTTAATGTAAAGCGCCTCTTGCGTAAAAGACAATTGCACAGCGGTTTTTTC
Source organism: Flavobacterium sp. GW823-FHT06G12 (assembly GCF_058794775.1). Lineage (NCBI taxonomy): Bacteria > Pseudomonadati > Bacteroidota > Flavobacteriia > Flavobacteriales > Flavobacteriaceae > Flavobacterium > Flavobacterium sp. GW823-FHT06G12. The sequence goes on from NZ_JBXAHE010000002.1 coordinate 964,206, forward strand.
GGCATGAATCCTTTTCGGAAGATAATCGAACGTAGCATCAGCAATATCAACATCGCCTGTAAATTTGGGTTTATTAATGTACAAATCGACAATATCAAACTGAAATTTCAAATTGGCTTTGGCATGACCGCTTTCAAAATGAAGAATTTTTTCATTCGTCATTCCGTTTAGTTTCGAAATATCAAAATCGGCATTTACAACTCCTGTGGCAATCGGTTTTTCAAGATTATTAATTACAGCTTGCGCAATTTTTAGCGGAATGCTTTCGTATTCGGCTTTAAAATGGGTAAGAATAATAGCGGAATTCGGATCGCTGGATTCCTTTTCGGGTTTAAAAGTGTTGGTGAAAATTCCTTTGAAACTGCAATTGGTAAACAAACCGTCGGGAATCGTTAATTCGTTATCGCGAATATCTGCCTGCACCACAATTTTTGGATCGCCTTCAACATTCAGATCGCCTTTTATGTCGCAATTTACCTTAATCGGTTTTTTGATGTCAAATTGGTTGAGTTTCGAACTAATATTTGCCGACAATAAATTGGAAGCATTTCGCCATAAAATATCCGTTCCGATATTGATTCCGAACAGCGAATTGTTTTTTCCGATATTAAAGAAAGCGACAATGTCAAAAACATCAGAACCAATTTTGAGTCCTTTGGTTTTAATATCTATTTTTTGATTGGCTTCGGCATACGAAATATCAAAATTGCCTTCCAGAACTTTTTCCTTGGCAAAACTTCCGTGAACGGTATTAAAAGCGAGACTGTTAATTTTGGTTTTCAAAAACAGATTGGTCTGCCAGCTGTCATCTTCATAATTTACTTTTGAATCTAAACTCGCCACATCAAAATCAAACAATTTATGACCTAAATGATTGTCAATAATAACATGCACTTTGTTGAGGTTTACTTCGTCAATTGTCGTTTCTGGTTTTTCTTTATCGGTTTGTGTTTTCTTCTTTTTCGGTTTAAAAATATTAGCATTAGAATAACCGTTTTCGGCTTTATAAATATAAATATCAGCGTCGTTGATTAAGATTTTATGAATGTTGATTTCGTGCTGCAACAAACTCAAAATGTTCAAACGCGCTTCGATTTCTTTTGCTCTCAACAAAGTATGTTTGTGACTTTGCCATTGATTGTCTTTTATTTCGACATCATTTAGCGCCAATGTAAAGTTTGGGAAACCAGTAAGAAACTTATAATGAAAATCTTTAATATGGAATTTGCCATTTATATTTTCGTTGATTTTGGTATTGACTTTAGCAATAATTTCGGCTTTATTTCGATTGAAGTATATGGACAAACCTCCGCAGGCAAGCAAAAGAATTGCAATTAAGCCTAAGATAAAATATCCAAAACGTTTGGCATATTTTTTAAAAGAATCAGATTGCAGAAAGGATTTGGTTTTGGATAAAGCTTCTTTCATAGTAGCCGAATTTTGGATGTATTAAAGATACTACAAAAAATATTAACTTTTTATTGGTTTGATTTTCAGATAAATATGTTGTAATTTTAAAATTATCTAGCTTATAATTAATGATAATACATTTATAACGAAAACTAATTTAGTAATGGTGTTTGATTTATTTTAAATTTTTAAATTTGTACTGTAGTTTGAAAGTTAATATTTCAGACCTAATTTTAATCTTAATATATTATGGCATTAGCAATAACAGATGCTACTTTTGATGAAGTAGTTTTAAAATCAGATAAACCAGTAATGGTAGATTTTTGGGCAGCATGGTGTGGTCCTTGTAGAATGGTTGGTCCAATCATTGACCAATTAAGCGAAGAGTACGCTGGTAAAGTAGTTGTTGGTAAAGTAGATGTAGATGCTAACCAAGAATTTGCTGCAAAATATGGTGTGCGTAACATACCAACCGTTTTGGTGTTTCAAAATGGTGAAGTAGTAGGAAAACAAGTAGGAGTAGCTCCGAAACAAGCCTACGCAGATAGTTTAGACGCTTTATTGTAATCTTAGATTGCAATTTATATAAAAGAGGTTTGGCGAAAGTCAAACCTTTTTTATTTTATTTTTTTGCCACAGATTAAAATGATTAACACACATTATAATCCAATTAATCCTTTAATCTGTGGCAGAAAAAATTTGAGAAATTAAGCGCAAAGAAAAAATTCCAGATTTATTTAAAAATAATTGTAAAAGTTGTTCCAATATTTGGCTTTGAACAAACTTCGATTTTGCAGTTAATGGCTGTTGCTAAATCACGAATTAAATGCAATCCTAAACCCGATTTGATTCCGATTACTTCAGAGTCGTTATATAAAGCTTTAAATTTTTCTTGTGTTCCGCCTGGTCCGTTATCTGTTATAGAAAGATATTTTTTTTGATTTTCCTGCCATGCTTTCCAAACAATTTTTGCATTTTGCGTTTTGTCTAAAGCCTTAATTGCATTTCCGGTAAGATTTCTAATGATTGTTTTTAGATAGTTTTCATCAGTTTTTAAAATGATGTTTTCTGGGTTTTCAAATATAATTTCAATCTTTTCTATGCTCGAAAAATGATTTTTGGTTTCTTCAAATAAAACAGCAATTTCTGTTTTTCTAAATTGAGGTTTAAAATTCTCCATTTGTCCCTTGCTCCAAAGTAGAATATCTTCCATAGAAGACAATAAATTTTCGGCGCCAATTGTAATTTTCTGTTGCATTCTAGATGCTGTTTCTTCATCAATCAATTCTGGATTTTCTTTTTGAAGATGAAGAAAATGAATCAGATTTGAAATCGGACTTCGCAAATCATGGTTTAAAATACTGAAGAATCTAGCTTTGATTTTATTAGCTTCATCCAATTCCTGATTTAAAACTTGAAGTTTAAGATTAGTTTTCTTTCTGCTCTGATTTTGCTTAAACAATAATAATCCGATAATGCAGACTAAAGCAATTCCTGAAATCAAGAAAATACGTTGTTGTTTGGCATCTTGAATCTGAATGTTTTTGATGGCATTTTCTGTCGAAAGATTTTTAATTTCCTGAATTTTGGTTTTGTTCTGATAACGTGCTTCTGCGTTTGCAATGCTTTGTTTGGCAGATTGCTCCATTACTTCATCGTTGTATTTGCTGTAAATTTCGTTGTAATGATAAGCTTCTTTCCATTGGCCAAGCGCAGCATAGCTCTGAGAGAGTTTTTTGTTTATGGTTACAAAAGATTCCTTATCATAAGTTAAAGCATTTACAGAAGCTTTTTTTAATGTTTCAATGGCTTTTTGATATTCTCCTTTTTCATATAAAACTCTTCCCATAGCGGTTTCGGCTTCCATTAAAATTTCATCATCTGCCGATTTTTTTCCAAGCGAAACGGCTTTTTGAGCATACGAGTACGCTTTACTAATCTGTCTTTCATTAATATAATATTCAGATAAACTCCTATTGGCGAAACTGAGATTTAAAAACAGAGAATCTTTTGAAGACGGATAAGTGTAAATCAGATTGTAATATTTCTTAATGCTGTCTCGATTTCTTAATGGAACAAAACATTGCAAGTAATAATTGCACAAAAAAGCACTCACATAAGGAGACGTTTTTACATTTGGTTTGCCATAATTTAGATATTCGAGTGCTTTGTTGTATTGTTTCATTTTGGCATAAGCCGATCCGATTTGGCAATACGAAATTCCGATATTCTCTATATTGGCAACATCTTTTGGGAGCTTTTTCTTGTAGTTTATAGCCGTTAATTGATAACCAATAAAAGTCTCATAATCATAATAACTTAGATAATATTCGCCAAGACTTCCGTTAAGAGTTGCTTGTGTCTTTATGTTTTTTGTGGTATCGATGATTTTTTTGATGTAAAGAATAAGATTGTCTCTTTTTTTAATTTCGTTTAACGAATAATACATATAATTCAATCGCATGCAATTTGAAGCAATACTCTTGAGATGTTTTGCTTTTTGAGCATACGAGAGAGAAATTTCGTAATTGGTTGTGGCTTTTTTGTACTGATTATTGTTGAATTCGTATCCAAAACCTTTCAGAAAATAAAATTTAGAAAGGTAAGCGGGTTTATTTTGGGCAAGTAAAACTCCTTTTTCAGAAGCATTTATAAGTTTAAGGTATTCATCGGCATCCAAAAGTTCGTTGCAATATTTTAGCCAGATTTTTAATTTTTCGTCTGCCGATTTGTAACGCGCTAAATTAGGTTCTTGCTGTGCAAAAGCATTAAAAGTAATAAATGCGAATAGCAAGAACTTAAAATTTTTCATGCAATTAGATTTAAGTTCTCTTTGTAGCTTCTTCCAATCGGAATTACAGCATTATTATTCAAAATAATCTCAGTAGAATTGATTTTCTGAACATATTGTTTCTGTACGGCATAACTTCTATGAATCCGGACGAATGACTGAAAATGATCTTCTTTCAATAAATTTCCAATGCTCGAAAGCACGCAATGCCTTTTTTGTGCTGTAACGACCAAAGTGTAATCTTTTAAGGCTTCGAGATATAAAATTTCATGAAGCTTAACTTTAGTCTGCTCGTGGCCTTCTTTTATATAAATGGTATCGCCGCCAATACTGGCTTCAAAGAGAGAAGCTTTTAGTTTTATTTCCATAAATTCTTCAATTCGATTTATGGTTTGCGTAAAACGATCCAACTTCAAAGGTTTTACAATAAAATCCAAAGTTTCAATCTGAAAACTTTCTACCGCATGTTCTGGATGTGCTGTTATAAAAACACAGACAGGAATGTCTAAAGCTTGTTTTCTAAATTCAATTCCGTTTAAACCTGGCATATCGATGTCTAGAAACAAGATATCTACTTTTTCCTTTTCTAAAAAAGGCACAGCATCTTCAGCCGATTCAAAAACACCTGCAATATCCAAAACAGGAAATTTCTTGACATAAGAAACCGCTGTTAGTCTGTCAATTTCATCATCATCAATAATAATACAAGAGTATTTCTTCATCAATAACCAGTTTTTTTCAATAAAAAGGCAAAAAAACAGCTCCAAATAAGTTGTCTGTCTATTTAAAATGCTGTTCGTCTATTAAGGGTTTTTAAAGATAATCTAATCGGGCAACTTTGTCTTGTAATTCAATCAGAAAGTTAAAAAAAGATCTTTTTGATTAATGCAAAAATAAAAGCTATTGAGTTAAAAAAGAACTATTTAATTAAAATTTTAAAACCAAAATGTTATGAAAACTTTTAAAACCATTTTTACAATTTTATTACTTCTAATAAGTATGATTTCTTGCAGTAGCGATGATGGAACTGATGGAGTTAACGGAACTAATGGAACAAACGGAGTTGATGGAGCGCCTGGAGCAACAGGAGCTCAAGGTCCGGCAGGAACAGCAAACGTAATTTACAGCGGATGGATTAATGCTCCCGCAGGAACTCCAGAAACTATCGACGGAACTTCAGGTTTATCTACTACGATTACTGCGCCGCAACTTACAACAGACATTATGGCTAAAGGAACGATATTGGTCTATTTAAGTTTTGGATCTGGAACTAATATTTTTACGCTTCCATATACTTCAACAGCTGGAGGATCAACAAATACTATTACTGCGATTGCAAGTGTTGGAACCATCAAATTGTTCCGATTTAAACATGCAAATGATGGAACAACTGTAGCGCTTCCTGCTTCTCTAAACTGGCGTTATATCTTGATTCCTGGAGGAGCTGCCGCTACAACATCAAAAATGGCGAAACAAGATTATTCTAAAATGAGTTACAAAGAAGTTTGCGCTGCTTTTAATATTCAGCCATAATTTCAATACCAAATAACAAATCAAATTTAATATTATGAAAACTTTTAAATGCATATTAATAGTCTTAGTTACCACTGTTTTTACCGTTTCGTGCAGTAGTGATAAAGAAGATAAACCAACATTTAAAACGGAAAATCCGTTAGACGCTTACTATACCGCAACTGGTTTCACGACGATAACAAATTTTATTAATTCTGGAGATTATGAATTCGGACTGGCATTTACCCCAACTGTAAAAGGAAAAATTAAAGCCATAACCTTAAAACTTCCCGCTACAAATCCTTCGGTGCGTGTAACGATCTGGGACTACACAGCAAAATCTGTAATACGTTCTGAGACTTTAAACATTGCAACAGCAGATGTACAAGTTTCTAAAGAAATCAGCGAATTAGCTTTAGAAAAAGATAAAAAATACATGATAACCATGAATTCTAATGATTGGTACAAAAAGAACAAAGCTGATAATTCGAACGTGACTTATCCTATTATTGCAGGAAACATCACCTTTATCGAATACAGATGGATTTCTGGAACTGCACAAACTTTCCCGACAAATGTTTCGGCAAATTACAATGCAGGAGATTTAAGCTTTGATTTTCAACAAACTGAATAATTCTTTTTTTGGATAGCTTTGAATTAGTAAAGGAAAAGGTTTGACGATTGTCAAACCTTTTCCGTTTTTATTTGAATAATGAATTAGTGGCTGTGAGTTTCACTGTTTTCATAACCTAAAATCGTGATCATATAAGGCGTGCTAGAAACCTTAGTCTTTTTGATAGCCAATGTAGAAAGATTTACCTGTATCAATTCTCCAGTTGTTGGCGAAGTAATATAAGCAAAACGGTCTGTAACTGCCATTTGAGGTTTTAATGTCGCATCTGTAGCCGTTTCTGCAGTTGCTTTAGTTTCTTTTATGGCTTGTAAACTGCTGATATCATAAAGCTTAAGCTCTCCAGAATGAAATAAAACAGCCAGTTTTTTATGATCGTAACTCGTTTTGCATTGCATAATCGTTGTGTTTTGAATGATTGGTTTTACAGTGTTAGCTACAACATCAATTAAATAAGCGCCTTTTACAGCCGTATAACCAATGAATTTTCCAGCAGAAGCCGTTTCTAAAATACTTCCAAACCAAGCCGTTCCAAAATCTGCTGGATGATCGATTAGTTTTTGGTTTCCGTTGCTTTCTACAACCAAAATTCCGCTTGACGAACCAAAAACAGCATAAACACCGTCTGAAGCATTTCCGTGAATTCCTTTTGTCGCAATTTTAGCATCAAAAACTGTTTTTCCTGTATTGTCAATGATTTTTACTTTTTCAGGAAGCGTTCCTGTTACCGAATTATCTTTCTCTGTAATGGCATAAGTTCCGTTTGTAAAAGTCGCCATGGCACCGTGATGTGCCAATAAACCTGCATTTATCGTTTTGAAAGTTGAACCAGCTTTGTTTACGTCGGCTTCTTTGCCAACAGAAAGCGTTCCGTCTCCGTCGTTAAAAGTCAGGATTTCTCCAATTTTACTTTTAAAATGCGTTGGTTTTAATGCGCTTGTCGCTAAAACTCCAAATTTTGGAACATCATCAACATCGATGTGATCGTCGTGTAATTCCAATCCGCTGTCGAAAGTTTCTACGAAATTATTGTCTCTGTGAACAATTCCTGCATAACGTCCAGATTCTGTAGTGTACAAAGAAGATTTAGCAAATTTTGCCGTAAAAGAACTTGTTTTATCTTCATGCGGATCAAAAAGTGTTAACTCTGTAGTTTTTTCGTCAGAAAGTAAAACTCGAACAAATGTATGTTCTTCTGAAGTGTCGTGATCATGATCATGATCGTCGTGGTTGTCATCATCGTTGCTGCACGAAACCGCAAAAAGCGATAAAGCAAATAAAAATAGCAGTTTGTAAAACTTGTTTTTCATTGTAATAAAGGATTTAAAATTTGTAAATAATTGAGTTTTGAATGGTTTGCTTATCGCAAAAACGAAAACGGAATTTTCATAGAAACAATAATGTTTCGTCCCGCTTCTGGAAGTTCGATAAGTCGATAAAAGCTGGTGTGATTTAAATATCTTGTATTAAATAAATTCTGGATCTGAATATTGAGGCTGATATCCTGTTTTCCTGTTTTAATTTTTGAGCCAAAAGCCACATTAAAAACATGACTTTCAGCCGTTTTTCTTTCTGGTGGAACGATATTGTTTTGCTGTGCTGTAAAACGATAATCAACAGAAAAATAAGGTTCTTTTAAAAAAGGGATTTGAGGCTCATAATTCAATCCGAACAAAACAGAAGGTGGCGGAGAAAACGGAATTGTATAGCCTTTTTTGCTTCCTGATTTTTGTTCCGAATAAAGATATTCGGCGCCAATTTCTGCACTTAAAGATTTTAGGAAATAATATCTTGTTTGAAATTCTGCGCCATAACGGAATACTTTACTTTGTTCATATTCAAAAACCTGATTTCCTGCACCATAATAAATATCGTGCGCTGAGGTTGGATTTAGATAAATGAAATTTGGAAAATAGTTCACAAACGGAGTCAGCTGAAAAGACCAATTTTGCTGATTCCATTCCATACCTAAATCCAACTGATACGAACGTTCTGCATCCAAATTCGGATTTCCTTTTTCGAATCGGAAATAATGATAATTTACGCCGTTTGAAGCCAGTTCTTTGGCAATAGGCATTCTGAAACTTGAACCCAAATTGGCTTTCAGCGAAAGTTTTCCAGGATTGTAATTTGCACCAATAGACCATGTAAAACTGTCAAAAGTTTTGGTCAAATCTTGAGAACGCTGTAAATATTCCAATTCCGTCTGATTGTTTTCGGAAACCGGACTTTGAAACCAATCGTAATACGATTTCATTTTTATTTTTCCGTAATCGTAACGAACAGCGCCGTTTAAAAACCACTTTTCGTTCAGTTCAATTTTATCGTAAGCAAATAAACCCGCGTTGAATTGTGTGAAAGCAGGAATTAAAAAACTCCATCCGCCAATTTCATTTTGCTGAAAAACTACATTAGAACCAACCGTAATTTGATGGTTATCAATTCTAAATTCGTCTTTAGCAGAAAACGACCAAACATCTTTATCATATTGGCGTTCCAAATCTTGTGGAGCGTACATATCTTCAGGATAAATTGGAGGCATATAACCGTGATTGACATACTGGCTGTATTCTCTTCTAAAGTTATTCTGAAAACCAATTTGCGTTTCAAAAGCGTGATTTTCGAATTGAAAAGAAGTCGTATTGCTAACTTTCAAATGATTGACCTGCTGATACGGCATTAAAATATCTCGGCTCGATTTGTCGTGTAATTCTAGATCTACATTTCGAGGTTCGAGTCCATGCGCATTCGCGAAAAATCCGCTTTTGGTATGCACATTACTGAAATAGAAAACCGATTTAAAACGTTCTCCCGAATAACCCGAACTCAAATGAAAATCGAGTTCTTTCCCAGCCGTATTTCGCAAATGATTTTTGTATAACGGAACCGCATAACTATACACATGAACAACATCGGTCGGAACGCGATAATCACCATAATCCATTGTGGTTACTCGAGAATCAAAGAACCAATTTTCGTTTCTTCCAAATAAATTAATCGAACTTCCAAATTGCGCATTATTGCTTTTTCCGGTAAGATCAACGCTTCCGCCAAAAGTGTTTTGCAACGGAAGAGGTGAAGGTTTAATATTTATCGCGCCGCCCACAGCATCAGATCCATAGATAAATGAAGAAGGACCTTTTATAATTTCTACCCGATTTACAGTATATTGATCAATTTCCAATCCGTGATCAGCGCCCCATTGCTGGCCTTCGTGTTTCAAGCCGTTTTCGACCACAATAACCTGATTGAAACTCAAACCACGAATAAGCGGTTTCGAACCTCCAGAGCCAATTGAAATAGTTTTAACGCCAGGCAATTTTTGCAGAGACTGCATCAAACTCCCGCCAAGATTACGTTGAATAAAACTATTGTTCACCGTTTCAACATTCAGCGATTCTTCTTTTTTGCTTTTTTGAGCAGTATTATTGCTGATTAAAACTTCGTTAAGTTCCTTGATTTCTGGTTTCTTTTCTGAAGGCTGATTTTGAGAAATAGCTTCCGTCGTAATTAATAAACTGAGGAGTAAAAAACAATATTTCCAATACATGGATAGGGCATTCTTCATTAATCTAATCTTATAAAATTTTAATACTTAAACCTTTCAGCGTCTGCCAGCCTTCTTTATCCGTCAAGCGAATCATAAAATGATAATCTCCAGGATCAACATCCGTAGGAATGGTGATTTGTGCTGTTGCTTCGTAACTTTTCAAACTATTTGGAATAGTATAATTGTTGATGAATAGCATTGGTTTTACAGGACTTTTTACAGCTTCGGTTTCGCAGGTATTAACTTCTGTACTATGTGTATGATGATCAAAATTGTGGTGAATATCAAGGCTATAAGAACCCAAAGCTACATTGTCATTAAAAGTGGCTTTGAAAGTGAAGGTTTTTCCGCGCTCGATCGTGCTACATTGAATCGGAAAAGCATTTGCTCCAGTGATATCAATTACGGGATATTCGCTGTCAATTTCGGCTTTGTCGCTGGAGCAGGATGAAATAAAAGTAAGTGCCAAAATGCCCATTAAAAGTTTTAATTGTTTCATGTTTTCTAATTTATAATGGTTAAGTTTTTCTTTACTTCTAGCTTAGTTCCGTTTTGATCGTTTACGATAATGATAAAGTCATATTTGCCTTCTGCAGCATCTTCTGGAATATCAAAATGCTTATGCACATTGGCGTTTTTTGCACCTGCATATTGTGTCCAAGTAATTTCGTGCGACCAGACTTTTGAATAGGTTTCGGTGCTCCTTTGTAGAATTTTTACTTGCACATTTTCGATTTTATCAGCGGCGGTTACTTCGGCATTAAAATGGAAATCTGCGCCAATAGTTGCTGTTTCGCTGTTGCTAAGACCAAGCTCGATTTTGTCAATAGTTGGAATTGCCTGTTTTTCTTCTGAATCGTCATTACTGCAACTTGTTAAGGCTATTGCTGCAAAGAGCGAAACCAGAATAAGTTTTGTTGTTTTCATTTTTTCTGATTTGATTTTGATCATTTTTATAAGGGATATTTGGGTTACAAAAGAGTTTCAAATGCTTTTAAGCTTTTCGAGCTAAAGACATTAGATTAAGATTTTTTCTTTAAGGTTTTCTTTGATTTAGCTCTCGCAAAGTCGCGAAGACGCAAAGAAAATTGTTCTAAACTCTGCGTCTTCGCGACTTTGCGAGAACAAACAAATGCTTAAAACAGTACAGCCGTAACTAAAACCGGAATTGGGATTTAGTTCGAATTTGTTAATCGATAAAAAGTTGAGGTTTTCTTGTGCGGAAGAAGTGGAAAACAATAATAATGTCAATGACAATATCAATACTTGTTTAATTGCTTAAATGAATGAAATCGCTATTTAATGATTCAAGATTTTGAAATCATTAAAACAAGTAAATAGCCGAATTGCCAAAACAAAACAGAGCACAAAAAAAATACTAAAGTGTAATAGGCGGGGCTCGAAGAGAAAATAAAGAGCCCTTAAAAAATGCAAAATGCGGTTTGCTGTAAAAAACAATGTGTTTTAAAACAGAATTATTCTTGAAAAACTGAAAAGCATGAAATTCAAATGTGCCAACAGCGCTGAATTTGAAATCGCAAATAGAACATTTATGAAACGAATGCAGTTTGGCTTTGAATTGCGGTTTTTCGGAAACAGAAAATTCTAATTTCTCTTTTGGCGAATGAGTATCCAAAATATGCTCATACGAATGGACAGCCGGAAAAAGTATTGCGAACAATACAATCAAAGGCATTAAGAGATTTATAAATTTAAGTTTCTTTTTCATTCGTGAAGATTAACTTCTAGATGAGGTTTTTTATGCTGTTTAATGCAATAGTGTTGCAAATATAGAAATCTTATTCTTAAATGCAATATTGTTGCGATAATTGTTTGCGAAAAATCAATGCTTTTGTTAATTTTAGCAAATCTTATATTCCTTAAAAATGAAAATTTTCTACAGCCTTCTTTGTTTTTTTATCTTGATTTTCAATAGTTTTTCTCAGTCAAAAGCAAATGAATTATTTGAAAACGGTGTTTCTGAACAGCTAGCAAATTTTCGTAAAAAACAGATTTCAGATCTTCAATACACTTTGTTTTTTGAAATTCCGAATCAGAAAGCAGAAAATGTAAACTCTCAATTATTTGTAAACTTGAATTTATCTGATTTAAGTCAGCCGTTAATTTTAGATTTTAAAGAGAAAACATCCAATATAAAAACGGTTGAAGCAAACGGAAAAAAGCTTTCGATTGTTTATGAAAACGGACATATTGTAATTCCGATTTCCGCTTTGATTTCAGGAAAAAATACCATTTCGATTTCATTCATTGCAGGAAATTTATCTTTAAATAGAAACGATGATTTTCTATACACTTTATTAGTTCCAGACCGTGCCAGTACTTTATTTCCTTGTTTTGATCAGCCTGATTTAAAAGCGACATATAAACTGAGACTTTCTGTGCCAAAAGATTGGTCGGTTTTGGCTGGAGCCAACGTTGTAGAGAAATTGGATAAAGGTGATTTTACGTCTTACACTTTTGGAGAATCGGACAAAATGAGTACCTATTTATTCTCTTTTGTTGCAGGAAAATTTAAAAGCGCGACACAAAAGCCAGGTTTAGAAATGACGATGCTGTATCGAGAAAATAGTCAGGAAAAATTTCGCGTAAGCGCTGATACTATTTTCAATCTGCATCAGCAATCGTTAGACTTTTTAGAAAAATATATCAATTGTAAATTTCCGTTTCAGAAGTTAGATTTCGCTTCAATTCCTGTTTTTCAATATGGTGGAATGGAGCATGTCGGCGCAATTCAATACAGAGAATCAACTTTGTTTCTGGACAACAGCGCAACCGACACCGAAAAACTAAACCGAGCAAAACTCATCGCACACGAAACCTCGCACATGTGGTTTGGCGATTTGGTTACGATGAAATGGTTTGACGACGTTTGGATGAAAGAGGTTTTTGCCAACTTTATGGCCGATAAAATTATGAATCCAATTTTTCCAAAAGTCAATCATAATCTGCAATTTTTTACCGCTCATTATCCGAGCGCTTTCGCGGAAGATCGATCTTTAGGAACGCATCCGATCAAGCAGCATTTGGCAAATTTGAAAGATGCGGGTTCGTTGTATGGTGCGATTATTTACAACAAAGCGCCAATTATGATGCGTCAGTTAGAGGCTTCGATGGGCAAGGAACCGTTCCAGAAAGGAATTCAAAAATACATTCAGAAATACGCCAACGACAATGCCGATTGGAATAATCTGGTAGAACTTCTCGATGCTGAAACTTCGCTTGATATGAAAAAATGGAGTGATGTCTGGGTAAATAAATCAGGGAGAGCCATTTTTACGGATCAAATCGAATATGATGCTAAAAACCGAATCAAAAGTTTTGAAATTCAGCAAAAAGCAGAAGATAAATCAGAGAATATATGGCCTCAGGTTTTTCAGATAGGTTTAGTTTATGCTAAAGAGGTAAAAGTTTTATCAATCACTATTAATGACAAAAATACTGTTGTAAAAGAAGCTATAGGAATTGAAAAACCGCTTGCGATTGTTTACAATTATAATGGTTTTGGATACGGTGTTTTTCCGCTTGACGGGAATAATTTAAATTATATTGCTGATTTGAAAGATGAAATGGCTAGAGCTTCCAGTTATAGTAATCTTTATGAAAATACTTTGATTGGTAATGTTTCGACAGAAAAAGCTTTTGATTGTTTTTTAAAGGGAATTCAAACAGAACAAAACGAATTGGTTTTGAGAATTGTTTCGGGAAGTTTAAATACGATTTATTGGAGATTATTGACGGGAAAAGAACAAAGTAAAGTTCAGAAACAGCTTGAAGGTGTTTTATATGAGCGTTTACAGGCCAATTTATCTGCGAATATCAAAAAGACTTTATTCGGATTGTTTAGTTCGATTGCTTATTCTGATTCGGCAAAAGCCAGTTTGTATAAAGTTTGGAACAGAGAAATTTCTATTCCGAATTTGAAACTAAACGAAGACGATTACACCAATATGGCGATGAATCTGGCGATTTCCAAACATCCAAAAGCCGATGAAATCTTGGAGAAAACTAGAACTTCCTTTACGAATCCCGATAAACAAAAGCGTTTTGAGTTTTTGCTTCCTTCTTTATCCAAAGATGAATCGGTTCGAAATACGTTTATGGAATCTCTAAAAGACGATGCAAACCGAGAGAAAGAATCGTGGGTTTCTGTTGGTTTGGCAAATGTAAATCATCCACTTCGTCAGGAAAGTGCACAAAAGTATATTAGATTTTCACTAGATTTGGTTGATGAAATTCAGCGTACAGGAGATATTTTCTTTCCAAAAGACTGGCTGGATAATACCGTTGGGAAATATTCGTCGAAATTTGCTTTTGATGAAGTACAGCGATTCTTAAAAGAAAACCCTAATTTTAGTCCGATCTTGAAACGCAAATTGTTTCAGGCGACAGATTTGCTTTATAAAGCACAAAATATTAAAAAAGAAACCGAATGAAAATCGAATCGGAAATAGAAAAAGTCTCCAGTTTTCAGCATCTCGAAATGCTAGCGAATCAGGTTGTGGAAGGTTTTATATCGGGAATGCACAAGAGTCCGTTTCATGGATTTTCGGCCGAATTTGCCGAACATAAAGTCTATAACGCTGGAGAAAGCACCAAACATATCGACTGGAAATTGTTTGCCAAAACCGATCGTTTGTACACGAAACGCTTTGAGGAAGAAACCAATTTGCGTTGTCATCTGATCGTTGATAATTCGTCATCGATGCATTATCCTGAACTAAAATCGAATCAGCCTTTTTATGAAAAGAAGATTGGATTTGCTGTTTTGGCTTCGGCGGTTTTAATGAATATTTTAAAGAAACAACGTGATGCCGTTGGTTTAAGCGTTTTCTCAGATAAATACGAATATTACGCTCCCGAGAAAGGAAGCGATCGCCATCATAGAATGCTTTTGAATAAACTGGAAGAATTATTGGTTCAGCCAAAAGTCAAAAAAACGACCGATACAATAACATATTTGCATCAGATTGCAGAAAAAATGCATCGCCGTTCGATGATTATTTTGTTTACCGATATGTTTCAGACGGAAGATGATGAGAAATTATTCAATGCATTACAACATCTAAAACACAACAAACACAAAGTAGTTTTGTTTCATGTAGTTGATAATGAAACCGAATTGAAGTTTGATTTTGATAACACGCCAAGAAAGTTTATCGACTTAGAATCGGGAGAAGAGGTTTCGATTTTTGCTGATAATGTAAAAGAGCAATATGAAAAGAGGGTAGAAGCTTATTTTAAAAACTTGGCTTTAACCTGTGCAAAGAACCAAATTAAGTACGTTCCGGTAAATGTTGGCGATAATTTTGAAAAAATATTGACTACATATTTGGTTGAAAAACAAAACTTTGGATAATAATTTGAAAATTTATTTCATTTTTTTTACAAAAACACTTGCAGAAATGAAATTCTGTACTATCTTTGCAACCGCAATAACGCAGAGGTTTGGTAGTTCAGTTGGTTAGAATACATGCCTGTCACGCATGGGGTCGCGGGTTCGAGTCCCGTCCAGACCGCAATATTGGGGAAGCCTTTCTTAACAGAAAGGCTTTTTTGCCCAAATACGGTATCTAAGATTAGTTGTGTTGTTTTGCTACGACTTTGTAACTCGTAGCTGGTTTAGTAGTTAGACCAATGAAAAGCTTTCCACTTTTGTGGATGGCTTTTTTGATTTAAAACACTTTTGTAAAAGGCAAATTCCAATTCCTAAATACTCGTTGAAAATTCCAAATTCCAAAATTGGATTGTGAAGATTTAAACGCAAAGAGCGCTAAGATTTACGCAAAGTTCACAAAGATATTTTTTAAAGAATGCAAAGTCGCAAAGCTTAGAATTGATTAAGCTTTGCGATTTTTTTTTTTTTTGCTTGATTCTGATTTCAACGAACAGTTTGTCATTTCGACGAAGGAGAAATCTTCGCAAGTAATTCTACAAAGATTTTCCATTCATTATATAAAAACATAGCCCATGGTTTCAACCACGGGGACACAATGGATACAAATACGTCTCCCGTGGTTGAAACCACGGGCTATGTTTAAATCAGGTTGAATATTTCTATATGAAAAAACCTTTGTCAAAGTTTTAAACTTTATGGGCTTTGTGTTCCCGATAGCTATCGGGATAGCGTTCTTAGTGGTTAAGTAAAAGAAAATTCCTACTTTTTAATTAAAACTTGAATTTTTAAAATATTGGATTTTAACCAATTAAAAAATTGTCTAAATTTTATTTGAAAAAACGCTTGCAGAAACGAAATTCTGTTGTATTTTTGCACTCGCAATAACGCAGGGTTTGGTAGTTCAGTTGGTTAGAATACATGCCTGTCACGCATGGGGTCGCGGGTTCGAGTCCCGTCCAGACCGCCTAAGTTGTTAAAAGCCTTTCTTAACGGAAAGGCTTTTTTGTTTTTGTTATTTAACCGCAAAGTTTTGTATTACTCACTCTGATTTGTCATTTCGACGAAGGAGAAATCTTCACAAGAAGCTCCACAAAGATTGGATTATAGCGACGGAGCTACTTACGGAGATTTCTCCTTCGTAGAAATGACAAACGTTGTGGAATTGAAATTTGGAATTTAATTTCCTTATCTTTAATATAACGAAAAAACCGCTGTATTAAACACCAATGGAACATTCTGGTCAGAAACTCGATAAATATTACATCAGGAAAGTAGATGCTGATAAAAAAAGCATATACTGTCACCATGATTTAATGGGTGAATTATTTATTCCGCCACACAGACATGTTAAAGCGCAATTGCTTTATGCAGAAGGTGATGTTGTTTTTGTGACTACAGAAACCAAAACGTATTTTTTGCCAGCCAGACATTTTATCTGGATTCCGAGTGGAGTGGAGCATAGCATCGAGCCGAAATCGGAAAGTGTGACAATGCGAAATCTGTATTTTCCTGTTGAAAAGGATGAAGATGACTTTTATAAAGCAGAAGGAATTTATCCGGTTAATAACCTATTGCTGCAAATGATGCTTTTTACCAATCGATGGAACGGTGATCTTAAAAAAGGGACTCCGAACTTTGCCATTGCGAAAGCGATAAAAGCGATTCTTCCTCAAATATGTACCAATAATCTTCCTTTAGAATTACCACAGCCAAAAGATAAACGACTTAGTAAAATCCTTCGTTATATTGAAAATAACCTAGGAGAAACGATTCTCTTTGCCGATGTAGCTCACGAATTTGGTTTCAGCGAACGCTCTTTGTATCGCTTGTTTCAAAAAGATCTGGGCATGTCGTTTATTCAATATTATACTATTCGAAGAATTCTCAAAGCAATTGAACTTTTATTAGAAAGAAAACTTTCGGTAAAAGAGGTAGCCGAAGAAGTTGGTTACAATAGTGTTCCGACTTTTAGTAACACATTCTTCAAGATTTTAGGCCAAAGACCTTCCGATTACTTAAACGGAGAAGAGATTTTAGAAAGCAAATGATTTGTTTTTTCTCGCAGATTTGGCAGATTGTGCAAATTTTTACTTTAATTCATTAATTATCTGCAGAATCTGCCAAATCTGCGAGAGCAATCAAAAAATAATCACAATCAAAATCTATTTTGTAATAAATTGTTTTTCAGTGTTTTAATATAACGTTTTCGGAAAACACGATTTTAACATTTGTCTGAAATGAATATGTTCTTGGCTTTTTAGAATTATCAGTCACCAGAAAAATGAAGGAACTTTGCAACATCAAATATTTAATTATTCATGTTCCTTAAAACAACAAATTCTACAGACGATTGTTTTCCCAGAATCCTGCTGTTATTCTTAATTGTATTAGCATTCAATGGCTTACAAGCGCAGGAGGTTCATACTGTTTCATTACAAGAAGCTTTGAAGCTGGCTAAAGAAAACAACAAAAAAATCCTTAGATCTCAATTGGAGGTCACGCTCTCAGAGCAGAATATCAAAGAAAGAAAAGAACTCCGACTGCCAGACGTACAGTTAAACGGTATGTATTCTCGAATTACGAATATTACCGAATTCAAAGGAAGCGGGTTTTTAAAAGACAAAGAAGTAACTCCGGCAATTCCTGAAATTTATGAGGTCAATTCGACTTTTAAAATGCCAATTTATGTCGGAAATAAGATTAATAACGCCATCAAAATTGCGAATCAGGAAAGCGAAATAGCTAAAATAAAAACCGAAAAGGCCGAAAATGATATCGAGCTTGAAGTGGTGGCAAACTATCTGGCAATTTATAAAATGATGGAACTTCAGAAAATATTCGAAGAAAACATCAAAGAAGAAAAAAGCCGATTGAAAGAAGTACAATCGCTTCAAAAACATGGAACGGTTACGAAAAACGAAGTTATTCGTGCCGAATTACAGCTTTCAGATCGCGAATTGAATGCGTTAACTAACTCCAAAAACATTAAAATCGCACTTCACGATCTGAAAACGCTGATCCAGATTCCAGAAAACGAAGAAATTGCGATTGACACAACGTCGAGTTTGGACGAAATGAATGGTTTGGATCCGTATGATTTTTATATGAATAAAGCTTTGCAAAACGAAGAAATGCGTATTGCTAGTCAGGAGCTGAATATCAGTAAAACCGAACTGAAAATGGTAAAAGGAAACTATTTGCCAAGTGTTCACTTCTTTGGGAATTATGGTTTTTATTATCCGAACTATAAATTCTTTCCGCCCAATCCGTATCTGTATACTTTAGGACAAGTTGGTATTGAAGCTACTTTTGATCTTTCGTCTTTATATAAAAATAAAACCAAAATGGAGCAGGCGAGCACCAAAATCAAATGGCAGGAAATGCAGAATGAAATTGTAAAAGAGGAAATTCAAGATAAGCTTTATAAAGAGCATACGCAGTATCAGGAAATTCTTGAAAAGTTTGTTGTTGTGGACAAAGCACTGGATTTGGCTGACGAAAATTACCGCATTGTAAAGCTGAAATACTTAAATCAATTGGTTTTAATCACCGAAATGGTTGATGCAGATAATGCTTTGCTTCAGGCGAAATACAACAAAATTTCTACACGATTGGATGCGGTTTTAAAACATTACGAACTGCTTCATACGGCTGGAATGCTTCCGCAGGGCTAGATGGTGAGAGATTTGGCTAAAGCCTTAGAAAAAAGATTAAAGAAGAAAGATTTTTAGAAAAGAACTAAGTTAAAGAGATATGGTTAAGATAAAAAATGAAACTAGAAGAAATAAAACGTTTCATATACTAATAACAATTATTGCGTGTGTGCTTGTTATAAGCGGTGTTATTTTAGGAATTTGGTTTTATGTGTTCAACAGAAATCACGAAGAAACTAACGACGCGCAAGTCGAACAATATGTAACGCCAATTATGTCGCGTATTACGGGTTATGTGCAGGAAGTTCGTTTTAACGAAAATCAGTTCGTGCATAAAGGAGATACTTTGGTTGTAATTGACAATCGTGAATATAAATCAAAATTGAATGTGGCTCTTGCCGATGTTCAAAACGCACAGCAAAATAGTGTTGTGGCGCAGAAAAATGCTATAAATACGGCAAGTGCAACAGCGATTAACGAAGCGCAGTTAGAAGCGGCAAAATCGAATCTTTGGAAAACCAAATTGGAATACGAAAGATACAAAGCTTTGGTAAGCGAAGAAGCTGCAACTTCTCAGCAATTAGAGAAAGTAAAAGCAGATTACGAGTCGGCACAGGCGCATTTTCAGGAAATGAAAAATAGAATTCATTCATCTGCTTTAAGCACTTCTGTTGCCGAAGCAAATGTTCCGACAACGCAAACCAATATTGCTTCAAAACAAGCTGTTGCAGATAATGCTGCTTTATTTCTTTCGTACACCATAATTACAGCGCCTTATGACGGTTGGGTTGGAAAACGAACTTTACAGCCAGGACAATTGGTAAAAGAAGGCCAGTCTTTATTATCAATTGTAAGTAAAGAAAAATGGATTACGGCCAATTTTAAAGAAACGCAATTGCAATACTTAACCGTTGGGCAAGATGTTGAAATTAAAGCCGATGCTTTGAGCGATAAAACTTTTGTTGGTACAATCGCCTCTTTATCACCGGCGAGTGGGGCAAGATTTTCATTGCTTCCTCCAGATAATGCAACGGGTAACTTCGTAAAAATAGAACAAAGAATTCCCGTTAGAATTCAGTTGAAAGACAGCGACAAACAAGCCGATTTTTTAAGAGCGGGAATGAATATTACTGTGATCGCAGCACACTAAAATGGAAGATAAAAGTATTTTTAAATCATGGGTTCCAAAATGGGCAATCATTACGATTTTGTTTGTTTGTCTCTTGCATTCCATGATTTTATTGGGAGTTTATACGTCAAACGTAACGTATGCGGCAAGTTTTCTGGACATTGAGCCCGAAGATTTGCAATACGCGATGTGCGTTACGTATGGAACTCTGTTGGCGACAATTCTTATAGAAAGCCGATTTTCGAGTTTTTTCCCTGCCAAAAATTACCTCATGGGCGTTTATTCCTTAATTGGAGTTACGATTGTGACGTCGGGTTATGTCGATAATTTTGCGGTTTTTCTATTGCTGAGAGTTGCCGAAGGAATCTTAATGGCACTTCCTGCCATTACTATCAGACAATTGCTTATTGAGCAGTTTGATTCTAAAAATGCCATTATAATTGGTTTTTCCTTTTACTATGGTTCTCTACTGCTGTCAACGCCTTTTATTATGAATATTGCGGTTTGGTTTCTGGATCATTACGACTGGAAATACATGCTGTATGTTTCGGGCGGACTGCAGGTTTTAAATGTCTTTTTAATCTTGGTTACTTTTCGTGGGCACCGAACAACAAAGAAAATCCCGTTGTATCAAATCGACTGGATGAGCTATTTTTTGGTTTTAACAGCTATTCTTTGCGGTGCCTACTTTTTTGTGTATGCCGAGAAAAAATATTGGTTCGAATCTTCTCAAATGGTTTTAATGCTTATTACGGCACTTATTACGGGAGGTTTGTTCATTTTCAAAGAGCTTTTGGTTAAAAGGCCAACTTTTAATTTTGAAGTTTTTAAATATGCCAATCTTCGAATTGGGTTTTTATTGTTTTTCTTGTTTTACATCAGCAGGGCAACGCTGAGTCTTTGCCATTCGGCGATGTATTCGATTTGGAATTGGGATCCGTCTCGAGTTGCGGGTGTGCAATACATTAACGGACTCGGAAATATTATCGGATTGGTTTTGGCGGCTTTTTTCTTGATGAAATCGCTTTCAACCAAAATCATTTTTCTGATTGGTTTTTCGCTAATTGCGTTGTATCACTTTTGGTTTACGTTTCTATTTGTGCCCGATGTGGCTTTATCAGATATTATTGTTCCGTACTTTTTGCAGGGCATCGGAGTTGGATTGTTATTTGTTCCGTTGATTTTATTTACTACTTCTTCGGTTCCTGCAAATATGGCGGTTTCTTCAGGAATTGTCGGCGTTTCTGGACGTTTCTGGGGAAGCACGATTGGTTTTTGCGTTATGCAGAATGCAACCGTATTTTTAAACAAAAAACACTTTTTAAAGCTTAGTCAGTTTGTCACTGGCGAAAATCCCGAAGCACAGCAAAACATTGCAAACGCTACACAGAGTTTTATTGCCAAAGGATATTCGGCAGATAATGCGAATGTTTTAGCTATGAAAAAGATTTTCGGAAGCATTGCCAAACAGTCGACTCTGTTGGCAGATATGGAGATTTACACTATTGTAGGTTACGGTTTATTGGTTTTGATTATTCTTATTGCGTGCAATCAGCATTTGAGACAGACTATGACTTTGGTGAAAAGTAAAATTTGGATTGGGTAAAGATTTTGTTTCAGGTTTAATGTTTCAAGTTTTTGCCAATCTTTGTCGGTTATTCTCGCAATCCCGATAGCCATCGGGAGTAGAGACGCAAAGAGTTTTATTTTTAAAGCCACAGATTATAAAGATTTAAAGGATTTTGTTTCACGCAGATTCGGCAGATTTTAGCAGATTTAATTTTGATTTTAATAATATCTGCGCTTATCTGCTTAAATCATTTTAAATCTGCGTGAAATAAAACTCTGCGACTTTGCGCGATTCGAAAAAAATCTTGGTGAATCTCTGTGAGAAACCTCTGTGTAACTCTGCGGAAAAACTTATCTTGCAACCGTTAAAAACAACAAAACAAAATTATGAGCCAGCAATGTGTAATTTTTGATATGGACGGTGTGATTTCGCATACAAATCCGCATCATGTAATCGCTTTTGAAAAGTTTTTCGATAAATATAATATTCCGTACACGAAAGAAGAATTTGAAGAACATATGTACGGAAAACACAATAGTTATATCATGACGCATTTCTTCAAACGTCCGATTGCGGGAGAAGAACTGATAAAATTGGAAGACGAAAAAGAAGGAATGTTCCGTGAGATCTACAAAGACAAAGTCGAAGCGATTCCGCATTATATGGATTTTTTAAACGAGTTAAAATCTCGTGGTTTCAAAACAGCTGTTGCAACATCGGCACCGCGTGCGAATCTGGATTTGATTGCAAACGCTTTGAAACTTGGCGAAAAAATGGATTCGATGATGTCATCTGAAGACGTTACATTTCATAAACCAAATCCGGAAGTATACTTAAAATCGGCAGAACGTGTTGGGGTTTCTCCGTCGGATTGTGTGGTTTTCGAAGATTCTTTTTCGGGTATTACAGCAGGATTAAATGCCGGAATGAAAGTCGTAGGCGTTTTGAGCACGCATACAAAAGAACAGCTTCCGCCATGCGATTTTTATATTAATGATTATAGTGAAGTGGATGTGGATAAGATTATTGAAATATTGGGTAGATAAATTCCAATTTTTTAAAATCCCAAATTCCAAGTGATACGAAACCTTTGTCAAAGTTTAAAACTTTGACAAAGGTTTTTTTCATATTGTAACCACAATCTTGTCATTTCGACGAAGGAGAAATCTTAGTTAGAAGCTCCACAAAGATTGTTGATATGCGTTACCGAGTTACTCGCGAAGATTTCTCCTTCGTCGAAATGACAAACTAAACGGATTTAAAAACCGTTTAATACTTCTCCTCCAAAAAAGCAATCCATCCTTTTTCAAATTCCTCTTGCGTTACGTTCAATGTTTTTTGGATATTGCCGAAAGACGCAATCAGTTTGGGCAGAATATCTTTTCCCCATTTTTGAGTCATATATTCGATTATCGTGTAGCCAATGTTATAAATCTGATTACCGTGATTAAGATCTTCTAAAGTCAGGTTTTTGCTTTTGGCGTATTTCACGCTTAACGAATTAACCTCTTTCGCTTCAAAAATGCTAATCGATTCCCAAAGCCAGCGCGGATATTCGGCTTTAAACTTTTTATCAAATTCCTTATCAAAAGTTAGTCGGTCTTGGGTGATAATCGTGTCTTTTGCTTTATAAATTAATATGTTGAGCTGAACGCAATGCGTAAACTCATGCAAAGCCGTTTTTAGCGGATCGTCTGGAAAGATAGAATTAAACCAATTCGTCCATACAAAATGAAATTCGTTAGGACCACGACTTGTGCCTTTTGTGCTTTCTGCTAAACCTGTGGCTTCATTAAACTTAAATTGCGAACCGTAAACAAAAACCTTTATCGGGTCGTGTTCTACGTCTTTTAGATTTTCTCTTATTTTAGAATAATTTTCCTCCAGATGTTTGCTGACTTTTTCGGCCTCGCTTTTATAAATTCCGTTATAGGAAACAATAAAATGCTCCGATTTAAGAGTTTTGGTTTCGTGCTGAACGGTAAAGCTTCGAACTGTTCTTGCAAAATAAAAGACAGCAATAATTGCTAAAAAAATGACTAATAATCTGTATTTTCTCATGTGTTCTAATTGTTTTTTTGAGATTTAAAAACAAGTGAATTTTTGAGAATTAGGTTTTTGGTTTTTTAAAAGTAAGAATATTTAAATATTAAAGTGTAAAATAATTAAAGAAATTTCTGAATCGCTTTTTGTTTTGTCGCTCCCGATAGTTGTCAGTATATTAAAATTAAAAGGGTACTTATCGCATTGTTTCCTGTTTTGTCGGAAGTTTTTTAGGGTAAAAAAATTGTAATTGCATTAATTATTTTTACTTTTGTTCAAAAAATGAACATTGTTCATTTTTTATAATGATGTTTATGATATGAGTAGAAAAGAAATACAAGAGCAGAGAATGAAAGATTATTTCATTCAGGCTACAAAGGAGATTTTAAAAGGAGAAGGCATTCAGGCTTTAAGTGTAAGAAGTATAGCTGAGAAAGCGGGATATTCGTTTGCTACACTTTACAATTATTTTAAAGATGTAAAAGAACTTATTTTTCTTTGTGTGAAAGATTTTCAGCAGGAATGCCAGGAATATGTTGAAGATAAAACAAAAGACGTAGAAAAAGGGGAAAAGAAAATTATTGCGACTGCGATTTCCTACGCCGAATATTTTGTACAATATCCAAGTGTTTTTGAAATCTTTTTTATCGAAAAACTTCCTAATTCGGCTGAAAATGCCAGAATATCAGAATTAATTTCCTCTTTTCTTGAAAAACTTTGCCAAGAAGAATTTCAATATTGCATTGATCAAAAGAGTTTTACGGCCGAAGAAGTTCAAGAAATAGCAAAAGAGCTTAATGGTTTAATTACGGGGATTTTACTGCTGTATTTAAACCGAAATTATCCGTCTGATTATGGTGATTTTGCTAAAAATTTAAAATCACAAATAGAAAAAACAATGAAAAAATAATCGCATGAAAACCAAAAAAGAACTTAGAGACGAATACAAGGAAATGAAGTTCAAGAAAGGTGTTTTTCAAATACGAAATACCATAAACAAAAAAGTATATATAAACAGCAGTGCTGATCTTGATGCTATTTTTAAACGCCAGAAATTTCAGCTTAACTGCGGGAATCATCCTGTGGCAGAGCTTCAAAAAGACTGGAAAGAACTTGGAGAGGATAAATTCGAATTTGAAATCCTGAGCGAAATAAAAGAAAATGATACGGCCGTAAAATCTGACCCAAAAGATTTGAAACTTCTAGAGCAAATGTTTTTGGATGAAATAATGCCTTTTGATGAAAAAGGATATAACAAAAAGAAAAAATAGCCTATTAAGGCATGAAGTTTTATGAATTGCCTCCTGCTTTATCTGGAGGTTTTTTTATGTTTGAGAAGGAAGGGCTTTAGCCGAAATCTGTTTGTTTTTAATCTTCAAAAAAACTTTATTTCTAAACCAATTTTCATCTTCTTGAGTTTCAAAAATTCGTTTTGGAAGGAAGATTGCTTGTCCTTTGGTGTAGTATAAAAGATAGAGGTCATTTAGTTCGAAAACTTTTACAAAATTTTGCATAGGAACTGTACTATTAGATATTTCCCCCATTCCAGAAATAATTCTATCTGAGAATATTTCATGTTGTCTTTCGTAGAAAACAATCTTATTGTCTTTTGAATTTGCAAAAATCCAATATTTATAAATCGTAAGAACAGGATACATAAAACCAACGACTATAATAAAAATGCTAAAAGAATCTTTCTTTCCAGTAAAAAGAACGAAAGTAGAAAAGATCCACATAAAAGCAAATAACCATCCTCGTCTTTTTAATTCAAGTCTAACAAGGAACATGAAATATTCTTTTTTGGTAAGTTGAAATTTCTTGGTTTTAATCATTGGAGGTTAAGGAAAGTTTTGAGTTTTATTTCAAAGGAAAATCAAGTAACTCTTTAGGTTCAATATCTAAACCTTTTGCAATTTTTACAAGAGTTTTTATTGAAGTATTAATTTTAGCGGTTTCTATTCTTGCTATTTGAGATTTAGTCATGCCAGAATCATCAGCTAAATCTTGCTGTGATAAGTCTTTCTTTTCACGTAACTGTCTAATGTGAATGCCAAGATTTATAATGTAATTTTCTTCTGAAATGTTCATATTTCAAAAGTGGAAAGATTTATTTCGCTTTTGGTAGCATTCATGCCTACAAATTATTATATTTGCTTCAAATAAAAAATAAGACAATGGCTACAAATGATCTTTCAAAAGAAACAGAAAAAAGACTCTTAGATTTTTTTAATAATGTTATTGATGCTAAAGATTTGGCAAAAGCAATTCGGCAATTAAATTATGCAATTGCTTTAGTTGTTATGAAAGATGATGAAAGAGGATATGCTTATGCTCAAAGAGAAAACTTAGAAAAAGGTTTTTATTGGCTAAATGAATTAGCCGAAATTTTGCATCCGTATCTGGAAGTTGAATAAGAGAAAATAACGTTTTAAAAATATCTTCATTTCGACGAAAGGAGAAACCAAAAGCAAAACCGACAAAAAATTCCAGAGTGATTTCCGCAATTTTTTTCATAGTTTGACAACCTGTTGGTGATGCTGAAAAGCTCCTTTCGTCAAGATGATTTGATAAAGATGAATTACAGCGTAGTTTGTCATTTCGAGGAACGAGAAATCACACTAGAAACTCCGCAAAGAAAATCGCCAATCTTTGTAGATATACGCGTGCGATTGCTTCGCCAATTCGCTATCGCTCGTGTCCTCGTTCCTCGAAATGACAAAACTAGACGGATTTGGGATTTTTTCTTTCTAGCAATCACAAGAGCGTTCCCATCAATAATGACATTTTCTGTAAGGGAATTTGTTCTGCAATAGGCCAGGAGGAGAGTTTATTGGCAGATTTTTTTAAATTGGTTTTGATGTTAATTTGTTGGTTTGTAGCTTTGTGTGAAATGTGCTTACTTTGAACTCTTAGTTTTTGATTGTGATTTATTTTTGTAATTTCTTTTCGCCAAAATGAAATTACAAAAGTGTTTGTTATTCTGAGGAAGGAAGGAGTCTCAGTAACAGTGTGCACTTTATGTTTTGAGATTATTTGGTCTTGGTTAAATCATTAAAAAAAACTTTAATATAGTTTATTTGTTTTTAATGAATGTCATAGTCGGTTTCTACTTCGTCGAAGATTAATCTATATTTAAATATAATCTCTCCTATTGGACTTAATTGTTTAAATCTCCTCCCTTTTATTTGTTTAACAACTCCGAACTCTTTTATTTCAGTAATTCTATTAGGAGACATTGTTCCTCCATTTTCAAGATAGTTTGCAACTTCTAAAAATTGTTTCCATTTATTTTTCTTTTTTAATTCTATGACTTTATTTGTAATAATGTTTGGAAATTTATTTGGTGAATTCCAAAAAAGTAAATTTTGTTCATTAAAAAATAAGCTTCTGTATTCTTGTAAGTTATCTAAAAATGTTTCTGATTCATTTTTTTGATTTTCTGTTTCGATTTCTAATTGTTGTAATTTTGTTTTTGATTTTTCTAGTTCATTTTGAGCATTTTCAGCTTTTCGTTCTGAAGAGTTGAGTTTTTTAGTTAATGCTGAAGCAGTAGCCATTGTATCAGCTAGCTCAATATCTTTCGTTTTGATTTGCTCAATTTGTTCATCATAATTTTTTGACAACAGTCTAACATTTTTTCTTTGTTCTTCATATTTTTCGGAGTATTCATCTCTTTCTAAAACTGTTTCATCGTGAGTTGATTTTAAAACGACATTTTTATTGATAATTTTTCCAGTTATGAAAGGCATGATTCTGAACTCGATTACCATTGAAAGAGTTCGGGTCCCCACTATAATTAAATATCCTAATAATGATATTGCAAAAGCATAGAGAATATCATAAAGGATGTTTTTAGTACTTAATTCGTGTTCTGCAAGATTTCTTATTAATGAAACTTTTGCATTTCTAGTATAATTTTTGTCGAAATTAAATAATGAATACCATAGTTCCCAATGGTGTAGAATTAGAATTAGGATAAGTGTTCCGAAAAATGGATTGCTTAATTTATCTTTAATATTCTGGAAAAATGAGTTTAAATAATCCATTATTTAGTAGTATATTTTGCTAGTTATGTGAGATTTTTAATCGAAGTATTTGGGAAGCCATAATCGTTTCCCAAAAATAAAAATAGA
Source organism: Flavobacterium sp. GW823-FHT06G12 (assembly GCF_058794775.1). Taxonomy (NCBI): domain Bacteria; kingdom Pseudomonadati; phylum Bacteroidota; class Flavobacteriia; order Flavobacteriales; family Flavobacteriaceae; genus Flavobacterium; species Flavobacterium sp. GW823-FHT06G12. The sequence goes on from NZ_JBXAHE010000002.1 coordinate 992,044, forward strand.
AACCAATAAAATGATATTGTAGTAAATTGCTTATCAACAATTTTAATAACAAAAAGTAGAATGCAGTAAAAACAAAAAAACTTCTGAAAAATCTTCAGAAGCTTTTTTTTGTGCGGATAATAGGAGTGCCACCTAATAATAATTAAAAATAAAAAGGATTAAAATTATTTTATAATGTATTGTTTTTAAAGTTTTTATTGGTTTTTTTAATTCTATTTAATTTCATTGAATTTAGATGAAATAATCATATTTAGGGGAATAATAGGGGAATGGTTATTATTTCGTATATTTGTATGATAAACAATTTAACATGGCAACGGGCAAATTCAGAATTAAAACCACCAATGATTGGAATACAATTTTTTACAGGTTTAAACAAGGTAAAATATTTGATTGTGAAACCTCGATAGGCATTCAAATTCCTAAAGGACGTTGGAGTGATTCAAAACAAGAAGTCTTAATTACGAAAGATATTAATTATAGAGATATCAATGTAAAATTAAAAGAATTTGATGCTTTTATTAGAAAGGAGTATGAGAATTCTAAGCTTTCTGATGCTACAATTTTAATCAATACAAAATGGTTAAAAAATAAAATAGATACGTTTTTTAGCAGAGTCTCTGGAGATATTGAAATTGATGACAAAATTTTTATGACTAATTTTATTACTTCTTTTATAGAAGAGTCAAAGACAAAGAGAAATAAAAGAGGGACGCCATTAAAGCCAAGAACAATTGAACATTATAATACTACACTAAATAAAATACTAGCATTTGAAAAAAGTATTGGAGTTAAATTGAAATTAACTGAAATTGATTTGGCATTTCATGATGCTTTTATCACCTATCTAGAGAAAGAACAAAAATTAAATCAAAATACAATTGGTGGATATATTGATGATTTAAAATTATTTTGTGGTAATGCTGACAAGAAAGGCATAACTGTTTCAAAAGAATTTAAGCTTACAGAATTTTATTCCCCAAGCAATAAAACAAAGGATATTTACTTAAAGGAAGACGAAATTAATTTAATATATAATACTGTTTTTGAACAAGATTATTTAGACAATACTAGAGATTGGTTTATAATTGGTTTGAGAACAGGGTTAAGGATTTCAGATTTTTTAAAACTTACTAAGGAAAATATTAAAAATGAGTTTATTTACAAAGAAACCATGAAAACAGAATTTCCAGTGATTATTCCAATTCATAGGCAAGTTCAAGAAATACTGCGTAAAAGAAATGGAAATTTCCCTAGAGCTTTAAGTGATCAGAAATTTAATGAATATGTAAAAAAAGTAGCTGAAATTGCAGGGTTAAAAGAAGAAACAGAAGGGGCAAAAATGGTAAAGAGTGAAATTATTGAAAATGGTAAAAAAACTGTAATAAGTAGAAAGAAGTTTGGCAAATTTCCCAAATATCAATTAGTCTCTTCTCATATTTGCAGAAGGACATTTGCTACAAATTTGTATGGAAAGATAGATACTTTAACTATCATGAAGATAACGGCTCACAAAACCGAAAAGCAATTTTTAGATTACATAAAGATAACTCCTCTAGAATATGCTGAAAAATTAGAAGCTTACTGGAAAAATGCAAATTTATCTGCTGGAGGAAATTAATTTTATTAAATAGATCATTTTTAATTTAATTTTTGCAGATAGCATTGAGGGGTATGGAAGAAAATTATAGACCCTTTTTGGTATTTGTAGGATGGTGCTTTAGTGTGAAGGCACGGGGGGAATTATAAATTTTCCCATATATAATATAAGTATTAGGGGAGTGTGAAATCTGCAATGATGTTCATGCCCTAGAATCCTCCAATTTTTCCTCATTGTTTGTTTATGAAAGCAATTATTAATTTATAATTAATTAGCTATAAAATAATTAATCATGATTAATGCCTTTTATAATAGGCTGATTCTATAATGTAAATATCGATTAAAATGACAGAAACAATTCAGACAAAAGGTTTAAATCCAATTTTGCCATTTCAGAATACGCAAAAATTTATAAAATGTTTAGATTCAGCATTGATGAGTGTAGATATTAAAAAGTTAAAAGAAGTTTTTGAAAGAGTTGAATTAACTACGCATTCAGATACTAATGATTTTTTATCACTGGGGAAATATCTTTTCAAAAAATACACAAGTATTCAACAAGATATTGAAATTGTGAAAGTAGAAAAAAGAGAGACAAGATGTATTGCGTGTTCATTGGGTAAAGCTGTATTGGCATACGATATTACTTATAAAAAAACATATTCTAGTTTTTCAGTAATCTGTCTTTCTAGTTATGCAATTAATCTAGATATTAATGATAAGGGGGAACTGATGGAGTTTGCGTGGTGTAATGCTTATTTGAGCAAAGAAGAAATGAATGATTTTATTAGGATTTAAACAAATCAGCTAATTCGATTTTTAAAACTTTACAAATTTTATGAAGGGTCAAAATAGATGTGTTTATTTCTCCTCTTTCTATCCGTCCTACTTGATTTCGAGGCACATTAGCATCGTAAGATAAAAGTTCTTGGGACAGATTTAGTTCTATTCTTTTCTGCCTTATTTTTTCTCCTACAGACTTTATTAACTCTATTTCGCTACTTTCTCTCACAAAATAAAAGTCAGCATTTTATATAAAAACACTTGTCCCAAATAAGTGTCATAATGATATTTTTTATAATATTTGTAAAGAATCAATAATTGATTTATGGATTACTGTATAAAGATGTTTTTAGAATTAACCAAACAATAAGTAAAATGAACAAAATGATTCTCTTACTATTTATGTTTTTATTGCAAATGGAAACACATAGTCAAAACTCTTCTCAAGTGGAACAAACACCAGATGAGATACTTTTAAATAACCAATCGAAATATTCACAAGAAGAATTAAAATCAAAAGAGGAGCTAGATGCCATAGTTAGTAAAGCTGAACAGCAAAAAGCTGTCGATGAAATTATGAAAGACACGGAAACATCTCAAAAGGATGCATGGGGTGATGCATTGAGAGAACAGGAGGGTAAGCAGAAGACAGAAGAATATTCAGTTATATCACAAGCTGATTTATATGAAGATCTACCTGATGGAACAAGACGGGCTAAATATCCATATATACCTGCTGGAGCTAAAACAATTGCAGATGTAGAAAAGTACTTTAAAGAACATCCTTCAGAAATGGTTTCTAATGAGATTGATGGAAGAAAGTTAAATGATGATAGTCCTTCAACGTACTCAAGCAATCTTTTTGAAAATGGGGTTGGGGTTTACGTAATAATAATAGCCCTTATTATTTGTTTTACAATAGCCGAGATTTTTGGAAGAAGTAAGCATATTGGAAGATGGTGGTCTTTCTTACTTCTTTTATGTGGTTTTATACCAGGAATTATAGCATTAATTAATAGTCCATCTGCTAAAGAAAAGCCTACAAATGGTGGAAGAAGTCATTATATTTGGGCTTGTATATTTTTAGTTTTCGGTGTTCTAAATGCAATAACCCTAATTGCTAGTAAGGGACAGTCTGGGCATATCACTTTTGTTTTTTTAACATTCTCATTTTATCTTTTTGAGCTAAAAAAAGGATTAATTATTAATAAAAACCCTAAATATTATATCTGATTACTGAAAAATAAAATATGTTTTAATTGTCATTCTTAAAGAAAAAAAAGAGAAAACCTTAGCCACTTGTTTACATGTAAGAAAAACATGTATATTTGAAAACATGTAATATATTCGATATTAGTAGAAGAAATTCTATATTTATGAGCTTATCGTGAAGTTGAAATTTCAAAACACAGGAATAGATGATAAACAAAACAGTAAATTCTGGAACTAGTGCCCAAAATGGCTTTGCGCTACAAAGGAACACCGCTTTGTTTTTATTGTTGGAAAATTACAATCTTAAATTTAAAGATCGTAAATATTTTATTTGTCTTGAGCATCATGATGACTTTGTATTTTGTTTTTTAAATACAAAAAATTATGTTGAATCCATTGAAGCATATCAATCAAAAAAGAAAGCTCCAAGTGTTTGGCGTGTAAACAAAGAATTATTTGAAATAATAAAGAAATTATTGATGACAGGGAAAAGTCTAATTGATGATAAAATTCCAAAATCAGATAATTATGAACATTTTTTGTATTTCTCAACTAATCAGACAATTCATTTAGAGCATAAGCCAAAAAAAGGTGAAAACAAACCTGTTGTTTTAGAATCAATAAAAGCTGATAATTCAGAAGTTCATTTCTTAAATTTACCTGTAGAGATTCAGAATAAGATTAAGGCTGGTGTTGCTGAAGTAGCATTACATGACGAATTTGATAATGTAAGTTTTTATTGGATTCCTTTAGCTCCAACCGTATTAGAACAAGAAAATCAATTAGATGGTAAATTATATGAAATTTTCGGAAATAGAATTAATAATAGGAGATCAGCAGTTAAAACATTAATTTCACTTTTTTCGGAAATAGAATCTATTTATAATCAAGGAAATATTGCAAAGTTGTTAGATGTCAAGAAAAGAGTTGATAGTGAAAAAATTGAAGAAACTTTTAATCTTCTAACTAGTAAATCAAAATGTTTTGAATATTGGCAAACACAATCTTACAGTATTGGCAAAATTCTGAAAATAAAACCCATTGAGAAAGATACTTTTGAGTTAGATTTTATTACGTCATTTGAATTGTTCAAAAGTATTGAAGAAGCTGAACATCGAAAAATACTACAATTCTCAAGATCCCATTTAGATCTACTTACTACTTTTACTGAAGAGGAAAATGTTCTAGAATTATTCGAGGAATTTAAAAAAAAACAAACTTCAGTTTTTGATGATTTAAAGCTTAAGGCTATTTTTTTTGCAGCCTATTTCGAGGTAACTTATAAAAAAGAAGATGTATTATGAGAGCTATTGTGGAGTATAGAAATTTCTTTGCCTATTCTGAAGAGAGTAATAAAAGCTTTTTTACAGATTTTAGCCCAAATATTAATATTGTTCACGGTAAAAATACATCAGGTAAAAGTACATTGATTCAGGCAATTCATTATACTTTTGGGATAAATGATGAAAAACACAAACTAGCTGAAGTATTAAATGAAAATGTAATTTTTAGGCTGGATTTTCTCTTAACAACTAATGTTGAAGAAGAAATTACAATAATTCGGGATAATGATTTTATTTACATTAAGAGGTTTAATTTACCGATAATAAAATTTACTGGAATTAGCGGTAATAGTTCAAAGGAGCATATTATGTTAAAAGAGTATTTGGCAAACTTGTTTGGGTTTAAATTATACTTGGAATCTTCAGAAGAGTATAAATTAGCTTCGCTAGAAGGTATGTTTCTACCTTATTATGTTGCTCAAGATTACGGTTGGGTTTTAGCTCTAAAATCATTTCGAGGGTTGGATTTTTTTAAAAATTTTAAAAATGACTATTATGATTATTATCTTGGCATAACAAATGAATTCGATAGAGTCGAAAAACAGGAATTTGAAGCAGAAAAGAAAAATTATGAGAATGAAATAAAATTTTTAAGTGGGCGTAAAGAAGATAATGATGATTTAAAGCTGTCAATATTGAAAGATGAAATTTTCATCGGTAAATCAATTGAATATATTAATACTTATAAGGTAAATAAGGATAAATTAATTACCCTAGAAAAAGAATATCTTCTTACTTGTAATAAACTGGTTTTTCAAGAGGAGCGTCTTAAAATTTTAAAGAAGGTGAGGACAGCATTAAAAAAGCAAATTCCTCTAGAAAATAATTGTCCAACCTGTTATCAAAATTTGCCAAATTCAATAGAAAATATTTATGAGTATTTTCAAAATTTAGATCATACACAAGCAGAAATAGAAAAGCTTAATAAATCAGTAAAGAAATTAAAAGGAGCAATAAATTCATTAGAAGAAAGCATTTTACAGCAAAAAAAATGTGTTTCAAAAGACTACAATGTATTGTTGCATTACAACGTTAATGGTTTAACGTATGATACTTGGTTAGATAATAAAGCAAATATTCAATTGTCTAAAAATATTTCAATACAAATAGGTGAAACAACTTTAAAATTAGATTCAGTAATTGAGAAATTAAAAGGTTTTAAGACTCCTGATGATTTACGAAAAGAACGTAATATAAAAGATTATAGATTTAAAAAATATTTTGAAGATAATTTGAAGGAACTAAAAGTAAAGCCGTTTGATGATGATAGGTATACTTTGTTATATAAAATGAAATTGTTTCCGAAACAAGGGGTTGAACTTCTAAAAACATTACTCGCTTATTATTTTGCCTTTAATAAAATAATTAAGGAAACAAAATATGTACATATATTTCCATTTATGTTGGATGCCGTTTTCAAAGAAGATATTGACGAAACGAATAGAAATCTAATTCTGAAATTTATTTATAAAAACAAGCCAAAGAATCAGATAATATTTTCGTTTGCAGAATCGGCTGACAATAAAAAGACTGCATCACAATATAACAAAGATTTTTTAAACAATGAAGCAAAATTGATACTTACTAGCAAATCAAAAGAGAGAGCTTTATTATCGGAATTTAATATAGATCATACTAAATATTTAGAAGAAACACTTTCGTTTATTGGGTGATGAGGCTTTTTGTTAAAAAGACTTTGGAAGAGTTAAGTGAACCTTAGTTAGGTGTAATTATTAAACAAGAAAAATACAATGATAATGGAATTAAAATCTTTCTTTGATTTTACAAAGCTACCAACAAAAATTTTTATCGTCTTTTCTTTTGTCACAGGTTTTTTTATTTTTTCAACGCCAACAATTTTAAAAAAATTTAGATTTGATAAACTAGAGGAATATGTAGCTTATATCGGAATAGTATTTCTGTTTTCAACATCTTTAGTAGTCTTAAATTTGATAATTTGGATATATAATAAAATTAGTTTTAATATTAGACTTAAGAAGTTTAAAGCCGAGATAAGACAAACTATAAAAAATTTAGATCATCAAGAACAGTCAGTTATTAGAGAATTCTTTATCAGAGGGCAAAATTCAATTTCAATGCCAATAAATGATGATGTGATTTCAGGTTTGTTAGATAAAAAAATACTAAAAATGAATAGGCAAATTAATGGAAGTACAGTGGGATATGGCATGACTTTTCCTTTGTCTATAAATGACTATGTAAGTAAAATTATTACTATTTATGACGTAGGTTTTATTGAGAACCCGACCGACCAGCAAAAACAAATTATTTTAAACAACAGACCAAATTGGGTTAATAAAAGTTGGAGATATTAATTAAAATAAAAACATCTTTATTGCTATCAATAGATTAAACAAAAACTAATATTAAAAAAATTATGTCATTACCGTCAATACAAGATTTTTTTTTAGAAGTACCATTGTACGAAAGATTTGCAGTTTCTGAATCAGATGCTGAGTACTTATTTGATCTTTTCTACTTTGATGAGAGAATTGATGCTTATTGTCCATTATGCGATAAATCAAGTACTTTTAAAGGGACAAAATCAAAAAGTTATAATGGGTTTGTTACGCCACGCTATGAGCATTTCTATCAACGAGCTGGTGGTGACATCTCACGGTGGGCGAACAAAATTTTTCATATTAATTGTATATGTACTAGAGACGAAAGTCATTTATTACAATTTTCAGTTTATTTTTTAAATAATGAAATTTTTAAAATTGGGCAATTTCCATCATTAGCTGATTTGTCAATTCCTGATTTAAAAAAATATCGAGAAGTTTTAACGAAGGAAAAATATAAAGAATTTAATAGAGGGATTGGCTTAATAACACACGGAGTGGGTGTTGGAGCGTTTGTATATTTAAGAAGAATATTTGAAGATTTAATTGAGGAAGCTCATGTTGAAAATTCAAAAGTAGAAGGTTGGGATGAGGAAGTTTATAGGAGATGTAGAATGGATGAAAAAATAGAATTACTAAAAGCGTTTCTTCCTGAATTTCTGATAGAAAATCGAAAAATATATGGAATTCTTAGTAAAGGAATCCACGAATTAACGGAAGAGGACTGTTTAGAATATTTTCCCACTGTTAAGCTTGGTGTTGAGTTAATACTTGATGAAAAATTAGAAAAAAAACGAAGACTTGATAAAATTGATCTTGCAAAAAAATCATTAGGCAAAATTCATTCTGATTTGCAAAAAGAATAAATCACTTAAAATTAAAAAATGTACTTGCATAGTCTATTTTATGCTTTTTGAATAACAAATCATGATAAACGAAAGAATATTCACAGAAACTCCTAAGGCTTCGATTTGGGACAGGATAGATATTTTAACAACTTTAAATGGAGTAAAAAATCAACTTGAAACGAATTCCGTTAGCTTAAATGTAGGGATTGAGAATGATCTTCTGCTAGAGAAAGCCAAAGGTGTTGCATTCTGTGTTCGAAGTGCAAGAGATCTTTTTAAACAATCAGATTCAAAAAATTTAACGCCAAGTCTGACGAGTCTGTATTATGGTACGTACAATCTGTTAAGTGCTTTGCTAATTGGTGATGTTCGAAACACTTTAACATTGTCGGATATTGAAAACTTTTCAAAGAATGGAGGACATGGTTTGAAAACTATTTACAATTCTGATTCAGAAGATTTGGGTAATAATGAGTTTATTTACTGCTGTAATAACGGTTTTTATAGGGAGCTTTTAGTAAATCTTAACTATGATATTGGACAGATAGTTATGATAAAAAATTTCAGAAAAGTGAATGAAATACCTAAAGAAGAAAACAGCAAGCTTATTTCTCTTAAAGATTTACTTTCAAGAATTCCAGAACTGAAAAATATTTATGTCGAAATTTTTAAAGAGCAACCAAGTTATTTGAATTTTAATTCTCAAAAACTGTATGGAGAGGATAGTGGTTTTTTTAAAGTTAGTGTTGGTGAAACTCAGAATACAAATTATATTCAACCTCAGGATATTTATGATATATTAAATTTACCTGAAGATTTTGTTTTTGAATATAAAAAAGAAAGACCATTATCTTTTGTGAAAGAAGAATTTTGGTGTGATAAATTGCCTGCAGATTTTCATGACAGAATAGTTGTATATAAATCTCCCATAGCTAGAGATTGTGCTATTAAGCCACTGCTTACAATTGAAGAGCCTTTATTGCTTTATTTTAAATTACTTTACTTATTAAGTATTTGGACGAGATATAGACCAAATCTTTGGCGTGAGATTAATGAGGGAAAATACGACCAATTTAGATCGCTTTTTGCAATATTTACGGATGCTACCGAACGTATTGTTCCTAATGCATTTCTAAATAAATTTTACGGTCGTAATTTCCTATTTGCATCTCATTCCTATTATTCTTAAATCACGCTCTGAATATGTGTTCTTAAGGCAAATTTGTCACAAGTATTATAGTAAACATTCATGCCTTAGGCAGATTCTTCTAAAGAAGTTTCTTTGAAATTATTATTCAATGAATGCCAAAATTTAATTAACAATTTTTCTTTTAATTCTTTTCTGGTTTTGTCTAAATTGTATTTAGAAATTAGCATGTTGAAATCTTTTTGTAATCGTCTCATCACTTTTAAAGATTTTTCTTTTCTTATTCTATTCCAGTAATTTGGGTTTGTATATTTATTGATTTTTTCCAAATCCTTTAAAGGGATTTCTGTAAATGTAAAATCATCAACAATTTGAATTTTACTAAATTCTTTCCATAATAATCTGAAAATATTGCATAGAATGTCTTTATCCAACAAATCTTCTAATCTGCAAACTCCTAAATTTTGAAGTAATCTTTTTTTTGTTATTTTTAATTCAATACGGAGTATGTGGTTATTGGATAACTTATATTGTTTAGATTTATTGTAAATCTTTATGCTGTAGTCGGATTTAATAAATTCTTTGTAATCTCCTTTGCCTTGAAATTTTAAATCTTTGTTGTGATTTTTTAAATCATGCATCAATATATTATTGTCTAAAATAATTTGAGGGTTTTGATTTAATCGTATGTTAAAGCCCATTTCTAAGTTTGTGATTGATGTTTGATTTTCAATATTAAAATTCTCAGTTAAATAGGGAATTAAATACAATAAGTTTTCAAAAGTAAAATCATTATAATTTTGATTGCCGAGTCCAAAATTTATATTTTCAAATTTATGTAGACTTCCAAAAATTACAGCGCCTAATTCTGTAATTCTAATTTCGAGATTATCTAATTTTCCTCTTTTAGGGTAATCTTTTATTTCTCCTGTAAAAGGGTTTAAAGTGTTTTCTAAATCGATTATATTGTGATTTACGGTGTAATTCTCAAACCCATTTTTATCTTTTATATGAAATCGAATATTGTCTATCATTATATAACATTATTAAGTTTGTTGAATACTTCTGATTTTAAATAAAATACTTTATTGCCAAGTTTTTTAGCTATTAAAGTTTTATCCTTATTCCAGTTAAACAATGTTGTATAGCTAACATTGAGAAGTTTGCTAGTTTCTTCTCGAGTTAGCAATTCGTTTTCTTTTTGAATTGGTTTTGGGGTAATTAAACTGTTGATTTTTTTAAGTTCATTAGCTACAGCCTCGCTAATGATTAGTGATAAATCTTCAATAGTTAATTGAAAGACTTGAATTGTTTTTAATTCCATATTTTATGTTTTTTAGTTTTATTTCACAAAATTAGGAAGAGAGTTTTGGTACTTTAATTGATGTATCGTATCACTTTCGTACTACTTTTCAATGTCAGAAAAATTAATTAAAGTCAGTCCATTTAATAAAGCATATTTATTAACATCATTCATGGTTCTTTCAGAATAAAAAATATTTTTATCATTAGAATTTTGATTGTATGTTTCGTTTAAATATGATTTAATAGATTCAACTTTCTCATTCATTTCAACACTTAAAATTTTGGCTAAACTATTGCCACTTTTGTATAATTTATCTTTATATGAAAATTTATTAATGTTTCCTTTTCTAAGAATTTTTAATTCACCAGTAAAGAATCGGAGAGCTATTTTTAAAGGTATTGTTTCTCTTATTTTGTCAAAAACATATAAAAAATCTTTGCCATAACTTTTATTTAAAGGTCTGTCATTAAAGAATGGATAAAAATCTTCATGTAATGAACTATAAGCAATACGGTAATAATTTTCTATTCTTTTTAAAATGTCATAAAGTTTTGGGTTTTCATTGTACTTAGAAGTTGCAGATTTATGAATTGCTTCTTCCAATTTGGTAATTATTGAAATTAACTCTACTTTTTTATTCTCTATGTTTTTTTCAGAGTTGCAATAATAGTCGGATAATGATTTAAGTTGGCAACCAATATTGGTTGAATATTTATTATCTACTTCATAGAATACTTCATTCAAATAAAAAGTTTCTACATCATTTGTATTAATAAAATGTTCAAAAGGTACAAAGTCTGAATATTTGATTTTCTGTTTTGAATGATAGTTGTGGTAAATTTCTATTAGTCCTTGAAACCCTCCATTGACAAATAGTCTAAGATCTCTTTCTAGATTCTCCTTATTCTTTAGTTCGAAAGACTGTTTTTGATCTTCATGCATCTTTTGAATATCCATTTTTAAGTGTTTTATGCAATGTAATAAAACATTTGAAGCTATTTTCAAAAATAAGAAAAAGTGGGTAAAATTAAGTTCATTAAGGTTAAGTTACAAGAAAAGGGGGACTTATTAGGGGAATGGTAAAAACAAAAAAGGCTTAAAAAACTGTTTTCCAGTTGTTTAAGCCTTAATGTTTGTGCGGATAATAGGACTCGAACCTACACGCCTTGCGGCACCAGATCCTAAGTCTGGCACGTCTACCAATTTCGCCATATCCGCGGTAATTGTGGGTGCAAAGATAGGCATACTTTTGAATTATCAAAGCATTTTTTCAAAATTTTTTTTAATTCTCTTTTTTGTACTTTTGGTTTTCTATAAAAATAATTTAAATGGAAAATATTAAGTCCTACGTTCAACAACATAAAGATCGGTTTATCAACGAATTGATCGAATTATTAAAGATTCCGTCGGTTTCTGCCGACACTGCATATTCTCAAGATGTTATTGATACAGCAGAGGCTGTAAAAGAAAGTTTATCAAAAGCAGGGTGCGATTATGTCGAAACTTGCGACACTCCAGGTTACCCAATTATCTACGGAGAGAAAATTATAGATCCAAATCTTCCAACGGTTTTAGTTTACGGCCACTACGACGTACAACCGCCAGATCCATTAGAATTATGGACTTCGCCACCTTTTGAACCCGTTATTAAAACTACAGATATTCACCCAGAAGGTGCCATCTTCGCGCGTGGAGCGTGTGACGACAAAGGTCAGATGTACATGCACGTAAAAGCGCTTGAATTAATGGTGCAAAGCAATACGTTGCCTTGTAACGTAAAATTCATGATCGAAGGTGAAGAAGAAGTAGGTTCTGCAAGTTTGGCTTGGTTCGTAGAGCGCAATCAAGAAAAACTGAAAAACGACGTAATCTTGATTTCAGATACAGGAATGATTTCAAACCAACAGCCGTCTATCACGACAGGTTTAAGAGGTTTGAGTTATGTTGAAGTAGAAGTTACAGGTCCAAACCGCGATTTGCATTCAGGTTTATACGGTGGAGCTGTGGCGAACCCAATTAATATTTTGGCAAAAATGATTGCTTCGCTTCACGACGAAAACAATCATATTACAATTCCAGGTTTCTACGATAAAGTAGAAGAATTATCTGCAGAAGAAAGAGCAGAAATGGCAAAAGCGCCTTTTAGCTTAGAAAAATATAAAAATGCTTTAAACATTGCCGATGTTTATGGTGAAAAAGGGTATGTAACGAACGAAAGAAACTCAATCCGTCCGACATTAGACGTAAACGGAATCTGGGGCGGCTACACTGGCGAAGGTGCTAAAACGGTTATTGCGAGTAAAGCTTTCGCTAAAATCTCAATGCGTTTGGTTCCAAACCAAGAGTGGGAAGAGATTACAGAACTTTTCACAAATCATTTTACAAGTCTTGCTCCAGCTGGAGTTACAGTAAAAGTTACGCCTCACCACGGTGGTCAGGGTTATGTAACGCCAATTGATAGCATCGGATATCAGGCGGCAAATAAAGCATATACAGAAACGTTTGGAGTTCCTGCAATTCCGGTTCGTTCTGGAGGAAGTATTCCGATTGTGGCTTTGTTTGAAAAAGAATTAAAAAGTAAAACCATCTTAATGGGATTTGGTTTAGACAGCGATGCAATTCACTCGCCAAATGAACATTTCGGAATCTTTAATTACTTGAAAGGTATTGAGACTATTCCGTTGTTTTACAAGTATTTTGTGGAGCTTTCTAAGTAGTTTTTTTAACGCAAAGAACGCAAAGGTTTACGCAAAGTTCACTAAGATTTTTTAAGTAAGATTTTATAAAAGTTCGCAAAGCTATATAGATAAAGCTTTGCGAACTTTGCGTTTATAAGCGTAACCTTAAATAAAATCCTTGCGTTCTTTGCGGTTAAGTTTTTTTTTAACCGCAAAGAGCACAAAAGTTTACGCAAAGTTCGCTAAGTTTTTTTAAGTAAGATTTTATAAAAGTTCGCAAAGCTTCATCATAAAGCTTTGCGAACTTTGCGTTTATAGGTGTAAGCTTAAAAAATCCTTGCGTACTTTGCGGTTAAAAAAAAATAACACAAAGAGTGTGAGAAAAAACAAGAAAAAACTTGTTCGTTTGAAATTTAACTCTACATTTGTAGAAACGAATCTATAATTGTAGAGCAATAATGAATTTGAAAAATATCTTTTTAGTATTTCTTTTGGGTTCAATGCTTTTGAGCTGTAAAAGCAAACCGATCAATCAGAAAATTGACAGGAAAAAAGAAGGTGTTTGGATTGATAATTATACGCAGGATGGTACAAATTATAAATCGTATGAATATTATAGAAATGATCTTCCGGTAAAAAAGTGGAAATCATATATTAACGGAAAAATCTACAAAACAGAAAAATATAAAAACGGAATCTGTATCGTAAAGAGTTATTACGAAAACGGAAAATTGGAATCGAAAGGGAAAACAAAATTAGAAACGAATTCGGTTGAAACGCATTGGTTTTATTTTGGAGAATGGAAGTTTTATTCGGACAAAGGGAAATTAAAAGGAATCAAAAATTACGACAAAGGAGAATTGATTTCGGAACAAAATATTAAATAGACAAACTAACCTCTAAACCATGAAAAAATTAATCACGCTTTCTTTTCTTTTAATGAACTGCTTTTTCTTGCAAGCTCAAACGTATAAAGAATGGGTTCACAAAGCAGATTCTTGCTATACGGCAAAAAACTATGAGTTGTCTGTTTCGTATTACGAAAAAGCTTTTAAAATAGAACAGAAAGACAATCGAGACTTATACAACGCAGGTTGTTCTGCTTCTATGGCAAAAAGGAATAAAAAAGCATTTAAATGGCTGAATCTTTCTATCGATAACGGATACGAGAATATGTCGCATATTAAAATTGATAATGATTTAAAACCTTTGCATTCAGAAAAAGAATGGAATAAGACAATTGATAAACTGCAAAAGAAGTTAGATGTTATTGGGGCAAATTATGATAAAGTGCTGGAAAAACAACTTGCGGAGATTTATACCGAAGATCAGGAAATTCGTGGAGAATTTATGAATGTTTATAGAGCTACTAAACCTGATAAAAAGAAAATTGACAGCATTGGTAAAATTATGCAAAGAAAAGACAGTATTAACCTTATTAAGGTGATGAAAATACTGGACGAAAAAGGCTGGTTAGGGAAAAATGTTGTAGGCTCTCAGGGAAATCAGACTTTATTTCTGGTGATTCAGCATGCCGATTTAGAATATCAGCAAAAATATCTGCCTATGATGAGAGAGGCGGTTAAAGACGGAAATGCCAATCCAGCAAATCTGGCTTATTTAGAAGATAGAGTTGCTTTGAGAGAAGGAAAAAAACAAATTTATGGCAGTCAGAGTTCAAAGAATAAAAAGACTGGTAAAATTTGTATTGCACCAATGATAGATCCAGATAATGTAGATAAAAGGCGTGCAGAAGTTGGACTTGGAACTATGGCCGACTATGCAGTAAAACTAAATATTGACTGGAACTTGGAGGAATATAAAAAGGAATTGGCTGAAACAGAAAAACTTGAAAATACAAAACCATGATACAATTATCAAACTCAGAAGAACAGTTAATGGAGCATTTATGGAAGCTTGAAAAAGCTTTTATGAAAGATTTGCTGGAAGCGTATCCGGAACCAAAACCGGCAACAACAACCGTGGCAACGCTTTTAAAACGAATGATCGATAAGAAATTTGTGGCGTATAACGAATTTGGGAATTCGAGAGAATATTATCCTTTAGTAAAGAAAACAGACTATTTTGCAAAACACGTAAAAGGACTGATTAGTAATTTCTTTAATAATTCGGCATCGCAATTTGCTTCGTTTTTTACTACCGAAACCAATTTGTCGGCTTCGGAATTGGAAGATCTTAAAAAAATAATCGATTCAGAAATTCAAAAAAAGAAGAAATGATAGCTTTTATTGTAAAATCGACAGTCGCTTTATGTGTTTTTTTAGCTTTTTATCATTTGATCTTAGAGCGAGAAAAAATGCATCAGTTTAATAGGTTCTTTTTGCTTTTTGCAATTGCGATTTCCTTTGCGATTCCGTTTATCTCATTTGAAATTATCAAAGAAATTCCTGTAGATTTTTCAAGGCAAGTTGCTATTAGTCAGCATGCGCTAAATACGCCGATTCATCAAACAGCGGAAAAAGTAGATTATAAATTTATTCTTTTATGGACTTTATACGCAATCGTAATGCTGTTGATGGCGGTAAGGTTTGGAAGAAATATTTGGAAGATTTTTTCCAGAATTGGCAATTCTCCAAATGTAGAATTTAAGAATTCAAAATTGGTTTTGGTAAAAGAAAAAATAGTGCCACATACCTTTTTGCATTACATTTTTATCAATTTAGAAGATTATAAAAAGCAAAATATTGAAGCCGAATTGTACACGCACGAATTGGTTCATGTGCATCAAAAACATACTTTGGATATTCTCTTTATAGAGTTTTTAAAAGTTGTTTTTTGGTTTAACCCGATCTTTTTGTTTTATAAAAAAGCAATACAACTCAATCACGAATTTCTTGCCGATCAAGAAATTGTGAAAACTTATAATAATGTTCCGTTTTACCAAAATTTACTTTTAACAAAAGGAAGCGAGAAACAAACGATTTACTTGGCCAGTAATTTGAATTATTTAGTAACAAAAAAACGATTAATAATGATGAAAAAAAGAACATCAAAAAACACAGCGTTTTTAAAGAAAATTGCTGTAGTGCCTCTGGTCACGATTTTAATGTTGCTGTTATGCATGAAAACAGTTGCACAAGAAGTGAAAACAGAAGTAAAAAGTAGTACAAGTAAAAATTCTTCTGATGAGAAAACAGTTGTTTCAAAAGATAAAAAACAGGAGGTGATTGTAAAGGAAAAATCTGTTAAGTTAACAGACAAGAAGAAAACCAAAGTTTCGTCTCAGCCAGCAGTTGCTTCAAAAAAAACGCAGGATGTAAAAGAGAATGAAGCTTTAAATAAAAAACAAGAATCTGGTTCTGAGGTGAGTGCTATAATTAGCGAAAGTGAAGGAAGAGTAAAAGAACGAAGAAAATCTTATGGTTATCAAGATATGAAGTTTGATACTACAATGTTTAGAAGACCACAAAATCCTTGAGAATAAAACATTCTTAAAAAAGGTAAATAATCGATTCAGAAAAAAAGAAAAAATGATAACATATCTTTTAAAATCCGGTTTGCTGCTAGCTGTGTTTTATGCAGTGTATAAATTGTTATTAGAAAACGAAAGAATGTTTCGCTTTAATCGTGTCTATCTTCTCGGAAGTTTAATTTTTAGCCTAGTTATTCCGCTGCAATTGTTTTCGATTGCATCATTTTTTCCGTCAAAAATTAAAACAATTCAGCTGGATGAAATAATGATCGTGGCTAATAAATCAATCTTAAATGAAGTTTCATACAATGAAATCGTATATTTCTTTTTAGGTGTAATTTATCTTCTAATTGCAACAATTTTACTGATTCGATTTGCTATAAATGTGTCTTCCTTTTTCTTGAAAATGAAAAAGAATTCGGTACAATTTATAGACAATCAGAAACTTGTTTTAATGAAAGAATCGATTTTGCCACACTCTTTCTGGAATGCTATTTTTATTGGTAAAGAAGATTTTGCAAATGGAAAAATTCCATCAGAATTAATCGCTCATGAAAAAGCACATTTAGAGCAAAAACATACTTTGGATATTCTTTTTGTTGAGGTTTTACAAATCGTATTTTGGTTTAATCCGATGTTTGTTTTGTTTGAAAAAGCCATAAAACTCAATCATGAATTTTTGGCCGATGAAGCTGTAAACAAACAATTTGATGAAGTTAAAAGCTATCAGAACTTATTGTTGCAATTTGCTTCAAATAAACAAACTGTTTCGTTGGCAAGTACTATCAATTACCAAATAACTAAAAAACGTTTACTTATGATGACAAAAGAGAAATCGCCATTTTTAATGATTTTGAAAGCGAGTTGTGTGATTGCTGTTTCAGTTGTATTGTTAATTGCTTTTAATTCGGAAGCAGTTGCACAATCAAGTGATAATTTGACAACTAAAAAAGATAATTACATTAACTATATTGAGGCTAGTGTAAAAAAGCCACAATTTCCTGGCGGAATAGAAAAGTTCTATATGTTTGTGGGACAAAATTTTAAAATGCCAGAAGAATTTTCGAAACAAAAAATAGAAGGCAAGCTTTTTATTGAGTTTATGGTTGAAAAAGACGGGAGTTTGTCTGAATTTAAAATTGTAAAAGATTTAGGATATGGAGCAGGAGAGGAAGCAATAAGAGTTTTGAAACTTTCGCCAAAATGGATTCCCGCAACCGAAAATGGCCAAGCCGTTCGAGTTTTGTATTCATTGCCTATAACGCTTCAAAGTGAGAAGTAGAGGTTCAGAGTAGCAAAGGTTCAAAGGTTTTTCTCTGTGCCTTTGAATCTTTGCCTCTTTGCAACTCAAAATAAAAAAAATCCGCTTCTTGATGGGAGAAGCGGATAAAATCAAAAAACTAATTTAAAAAAAATTCTAAAAATAAACATGCAATCTAGACTAAAACAAATCTGGATTGTAACCAAAATAAGGTACATTTTGTTCGTTAAAAATGACCCCATATTCTTCTAACTCTTTCAAAATAGGTTCGTAAACTTCCTTTTTAATAGGAAGTTGTACACCTGGAGTTGTAATTTTTCCGTTTAAAATCAATAATGTAGCAATAGCAACCGGAAGTCCGACTGTTTTTGCCATTGCGGTATAAGTTTGGTCATCGCCAATACAAACCATTTTAGAATCGATTTGTTTCTTTTCTCCATTTAGTTCATAACCAAATTTGTGGTACATCACAATCATATCTTTATCTTCTGGTTCAAGAGCCCAGCTGTCAGTTAAGATTTTTTCCAAAATCTGAGCTGGAGTTGCTTTAGGAAGATTTACTTTTTTGTTTGGGTTAAATAAATCCAATTCCAGAAGTTTATCCCACATAATATCGTCTTGATCGATTTTTAAGATCAGACGTGTTTTAATTTCAGCTGAATCTGTTGGATGATAAGGTAGAAAAGAATTGATAAACTGACGGTAGCTCATGTTTTCAGAATCTTCTATAATATAGCTGTCATCTGTCATGCCGAGCTGTACAAACATGTTCCAAGCTCTAGAAAAACCAACTCTTCTAATAGTTCCTCTATATAAGGTAAGAATATCATCTAGACCATAAACCGAACGGTATTTAAGAGAATCGCGATTAGAATAGGCTTCAAATTTCCCGTAGCCTTCTACTTCCAGAAATTCAGTTCTTCTAAACAAAGCGCTGTACGGAATGTATTTATAAGTGCCTTCCTGAATAAACTTCGCTGCACCACCTTGTCCCGCCAAAACAACGTTTCTTGGCGCCCAAGTAAATTTGTAGTTCCATAAATTATTGTCAGATTCTGGAGCTACTAAACCTCCGCAGAAAGATTCAAACAAAATCATTTTACCGCCTTTAGATCTGATTTCGTCAATGACTTTCATGGCGCTCATATGATCGATGCCTGGATCGAGGCCAATTTCGTTCATAAAAATCAAATTGTTTTTAATGGCTTCTTCGTTTAAAGCCTGCATGGCATCGCTTATATAAGATGCGGTAACAAGATGTTTTTTGAATTCCAAACAGTCTTTTGCAATTTCGATATGCAGATGCGCAGGAAGCATTGAAATTACTATTGATGCATTTGCAATAGCTTTTTTTCTTTCTTCTGCATTAAAAATATCTAAGGCAATCGGTGTGGCATTAGGATGATCTTGTGTTTTTGCTTTCGCAAGATTCAATGAAAGGTCCGCTACAGTCAAATGTAGTTGTTCTTCATTAGATTTCGATAATAAATATCGAATCAAAGACGATGCAGATCTTCCTGCTCCAAATATTAAAATGTTTCTCATGCTTTAAATATTTAACACAAATATATTTAAATGTTATAAATATAACAATTCAAATTAAAGAAAATAAAATTATTTTTTTCGCAAAACCCAAAAAATAATTTGATTTTGTTCTAAATAATCCAGAAACAACGGCGGTTTTTCAGTTCGTTTGAAGTATTTTTGTTTGAAATTTCAAAAGAGATATATTATGAAAAGAAGAATCGTTTTAACTGGAGCTTTTATTGGTATGTTAGCTATTATTTTGGGTGCTTTTGGTGCTCATTTATTAAAAAAATATCTTTCGGTTGACCAATTAAATACTTTTGAAGTTGGTGTTCGTTACCAAATGTATCACGCTCTATTTCTTCTGTTTTTATCTACACAAAAAGAACTTGCAGAAAAGACCTTAAAAACGATCTATAATTTCGTTGTTGCAGGTGTTGTTCTTTTTAGCGGTTCGATCTATTTATTGGCAACAAAAGACTACACTTTGTTTGAATCTAAAATTATAGTATTCGCAACTCCAGTAGGTGGTTTTCTATTAATTATTGCCTGGACGCTATTATTCTTTACGATTTTGAAGAGAAAATCATAAAATCCCGAAAAAAAAATTCTGTCTAAGAATTAATCTTTAATTTTGTCACATAAATAACATATAACTTTATTTGTGTGACTTTTTTGTATTTTCTGTTGTCAAACAAAAATAATATAACAAAATCACGCATTAGGTTGTAAATAAACAAATTAGAAGCGATTATTTTTTTCTTTTTATAATTTTTAAAGTGAAATTTCTCTTTTTTCATATAAATTAAAGTGAAATTTAAGTATTTTAAAAGAAATAAAAATAAATCTGTAATTTTGCTTTAAACAAAAAATCACACACAACTTAAAAACTTATGGACACTAATACAGTTTTCGCGCAATCGATTTCGTTAAAAGAGTTAGGAATTGAAAATGCAAAAGTTCGTTATCAACTATCTGCAGATGAATTACATGCGATTACTTTGCAGTCAGGTCAAGGTGTTGAAAATTCTACTGGAGCGTTAGCAATTAATACAGGTGAATTTACAGGCCGTTCTCCACAAGATCGTTTTATCGTAAAAGATGATATTACAAAAGATCAAGTTTGGTGGGGAAATGTAAATATCCCATTTGAACCCCAAGCTTTTGAAAAGCTTTATAATAAGGTAACAGCATTTTTATCAGACAAAGAAGTTTTTGTTCGCGATTCTTATGTTTGTTCTGATCCAAATTATAGATTGAATGTACGTGTTGTAACAGAAACTGCTTGGTCAAACTTGTTTTGCTACAATATGTTCTTAAGACCAGAAGATTCTGAACTGGCAAATTTTACTCCAGAATGGACAGTAGTTTGTGCTCCAAGTTTTATGGCAGATCCTGCTGTAGACGGAACACGCCAGTCTAATTTTGCTATTTTAGATTTTACTAAAAAAATTGCTTTAATTGGAGGAACAGGTTATACAGGAGAAATGAAGAAAGGAATTTTCTCTGCATTAAACTTTATTCTTCCAGTTTTCAAAAATACACTTCCAATGCACTGCAGCGCCAATGTTGGTGAAGCAGGAGATACAGCAATCTTCTTCGGATTGTCTGGTACTGGTAAAACAACTTTATCTGCAGATCCAGAGCGTAAATTAATCGGTGACGATGAGCATGGATGGACAAACGAAAACACTGTTTTCAATTTTGAAGGCGGATGTTATGCAAAAGTGATTAATTTAACAGAAGAAAATGAACCAGATATTTTTAGAGCAATCAAAAAAGGAGCGCTTTTAGAAAATGTGGTTTTCAAAGCAGGGACAAACGTAGTTGATTTTGACGATGTTTCTATTACACAAAATACTCGTGTAAGTTACCCAATTACACATATTGATAATGTTCAGCCAGGTTTGGTTGGACACAATCCAAAAAATATATTTTTCTTAACAGCCGATTCTTTCGGAATTTTGCCTCCAATCTCAAGATTGACTCCAGGTCAGGCAGCGTACCACTTTATTTCTGGTTATACAGCAAAAGTTGCTGGAACAGAAGCGGGTGTAACAGAGCCGCAACCTAATTTCTCTGCTTGTTTTGGAGCGCCATTTATGCCTTTGCATCCAACGCGTTATGCTGAAATGTTGAGCAAAAAAATGAAAGATGCAGGAGTAAAAGTTTGGTTAATCAATACAGGATGGACTGGAGGAGCTTACGGAACAGGAAGCCGTATGAAGCTTAAATATACTCGTGCTATGATTACTGCTGCATTAAAAGGAGAATTAAACGATGTAGCGTTTAAAAATCATGAAGTATTTGGAATTGAAATTCCTCAAGATTGTCCAAATGTTCCAGTGGAAATTTTAAATCCTAGAAATACTTGGGAAGACAAAGATTTATACGATAAAAAAGCGTTGGAATTAGCACATAAATTCAAAGCTAATTTCGCCAAATTTGAAGAGTTTGCAAATGCTGAAATCTTAGCAGGTGCACCGATTACAGAATAAAAGGAATTATTTAATTCAAAATAAAAAAGCTGTTCAGAAATGAACAGCTTTTTTTAGTTGGTTTCCAATCGCAGTAAAAAAAATAGACACTGAACACGGGACTGCGACTGAAAACCTTGAAACTTTTATTTTTTAGCTTCGTCTATGCGTTTTTGGATCAAATCCCAAGCATAATAATGGAAAGTCATTCCGTTGCTCATCGCCACGAAAAGTCCGTTTTTGAATTTTGGCCCTAAATTTACACTAGTAGCATCGGCACCATCACATTCAATTGTAGAAGTTGGAACTTCCGCCAATAACGGATGATTGTTTGGATTTCCGTTGGCGCCTTCTCTTGGGTAAACCATAAAAGAATTTGCCTGCTGGTTAGATACTAAAATATATCCTGTAGAATCTGTTTTTTTGTAGATCGCGATTCCTTCGTGGTCTGCTTTGAAATCTTTCTGACCAAAGAAAGCCAATTCTTTATTATCGTTTAAAGCCGGGTCTGCTTTGTATTTTCTTATTCCAGCTTGTTCATCGCAATAGTACACAAAACCTAATTCGTTGTCTACTGCAATAGCTTCGATTTCTTTCTTTCCGCTGTACGTTCCAAATTTGCGAACCACTTTCGCAACAGCAAATTTGCCATTTCCAGAAAGTTCATATTGCCATAAATAACTTCCAGAAGGTCCCGTTTTTCTTCCTACAATAGCAAAAATCTTCCCATCGCTTGGACGAGTGTATAATGAAACTCCCATTGGATCGCGTTGCGTTTCTCCTTCAAAAACAGGAATTCCGCCGTTATCAATTGGCTCTAAATCAGGTAAACTGAAAATTCTGATTTTGTTTTCTTCACGTTCTGTTGTTACGGCAACATCAACTTTTTTTCCGTCAATGATTAATCCGTAAGCGATATCAACGTTGTTAGGACGTTTTAACGGAATTGATTTTTTAAGGATTTTTCCATTCAAATCAAAAGCATACAAACCTCCGTCTGTGTCTTTATCTGTTCCAACAATAATACTCTTTGACGCATCAGTTGGATTGATCCAAATTGAAGGATCATCTGTGTCGTGAGGAAGTGCTTCTGTAACAATTGTTGGTTTTACAGCATTTGGCTGAACGGGCGCTAATTTATCGTTTTTACAAGCTGTAAAAGCTAAGCCTAAGAGTAAAAAAGCAACTAAAGATTTATTTTTCATTTGTATAGTATATTTTAATGCAATTAGACAGAGCATTAAACTCTGTCTAATTTAAGAATTTTATAAAAGTGCAGCATTACAAGTCTAATTTCAATCCGAAATTGTAACGAGGCTGGTAGTATTCTGCTTGTTTAGTATGAGCCGCAACTCCTTGGTAGTAACGTAACGGCTGGTTTGTTAAGTTGTTTGCTTCAGCAAAAACACGTAATTGCTTTGTGATCTTATAAGAAGCATTTGCATCTAAGAAAAACTGTTTGTCATAGTAACTGTCTTTGTAAGACTCAGAACCTAATTCATCTAAATAATCAGATGTAAAGTTGGTTGAGATTCTTGCAGAGAAACGTTTGTTTTCCCAAGATAAAGATCCGTTAAACATGTGAGGTGTTGTTCCAGGAAGACTGATGTCGTTTCTTTCGTTTCCATCCTCATCAGCAATACCTTTTGCTTTAGATTGTGTATAAGTATAGTTTAAGTAGATTGCAAAACCTTTTAAGAATTTACCAGGCAAGAAATCTAATTGGCGTTGGAACGCAACTTCAAATCCGTAAACATCAACATTTTTTCCATTTCTTGATTGTAAGAACGACCAGTTTTCTCCCGCAGGAATTGGGTTTACTTGATTAGGGAAATCTGCGGCAAATTTCGCATCAGTATATTGATTGTCGCTGTAGTTGTAAATGAAATCATTTAATCTTTTGTAGAAAACACCTCCAGAAATTAAACCAACAGATTTGAAATAGTTCTCTGCCATGAAATCATAATTGTATGAGTAAGTAGCTTTAAGATCTGGATTTCCAGCTGTAATTTCTTTATCTGCAGCGATATTGTTTACATAAGGAGCTAATGCGTAATAGTTAGGTCTAGCTAAAGCTGTTGTAGCAGCTGCTCTTAAAACTAAATCTTTTGTTGCATTGTATTGGAATGAAATGCTTGGCAATAAATTAGTGTAAGAGTTGGTGTTGTTGATTTTGCTTTCTAATTCTTCCTCGTCTAATACACGGTTTCCTGTGTAGTCAATGTGCGTGTTTTCCATACGGAAACCTAAAACCATAGAAAGTTTATCGTTAAAATCCTGATCCCATCTTACGTAAGCAGCAGTAATTCTTTCTTTAGCATTATAGTTTACAGCTAAATATTCTGCTGGATCTGCTTCTTTTTCGAATAGAGAAGCATTATTCAAATCTAAACTTCCTAAGAAAGAAGCTGAAGCAAAAGTTCCTGGTACATATTTGCTTCCTGGATTAAAATCTTTTCCGTCATAATAACTTGTTGGAACTTGAGATAATAATTCCATATCATCGTTTAGTGGAGTATAAGAATAGAACATATTGTTTCTTTCTTTTTCTTTTAAACGAAGTCTAAGACCAGTTCTCAATCTTCCTTTTTCTCCAGCAATTACAGAGAAAGGGAAACGGATATTTACTTTTGCGCCAAACTCGCTTTCGCTTGTTTCGTCTGTGTTTTCAGTAACAGAATCAAATTTAAATTCGTCAACAGATTCTCCAACTGTTGTTATTAAAGGAAATCTGATATCAGATAAATCTTCAAACATTTCTAAACCTTTCTGACGGTATTCGATATAACGCTCACCCGGACGGTATTCTCTTGCTTTTGCATAGTTAGCAGACCAATCTAAATCTAATGTAGAATTGATTAAGTGCTCTCCACGAATAGAATAATTTTGTACTCTTTGGTCTTCTAATCTTCTGTTTTTATTTCTGCTGTTGTCTAAACCTCCTTTTGTCTGACGTTTTACACGACCTTCAAAACCAACAATTTCTTCACCATTATAGAGAGGTTCGATATCATCGTAAGTAGTTCTAAAACGGTTTTCTCTATCATCTCTCCAGTTGTAGATTGCATTAGCAAAAATCGTATTGTTATCGTTGAATTTATAATCTAAAGCAACAGAAGCACTACGACGGATACGTTGTACATCATATTTTCTAATTTCTGAAGCTTGTAAATATTGATTTCCAAAATCATCTTTTACCCACTCGTTTTCGATGTTATCAGAACCATAATCAACATTGTTGTAAGATCCGCTAAAAACTACTCCAAGTTTATCATTAGCAAAACGGTTACCGTAAACAAAACCAGCAGTATAAGAAGCGTGGTCACGAATTGGCAAATATCCTCCAGCAAGAGTTGCAGAAATTCTTTCTCCGTTTGGAGTTGCTCTTGTAATTAAGTTTACAGAACCTCCAATTGCATCGGCATCCATATCTGATGTAAGCGTTTTGTTTACTTCGATTGTAGAAATCATATCAGATGGAATTAAGTCCATTTGTACGTTTCTATTATCTCCTTCTGCAGATGGAATTCTGTCACCATTTAAAGTTACAGAGTTCAAAGATGGAGCCAAACCTCTAATAATAATGTTACGCGCTTCACCTTGGTCATTTTGCATGGTAATACCAGGAACGCGTTTTAAAGCGTCTCCAACGTTAGCATCAGGAAAACGTCCCATTTGATCAGAAGAAATTACGTTTCCGATGTTTTTGTTGTTCTTTTGTTGGTTCAGCGCTTTTGCTTGACCTTTTAAGATGTCTCCAACAACAACTTCTTTCAATTCATTTTCAGAAGCTTTAAGAGCAAAGTCAATTACATTGTTTTTTCCTTGCTCTACTTTTATTTCTTGAGTTAAAGTAGCATATCCAATATATTTTACTTCAACTTTGTAAGTTCCTTCGTTAATATTTAATAACTCGAAACGACCGTTATAATCAGAAACGGTGTATTTTTTCTCGCCTACAATTTGAACCATAGCTCCAGGAAGAGGCAGTTTGTCATCGGCGTCTAATATCTTTCCAGATATAATCGCTTTCTGTGCAAAACCTGTAAAGGCGAATAAAAAGAATGCTGTTAATAGATAAAAATTTTTCATTGTGTGTGTTTAGTTTGATTTTCGGTTGCGAAACTAAGACCTACGTATTACTAAAGCCTTGAAAAAAAATTAACATAGTGTTATGATTCCTGGCCAACATTAGAGATAGATTAATGTTAAAATAACATTTAAAAAAAAGAAATTTTATAGAATCGATTAAAAACAAATTGACTATTTACCTGAGAATTAAATTTTTGGCGCTAAATTTGCCGTATCATCTTAATCAAAAATCATCAATCATGTTAAAACAATTTTTTATCCTATGTTCAGGAGTCGACCGAGACATCCTGAAAGACTGCTCAGAAGGCGAACAAACCAAATATGTTGGTATTGGAGCCACGGTGTTCTTTACAGCAGTAATGGCTTTTCTAGCCAGTGCTTATGCACTTTTTACCGTTTTCGATTCTATTTATCCAGCTTTAATTTTCGGATTTGTTTGGAGTTTACTAATCTTCAATTTAGACCGATTCATTGTTTCTACTATTAAGAAAAGAGATCGTTTCTTAGACGAATTTTTGCAAGCAACTCCGCGTATTGCTTTGGCTATTATTATTGCTATTGTAATTTCGAAACCTTTGGAGATTAAAATCTTCGAAAAAGAAATCAATACCGTTTTGCTTAAAGAGAAAAACGAAATGGAATTGGCCAACAAGAAACAAATTGGAACGTATTTCAAAACAGATTTAGATAAAAATAAAGCTGAGATTGCGGCATTAAAAGCTGATATTGTAAAGAAAGAAAAAGAAGTAAACGATTTGTATTCGGTTTATATTACCGAAGCCGAAGGAACTGCGGGAACTAAGAAATTAGGAAAAGGCCCAGTTTATAAAGAAAAGAGAGAAAAGCATGATGCGGCTCTGAAAGAATTCGAAACGCTGAAAAAGACCAACGAAGCTAAAATTGCCGAAAAAGAAAAAGCAGGCGTACAGCTTCAAGCCGATTTAGACAAAAAGGTTTCGCAAACACAGCCAATCATTGAAGGTTTCGATGGATTAATGGCGCGTATTAATGCATTGAATAAACTGCCTTGGCTGCCATCATTTTTTATTATGCTGTTGTTTCTGGCAATTGAAACATCGCCTATTATTGCTAAATTATTAGCACCAAAAGGAGAATTCGACTTCAAGCAAGAAGAAGCCGAAACAGCCATGAAAGCGACTTTGGCACAAAACAAATACCAACGTGAATTATTAGTTAAAACTAGTGCCGAAATGCACGATAAAGTTTATGCTGACATTGCTGAAGATAAAGGTTTATTTGATCTGCAGCGAAAAAATGCAAAAGAGTTACTGGAACTGCAATCGCATAAATTTGTAGAAAAGCAGAAGGCTACGCTTTAGTCTTAAAGTCGAAAGTCGAAAGTCTCAAAGTCGAATTGCAGATTTAAAAAGAACAAGCCAGAAATAGAAATTCTATTTCTGGCTTTTATTATTTAGACAAAGTCAAAAACTTTAAGACTTTCGACTTTTGACTTTAAGACTAACCTACATGTAACTTAATATCTCTTTTTTATAAGCATCATATTCTCCTTGCATGATTAGACCATTGTCAAGAAGTTTTTTGTAATTCTGTAATTTATCAAAAAGTTCTTCTTTAGATAAATCACTTAATCTGCGTTCTCCAGCTGGTTGAGTTGGCTGAGTTGGAAGTGGTTCGTAAGTTTCTGTAACAGCTGGCGCAGCTGGTAAAATTTCAGCAAAGCTAGTTACTTCTTCAGTTTCTATTTCTTCTATTTCGTCTTCAACTTCTGCTTCTTCCACAATTTCTTGAACCGGAGCCGCTGCTTGAACAGGATTTTTTAATAAATCTAATTGTTCTTTAGCATAGGTATACATTTTTCTAGCCTGAATTTTCGGAATATAATCTATAGAAAGAATCAGGTCAGTATTAGTGCTAAATGAAAATTCAGAACCTAAAATATTTTCTTTTACAAATGAGCTTGTAATATCATCCCAAGTATAATCTGTAAAATTCATTGAAAGGCCTAAGTTTTTAGGCGTGCAAATAATAATACGTTTATTAGTTAAGATTATACTATCTGGAAAAACAGTAATAGCGGGTTTTTTCTGCACTGCGATATATCCAACCTCTTCGCCTTTCATTAATAAATCTGTAAGTTTCGAAGTGATTTTTTCAATCGCTTTTGGATCTTGTTCTTCGTTCAGAAATTTTTTAAATTGTTCTTTCATGATTGTTATAAGTTGCTAAGTCACACTGTAACTAAGTTGCTAAGATTTTTTTCTAACGATGCAAATGTAATGCCTAATTTTCTAATTGCTTCGCCTGTTCGATAAAAATTTTATCTCGAGTCGGTTATTTCAATTTGAATTTTCTTTGTCAAACTTTTGAAAACTAATTCGTACGAATGATCTATAAGTTCTTTCACAAATTTATCAGGCAAACCTCCATTTAAGGCCACAGTATTCCAATGTACTTTGCTCATATGAAAACCCGGCTGTATCTCGTCATATTCTGCTCTGAGTTCCTGTGCGCGTTCTGGATCACATTTTAAATTTGTCGATTGCTCATTTTTTTCCCATTGCGAAAGAGAAGACAAAGCAAACATTTTTCCGCCCACTTTAAAAACCAGCGTATCTTCATCAAAAGGAAAGTGCTCGCTGACACCTTTTTTCGACAAACAATATTCGTAAAACGTTTCTAAATTCATAATTGTTTATTTACCAATTTCACCTAAATGTGTGTATTTAAAACCTTTTTCATATTTCAGTCCATAACCAAAAATACGATCCATTGCTGAATGTGAAAATAATATAATTCCAGCTAATTGAATACTCTCAATGCTTAAATAACATCCTAAAGCATAAATTAAAAGCGCAATTCCTTTATGATGAAATAAATTATAAGCAAATGCACCTGCTTTGTTTCCAAAAGCATATCCAATCATAGATAAATCGGGAGTCAAAATTAAAGCCAAAAACCACCACCATTCATAATTTAAACGGTTGAATAAAAATATTCCGAGAACAAATAAAGCGACTTCCTCAAGTTTTAAAACTGTTTTCATTTTATTATTTTTTCCATCATCTTTTCAGGATGATTCAGTTTTGTAAATCCGAACTTCTCGTATAAAAAGTGAGCGTCGGTAGTTGCTAATCGCCAGATTTTAACTTCTTGCAATTGAGGATCGTTCATCAAAGCTTCAATTAAAATGGATGAAAACCCTTTTCCGCGATGCTCTTCAGTAATAAAAACATCCATTAAATAAGCAAAAACGACATAATCGGTTATCACACGTGCGAAACCAATTTGTTTGCCATCTAAATAAATTCCAAAACAGACAGAAGCATCAATCGTACGCTGGACTTCTTCCATGGTTCGCCCTGCAGCCCAATAAATGTCTTTTAAAAAGTTCTGTATAAACGGAACGTCGAGTTTTGTTTTATCTGTAGAAACAGTAATCATATTGTTTAGTTTTTTTGTCACTAATTACACGAATTTGCACTAATTTTTTTGCCACAGATTAAAGAGATTTTCACAGATTAAATCATTTTTAATCCTTTAATCTGTGGCAAAACAAAAAAAAGAAATTAGCGAAAATTAGTGTAATTCGTGGCAAACCTTAAATCGTATATAAAATTGGTTTTGATGGGCTAGCATCATTTTCAAACGAAGCGATTTGGAGATTTAGGATATAATTTCCGTCTTCAATTTCGTCTGAAACATAAATCATTTCGGTAATTGTAGCATTAAATCTTGCATCTGGATTTACCTTGTGCGTGTCTTTTACATTCCAAAACGCTTTGTGCGCTAATAATTTTCCTTCATCGTGTTCTTTGTCAACACTTGGCAAATCGATCAATAAATGCTGAATTTCGCTTTCGCGGATGAAAATCGCAGCCTCTTCAGACAAATAGGGCGGATTTGTATTAGAGTATTTTCTTGATTTCTTTTCTTTTTGATTTGGAACTGTTCTTATAATTAAAGCCTCATTTGTCACGCTGAGCGAAGTCGAAGCGCTTAAAGCTTTTTGAACCTGTTCTTTCGTAATCACAAAATCATCTCCAATCTTTTCAGGCTCAATAGTAATCAGTTTAGTAAAAAAGAAAAACTGTTTTAAAGATTGATTAATGCTATAAAAATCATTCGTAATATGCCCTAAACATTCCGTATGAGTTCCATGCCCATGCGGATTGAAGAAAATATTATTGAAATTAGTAGATGATTTTCCTTCTGAAACTTTACCAATCCAGTCGCCTAAAACTACTGGTTCAATGATTGGTTTTTCAATATACCAAGCAATCGGATTTTTATCTGTATTGGTTAAAGGAATAGAAATATCAATGGGTTTTGATAAGTCAATTTCGAAGTTGTTGATTTTAGCGATCATTGAATGCTGAATTAATATCGAATAAAATTATAACAATGCTTCTGGATTTGCAATGTTTGTTGGATTTCTATTGATATAATTTATAACATTTTCGAATGCTTTCTCAAAATAAAGTTCATAACTGTTCTTTTCAACATAACCAATATGCGGAGTGCAAACAACATTTGGCATTTTCAGCAATTCATAATTGATATCATAAATAGGCTCTTCTTCATAAACGTCTAAGCCTGCAAATCCAGGTCTACCATTTTTTAAGCATTTAAGCAAAGCTCCTTTTTCAATTAATTCGGCACGGGCAGTATTAATCAAAACAGAATCAGATTTCATTAAACGTAAATCGGTTTCTTTTACAATTCCTAAAGTGCTTTCGTTTAATCTGAGATGTAAAGTAATGACATCGCTTGTTGAGAAAAATTGCTCTTTAGATTCTGCTTTTTCAAAACCATCTAAAACAGCCTGATTTCTGGAAGATTCGCTTCCCCAGACCAAAATATTGGCACCAAATACTTGCGCATATTTTGCAATTTGCTGTCCAATTTTTCCATAACCCCAAATTCCTATTTTCTTGCCACGAATTGTTGACCCGATATTAACTTGCCATTTTCCATCTTGCATACCCTGAATGGCTTGCGGAATCTGACGAACCGTATTTAGAATTAATGCCCAAGTAAGTTCTGAAGGAGCTACAGGAGATCCAATTCCTTCTGCCACAGCGACTTTATGTTTTGTGCAGGCACTTATGTCAAGATGATTTGATTTTTTACCTGTTTGGCTTATTAATTTTAATTTCGGAAGTTTTGAAAGAAGTTCCTCTGTAATTTCTGTTCTTTCTCGAATTAAAACTATTATTTCAGAATCGTTTAGAAGTTCGGCTAATTTAGAAGTATTTTTTTCTGTGTAATTTAGGATTGTAACGTCTAATCCTTTTAGAATTTTAAAGGCCCCAAGCTTTTCAACAGCATTTTGATAATCATCCAGAATTGTAATTTTCATGATATTGTAATTTTAAAGCAAGAAAGTTTTTTACTACAAATCTAAATAAAATAGATCACTCGCGATACCATCTGTTAAAAACTTTCCTTTTGGAGTTGGTTTAAGAATGTTGTTTTCGATCGATAGCAAACCGTCATTTAGGAACTTTTGAGATTGTTCTAATAAATAATTCAAATATTCTGATCCGAATTCCTTTTCAATTCTGTCCAAAGAAACGCCCCAAATCGTTCGTAATCCTGTCATGATATATTCGTTATAACGATCTGAAATGGTTAGAATTTCTGTTTCAATAGGAAGTTCGTCTTTTTGAATCGCTTTTAAATACAATGAATTATTCGCAATATTCCAGCCTCTTTTTTCGCCATCATAACTATGTGCTGAAGGTCCAATTCCGATATATTTTTTGCCCAGCCAATACGCCGAATTGTTTTTAGAGAAATAATTCTCTTTCCCGAAATTGGATAATTCGTAATGTATAAAACCATTTTTTTGAAGCATTTCGACCAAAATCGCAAAATGATTAGACGCCACTTCATCTTGCGGTTCAGCAATTTTTCCAGTTTGAATTAATTTACTTAAAGCTGTTTTGGGTTCAACTGTTAAAGCATAACTTGAAATATGCGGAATGCCAAAATCCAAAGCAGTCTGAATATTCTGTTTCCACATTTCGTCACTCATTCCTGGAATTCCATAAATCAAATCGAGCGAAATATTGTCAAAATATTTTGTTGCTTCTTCCAAACATTTTTTGGCTTCCGCCGAATTATGAGCGCGATTCATCATCTTTAAATCTTCTTCGTAAAAAGACTGAATTCCGATGCTTAACCTATTTATTGGGCTTTTAGATAATTCTAAAATTCTTTCAGCAGACAAATCGTCTGGATTGGCTTCAAGCGTAATTTCTGGATTTTCTGTAACATTATAATTTTTATAAACTTCAGAAATTAAAAAGTTGATTTCGTCATTTGATAAAACGGAAGGGGTTCCGCCGCCAAAGTAAATAGTTTCAATTTCACCATCACTTTCGGTTTTGCGCATAGCAATTTCTTTAGCCAAAGCCAAAACCATATCGTCTTTCTTTTTCATCGAAGTCGAAAAATGAAAGTCGCAATAGTGACAAGCTTGCTTGCAAAAAGGTATGTGAATGTAAATTCCTGACATTTTTAATTAGATAATTAGAGAATGTGTCAATTAGATAATTTATTTGTTGTCTACAGAATTATCTAATTGGCACATTGACTTATTTTTTCACCCGATCCTCGTTTTGTTTCACAAAAGCATCCCAACCAGAATAACTTTTTCCAGCGACAACTTTTCCTGAATTGAAGTGATGACAAACCGCAGTTGCCAAACCATCTGTAGAATCGAGATTTTTTGGTAATTCTTTTAAACCCAAAAGCTGTTGCAACATTTTGGCAACTTGTTCTTTGCTGGCATTTCCGTTTCCGGTAATCGCCATTTTTATCTTTTTAGGTTCGTATTCCGTAATCGGAATTCCTCTTGAAAGTCCTGCTGCCATTGCAACGCCTTGTGCACGGCCTAGTTTCAGCATCGATTGTACGTTTTTGCCAAAGAAAGGTGCTTCAATCGCAATTTCGTCTGGACAATGTGTTTCAATTAATTCGATGGTTCTTTCAAAAATGATTCTTAATTTTTGGTAATGATTGTCGTATTTGGACAATTGCAATTCATTCAATTGCAGAAATTCCATTTTTTTATTGATTACTTTAATCAATCCAAACCCCATAATTGTGGTTCCTGGGTCAATACCTAATATGATGCGTTCTTGTGTCAAGAGATTGTGGTTTCAAGTTTAAGGTTTCAAGTTTAAGGTTTCAAGTTTAGAAAATTGACTCATTTTCTCACTTCCTAATTGCCACATTTGATTACTTTTGCGGCATGATTTCAATTCCACACAAAGCTAAGCAATTCCTAGTTCTTCTGGCCAAACTTTTAATTGTTGGCGGCGCATTTTATTTTATTTACAATCAGTTGGCTAACAACGACAAATTGGACTGGCAAAAGTTTATTGTTTTGTTCAAGAAAAACCAGTCGGTTTTAGGGATTTCGTTTATCTTGCTTTTGAGTGTTTTGAATCGTTATTTCGAGATTTTGAAATGGCAGAATCTGGCACAAGTAATTCATGAAATATCGGTTTATGAAGCCACAAAACAGGTTTTGGCTGCTTTGACAGCAGGAATTTTTACACCAAATGGAGTAGGGGAGTATGCAGGAAAAGCGTTGTATTATCCAAAATCTGAAGCCAAAAGAGTGGTTTTCTTAAACCTGATTTGCAACGGAATCCAGATGATTTTAACCATCATTTTTGGAATTTTCGGATTGCTTTATTTTAATGCACAATTTAATGTAATTACAACCAGAACTGTTTTAATCCTCTTTGGCGGATTTGTATTGCTTTTGATTATTTTATTTTCAATTAAAAAGATAAAAGTAAAAGGATATTCAATTGAAAAATTGATTCATAAAATTAATGAAATTCCTAAATCCGTTCATCAGAAAAATATCTTTTTAGGCATTTGCCGTTATCT
Source organism: Flavobacterium sp. GW823-FHT06G12 (assembly GCF_058794775.1). Classification (NCBI taxonomy): domain Bacteria; kingdom Pseudomonadati; phylum Bacteroidota; class Flavobacteriia; order Flavobacteriales; family Flavobacteriaceae; genus Flavobacterium; species Flavobacterium sp. GW823-FHT06G12. The sequence goes on from NZ_JBXAHE010000002.1 coordinate 1,026,004, forward strand.
GGTTTTTTCGCATCAATATTACTTTTTATTTTTAGGTTTTGATGTCGATTTGCCTTATTTAACCTTGATGGCAGCGATTACATCGGTTTATTTTTTGGCTTCTTCTTTACCAACATTTCAATTTTTAGATTTTGCAGTAAAAGGAAGTGTTGCTATTTATTTCTTCGGAATTTTGGGCGTAAACGAATGGATTGTAATTTTCATCAGTACATTAATGTGGTTCTTAAATGTTGTTCTTCCAGTAGTTTTAGGAAGTTATTTTGTACTTAATTTTAGAACCAAAACAACAGAATGATTTCTGGATTATTTTCCATATTCGCAATTTATGTTTTTAGCATCAGTTTGCTTGTTTATGGATTTTTCAAAGTCAAAAAATACCCAAAAACAGATTTAAAGCCACAAACAAGTTTTACTATTGTAGTTCCGTTTCGGAATGAAGAAGAAAATCTTCCAAATCTTTTAAACAGCATTTCGAACTTAAATTATCCGACAGATTTATTTGAAGTGATTTTGGTTGATGATAATTCTATAGAAAAATTCCAAGTTTTAAATTCCAAATTCCAAGTTTCGATAATCGATAATATTCGGGTTTCAAATTCTCCTAAAAAAGACGCCATTACCATGGCAATGCAACATGTAAAAGCCGACTGGGTTATTACTACAGACGCTGATTGTATTGTTTCTGAAAATTGGCTTTTGACATTTGATAATTACATTCAGGAGAATAAAGTTTCAATGCTTGCAGGTGCTGTAACATACAAATGCGAAAATTCTTTTTTATATCATTTTCAGCAATTGGATTTAACAAGTTTACAAGGCGCGACAATTGGAAGTTTTGGTTTGAATAATGGATTTATGTGTAATGGAGCCAATTTTGCTTACACAAAAACATTGTTTGAAAGCTTGAATGGTTTTGAAGGGAATGATGAAATTGCCAGTGGAGATGATGTCTTTTTACTCCAAAAAACAATTGAAAAATTTCCAAATGAAGTTCATTATTTAAAAGCTGAAGAAGCAATTGTAATTACAAGACCAACAGAAAATTGGAAATCATTGTTTTATCAAAGAGTACGCTGGGCGGCCAAAACCAGTTCATATAAAAGTTCTTTCGGTAAATTCTTGGGATTGATTGTTTTCTTCGGAAATTTAAGTTTTGTAATTGGATTTTTCCTGTTTCTTTTCGGAGTTTGGTCCTATCCAATTTTTTTACTTTTTGCTTTTTCTAAGTTTTTTATTGATTTTGTTTTGCTTTTAATAACCAATCAATTTTTGAGGAAAACGAGAATTAAAAGCCTTTTATTAAGCAGTTTGTTATATCCTTTTTTTAGCTCGGCTGTGGCTTTGTATAGTTTGGTCGGTTCTTATGAATGGAAAGGCCGACAGTTTAGGAAATAGCTTTAAATCAAACTACTTTTCTTCTTTTGTTTTTAGAATAACAGGCAAAATAAACTGTGTTTTTACAGGAATACCACGTTTTATGGCTGGATTTACTTTCGGGAAATCCACAAGACGAGCATGCAGAATACTGTCAATTTTTATGGTATCGTAAGCTACAGAATCTTTAGGGAACTGAGGTTCAAACTTCATAGTAGAGTTTGGAAAAACGGTTACTTTTACTTCGATCGTATCCAATTCTGGATATAAAATCGAAAGAGTATCAACATTTAGTTTTTCTTGAATAAGGCCAGACATTACCTCAAAAAAACATTGCTGGCGAAGCTTTTTATCAGCAATTTTATCACAATCTGGAACAGAGGGATATTCGTCAACTTCTTTCCAATTAATTGATTTTAATTCTTTCTGAAGTAACTCTTTTTCAGACGGAACCTGCTTCTCAAAATATTGACAAGAATGAAAAGCTACGCATATAAAAAGAAGAAAAAACTGCCTCAAGATTTTGATGTTGAATGAATGAACAAAAATACGATTTATTTTTCTGAGAAACTTTATTACTATTGGAATCTTAATCTTTGCGAGAATACATTTGGGGATTTGTACAGCAAAGAATAAAATGGTACTTTGTAAGAACAAATTTATCAAAAAAATATGGATTTATTACTGCTCATTTTGGGTTTTATATGTATGATTGTTGGCATTTTTGGAAGTTTTATTCCTGTTCTTCCAGGATTATCGAGCTCTTGGGTAGGATTGCTTTTGCTGTATCTTACCAAAGCTGTTGAAAATAACTATTGGGTTTTAGGAATCACTTTCGTTCTAATGGTCAGCATTACTATATTAGATTATGTAATTCCAGCAAAAGGGACTAAAAAATTTGGAGGAAGTTCTTACGGCGTCTGGGGAACCAACATTGGTTTGATTATCGGAATTATAGCTCCAATTCCGTTCGGGATTATAATTGGACCCTTTCTAGGCGCTTTAATTGGAGAATTAATATACGATTCCAAAAATCATAAAAGAGCTATAAAAGCAGCTACTGGATCGCTATTAGGATTCATTGCTTCGAGTTTTGTTAATTTTCTGTTTGCAGTCGTTTATTTGGGCATATTTTTAAATATTGTGTGGGAATATCGAAACATTTTATTTTAATTTTATAACATTTTAAGCTTTTTAGCGTTGTTGCAAAAAATAAACATAAAACTTTTCTTAATTTTTTTTCTTTTTTATTTGAGTACGAAAGGGTTGAGTTTACTAGTGTTAAAGCGTTTTTTATGTTAACGGCTGGTTATTAAGAAGGTAAATTTTTAACTTAATTTTTGGAAATGTTAAAATATTTTATATTTTTATCACGATAAACGATAAAAAGCCTCACTTTATCGGTTATTTTAAATAAGTATAAATAATCATTTTTTAAGTTATGAGTATGACCCCAAACCTACAAATTGAACTTAGACGCTTTATTTCTTCTAATGTTGTCTCCAAGTTAAACAAGTTTTATTTTGAGAATGATGCACTTTTAATAAAGGGAATAGACGTCTCGATCGGTACAATTTTAATGGGACTCTACAACAAAGCCGAAGAATCTGATTTTTATTCTGAAATCGTTTCACTAATCCAAGAAGATTCCACTTTTTATCAAGAAGTAGATTTTAATGCAGGCAGAATTTTATCAGTCGACGACTGTTACCGTTTAGAGGGAAATGTTTTACTGAAAGAACTATTCTCTAACAAAAAAGGCAGAATTTCAGAAATGGTTTCAAATGAAGTTGGCATAAAAAGCGAAACCGCTAGAGAAATACTTAACTTTTCAGCATTACTAGTAATGTCTTACTTAAGATACAATCTTCAATTAATAGAAAGTTTAAAACTCCTTTTAGAAGACCAAAAAAGAGATATTTTAAACAGCATTCCTCCCGGAATAAAAATCATCCTAGGTTTTTCATCTTACGAAACTGTAGAAGATAAAAACCAATCTATCGGAAGATCTATTTTTACCCTTTTCGGACATAATTTCTTTAGTTTCTAAAAAATAAAAAATCCCATTTTCTAGAAGAAAACAGGATTCATTTATAACTTAATTTGAAAAGCGATTACACGTTTTTCAAATTGATAACTTCTTGATCGGTCAAAAAGCGCCAGTTTCCGCGAGGAAGATTCTTTTTGGTTAGTCCAGCAAACGAAACACGGTCAATACGTAATACATTGTATTCGAAGGATTCAAAAATAGAACGTACCACCTTTACGTTAGCTGTACGTAATTTAAGGCCAACTTCGCTTTTTGGTTCATTATCAATATAGCTTACTTCTTCAACAAAAACGCGGTGTCCGTCAAGAACTAAACCTTTGCTAATTTTTTCTAAATCTTCAAACTTCAAGTTTTTGTCTAAAGAAACCTGATAGATTTTAGAAGATTTCTGATTTGGTAATGTAAACTTACGAATCATATCAGTATCGTTAGTAAACAATAATAAACCAGTTGTATTCTTGTCCATTCTTCCTACAGGAGCAATTTTTGCATTTGTAGCGCCACGAACAAGTTCTAGAACGTTACGGTATTCCTGACCTTCATCAAGAGCAGTCGTGAAGTTTTTAGGCTTATTCAATAAAATATATTCTTTCTTTTCAGGAGTTAGTGTAACACCGTCAAAATTTACAACATCATTCAGTTTTACCAAATAACCCATTTCGGTAACTACATTACCGTTTACTTTTACGTTTCCAGACTGAATGTAAATGTCAGCATCACGACGAGAACAAACACCAGAATTAGAGATGTATTTGTTCAAACGAATTTCATCTGAAGCCTTCTGTCTCTTTGCAGGCTGATTTTGTTTTCTAAATTTTTCAGCTGCTGCTTCCTGTGCTGCCTTAACTTCAGGTTTTACTTTTTTAGGCCCTTGCGCGCGCTTAGCCATAGGAGGTTTTGGCTTGCTAGAGTTTGGTCTTGAGCTATTTGGTCTAGATCCGCCTCTTTTATTATTGCCTTCCTTGTTGTTCATAGAATCATTAATTTGTGCAAAGATAGTTTTTTCCTGCTAATAAATCTTAAGTTCAATGTTCTTAGATTAATAGCGTTTTATTTTAAGATGTTCAGAAGCAATACAATTGGCTTTTTTGTAATAGGTTATTCCGCAGAGATTCACAAAGAATTTCATAGAATTACACAGAAATACTTTGTGAATCTCTGTGGAAGAAAAAAACTTAATAATTAGAAATCAATTCACGACCATGCCATAAGACGCTTGGATTAATCAGAACAATACAGCAAACGCCTGATACAATTAGGAATTTAAGGACATTATGAAGTCTTAGATATTGTTCTTTAGAGTCAGATTTCCATAAATAAATCAAGAAGAAAAGTAAAACTCCAAAGGAGGCATAAAAGTAGATATCCATATAACCAACGTCGTGTATGTTTACTAAAACGTAAACAGGAACGATCGTTAAAATGGTTAAAGCCGTAATGATTTGTTTAGAAATTTTTTCTCCATACAAAACAGGAATTGTTCTATAATCGGTTACTAAATCGCCTTTTAGGTTTTCCAGATCTTTAATCATTTCGCGAATTAGCAAAAGTAAAAACAAGAAAACCGCATGCGCAGAAATCACTACAAAATGACTCATATGATTTTCTATTTCTTCAAACGAAATTTTGTTGTAGAAATACAATAAAATGGCAAAAAATGGCGTAACAGCCAGCAATGCAGACATTAGGTTTCCGATAATTGGATACTTTTTGATTTTATGAGAATAAAACCAAATCATGAAAATATAGACAGAAAAGAACAAAAATGCGCGCCAAGAAACGATCGATGCCATAATTACAGCAAGAAAGTTTAAACTAAAGTACACATTTAGCTTTGTTTTCTGACTAACCAAACGATCCAACATCGATTTGTTTGGTCTATTGATTAAGTCTTTTTGGGAGTCGTAAAAATTATTGATAATATATCCTGAAGCAATGGTAATCGCCGAAGCAAAAACAATTAGAAATAAATAAAAATCGAGTAGAATATCCAACGCTCTAATTTCTGGCGCAAGTATAAAAATTGCCGATAAATACTGTGCTAAAACAATAATTGGAATGTTATAACCTCTAACCACAGAGAACAGACTAACAATTTTCATCATTAAAAGTTTTTGCTGTCTGCTTAACATAAAGTTTGTTTTGGATGGATTAGGTTAGGGAAGTTAAAAGATATTTTTTAATTCAAAAATTTAGAGTTTGTTTTTTAACAATTCTTTAGAACCATAACCCAACTTTCGAATACAGGCCAAGGCTTGTTTTTGGGTTATTTCAATTTCTCGTATGTCTTTTTTTTCTACAAAAACTACCGATCCGCTCCAAGGATTTGGTGCGTCTGGAATAAAAACAGTAAATACATTATCGCTTATCTGTTCAATCAAAAAGGCAAATTGCCAACCCGCATCTGTTGGCACCATAATTACTTTTAAATCTTCTTTAGATTCAAAACCTAATATATTTTCATTCATGCTTTTCATAAATGAATAGCCAGGAACAAAACTTAAAATACCATCTTCTAATTTCTGAACTAATTTTTCAGCTGCTGCAGTTTTTGCGAGCAATCCAGCAATAAAACAAATTAGAATTATGATTAGTATTCCAACAAGCTCCTGTATCGCAAGTCCTAAAACACTTACTTTCGGTAAAGTGCTTACAAGCGGCAGTGTAGTTTTTTGTACAAGACCATATCCTTTTTCTAAAACAATTATTAGTACAACTAATGGTACTAGAAACAGAATTCCGCCTAAAAAAGTTGCTTTGATAATCTTTAAAATACTATTCATATTCAGTAACTTTTTTAGGTTAAATTTTTAAGAAAGTCTATTCAAATAATTATCGTTTTTTAGGAAATTAAAATTGATAAACAACTTCTAATTTGTAGTCTTTCAAAGAAGCTTTAGCACGTTCTAAATCTTCGGTAAAACCAAGAATATAACCGCCACCGCCAGAACCGCAAAGTTTTAGGTAATAATCGTTAGTGTCAATTCCGTGTTGCCAGATTCCGTGAAATTGTTCCGGAATCATTGGTTTAAAGTGATTTAAAACAACTTTAGAAAGCTTTTTAGTATTGGTAAATAATGATTTCATATCGCCGTGTAAAAAGTTTTCTACGCAGGCATCTGTATATTTTACAAACTGGTTTTTAAGCATAGCACGGAAACCTTTGTCTTTTAGGTTTTCCATGAAAATGCTCACCATTGGAGCAGTTTCTCCCACAATTCCTGAATCTAACAAAAATACAGCACCTTTTCCGTCAAAACTTTGAGTTGGAATTCCAGTTGCTTCAATGTTATCTTTAGAATTAATCAGGATTGGAATACTCAAATAGCTGTTTAAAGGATCTAAACCAGAACTTTTTCCGTGGAAAAAGCTTTCCATTTGAGAAAATATATTTTTTAAGTGTAATAATTTTTCACGAGTAAGATTTTCTAGAACAGTGATTTTATTGGTAGCATATTTATCGTAAATAGCTGCAACAAGTGCACCGCTACTCCCAACACCATATCCTTGCGGAATACTTGAGTCGAAATACATTCCAGTTTCAACATCGTTCTGAAGTGTTTCTAAATCAAAAGTAACCAATTCTGGCTGTTGAGTATGCAATACCTCAAGGTAAGAAGCAAAACTTCTTAAGCTTCTGTTTGATGAAATCGCTTCTTCTGTAGGCTCTTCAGATTTTTTTAAAGCGCCATTGTAAAAGTTATAAGGGATAGAAAGTCCTTTAGAGTCGCGGATAATTCCGTATTCTCCAAAGAGTAATATTTTTGAGTAAAATAGTGGTCCTTTCATGATTTATTTTATGTCTTTCTAATAAAAAATTTAACTAAAGATACGGAAAATTATAATGCAATTGCACCGTGTCCAATTTTGTCGCAAATGTATTGACTATTCTGACAAAATACAACTAATTCGTCCTGAATAAATTGAAGTACTTTTTCGCTAACGTTTTCAGGATACAGTACATGCACATTGGCACCGGCATCAAGTGTAAAACACACCGGAATTTGGGTTTCATTTCTGAATTTCCAGATTGCATTTATGATTTGAAGCGTATTTGGTTTCATTAAAATGAAATATGGCATCGATGTCATCATCATAGCGTGTAGTGTCAATGCTTCACTTTCTACAACTTTGATGAATTCGTCTAAGTTTCCACTTTCAAAAATAGCAATCAATTTATCTAGATTTTCATGCGCTTGAGCAAAACGTCTTTCAGCATATGGATGATTGTGCATTAAATCATGTCCAACGGTGCTGGAAACTTGTTTTTCGCCTTTGTCAACCAATAAAATAGTATCTTGATAATTCTTGAAGTTCTCATGAATTGTATATGGAAATTCAACTCCAAATAAATCTGTACTTCCTTCAATATTTTCCTGATTTCCCCAAACTACCACATTTCCTTTTACGCTTCGGCAGGCACTTCCAGAGCCTAAACGAGCTAGAAATGAAGCTTTTTGATAAAAATATTCGTCAGTCATTTCAGGATTCAGCTGTTTTTCCAAGCTCATAAAATTCATTGCCAAAGCCGCCATTCCAGAAGCCGAAGAAGCAATTCCTGAGCTGTGCGGAAATGTATTTTGAGTATCGATTGTAAAATGATAGTCTTTCAAAAACGGCAAATAAACCTCAACTCTTTCCAAAAACTTCTGAATCTTTGGTTTGAAATCTTCTTTTGGTTTTCCTTCAAAAAGTAAATCAAAAGAAAAACTATTTGTCCCGCTAAGCGGAGTCGAAGAGTCTTTTTTAGAAAAGGCAAGTTTTGTTATTGTTTTACAGTTATTTAAAGTAAAACTAACAGAAGGATTTGCTGGAATCTGGTTGTCTTTTTTCCCCCAGTATTTTACCAAAGCAATGTTGCTTGGCGCACTCCATTCAAAGTTTCCTTTTTCTATTGTTGAAGTATATGAATTTGGTATAAAATCGGCTGCTGTAAACATGAAAGTATAAATTTTGGCAAAGATAACTTTTTCATTTTTCCACCATATAAGTTATATAAGAAATTATAAGCGGAATTTGCTAAAATGAACTTACATCACTTATATGGTTTAAACTTTTCTTTTGACTATTTTTGAATTCAAAATTTGATACCATGAATAAGTTCGTAAAGATCGCCATAGCATTAGTAATTTGTTTAACAGTAGGATATTCTGCGAGTTTGGTTACAAGACCAAGTATTGAGACTTGGTACATAACGTTGGAAAAACCAGTTTTTAATCCGCCGAATTGGATTTTTATGCCAGTTTGGACAGTGCTTTATATTTTTATGGCAATTGCTGCGGCATTAGTTTGGGATAAAATAAAAGAAAATACAGAAGAAGTAAAAAAAGCATTGCTATTCTTTATAATTCAATTGATTTTAAATTCAATATGGTCTTATTTATTCTTCGGACTAAAAAATCCGATGTTAGCTTTAATCGAAATTGTGCTTTTATGGCTGATGATTTATGAAACGTATTTAAAATTCATCAAAATCAATAAAACTGCGGGTTATTTATTAATTTCATATTTGGCTTGGGTTGCGTTTGCGACGGTTTTGAATGCTAGTATTTGGTGGTTGAATAAATAGTTTTTTTTAGATTTTTAAGCCTATTTTAATTTCTTAAACTCTTCATTTTTAGTATGTAGAAAGTCTATCAATTCCAAATCATTTGATTTTTCTAAAAGTGTTTTCGATTTTGGATCAGCATTACAAAATTTTAAGAAAGTTTCTTTTTCTTCGGGTTTTATATTTAAATTTTTGATAAAAAAATCTGGAGGACAAGTCGCGATTACAAGTTTTTTAAAACGGTCATCACGAGGCTCAATTTTTTTCTTCGGTTTATCAAAAATGGGGTAACTGAAATCTAATCCATTTTTAATTCTCCCATCATAAACATTCACTTTTGAAGTTACTTCATCAAATTTCTTTCGAATTATAATCTTATTTATTTCTTCCTTATTATTAGCGATTTTTTTAATTTCAGTTTTAGTAAAAGCAGATCTAGAAACTATAACATTCTCCAATTCTTCGGCTTTTGGAGTCATTTTAACAATGAGATAACTTTTTTCTAGGTCTTTAGAAGTTAGTTTTAATCTTGTAAATAAGTAATCCTTTGAAAAAAATAATAAACTGTCCTGTTCTTTTACTAAAATAGAAAACTCGCCAAATTCATTTGTTTTACTGCTTGTTTTGGCAGTTTTATTTATGACTTCAACATTAGATAGAATGTTATTTTGCGAAACAACTTTTCCGTGAAGTAATTTTTCGGTTTGAGAAATAGAAATTTGATACGTAAAAAAAGAAATGGTTGTGAGTAATTTTGCTTTCATAAAAGAATTTTAGTTTTTAATTCCAGAATTCAATTTCTTAAACTCTTCATTTTTAGTATACAAAAAATCCATAATACTCAAAACATTTGGATTTTCCAGAAGTGTTTTTGATTTCGGATCTGAGTCGCAAAAATCAATGAAAAGTTCTTTTTCTTCGGGCTTTAGTTTTAAATTTTTAATGAAAAAATCGGATGGACAATAAGCCTTTATCAGTTTCTTAAAACGGTCGTCTGCAACTTCAATTGTTTTTTTCTGTTTACCTTTTAAAGGAAATGAAACTCGAAGAGCTTCTCTAATGGTATTATCATTAACTCCTGTATTCCAGAATAAATCTTTGGCATTTTTACTTATTAATACATCTGCAACGTCATCAGCACTAATCTTAACTTTGTCAAATTCGATCTTAGTTATTACAACTTCATTCAATTCTTCAGGTTTCAAAATCATATTTACAACCATGTTGTTTTGATCTATGTCTTCCTGAGAAATTTTAAATCTTTTAAAGAAATAGTCTTTGGAGTAAAAAAGCAGGCTGTCTTGTGGACGGACTAAAATTGAAAATTCACCTAGCTCATTTGTTCTTGTGCTAGTTTTAGCTGTTTTGTTAATCACCTCTACTTTATTAAGCGGAATGTTTTGCGCAAGAACTTTTCCGTTTAATAGTTTTTCTGTTTGAGAAACGCTGAGCTGATAAGTAAAAATAGAAATTGTGGTAAGTAATTTTACTCTCATATAGGATTAATTAGTTGAGAGTAAAATTATTAGAATAGTCTTAATGAAAACTTACAGAATCTGTAAATTCTTGTTAATTAAATAAGATAGAATTTTTGAATTTCTCTAATTCTCCATTATTAAATAAAACAGGCCCGTGACCAAAACAAAGTATTTTTGGTTTTAGCGAAGCCAATTTTAGAATGGATTTTCTATTGGTTTCTTTGTCGGCAGTAAACAAATGTGGTGGTTCATGTAAACCGACTTTTGTAGTTAAAAGGTTCATATTGGTCATCACATCTCCAACAATTAAAACACCGTCTTTTTCTCTGAAAAAAGAGATATGTCCGCTTGAATGTCCTGGAGTTTCGATAACTGTGAATCCACCAATTTGATCGCCTTCTTTTAAGATTTGACAAACTGGATGTCCTTTTCCTGCCCAAAAGTTCTTCTGAAATTTTGAAATAAAATGATTCGGATTTGGGTATTCTGTAATTACATTTCCGTTTTCAGCAAATTCTTTTTCAGGTTCGCTACATAAAAGCGGAATATTCAAGGTTTCACAGATTACTTTACTGCTTCCCTGATGATCGGCGTGTGCGTGCGTTAAGGCGTGTTTGGTTACCGTTTTGTTTTTTAAAGTTTTTAAAATTGTATTTGCTGAAGTTCGAATTCCTGCATCAATTAAAACATCTTCAATTAGATAACAATTAATGGCATTTCTTGGAAATAAAGGGATTTGGTAAACGTCTTTGGCAATATTCTTCATTCTTTCTCAAATTTTATTTTGACAAAGATTTGAATTCCGTTTTTTAATCCACTTGATAAATGTTAAGAAATATCCTGACGGATTCTGCTTAAAGATTCGGGTGTAATTCCTAGAAAAGAAGCGATATAAATTAAAGGCGTTCGCTGAATTATTTTGGCTGGAGCCGATGCTAAAAATGTCTGGTATTTTTCTTTGGCGGGAATCATTTGTAGTTTTAAAACTCTATCTGCCATGCAAAGGTAATTTTGCTCGGCAAGAATTCTTCCAACGCGTTCCCAATTTGGGATTTCGTTATACAAAAACTGCATTTTTTCAAAAGTAATCGAAAGCACTTCGCAATCTTCTATACATTGAATATTTTCAAAAGAAACCGATTGATTTATAAAACTGGAATACGAAGCAATAAAACCCTCATCACAGCTTAAATAAGTGGTAATTTCTTTTCCATCTTTGAGATAATAAACTCTTGCTAATCCTTCAACAATAAAGAAAATCTTGTTGCTGATTTTTCCCATTGAAGAAAGATATTCTTTGGCCGTGAATTTTTCGTATTCAAAACAAGAAGCAATTGTTTCGATTTCATTTTCAGAAAAAGAGACAATTGCTTTAATCTGTTTTTGTAATGAAGAATTTTTTTTTGTCAATTATAGTAATAATAGTTTTTATGGAATACTTATTTTTTCTATTGCCCATTCTTTGGCTAAACCTGCTCCCGTTGCTTTTACTATTACAAATAAATTATTTCCTGTAGAATTACTAAACACAAAAAATGGTTCGGCATCATAAAATACTTTATCTGATTCATTTTTAGAAACGAGAAATTGCTCTAATGTTATTTTATTTTTAAGAGCAAGATCTAAGTCATTATATACATAAATGTATGGAAGTTTCTTTTGATTCCAATTATCAGATACTAGTAGTAGATAGATATTGTTTTTTACTGATGAATGATCTAACCATTCAATAGGTGTGTATGGGTTTGTTTCAGTATTGATTGTACCGTTATATATCATATCCTGGCTTCTAAGTTCGGAAGTTTTAAAAACAGTTTTTCCTCTCGTAAATATTCTATTCCCATCTTCAGAAAACCATAGATTTCCGTTCATAATATAATCTCCATGATAAGGGGAATCGTAGCTATATTCTGCATTTCCATTTTGAATGTCATATTTCTCTATATCCATTGGAGACAAATTATTTTCTGCACCATATATATATTTTCCTGACGGATGTAATCGTGCTTTATTTCCTTCGTAAATTTTTTCACCAACATGCTCATATTCATTATCGGTTGTCAAGCTTAAATTTATTGATCTTATAAAAGTCGATTGACCTTTGGCAGGGAAAACATACGCCCATTTATTGTTTCCAAGTACAATATCATTTGCGTAACAAGATACTGGATATGCTTTTATAATAGTTTTGTTGGTTAGATTGATATAAGAAATATATCGATCATGTCCGGTAACTGCGGTTTTTCCATCTGGAGATATTGAGACACATGTTGGGGCATATGGTAAAGTTATACTTTCAATTAAACCTGTATTTGTCGATAAAATATTTACAGCAGAAGGACTTGCGGAGACATATACAAGCTGATTGGTAACTTTAGAAAATTCTGCATCAACAACATCAGAATTTAAAGTTACTTTCTGCTCTACAAAATTGGTTACACTTACAACTATAGAATCTTTTTTATTATTGATATTTAGATATAATTTTGAATAAGATTTGCCATTTGGTAAGTTTTGTTTATCAACAGTAACCGTAATTTCATCATGATTTAGTGAAGTTACAGCTCCTTCTTTTTTAGAAAGCTCGACATAGTTTTTTGAACTTGTTATAGTATAATTTAAAGCTGTTTCTCCTTGATTTTCAATATTAAGGACAAGTTTGTTATTGAAAATAGTAAAATTTAATGTGTCTGGTACTGAATAATTTGCTTCTTTGTTTTTTTCGTTTGAATCATTATTAGAACATCCAACAATGGTTGACAATATTATTAATGATAAAATAATTTTTTTCATAATTTTTAATAGTGTTTTAGAACTATAGTATAATGGAAATAATTAAGAGGTTTTAATTAAAAGAAATAGTGATTAATTAATATTGATTTTTTGAATTGCCCATTCATTAACCAAATCAGAATCAAGTGCCTTTGTTATTACAAATAGATTTTTTCCAGTTGAGTTGCTAAAAGCAAAATAAGGCATAGCATCAAAAGTTTCTACATTATTTCTTCCCGTTTGATTGGAATATTTTTCCAATTCAAGTTTATTTACATAACTAAGATCTGCATCGTTAAAAACATAAATGCTATTCGATTTAATTAAATTCCATTGATCGCCACTTGAAAAGATTACATATAATTTTCCTTTTAAAGAAGAATGATCAAGCCAATCAATCTTATAATTATTTTCTGAAGGAATTCTGCCATTATATGCCCCATCTAAACTATTAAGTTCAGAGGTTTTTAAAACACTTCTTTCTCTAGTAAAAAGTCTATCGCCGTTTTCTGAAAACCATATGCTTGGAATAGTGTAGTTTTCTTCTTCAAAGTTAGATTCGTATCTATCATCAATATCTCCATTTTTAATTGTTAGACGTTGAACTTGTCCTCTTGATAGTGGACTTTGCATGTAAATATAATTACCTGAAGGATGTAATCTTCCTTTAGCTCCAGCGTGTAATTGATTGTATATACTTATGGGCATTTCATAATTATATTCCAAATTCATGTTAACACTTTTTATGTATGTCCATTGATCTTTTTCTGGAAAAACATACGCCCATCTATTTTTTCCAAGAACAATATCAAGTGCAGAGCAAGAAATGTTGTAGGTTTGGATTATGGATGGATTTTTTAAATTAACATGTGTGATGTGGCCATCATGACCTACAACAGCTGTATTGCCATCTTGCGAAATAGAAATACATGTTGGGGCATAAGCCAATGAAATTTTTTGAAATGTTTCGGTGTTGGAGTTAAAAATGTTTACTTGAGAAGGATTTGATGAGATAAAGACTAATTGATCTGTCTTTTTGGAATATTCAGCATCTATAACATTCGTCTTTAATATTATTTTTTCTTCTTTATTTTTTGGAGAATCGTTGTCGTTTTCACAACTATAAATTGTAAACAAAAGTATAGCTGCTAATAATATTTTTTGCATTTTTTTTGTAAGTTTTGCCCTGTTTTTGGAGGCAAATATATACAAGTCTTTTGTAAATAACTATAGAATTGCAATTAATTCAGAGGCATTATTAATAACCGCTTTTGCGCCACTGTTTTTCAATTCATCTTCGGTTCTGTAGCCCCAAGTAACGCCAACAGGAAACATATTAGCGTTTACTGCCGTTTTCATATCAATATCAGAATCGCCTACAAACAGGATTTCTTCTGGTTTTAAATTCCATTTTTTGCTAATCTCAATCGCCTCAAACGGATTTGGTTTTTTAAGTTCTTCTGTGCTTAAACCAACCGCAATATCAAATTGTTTTGGGAATATTTCTGATGCTATTTTCTTCGTTAATTCATCAGCTTTGTTGGAGAAAACAGCCATTTTGATATTTTGTGAAGTCAGGTTTTCTAATAACTCTACAATTCCGTCATAAGGTTTTGTTTTGAGCGTACAGATTTTAGTGTATTCATCGACCATACATTCAAAACAACTTTCGATTTCATCATCAGAATTGTTTGTGTCTGGCAATGCTTTGCTTACCAAATTTCGTAAACCACTTCCGATAAAATATTGGTAAGTGTCGTAATCATGTGTTGGGTAACTTAGAGCGGTAAGCACTTTGTTCATCGCATCTGAAATGTCATGTAATGAATCTACTAGCGTTCCATCTAAATCAAAAATAACTCCTTTAAATTTCATTTTATATTAAATATTTTGAGCCAGAATGAACCCGCTTGTCCAGGCATTCTGAAAATTAAATCCGCCTGTAATAGCGTCGATGTTTACAATTTCACCAGCAAAATAAAGGTTTTCATGAATTTTGCTTTCCATGGTTTTAAAGTTGATTTCTTTTAAATCAATTCCGCCAGCCGTTACAAATTCTTCCTTAAAAGTACTTTTTCCGTTTACTTTAAATTCAGCTTTTGTTAATTGTGAAGCTAGGTTTTGCAATTGGTTTTTAGATAAATCTGCCCATTTCGTTTCAGAATCAATCCCCGAAGCTAGAACCAAACTTTCCCACAAACGATTCGGAAAGTCAAAAGGAGATTTTTTAGAAACGGCTTTTTTAGCGTGTTCTTGTTTTAAATCTTTCAGGATTTTTTCGGTATCTTCAAAATCAACATCATTTAGCCAATTCACGAAAATGGTAAATTGATAATTTTTGTCGTGCAGAATGCGTGCGCCCCAAGCCGAAAGCTTTAAGATCGCTGGACCGCTCATTCCCCAATGTGTAATTAGCAAAGGTCCTATAGATTCTAGTTTCGTATCTTTTACATTTACGGTTACTTGTGCCGCAACGCCGGGTAATTCTTTAATTCTGGAATCTTTGATGTTGAAAGTAAATAGGGAAGGAACGGGGCTAACAATCGCATGTCCGTGTTCCTGAAGCATTTCCCAAATTTTGGGATTGCTTCCCGTTGCCATTACTAATTTTTCGGTGGCATAATTATCCGTTTGTGTATCAATTTTCCAATGATTTTCTTTTTTGAAAATGGATTGTACGCTTTGACCTGTCAAAACTTTTATACCTAATTTTTCAGTTGCTTTTAAGAAGCAATCGATAATAGTTTGTGAAGAGTTTGAAACTGGAAACATTCTTCCGTCTTCTTCAATTTTTAATTCAACGCCATGTTTTTCAAACCATTCAATTGTATCGCCCGAACAAAATTGATGAAAAGGTCCACGAAGTTCTTTTTCGCCACGAGGATAAAATTTAACCAACTCGTTTGGTTCAAAACAAGCGTGCGTTACATTGCATCGTCCGCCTCCGGAAACACGGACTTTAGAAAGGACTTCTTTTCCTCTTTCTAAAATGGCAATTTTCAGTTTCGGATTTTTCTCTGCAATATTAATTGCAGTAAAAAAACCTGCAGCGCCTCCGCCAACAATTATTATGTCGAAATTTTTGATCATATTTTTTTGAGTTGCCACAAATTACACGAATTGGCACTAATTTTTTTTCTTGCCACAGATTAAAAGGATTTTTTCTTTCGCCACGAATTACACTAATTTCCACGAATTATTTTAGGATGATAAATTTGTGTCAATTAGTGAAATTCGTGGCAAACAAATCTGTGTTAATCTGCGTAATCTGTGGCTATTTATATTTTATCTGGATTATCAGAGATAATTCCGTTTACGTTGTAACTTTTTACTTTTTGAATGTCTTCTTCTGTGTTTACTGTCCAAGGTAAAACCAGAAATCCTTTTTCCTGCATTTGTTGCACATTTTCTTTATTCAATAAATTAAAATCAGGATTTATGGCTTTTGCTTTTATTTTTTCGGCGAAAGCTAAAGCAGTATTTATATCTTCTTCTGTTAAAACACCAATCGGAATATTTGAATTTAGGTTTGCTGTTTCCTCCAACATATTCCATTCGAAACTTGAAACTATAAATTGATTGTAATTCCAGTCTTTTTTTGGAATATATTCTTCAATTAAGCTGACAACTTTCGGTGCAGTTCCTAAGCCTTTTAATTCGATATTGATTAGGCATTTTTTGTCAACCAAATCAAAAACTTCGATTAAAGTTGGGATTTGGTATTTTCCATCAATTAAAAATGATTTTAATTCTGCTAGAGTAAAATCATTCACTAAACCTTTTCCATTGGTTGTTCTGTCGATAGTTTCATCGTGAATTACGATGATATGCCCGTCAGAGCTTAAGTGAACATCAAGTTCAATTCCGTCAGAATTTAGGTCTAATGCTTTTTGGAAAGCTTGTAAAGTATTTTCGGGTTCGTAGGCTTTGGCGCCTCGATGTGCAATCTTCAGCATTTTGCAGTATTTTTTCTAACCGCAAAGGTCGCAAAGTTTTACGCAAAGGTCACAAGGATTATAAAAAAAGTTAGCCACAGATTATAAAGATTAGCACAGATTTTTAAAAATCCTTTTAATCCTAATAATCTGTGGCTAAAAACCTTTGCGAACATCGCGTAAATCTTAGCGTTCCTTGCGGTTAAATCATCTCTAATAGAACAATATCAAAATCATTGTCAATAATCACTTTTCCATCAATTACTTCAACTTCTTGATTCGAGTAAGTGTCTTTTAGTTTTGTTCCGTTTGGGAAGATATCGCCAACAGGAAGTTCTTTTCTGCCTTTTGGTAAATCTACTCCCATCACTACTTTATCTGTAAAAGAACCTTTAGTAAACGTTCTGGAAAAAGTATAAGGATATGGATTAATCAACTTGTGAACACCAGCTCCAACAGCAGGGTGATTTCGTCTAAACTGACCTAATTTCTGCCAATGTAAAAGTGTTTTCTGCGTTTCAGGATTATTCTGAATATCCTCCCAATTCATATTAGAACGTAAAGTGGCATCGCCTTGAGTTCCTTCAATAACTAAAGATCTAGCTGATTCGTCTCCATAATAAACCTGAGACATTCCAGGAGAAAGCAATAGTTTGTTTGCTGTTTCAATGCTTTTTGTTCTGTTGGCATCAAAAGGCTGTCCGTCGTCGTGAGAAGACATATAATTAAGGACAGAATATCCTTTTAAGTCATTATTCAAAGCATTCGAATATTTAGAAAATAAACCTTCGTAATCATTTTGTGCTGCATTCCATTTAAACTCAAAATTGATCATGCTGTTGAAACCATTTTGGAAATAATTGACTTTTCGATCTCCAAAATCATAATCCTGTCCGCCACTGATTCCGTAGCCATAAACCTCGGCAATTGTATAAAATGGGTTTTGGTCTAAAACTTGCATCGGATGATGTTTTTTCCAGGTTTCAAATGCATAATCGCATTCTTTTTTAAAATCTGCCCAAACGTTTTCGTCGGTATGTTTTACAGTATCTCCTCGGTAACCATCAATTCCAAATTCTAAAATGTAATCTGTAAGCCATTTAATGATGTAATATTTTGGTGTTCTTGGATAATTTGTTCTTTTGAAAAATTCATCCAAAGAAGATACTTCTTTTTCGTAACGACCTTCTTTTTTCCATTTTTCAATTAAAAAAGGAGGGAGCGCTACTTCCTGAGTACTTTCTGTTCTTACATCTGGAAGATTTTCTACCAAAGTACACATCGTTGTATTTTCGAATGATTTATAATCGCAGACAACGCCGGTTCTTACCCAGTCAGAAGGCCAAACGGGATCTTCGGGAGTTACTGGTCCGGTATGATTGATAACTCCATCAAGAATTATTCTGATGCCTTTTTCGTGCGCTTTTTTTACCAAATTGGCTAAATCTTCTTTTGTTCCGAAGTTAGGATCTAAAGCAGTCCAGTCTTTTGCCCAATAGCCATGAAAACCATAGCTAAGTCCAGTTCCTTCATCAACACCATCGTGAATTTGCTCGACAATCGGCGTAAGCCAAATGGCATTGATTCCTAATTTTTCAAAATATCCTGATTCGATTTTTTTAGTGATTCCGATGATGTCACCGCCTTCAAATCCGCGTAGTTTTCCGGGAGTTTTGGTTCGGTTAAAATTGACATCGTTTGAAGGATTTCCGTTGTAAAAACGATCTGTAAGTAAAAAATAAACATTTGCTCCTTCCCAAACGAAAGGTGTCTTTGAAGTATTATTCATTGTAACTGATTTTGAGCCAGAACAACTCATTATTAAGTATACTAAAGATAGATAAAGGAAAGTGTATTTTTTCATTATTTAAGAGTTTTTTAGATAAACATCATGTTGAAAAAAATAGCCACAGATTACACAGATTAAAATGATTTTTTTCTTTTGCCACGAATTACACGAATCTCCACGAATTAATTTATCATATTTAAATTTGTGAAAATTAGTGAAATTCGTGGCAAACAAATCTGTGCTAATCTTTATAATCTGTGGCAAAAAGATACTGCGAACTTCGCGGTTAAGCTTTATTCTAATTCTAAAACTAAAGCTGATTTTGGTTCTAATGTAATTTCAGAAGCTAAATCGAATGTTTTTCCTGTGATAACATCTTTACCAGATTTGTAGTTTTTGATGCTTTCTTTAAAACGGTTTGTTTTTACAACCTGTTCTTTTGCATTGTTATTGAAAACTACCATTACGGTTTTAGCATCAGTATATCTGAAATATACGTACGTGTTATTTTCTGGAATGTAATGTGTCATTTTTCCGAAATGAACGGCTTCGTTTGTTTTTCTCCAGTTGAATAATTTCGCACTGAAATCAAAGAAAGCAGCTTGTTGAGCAGTTCTTCCTTCTTTAGTAAAAGCATTGTTTTTATCGCCAGCCCATCCGCCTGGGAAATCTTGACGAATATCGGCATCTCCGCCTTTTCCTTTATCACCGCCCATTCCGATTTCTGAACCGTAATAGATTTGCGGAATTCCGCGAACTGTTGCTAACAAAGTCATCGCCAGTTTGTATTTTGGTAAATCATATTTGAACTTTTCGTTCATACGATCTGTATCGTGATTTTCGGAAAAAACCAAAATATTATTGGTATTTGGATATAAAAAATCCATTGCAAAATTGTTGTAGAATTTAATCAATCCGCTGTCCCAGTTTGGTTCATCTTCACTGAAAGCAGAAGTGATTTGGCTTTGAAGCGTAAAATCCATTACAGAAGGAAGGTTTGAATTGTAGTTTTCAATCGCACCAATTTTACTGTCTTTTTGCCAAAAAGCTAAATTCGCTTGATTGTGCATCCAGATTTCACCTACAATATTAAAGTTCGGATATTCATCTGTAATAGATTTTGCCCAATTTGCCATGGCAGTTTTATCTGAATAGTTGTAAGTGTCTACTCTAAATCCATCAAGATTAGCAAATTCAATCCACCAAATAGCGTTTTGAGTTAAGTATTTTGCCACTAATGGATTTCTAAGATTCAAATCCGGCATTGAAGGTACAAACCAGCCGTCAACACAAACTTCCTGATCTATTTTTGAAGCGTGAATATCGGTTATTACCTCTCGTCTGTGGTGCGTTTGCGTGAAAGTTTCAAATTGATTGAACCATGTTTTGGTTGGAATATCTTTCATCATCCAATGCGTAATTCCCCAGTGATTGGTTACATAATCCATAACCAGTTTCATGTTCTTTTTGTGCATTTCTGCCGATAAACGAGCATAATCGTCATTAGTTCCGTAACGCGGATCGATTTTGTAAACATCAGATTGTCCATAAGTATGGTACGAATGCTTTTTGTCGTTGTCTTCGCATAAAGGCGTGCTCCAAATTGTAGTTGCGCCAAGAGATGAAATATAATCTAAGTTTTTGATGATTCCTTCGATATCTCCGCCGTGACGTCCGCTTGGATCTTGACGGTTTCCTTTTTCAGTTAAAGAAGCGTCGCTGTCGTTTTTGGGATTTCCGTTAGCAAAACGATCTGGCATGATTAAGTAAATCAAATCAGAAGCATCGTAGCTTTTTCTTTCTGCCGAATTCGCTCTTCTTTCTTTAAGAACATATTTTTGTTTAAAGGCAATTTTATTATTGTTTTTGAAAGAGAAAACCAATTCAGAAGCTTTTACATCTTTTGTATCAATAGTTACGAAAAGGTAATTTGGATTTTCTGTTTTTTCTACATTTTTAATTGCAACATTGTTCGAAACTGAAGCTTCATATTGTGCAATATTTTTTCCGTAGAACATAATCTGCAGTTCCGAATTTTTCATTCCTGCGTACCAAAATGGCGGTTCTACTTTTTGGATTTGCGCTTTCGCGGAAGCGGAAAACAACAAAACCAATAAAGCTAATTTATAGATATAATGGTTTATTTTTAGGTTGTTCATAGTTTTTGTTTTTAGTTCAATTTGAACATTAATTATTTATCTTTTTTACAGGAGGAGGAAGAGGTGGTTTTAGAAAAGAAATTATCTTTTCACTTTCAAAGTGAAGATTTTTTTTGGTTTCCTTTAATATAAGTTTTTGCTTTAGATTATTTACCAATATTGCAATTGAATCAATTTCTTTAGGTGCACCACCGCCATAAACAGATATCATTTTGTTTTTGTTATCCTTTGTTATGCCTATTATATAAGTGCTTCCATCAATAATATGTTCTAAAGAATATTCAGATTTGTATTTGAATAAATTGACTTTTTCTATATAATTGAATAGTTTTAATTTTTCTTTTTTATTTAAAATTGCATAGTAGTTTGTTTTATCTTTCGGGTCAGAAATACCATTTTTCAAACGATGCCCCATCCATTCTTGATGTATATAAACAGTATCCGTTTGATTTATTTTTAAAGAATAAACTTGACTAAAAGTCCCAGAAAAAGAATAATCTAACAAATCAATTGTATTTTCTTTTTTACTACAACTAAAAAGTAATAAGCTTGTAAAAATTATTATTGACTGTTTCATATTATTTAGATTTCTTCTGTTCGAGCATCCATTTATAGATTTCAGGTTTTGTTTCGTATAAATACTGAATTTCATGACCTTCATTTTCTAAACGGGTAAACTTGAAATTGTTTTTGGTTTCGCATGATTCCAAACCTTTCGCAATTCTCTCCGTTTCACTAAATGGAATTTTATCATCGGCTGTGCCATGAAAAGCCCAAACAGGAATTTTACTGAGATTGCAGACTCTCGTTAGATCACTGTCGTTAATCCCTCCACAAAATGCAACAACAGCTGCGAATGTATCAGGAAAATCTAAAGCGGTAATATAAGCTCCGTAACCGCCCATGCTAATGCCGGTTATGTAAATTCTACTTTTATCTATTCTATACTTTGATTCTAAATCGGCATACAATGTTTCGAACCAATTTTCTGTCGACCAGTATTTATTGTCGGGACACTGAGGCGAAGCAATTATAAAATCAAAATCCTGACCTTTTTCTACTAAATAGGGAAGACCGTAGATTTTCAGTTTATTCAGATCATTCCCTTTTTGCGAACCACCATGCAAATAAATTACTAGTGGATATTTTTTGGTTCCTTTGGCATAGTCTTTCGGCAAATACAAAAGATAATCATAAGATGCCTTTGTTTTGGTTTGGGAATATGTATTAAATCCAAAAATGGTAAAAAAGAAAATCAAGAAATTAAGTTTGAAGCGCATATTAATTTATCTAGAGATGAAGAAAATAGTTACCTCAAATTTAATTTCTTAATTTGAATTTATAGTAAAAAGACAAGTAATCTATGGGGGAAAATTACTTGTCTTTTAAAAAATTACTTAGTTTCAATAATGCTTATCGCATAACCTCCTCCCGGAGCAGAAAACTGAGATAATTTTGATTTATTGGTTACAGCAATTTTCTTGATTGTGTAAGCTTGCGGATTTGTTTTGTAATGAGCATCTTTTGCATCAGCATAAATTGTTGCAGTATATTTTTTACCTTTTTCAAGGAAGCTGAAATCGATGTTTGAGGTACGTGGCGTTTCTCCGTTTACGTTTCCAACAAACCAGTTGTTTGTTCCTTTTGCTTTACGAGCAACTGTAATGAAATCTCCTGGTTCAGCCTCGATATATTTACTTTCTGACCAATCTACAGCCACATCTTTGATGAACTGGAATGCATCTGGGAAACGGTTATAGTTTTCTGGAGTATCGGCAGCCATTTGCAACGGGCTGTACATTGTTACGTATAATGCTAATTGATTACAGATTGTACTGTTTACATGCGATTTGTTATCAGGATTCATTTTGCTGATATCCATTTCGAAGATTCCAGGAGTATAATCCATTGGGCCTCCAATTAAACGTGTAAATGGTAAAACAGTTACGTGATTTGGTTTAGAACCTCCAAAAGCTTGGTATTCTGTTCCTCTTGCCGCTTCGTTTCCAATTAAGTTTGGATACGTTCTTGCAATTCCTGTTGGACGAACCGCTTCGTGAGCGTTTACCATAATTTTATAATCAGCTGCCTTTTCGATAGCATATTGATAGTGGTTTACAATCCATTGGCTGTAGTGGTTTTCACCTCTTGGCAAAATATCACCTACATAACCGCTTTTTACAGCATCGTATCCATTATCGTTCATGAATTTGTAAGCAGCGTCCATGTGGCGCTCGTAGTTACGAACAGAACCTGAAGTTTCATGGTGCATGATGATTTTTACGCCTTTAGATTTAGCATATTCGTGTAAACCTTTTACATCAAAATCTGGGTAAGGCGTTAAGAAGTCAAAAACATAGTCTTTTGAATGACCAAACCAGTCTTCCCAGCCTTCGTTCCAACCTTCCACTAAAACAGCGTCGAAACCATTTGCAGCAGCGAAGTCAATGTATTTTTTTACGTTAGCATTGTTAGCTCCGTGAGTTCCGTTTGGTTTTGCTTTCGCAAAATCAGTAACGCCTAATTGAACTGTTGGGTAATCGTTTGTATATGACCAAGAGCTTTTTCCTGTAATCATTTCCCACCAAACACCAACATATTTTACTGGCTTAATCCAAGAAGTATTTTCAATTTTTGATGGATCATTTAAGTTGTAAGTCATTTTTGAAGCTAAGATTTCTCTAGCATCATCGCTCACGATAATCGTTCTCCAAGGAGAGTGATTTGGCGCTTGCATATGTCCTTTATCTCCTTTTGCATCTGGCGTTAGCCAAGATTCGAAAACCAAGTTTTTATCATCTAAATTTAAGTGCATACAAGAATAGTCAATCAAAGCTGCTTCGTGTAAGTTGATGTAGATTCCGTCAGCAGTTTTTAACATCAAAGAAGTTTGAACTCCTGTTGGTGAAAAAGATTTTTGAGAAACGTTTGCAGTGTATGCTTTTTGAGATAAACCTCTGATTTCAGATAATTTCGATTTTGTATAATCGTATTCTTGAGTATCATAATCTCCTGGAATCCAGAAAGCAGTATGATCTCCAGTCATGGCAAATTGAGATCTTTCTTCCTTGATTACAAAGTAAGTAAGATTCTTTTGTGCTGGAAACTCATATCTGAACCCTAAACCGTCATCAAATAAACGGAAACGGATTACGATTTGTCTGTCTGTTCCTTTTTGGTTTAAAGTCACAGCCAATTCATTATAATGATTTCTGATGTGATCTACTTCTCCCCAAACCGGTTTCCAAGTTTCATCAAAAGTTGAGGTTTTAGTGTCAGCAATTGTAAAGTCGTTCAATAAAGATTTTTTATCATCTTTAAGTTCAAGACCCAATTTACTGGTTTTTACAACTTCTTTGTTTTTGTATTTTAAATTGTACGTTGGAGTTCCGTCGTTTTGAAGAGAAAATTCCATTACGAACTTTCCTTCGGGTGATTTTAATTGTTGTGCTTCTGCAATTGAGCTAAAAGCAAACAAGATTAAACTTGCGAAAAATAAGTTTTTCATGTTTTTTTGATTTTTAGATGTATTGTATTTAATTTATTTGTACAAATTTACTTGCAATTACAGGATTTCCATTAACGATAATTGTTAAATCTTGATCGCCGTCTACAGTAAAAGTTGTTTCGTTATGATTTACAGCTACTTTTAAAATTTGATTTCTGAAATTAATTTTAAAAGAGTAACCGTTCCATTCTTTTGGAATTTTCGGAGAGAAATGAAGCTGGTCATTTTTAACACGCATTCCTCCAAAGCCTTCCACGATACTCATCCATGTACCGGCCATTGACGTGATATGACAACCTTCTTCTACTTCTTTATTATAGTCATCTAAATCCAAACGAGAAGTTCTTAAATAAAATGTATATGCCATGTCCATTTTATCTAAAGCCGCAGCCTGAATCGAGTGTACACAAGGTGAAAGCGAACTTTCGTGAACCGTAAATGATTCATAAAACTCGAAATTGCGTTTTAATTCTTCTTTAGAGAAATGATCTTCGAAGAAATAAAAACCTTGTAAAACGTCAGCCTGTTTGATGTATGGCGAACGCAATACGCGATCCCAAGACCATTTTTGGTTAATCGGGCGCTGTGATTTATCTAAATCTTTTACCGGAACTAAATCTTTATCTAAGAAACCGTCTTGCTGTAAGTAGATTCCAAGTTCTTCAGAAATAGGGAAGTACATATCGTCTGCCACTTTTTTCCATTCCTGAATTTCATTCGCCGAAAGGCTAAGTTTATCCATTACTCTTTTGTGATCAGCAGGATATTCTGAAGCCACTTTTTCAATTTGTTCAGCAGCAAAATCAATACACCATTTTGCAATATAATTGGTATAGAAATTATTGTTGATATTGTTTTCGTATTCGTTTGGTCCTGTAACACCAAGAATTACGTACTGATTTTTATCTTTTGAGAAAGAAGCTCTTTGGTGCCAGAAACGCGCAATTCCGATTAAAACTTCTAAACCTTTTTCTGGAATATAAGAGTAATCGCCCGTGTAACGGTTGTAATTGTAAATCGCAAAAGCAATCGCTCCATTTCTGTGGATTTCTTCGTGTGTGATTTCCCATTCGTTGTGGCATTCTTCACCGTTCATGGTAACCATTGGATACAACGCTGCACCGTTTTTGAAACCTAAATTATCTTTAGCATTTTCAATCGCTTTGTCTAATTGATTGTAACGATAAGTCAGTAAGTTTCTTGCGACCTGCTGGTCTTTCGTAGCCATGTAAAACGGAATACAATAAGCCTCAGTGTCCCAATAAGTCGATCCGCCGTATTTTTCTCCAGTGAAACCTTTTGGTCCAATGTTCAAACGAGAATCTTTTCCTGAATAGGTTTGGTTTAATTGGAAGATGTTGAAACGAATTCCCTGTTGCGCTTTTACGTCGCCTTCAATAGTAATATCTGACATTTCCCAGATTTTTGCCCAAGCTTCAATTTGATTTTGAAGAAGTGCGTCATATCCTAGAGCAACAGCGGATTTAATTACTTTTTCGGCACCAGCCAAAGTATTTTCGTGGTTTAAAGAAACCGTATAACCTCCAATTTTTTGAATTGTTGAGGTTTGTCCTTTTGCAATTATAGTTCCGTAAGTATATTGAACTTTATCTACAGTTGAATCGATTGTTGAAGGCGAAATATTTGCATTTTCACCATTAGCAAAAATCGTATTGTGCATGAAAGTTGTAACCTTAAAATGCGTTTTGAAAGTCTGAGCTGTTACAAAAGCTTCGTTTGTTCCCTTTTTAACTTCAAGCGGTTCCCAGAATTTTTCTTCCCAGTTGGCATCTTCATTGGTTACACCAGCGTCAACGTAAGGTTTGTAAACGATTTTTGCATCTTTATTTAAAGGTGTAATATCGTATTTGATAACTCCAGCTTCGTCTAAATCTAATGAAAGAAAACGACGAATGTTTACTGCGATTTCAGTTCCGTTTTTAAGAATAGCTTCAAAAGAACGATTGTACCATCCTTCTTTCATGTTCAATTCTCTGCGGAAATTTCTAACTTCTTTACAATTATGTAAATCAAGATTTTCTTCGTTGACTTCAATATCAATTCCAATCCAGTTTGGAGCATTTAAAACTTTAGCGAAATATTTCGGATAACCGTTTTTCCACCAGCCCACTTTTGTTTTGTCTGGGTAGTAAATCCCTGCAATATAACTTCCTTGGAAAGTTTCTCCAGAATATGTTTCTTCAAAATTCGCACGTTGTCCCATAGCACCATTTCCGATACTAAAAAGGCTTTCAGACGATTTTACTCTTTCGACATCAAATCCTTCTTCTATTATGGACCAATTGTCTGGTTTTATATAATCTTGATTCATTTTTTCTTTAAATTAGAAAATACGGCAATTAAGGGAATTAGATAATTGCCTTGGTTCTTATTAACTTTTTTACATTCATTTGAGTAATTGAGGTATTAGAATATCTGTCGGTGAGATCATTATCTCATTGACACATTTTCTAATTATCAATTAGCTCTTCAATAAAGCTTGTTGTGATTTGGGTAAAATCTTTAAAAATATGATCAGCTTCATGTAAAATTGTTTCCTCACCAATTCCAACACTTACCATTTCTGCAATATTTGCCGCTTGAATTCCAGCAACAGAATCTTCAAATACAATTGAATTTTTTGGATCAATATGTAATAATTGAGCCGCTTTTAAGAATACTTCTGGATCTGGTTTTGCATTGGTAACATCATTTCCGTCAACAATAACATCGAAGTAAGATAGAACTCCAGTTTTTTCTAAAATTGGTCTTGCATTTTTGCTGGCAGAGCCCAATGCAATTCCTTGATTTTTCTCTTTTAATAGTTGTAGAATTTTTAAAACTCCTGGAAGAACCTCACTTTCATCCATGTGAACTAAATAAGATAAATAATCTTCGTTTTTTTGAACTAGCCATTTGTCTTTGTCTTCCTGAGAAGCTTGAACATTGCCTAATCCAAGTATAATGTCTAAAGAACGAACACGGCTCACGCCTTTTAAAAGTTCATTGTCTTTATGCGTAAAATTTATATTTAATGACTGAGCGATTTTTTGCCACGCCAAAAAGTGATATTTAGCGGTGTCAACGATTACACCGTCCAAGTCGAATATAAATGCTTTTTTATTCATTTTAGTGAAAAAATTATTCTTAATTATGATTTTTGAGAAACGTCGTCTACGTCTTTTACTTTAAAAACTAAAGCTGCAGCAATTAGGAAACTAACTCCGCTTGTAACTAAAGCATAAATGGCATCTCCGTTGTAAAGATATTTTACGATTGGGCCACCAATTAATGCATTTACAATTTGCGGAATAACAACAAAGAAGTTGAAGATTCCCATGTAAACTCCCATTTTTTTAGGTGTGATAGATCCTGCAAGAATTGCATATGGCATAGCCAAAATACTTGCCCAGGCAACTCCAATTAAAATCATTGGCAATACAACCCAGTCTTCATTTGGCATGAAATAAATTGAGATTAAACCAATTCCTCCAATGATTAATGAAAGTGAATGTGTTGCTTTTCGACCGATTTTTTTAGCGATGTATGGTAAGAAAAATAAAGCAACAATGGCAGAAACTAAGTTGTAAACACCAAATAGAATTCCGACCCAGTCTCCAGCATCTTGATATTGCTGGCTTGAGGTATCTTCTAATGGCAAACCGTAAATATGATGTGCAATTGCTGGAGTTGTAAAAACCCACATTCCGAATAATCCGAACCAAGAGAAAAATTGCACCCAGCTAAGCTGACGCATTGTTACTGGCATTTTTGCAAAATCAGTAAAGATGTCTGTAATTTTTGATTTTTCCTCAGAATCAACAATCACTTCATTTTGAGGATCTTCAAATTTTGCCAGTTCTTCTGGTGAATATTCTTTGGTTGTGAATAAGGTCACTAAGATTGAACCAATTAAAACCGCTGCACCAATGATAAACGACAAAGTCAAATTCAATGGAACACTTCCCGGAACAGTGCTGTTTGGTACACCAAAATATTTCGTTAAAATGTATGGAAGTGCTGAACCAATCACGGCTCCAAAACCAATTAATGAGGTTTGAATACTAAATCCTGCAGTACGCTGATCTGTTCTTAAATTATCTCCAACAAGTGCACGAAAAGGCTCCATGGCAATGTTGAAAGAGGCATCCATTATCATTAACATTCCAGCGCCAACCCATAAAGCAGGAAGTACAGAAATGAAAATATTAGCTTGTGGCATTAGAATTAATCCTACCGAAGCTAAAACGGCTCCCACTAAAAAGAAAGGTTTTCGTCTGCCGAATTTCCCCCAAGTTTTGTCGCTGTAATGACCAATGATGGGCTGTACTATTAATCCCATAAGAGGAGCAATAATCCAGAACCACGAAAGTTCATGTACGTCGGCACCAAAAATTTGAAGAATTCTGCTGGCATTTGCATTTTGAAGTGCAAACCCCATTTGGATTCCTAAGAAACCGAAACTCATATTCCAGATTTCCCAGAAACTTAATTTACGCTTTTCCATTATCGTAATTTGAAAAATTATACGATAAGCGCCTTGCTTATCAAAACTTTGTTCTTTTCGAAGTAAAACTAAAAGCCTTGATGGGCGTAAAATTATAAATTATTTTTTTATTTATGCTAATAAAAAAGCCATAAATATTTTTTATGGCTTTAGAAAGTGTTGATTTTAAGTTTTTTAGTCAGTAGATTCTCTTTTTATTAAATGAGTTTCTATGACTTCTGTGGTATAGTTTTCAGTATGTTCTTCGTCGTCATCTTCTTCGGCCTCAAGTCTTTCGATAAGCATTTTAGCTGCTTTGTTGCCCATTTTTTCACCACTTTGACTAACGGTTGTAATTGTTGGAGTAGAATATTTTGAAATAATTCCGTCAGTAAATGCAATTACTGCTAAATCTTCAGGAACTTTAAGCCCCATTTTATTAGCCGTTTTTATAATTGTTACAGCAAAAAGCTCATTTACAGCAAAAACAGCATCAAAAGCTCTTTCGTGCAAAAGCTGACTGATGGTTATTTCGCAAGTTTCTACATCTTCAATTTTGATGATCAGGTCTTCATTAAAGGGTAATCCATTATCTAATAAAGCTTTTTCGTAGCCATCGGTTCTCAATTTTCCAACGCTTACATAATCGACTGTAGTAACTAGAGCAATCTTTTTGCGACCATTGTCGATTAAGCTTTGAACCGCTTCATAAGCAGCAGATTTATCATCAATAATTACTTTATCGCATAAAATATCGTTAGTAACACGATCAAACATTACTACAGGCATCCCTTGATTGATAACTTCGGTGATATGATGGAAGTCTCCTTTAAACTGTGTTTCTTTAGAAAGAGACATGATAAAGCCATCGATACTTCCGTTGGCTAACATTTCCATGTTTAGAACTTCTTTGTCAAAAGAATCGTCTGATACACAGATAACTACGCTGTATCCGTGTTCGTTTGCAACCTGCTCTACACCATTGATAACAGTTGAGAAAAAGTAGTGTACAATTTCTGGAATAATAATCCCGATACTCTTTGTTTTTCGGTTTTTTAAACTCAGAGCAATATTGTTTGGTTTGTAGTTGTAAAACTTCGCAAAAGCCTGCACTTTCAGTCGTGTTTCTTCTCCAATTTCGAGACTGTTTCTTAGTGATTTTGAGACAGTTGAGATAGACACGTCAAGCTCCTTTGCAATCTGTTTGAGGGTTATTTTACGTTTCATGAGGTTAGTTGAAAAAAAATCTAATTAGTAATAAAGGTGTATAATATTTTTGGTATTTGCAATTTTAACGCTAAAAGATTACAAAAAATAGAAAGTTTTCAACACTACCACGTTTTCGTAAAGCAATAAAAATAGCCTCCTGTCGAGCATGTTAATAAATTCATAATTTTGAAATTCGAAGTAAAATTAAAAACTTAACTAACATTCAAAAACTCAAAACTAATTTAAACAAAAAGTATGAAAACAATTTACAAAAAGTTGTTATTTTTATTCCTATTGTTGCCTTTTACAGTGTTGGCTCAGAACACTTTAAAAGGGACTGTTGTTGACAAAACAACTGGTCAGCCAATCCCAGGAGTAAATGTAAATGTACAAGGTGCTCCAAATGGTGCATCAACTGGATTTGATGGAAATTACCAGCTGTCAAATGTTAAAAACGGTAACAAAATCGTTGTTTCTTTTATTGGATACAAGACAGAAACAATTGAGTACAATGGCCAAAAAACGCTTAACATTTCTTTAGAAGAAGATACAAATCAGCTTAAAGAAGTTGTGGTGCAAGTTGGTTACGGTACTGTGAAGAAAAAAGATGCAACGGGATCTGTTTCGCAAATTGCAGCAAAAGATTTTAATAAAGGGATTAACGTAACTCCAGAATCATTAATCAGCGGACGTATAGCTGGTGTTAATGTAGTTGGGGGTGGAGCTCCTGGAGCAAAAGCTGATATTAGAATTCGTGGAGGATCTTCATTAAGTGCTTCTAATGAGCCATTAATTGTAATTGATGGACTTCCAATGAGTAATGCAGTTCCTAGTGGAGCAACTAGTATATTGTCTACAATAGATCCTAGTGATATCGAATCATTTACTGTTTTGAAAGATGCATCTGCAGCAGCAATTTACGGTTCTCGTGCCGCAAATGGTGTAATCGTAATTACTACTAAAAAAGGAACTAAAGGTGGCGTAAAAGTAAACTTTAGCTCTCAAGTTGGTATTAATACTGTTGCTAACACTGTTGATGTGATGAGTGCAGATGAATATCGTGCTATTGTAAATGCAAATGGTACTTCAGCTCAAAAAGCTTTATTGGGTACAGCAAACACAAATTGGCAAGATGAAATTTTTCATACTGCTCTTACAACCAACAATAATATATCTGTAAGCGGTTCTTTATTCAATAAATTACCAGCACGTTTATCTGTTGGAAATGTTGATAATCCTGGAATTTTAAGAAATACTTCTTTTGAAAGAACTACGACATCGTTATCGTTAAATCCAGTTTTATTTGATAATCATTTAAAAATAGATATTACAGGAAATTTAGCTTTTGGAAAAAATCAATTCCAAAATGAAGGAGCAGTAATTAGTAGTGCAATCATATTTGATCCAACACAACCAGTTTATCAAGCAGGTTCTCGTTACGGAGGATACTTCGAGTGGTTGGAAGGAAATGGAAATGTACCGTTATTGCCAGCAAGAAACCCTGTGGCAAGATTAAATCAAGAAGATAGAAGAGCAACTTCTACAAGAAAATGGGGTAATATTAGATTAGATTATAAATTCCATTTCTTCGAAGATTTAAGAATCGTTGCCGAAGCAGGTATCGATAAATTTGACAGTGATGGGTACAATGCAATAAGTACTGAAAGTATTTTAGGATATCAGCCTAATTCATTTGATAAAGGTAATTGGGTAAACTTAGGAGGTTATACTCACTATACAGATAATCGTCAGAACAAAAACTTAAACACATACTTTAACTATACTAAAGATATCGGTAAGTTTAAAATTGATGCAACAGCTGGTTATAACTATCAGTTATTCCAGAGAGAAGGATTTAATTCTGGAGATATCAAACAACCAAATCCACCAGCAGACGTTACAACTGATCCAGACATCAATTTGCAATCGTATTTTGGGCGTGTGAATTTAGGATATGACAGTAGATATTTATTAACTGTTAATTACAGAAGAGATGGGACTTCACGTTTCTCTAAAGAAAATAGATGGGGTAACTTCGCTGGAGGTGCTTTTGCATGGAATGTAGCTGAAGAGTCATTCTTAAAAGATAATGAAACATTATCTAGTTTAAAATTAAGAGTTGGATACGGAACTACTGGTCAGCAAGATATTCCACCTGCATATGATTTCTTAAGAAGGGTAACTTTTGGAACGATTAATACGCAGTATCTATTTGATGGTGTTATTTACAAAGCAGCAAGACCAGAAGGATACAATGAGAATATTAAATGGGAAGATTTGGCCGAGATGAACATTGGTGTTGATTTTGGTTTCTTTAAAGAAAGATTGACAGGTTCTATTAACTATTTTGATAAAAAATCTAGTGATTTATTAGCAGATATCCCAGTTCCAGATGGAGCAAACATTCGTAACCAAGGATATAGCAACATTGGAAGCGTTAGAACTAAAGGGGTTGAATTTAGCCTTCAATCGGATATTATTAAAAATGATAAATTAACATGGAATGTTGCTGCCAACGTAACTTACATTGATCAAAAAATTTCTGACTTAGGGGTAACAGCTCCAGGATTTCAGGGATATATCACCGGAGATGTAATTGCCGGAGGTACTGGTAACCAAGTGTTAATTCACTCTGAAGGTTATGCTCCAAATTCATTCTTTGTATTTGAGCAATTATACGATGCAAACAAAAGACCTATTCAAGGGGCTTACGCAGATAGAAATGGTGATGGTGTAATTACAGATGCTGACCGTTATAAATATCATAAGCCAACAGCAGATTATACTTTTGGATTGTACTCTACTTTGAATTACAAAAAATTCGATTTTACAATGAACTGGAGAGCTAGTTTAGGAAATTATATTTTTGATAACGTAAGTTCTGATAAAGGATATTTACAAGCAGGTTTAAGAAGAGATTCTGATCTAGCAAATATTACAAAAGATTATTACAATACAGGTTTTACAACTGAAAGTAATTCAAATGGAACTCAACGTAATTACTCAAATTATTACGTAAAAGATGCTTCTTTTATTAAGTTAGACAACATTGTATTAGGATATACATTTGATAAATCATTACTAAAAGCAGCTTCATTACGATTTACAGCGGGAGTTCAAAATGTTTTTGTACTTACAAAATACAATGGTTTAGATCCTGAAAAATTCAACGGAATAGATAATAATGTTTATCCAAGAGCGAGAACATTCTTGTTTGGAGTAAATGCGAATTTCTAATAGTACATTGAAAATTAAATTTAAAAAATAAACAAAATGAAAATATCATTTAAATATATATCTTACTTTCTCCTATTGATTTTGGGAGTGAGTATGACACTTGCTTCATGTACAAGCGACTTAGATGTAACGCCAAAGGATGATGACGAGTTTCTTTCTGATGACTTTTTTAAAGATCCAACATCTTACAAACAAGTATTAGCAAAATTATATGCTGGTTTATATGTAGGAGGAAATGATGGTGATGGTCAAGCAGATATTGCTGGTCTTGGAGGAGATTTCAGTAGTTACCTTAGGTTGATGTTTGTTACTCAGGAATTTCCAACAGATGAAGCTATTGTTGCTTGGAGTGATGATGGTTTGCCAGCTATAAATGGACAAAAATGGAGCCCAAGTAATCAGTTCTTGTACGGAATTTTTTCAAGAGCTTTTTATGAAATTAGTGTTGCGAATGAATTTTTAAGACAAAGTACAGACGAAAAACTTGAAGAAAGAGGTTTTGATGCAAAAGTAAAAGCAGAAGTAACTACTTTAAGGGCAGAAGCACGTTTTTTAAGAGCTTTTTCGTATGTGAATTTAATGGATTTGTTTGGAAACGTGCCTATTACAACTGAAAAAGATCCAGTTGGGTATTACTTTCCAGAACAAAAAACAAGAGCAGAAGTTTTTGCTTTTGTAGAGTCAGAATTAAAAGACATGGATGCTACTTTAGCAGCTTCTGGATCTAATGAATATGGTAGAGTTGATAAAACAGCAGCTAAATTTTTATTAGCACAAATTTATTTAAACTCTAAAGTTTATACAGGAACAGAAAGATATAATGATGTAGCTACAATATGTAACGAAATTGTAACAGGTTCTGCATATACTTTTGCTAATGTTCCTTACCGCTATTTATTTTCTGCAGATAATGATAGAAATGGAGCGCAAAATGAAGTTATTTTCCCTGTTGTTGGAGATGGAAATGCAATTAGAGCAATTGGTGGAGGTATGAGTTTTATTTTACACGCTTCTATTGGAGGAAAAATGGTTAGTGCAGATCAAGGAATGGATGGAGGTTGGTCTGGTATCAGAACAAGACCAGAGTTTGTTAGTTTATTTCCTGACGTAAATGCAGCTTCTGATAAAAGAGGAACATTTTTTACTGACGGACAGACTTTGGATATAGCTGATTACGGAGTGTTTACTAATGGTTATGCAGTTACAAAATTTACAAATGTAAATTCTGATGGTTCTAAAGCACAAAGACCTGATATGCCAGATACAGATTTTCCAATGTACAGATTATCAGATGTATATTTAATGTATGCTGAAGCTACGCTTAGAGGAGCATCAACAGGAAATATGACTACGGCTTTGGAATATATCAATAAAATTAGAGCAAGAGCAAGCGCTGGTATTATTACAAGTTCTGAATTAACATTAGATTTTCTTTTAGATGAAAGAGGACGTGAGTTATTTTGGGAATGTCACAGAAGAACAGATTTGATTCGTTTTGGTAAATTCACAGGATCATCTAAAATTTGGCAATGGAAAGGCGGAATTAAAAATGGTAGCGGTACAGATTCATATAGAGATTTGATGCCTATTCCGTCAAGAGCTATTCAAGCAAACCCAACTTTAAAACAAAATCCAGGATACTAACTAACCCTTATAAAAAATAAATAAAATGAAAAATATATATAAAATTTTAATCGCATTCATTGGTGTATTAGCGGTGTCATGTAATGCAGATGATGTAGAAGAAAGACCAGTAATTACGCCAGAGTCAACACCTGTTTTACTTAGCCCACAAAATGACTTTAACATTGTTCTTAGTAAAGAAAATGAAAAAGAAATTGCAACTACAGTAATTTGGGATTATGCAAAATATAGCGGTACTGCTACTGTTGTTAATTATACTATCGAAATTGCAAAAGCAGGTACAAGCTTTGCTGCACCTGTTGCAGTTACTACAACAACAGAGCGTTATAAAGCGTTAACTGTAGCTGAATTAAACTCTGCTTTGGTTAATGGTGGCTTTATTGAGAAAGAAGAAAACAGTGTTGATATTCGCATCAAAGCTACAGTTGGTACTGGAGCAGAAGCACAATATTCTAATTTTTATACTTTTAAAGCAACTCCTTACCATACACCATTAGCAACTTCTCACTGGTTAGTTGGTGCTGCAACTCCTGGAGGATGGACTTGGGATGGTGATGCTGAAACTGAGTTCCCACTAGTAGTTGGTAAAACAGATGTTTACCAAGTAACTGTTGTTCTTAAAAGCGGAGAAGCATTTAGAGAATTCTTAGGAAATAACTTTACAAGTAATGGTAACTGGGATGCAAGTCATAACTATACTTACTACTCTGGATTAGGTTATACTATTGATGACGAATTAGTAAACGCTGGAGATGGTGACAGTAACTTTAAATATACTGGACCAACAGGACCAAGAGTTTTAACAATCGATAACGGTGCTAAAACGATCACATTAGATTAATTTTTTGAGCATAATATTTCAAAAGGGCTGTCTTAATAGACAGCCCTTTTTTTATGCAATTTCCTCAAAACAGCCAATCGTTTTATTTTTATTATTTTGTGGTTAAAAATGAAATACTGATAATTATTTTATTATTTTTTTAATGTTATTGTTATTTATTAACACTATAACGTTATAGTTTGATTCAGAAATACCTTACCGTTAATCGGTAAGGTATTTTTTATATTTTTAAAAAATCAATAGCATTTTACTGCTAAAAATTCCCATTTTTTTGATTTATTAGTCTGATTAGTTTGTAGTTGCAAATGCAAATTAAAAGACTCTTAAATACAGGTTGCGCAACCTAAGACCGAGCCTGAAATTGATGTCACTAAAAGATGATTTTGTAACACCCAAAAAGCGGAAGCCGAAAAGCTTACGAGTAGGCTAGTTTAACTTATTAATAATGAAAAAAATTAATTTAAAAAGTATTAATGAGGGAATGAAAAGAGAAGAAATGCGAATGATAAAAGGTGGCTGCGGATGCGGCGCTGGTCTAGGTAGTTCTTGTATTCCTAATAGTCCAGTGTTTAATTGTGCTGCTCCTTTAAAATGTATTCCTAAACCACTATTTCCGGGAGATACATTTACTGCAGTTTGCTCTTAAGCTTTAAAAATGCATTTCAAACAACAACCAAAAAGCGGAAGTCGAAAAGCTAATGAGTAGACAAGTAAAACATTAAAATTTATTAAAAATGAAAAAGATTAGTTTAAAAAATATTACAGAAGGTTTAAAAAGAGACGAAATGAGAATGATTCAAGGAGGATCTGGATGTGGATCTCCAGCAGGAAGTTTCTGCTATGTAAACCATGGTATTTTTAATTGCGCACCAACTTTAAAATGTGTTCCAAAACCACAATATCCAGGAGACATTTATACAGGAATTTGCTACTAAGCGATTCTTTAAATTTTATAAAAAGACTATGCTATAAGTAATCTTATAGTATAGTCTGTTTTTTTAGCTCGAGAAAATGAATAAAATAATATTACTAAACTGTTACTTAGGAAAGCTTCCTTGGTATTTTGATTTTTTTCTAAAGTCTTGTGAGACTAATCCAAGTATCGATTTTGTTATTTTTTCTGATGATGAAGAAGAAAGAGAAATTCCGAAGAATGTAAAAATTATAAAATTTACATTGGAAGATTTCAATTCTTTAGCTTCACAAAAACTCAATCTTGATATTCAAATCTCTAGCGCTTATAAAATTTGCGATTTTAAACCCGCATTTGGTGTCATCTTTCAAAATCAAATTTCTGGATATGACTTTTGGGGCGTTTGTGATATCGATTTGGTTTTTGGAAGAATTAGAGAATTTATGACCGAAGAGCTACTGGATAATTTTGATGTCATTTCGGTTAAAGATTCTTTTCCGTCGGGTTATTTTTTACTGTTTAGAAATAATTCTATTGTCAATTATCTATTTGAAAAAAGTAAGGACTATAAATTCATTTTTACATCCAATGACAATTATTGTTTTGATGAATGCGGTGGAGCTTATGATGAAGTAATTTCAGGAATAAATATTCTTGATGTACCTACAGAAACAGAAAGTATTCATCATGTTTTAGTAAAAGAACAAAACAATATTAGAGTACATTTTGATTTGTTTATTATTGAGGGCACACCCGGAAAAATAAAATGGGACAATGGAATTTTGAGCTATAAAAATGAGTATGAAGTTTTACTCTATCATTTTAGCAGTTATAAGAATAACATTTTTGCCGTTCAAAAAAGATGGAAGAAAATACCCAAGTCCTATTATATTGATAAATACAACGTCAGAAAAAGTTCAAACATTTTTTTTGCTAAATGGACAGATCATATAAATCCAAATTTTAAAAATTTTCTTTTTAGAACAGACATGTTTTGGTCCAAAAAGTTAAATGTTACAGCATTGCGAAATTTGGAAAAAGGACAATATTCTTACATGAATCGGACTGTTTTTATTGGAAAAAATGCCAAACAGCAAAATTATTTATGTTATGAAAATCTGGAGAATCAGTTTGATTTGACTCAGATGATTTTTCATTCTAAGTATTTTTTTAATACACAGACCAAGCATTATTATAGACATGAAAAAAATAGTTTCTCGCAAGTATTTCTTGATGGAAACTTAATTAAATACTCCAAATTATAAAATCAATGAAAATAATTCAATCATTTTGGTCACAAAATCTAGACAATCCATTAGCTGAAAGTTACGGATGGCTTTCTGAAGCACACAATTGGTTAAGCTGGATATTAAGTGCAAATCAATTAGCTAAATTTTATAAGGTTGAGTTATATACCGATCAAAAAGGGTATGAAATATTGATTAATCAGCTTCAATTGCCCTATCATAAAGTTCATGTTGTTTTAGATGAGCTCAATCATTATCATAAAAGTCTTTGGGCAATGCCTAAAATTAAGACTTATAGTCTTCAAGACGAGCCTTTTTTGCATATCGATGGAGATGTATTTATTTGGAAAGAATTCTCAGATGAATTGTTGAACGGAGAATTTATTGCCCAAAATCTAGAAGTTACTACAGAATATTATGCAGAAATGTGGAAAGACATTTATCCTCATTTAGTATATGTTCCAGAAGAGATGAAAGATTACATCAATAATCATAACAATTACGCTTATAATATGGGTATAATCGGAGGTCGTAATTATGAATATTTCAAAAAATATGCAGCGATTTCATCAGAGTTTGTAGATAAAAATAAATTGGTTTGGAATTCTATTAACGGTTTTAATTTTAATATTTTTTTTGAGCAAGTATTGTTTTACAATATGGTAAAAGAGTCTTCAAAAAAAGTTAATTGCTTGTTTGCTGATACCCCAAATGATAGTAACTATATCGGATTTGGAGATTTTGATAAAGTACCAAACCAAAAAAGCTATTTGCATTTGTTAGGTACATACAAAAAAAGCGTGCGTATTTGCAGTAGTTTAGAGACTTATGTCATTAAAGAATATCCAGAGTATTTTGAGCGATTGAGAAAATTGTTCCCTTTTAATTTTTCACAATATAATATGTCATTTGATCATTCTAAAAACTGGAATTTGAAAAATGATTTTAAGCTTAAAAATGCTTTAGATGTAAAACAAGAATTTACAAACGAATATTTAGTAGGAAGAAATTTTATGTCTTTGGAGTTTCCACAGGAATTTGATTTTTTAATTGCTAATGATAAACCTTTTGAATTGTCGAAATTATCTGAAACAGAAATTACTGATTTTTTTGATGAGCAATTAAATGAAAATGTTAGATATGTAGTGCTGCCAGAATTAGATCAAAAAATATCACGTTTGAGTATAGATGAAATTGACGAATTGGTTCTAGAAGAACTTGCCGAGCCTATTCTTTACAAACAACTTATTCGCAACATGACGGCATATTTGGAAGAAGATGTAGATGAGCAGGGAAAAAACGATTTTATAGAACTGATCCAGAACAGAATTAGATTCTTTTTAGCAGAGAAAGTACTTTTTTTGAAAGCAATGATTGAAGAACCAGATTTAATTTCATCAAAATGATAGACTTTTTTTATCTAAAAAAATACCTTCATGAGCATAAGTATAGTCATCTTGGAGAAAAATTTTTACTCGAATTAGAAGCGCATCCAGATTATCCAAGCTTAATTGCTATGGTTGATGTGTTCAATTATTATGATATCGAAAATGTAGCAGCCAGAATTGATCAAAGCGAGTTGCCAAATTTGCCAGATACATTTATTTCTATTTTTTGCACTTATACAGGAAATGAAATTGTTTATACAAAAAAAATCGGGCAAGATTTTGAGATCCAATTTGCAAATGGCTTTGTTCAAAAACTTTCCAGAAGCGAATATTTAGCAGGATGGAACGGAATGATTGTAGCTATTGAAGAAAATGAAAATGCTGAAAACGTAGAGAAAAATATTCTTTTTAAGAGTGTTCCTTTGTTTTTATTGATCACAATCGGTTTTGCTTTTTTTCAAGTTTATACTAACAATATAATAAGCCCTTTTTTATCAATAGGATACTTTATAGCATCATTTTTAGGATTGGCAATTAGTATTTTTTTAGTTAGAGAAGATTTAGGATTTCATGACACTGCAATTTCAAGAATATGCTATGCTACTAAAAAAACAAGTTGTAAAGAAGTGCTTCATTCAAAAAAAGCAAAAATTTTAGGAGGTTTAAAATTGACAGATCTTTCTCTAATATACTTTTTCGGATTGACTGTTTTTTCAATTTTTACCAAATTTCAAGACTATATTTTTATTTATAGCTGTTTAGCTTTTTTTAGTATTCCCGTAATGTTGTATTCTGTTTATGTACAAAGTTTTATTGTGAAAAAATGGTGCATATTGTGTTTAGGAATCTTGCTTGCATTGGCAATTCAGGTTTTGATGGTTTTAAATTATGGTTTTAGCGCCAATCCAAATTTTGCTGAAGCTAAAAATGCTGTTGTGTTTTTGTTTGTTTTGATTTTTATAAGTTTTCTTTTTCTGGAAATTAAAAGACTTATAAAAAACAATTTGACCAATAATAGGATAGAGCTAAAATACAATCAGCTTAAAAGAAAATATCCTGTTTTTAAAGCTTTGATTGATCGTGAAAATAGTGTAGAAGAACTCGTTCTAGAAAAATTAGAAGCCATTGTGATTGGAGAAGAAAGCGCTCCAATTACAATCAATGCAGTCCTTAGTGCGTCTTGTATGCATTGTCATAAAGTTTATGAAAAACTAGTAAAACTGCAAACCAAAAATCCAGACTACTTAAAGGTAAAACTTGTCTTTAATATAAATGTCGAGAATTTGCAGAATCCATATAACATTATCTATAAACAGGCAATTGCTTATTATATAAAAGGAGAATACAACAAAGCGGTTTTGTCATTGAATGAATGGCATATCGATCGATTGGATTTTGAACAATGGAAATTGAAATGGCAAGACAACTATTCTGAAATCGGAATAGCACAAATACAATCGCAATACCAATGGTGTCTTGAAAACAAGATTTTTTATACACCGGCAATTCTCGTAAATGGGCAATTACTGCCTAAAGAATATGAAGCTCACGAACTCAATTTTTTTATTGATAATCTAATAGAAGA
Source organism: Flavobacterium sp. GW823-FHT06G12 (assembly GCF_058794775.1). NCBI lineage: Bacteria > Pseudomonadati > Bacteroidota > Flavobacteriia > Flavobacteriales > Flavobacteriaceae > Flavobacterium > Flavobacterium sp. GW823-FHT06G12. The sequence continues at coordinate 1,067,167 of NZ_JBXAHE010000002.1, forward strand.
AAAAATCGCCGTATTTTGAAAATTACCTCTTTCCCTTTTTACAAACAGCCCGACACTAAAGATTGCGGCCCAACCTGCTTACGTATTATTGCAAAATATTATGGAAAAGTAATTGAACTGCAACAAATACGAAACCTTTCTGAAACCACTCGAGAAGGCAGCAGTCTTTTAGGTTTGAGCGATGCAGGAGAAGCGTTAGGTTTTAGGACGCTTGGGCTAAAAACTAATTTTGAAACTCTGCAAAACGAAATGCCTTTGCCTTGTATTGTGCATTGGAATAGTCAGCATTTTGTTGTGGTTTACAAAATAAAAAACGACAAAGTTTATGTCTCAGATCCAAGTCACGGTTTAATTATTTATTCTAAAGAAGAATTTATTAAGTTTTGGATTGGTAAAAATGCACACGAAAAAACAGAAGAAGGAGTTGCTCTTTTTTTAGAAACAACTCCAGAATTTTATAAAAACGAATGGGACGATGAAAACTCTAAAAGGAGCTTTAGTTATCTGACAAAATATTTGTTTCGTTACAAAGGCCTAGTAATCCAACTAATTATAGGATTGGCTGCGGCGAGTTTGTTTTCATTGCTGTTTCCGTTTCTTACTCAAAGTATTGTCGATGTCGGGATTCAGACTCAAGATTTGAACTTTATATATCTAATACTTTTAGCTCAATTAATGCTTTTTGCAGGTCAGACAGCAATAGAAGTGTTGCGTTCTTGGATTATGCTTCATTTAAGTACAAGAATAAATATTTCATTGGTTTCTGATTTTTTTATTAAACTGATGAAATTGCCGATTAGCTATTTTGATAGTCGAATGACTGGAGATATTATGCAGCGAATAGCAGACAATAGAAGAATTGAGCAATTGTTGACAGGAAGTTCGCTAAATGTAATGTTCTCACTTTTAAATCTAGTTGTCTTTAGTTTTGTACTGGCTTTTTATAATCTGCAATTGTTTTTGGTTTTTTTAATTGGAAGTAGTGTTTATCTCAGTTGGATTTTGTTTTTTTTGAAAAAAAGAAAAGAACTAGATTATAAACGTTTCTCTCAGGTTTCAAACGAGCAATCTAAAGTAATCGAGCTTATAAACGGAATGCAGGAAATAAAAATGCATAATGCCGAAAAGCAAAAACGATGGGGTTGGGAGTTTGTTCAGATTCGTCTTTTTAAAGTTAATATTCAAGCCCTGACTTTGGAGCAATGGCAATCTGTTGGGTCAAATTTTATTAATCACTTAAAAGATTTATTAATTACTTTTTTTTCTGCAACCCTTGTGGTTAAAGGAGATTTAACTCTCGGGATGATGCTGTCTGTACAATATATTATCGGACAATTAAACAGCCCTTTAATGCAGATGGTAGGTTTTGTGCGATCTCTTCAAGATGCTAAAATAAGTTTAGAACGATTAGGCGAAATTCATGACAAAGAAGATGAAGAGGATGCTTTAAATCCTAAAAATCACGATTTATCACATTCTGATGTTTTTGTAAAAAATATATCTTTTAAGTATACAGGAAGTCAGGATTATGTTCTAGAAAATTTAAATCTGTTGATACCAAAGCAAAAAACAACCGCAATAGTAGGAACAAGCGGAAGCGGAAAAACAACTTTATTAAAGCTTTTGATGAAATTTTATGAGCCAAATGCAGGAGAAATTGTTTTGGGGAATATGAAGTTTAGTACTATTTCTCCAAGTGCTTGGAGAGGAAAATGCGGTGTTGTAATGCAGGATGGATTCATTTTTAATGATACAATTGCAAATAATATAGCGGTTGGAGAAGATTATATCGACAAGAAAAAATTACTGCATGCTATTGAAACTGCCAATATCAAAGAGTTTATAGAATCTCTTCCGCTTTCGTACAATACTAAAATAGGAAATGAAGGAACTGGAATTTCGGGCGGACAGAAACAAAGGCTTTTGATTGCAAGAGCAGTTTATAAAAACCCTGATTATTTGTTTTTTGATGAAGCCACTTCTTCTCTAGATGCTAATAATGAGAAGATAATTATGGAAAATCTAAATCAGTTTTTGGTTGGGAAAACAGCAGTAATTATCGCTCATCGTTTATCAACTGTAAAAAACGCAGACCAGATTGTAGTTTTAGAAAAAGGAAGAATAGTCGAAATAGGCACACACAAAGAGCTCGTTCTTGCTCAAAGAAATTATTACGAATTAGTGAAAAATCAATTAGAATTAGGGAACTAGTTTCCTGTTAATATAAGATAACAAAATGGCATCAAAAGTTTTAGATGATTTAGAGTTGCGTTCTGAGGCCGTGCAGGAAGTATTGTCAAATCCTCCAGCATGGATTGTTCGTTATGGTATTTCTATTGTATTTGGAGTGATACTCTTATTTATTATTGGAAGCTGGTTTATTAAATATCCAGATGTAATACCCGCAAAAGCAATGGTAACATCTAATTATCCGCCAGAACGATTAGAATCAAAAGTCAATTCAAGAATTGTAAAATTGTACATGCCTAATTCTTCTCAGGTTAAAAAAGATGATGTTCTTGCAATTTTAGAAAGTACTGCCAATTTTGAAGATGTTTTAAAATTAGATAAAATGGTGTCTTCAATTCCATTAGATTATCAAGCGTTTTATTTCCCTTTTCAAGAAATGAGCAATTTACAGCTAGGAGATATTCAATCTTCATTTAGTCAATTCCATAAAGCTTATATCGAAAACGAATTGAACCAAAAACTACATCCTTATTCCGAAGAAATAAATGCAGGTAAAAGTTCGCAAACAGAAAACAAAAACCGATTAGAATCGCTATACGGGCAGCAAAAATTAGAGAAAGTTAAGCTTTCTTTGAGCGATGTTCAATATCAAAGATCGCTGCAGCTTTATGAAAAAGGAGTTATTTCAAAGTATGATTTAGATGTTCAAAAAGCAAATAATTTACAAGCTAAGCAAAGCTATGATCAGATAAATACAGCCATTTCTCAACAAAGAGAAGCAATAGAACAAGCAAAAAAACAAGTAGTAGCCAGTGAAATTTCTCAAAAGAAAGCAGACGTTACTAATTTGGCTTCTTTGTTTCAAGCATTAGATGAATTAAAAAAAAGCATTCGAATCTGGAAACAGAATTATTTATTTCAAGCCAATTATGATGGAGTTTTTAAATTTCAAAATTCATGGAAAGAAAATCAGCTCATAAAAGCAGGTGACTTGTTTGCGACAGTATTGCCAGAAAATCAAGGGCAATATATAAGTAGTCTAAAAGTTCCGTCGCAAAATACAGGTAAAATAAGGCAAAATCAAAAGGTTCTAATAAAATTAGATAATTATCCTTTTCAAGAATACGGAATGCTGGAAGGCCGTGTTCAGTCTATGTCGACAATAGCAGACAAAGAAGGAAATTATTTTATTGAAGTAGTCATGCCCAATGGACTTCAAACTAGCTATGGCAGAAAGATAAAATTTGATAAAGAATTGACAGGATCTGCAGATATTATTACTGATGAAATGCGCCTCATTGAACGTGTTTTTTATCAATTTAGAAAATTAGTTCAAAGATAAATATGGAGTTCTGATTTTTTTACTTAAAAAATGAAGCATACTGAATTTTGTTTTTATAATAATTTTCAGAGATTTATTATAAAGTTTTAAACACTACAACGTTGTCGTAAGTCTATTTTAGAAGCGCTTCTCCAAGTTCTCGACTTAATAAGATACCTTTATTAATTATCTCAATTTTTTGCTTGATTAATCATTATTTAAATATGAAAAAAACTTTACTTTTTATTTTCTTTTTATTGTCGATTATTGCTGATGCTCAACAGATAACAGTGTCTCCAGCTGTGTTTCAGGTTAATCAACAGATCAAAATAACAGCTTCATTTGCATCGGGTACATGTAATACAATGGGAACAAGTCCTACCAAAGTATATATGCATGCAGGTATAGGTAACGAAGCAAATGCTTGGCAAGTTGTTAAAGGAAATTGGGGAGCTGACGACGGTGTTGGCCTAATGACAAAAGAAACAAACGGAACTTGGAGCATTACCATTACACCGAGTGTTTATTTTGGGTTGACTGCTACACAGCAATCGGCGGCGACAAAAATGGGAATTGTATTTAGAAATGCAAATGGAAGTCAGACCTTAAAATTGGCGCCATCATGTTCTGATTTTTTTGTTAGCGTAGGATCTTTTCAAGTTACCTTGACTTCTCCAGCCGAAAATAGCACTTCAATTGTTTCGTCAGGTTCAAGTTTTAATATTGCTGCAACAAATACTGGTGGAGCAGGCAGTTATACTTTAAAAGCTAATGGAGTAACCATAAATACAAATGCCAGTACTTCAAGCTATTCGTATACGCATACCAATATTACAAGCAATCAAAGCTATGAGCTAATCGCAACTCAAGGTACAACTACAATCTCAAAGAAATTTGCAGTAGTTGTAAATCCAAATACTGTTTCTCAAGCTATGCCGACAGGCTTAGTTGATGGAATTAATTATAACGCTTCAGATGCCACAAAAGCGACTTTAGTATTAGATGCACCTCTTAAAGATTTTGTTTATGTTGCTGGAAGTTTCAATAACTGGCAGCCAACGTCGGCTTATGCTATGAAAAAAGATCCTTCTTCGGGTAAATTTTGGCTAGAATTAACAGGTTTGGTCTCAGGTGTAAATAATACGTACCAATATTGGGTTGTAGATACAACTCCAATTGCAAATTCACCATCAATGGTAAAAACAGCAGATCCGTATTCAACCTTAGTTTTATCACCTTATGATGATTCTTCAATTCCTGCATCAAAATATCCGAATATGCCGGTTTATCCTGCAGGACAAAATTTTGAAGTTACAGTTTTAAAAACAGGACAAGCCTCTTACAATTGGAAGGTGACTAATTTTGATAAACCTCAAAAAGAAAAATTAGTCGTTTATGAAGTTTTGGTTCGTGATTTTGATGCATCAAGAAGCTATCAAAGTTTAATTGATAAAATAGATTATTTTAAAAATCTAAAAATCAATGCTATTGAATTAATGCCAGTAATGGAATTTGAAGGCAATGAAAGTTGGGGTTATAATACTTCATTTCATATGGCTTTAGATAAGTTTTATGGAACTTCGGATAAATTAAAAGAATTTATTGATCTGTGCCACCAAAACGGAATTGCAGTAATTCTGGATGTTGCATTAAATCACGCTTTTGGAAGAAATCCTATGGTAAGAATGTGGATGAATGATCCTGATGGAGATGGTTTCGGGTCTCCTACAACAGAAAATCCATATTTTAATACAGTAGCAAAACATACTTATAGTGTTGGTGAAGATTTTAATCACCAATCATTAAAAACACAATACTATGTAAATCGTGTTATTAAACAATGGATTGAAGAATATAAAATTGATGGTTTCCGTTGGGATTTGACAAAAGGATTTACGCAAGCATGTACAGCTTCAAACGAAAGTTGTACAAATAGCTATCAGCAAGATAGAGTAGATGTTTTGAAAAAATATGCCGATTATTCATGGAGTTTAGATCCGACACATTATACTATTTTCGAACATTTAGGTACTGATGCCGAAGAACAGCAATGGGCAAATTATCGTGTTAGCGAAACACCAAGTAAAGGCGTGATGATGTGGGGGAAAATGACAAAAGAATACAATCAATTGTCAATGGGATATGCGTCTGAAAGCAACATTTATAGAATGAATAGCACAAGTCGTGGATTTACTGCCAATCGTTTAATGGGTTATGCTGAAAGTCACGATGAAGAACGTTTGATGTATAAAAATGTACAGTATGGAGCTTCAAACGGAAGTTATAATGTAAAAACATTAAATACAGCTTTATCTAGAATGTCTGCAATTGGAGCAGTTTCTTTATTAATTCCTGGACCTAAAATGATTTGGCATTTTGGAGAATTAGGAATGGATGATTCTATTTTTAGCTGTAATAACGGAACTGTAAATGATGAAACAACAACAACTCCAGGAGATTGTAAATTAGATACAAAACCACAACCACAATGGACAGAAAATTGGCTTGGCGATTCAAATCGAAATAAAATATACAATGACTGGGCTAAAATGATCACACTTAAAAAGACAGAACCTGTATTTTTAGGGACAGCAACAATGGCAAATACCACTACTTTGACAGTAAATATCAAAATTACAAACAGTAGCTTGGCTTCGACTCAGCTTAAAGATGTTGTGATTTTGGCAAATTTTGAAACAACTGCACAAAATATGATTCCAGCATTTCAATACACTGGGGCTTGGTATAACTTAATGGATAATTCAACGATAAATGTTACCAATGTAAATACTCCAATTAGTCTAGCTCCAGGAGAATATAGAATTTATGGTAATAAACAAGCAAATTTGGCAATAGAAGATTTTGAAAAAGGAAATCAGGTCAACCTGTATCCAAATCCTGTTTCCGATTATTTTACTTTAGGTTTTGCAACTTCAAAAGTAGATATCTATTCTATTACAGGACAATTAGTAAAAACATTCAATACAAACGGAAATGCAGATTATCAATTCTCAGTTAGTGGTTTAACTTCTGGTTTATATCTTGTAAAAACGTTTGACGAGAATAATAAAGTTCGCGTTGTGAAATTTATTAAAAATTAGGTTTGGTTAGTAATGAAAAAGGGCTGTCTAGAAATGGACAGCCTTTTTTTTGAGTAGTTTTTCGCTATAAATGTCTTATTTAATATTTTAATGTCTTTTTGGGGTTGTAGAATTATTAGACATTAATTTTATGATTTAACTATGATTGTTTTATTTGTTTTTTCTTTTAGGTTCGTTGTATTCTCCAATCAAAGAGTAATATCCAAATGTTCCTAATCCCATTACGATAAGCGGAGTTAGTATAAATAAAATAATTACACCAAATACCAAATCGTCTTGTTGATCTGAAAGAAGTTTTGGCAAACCAAATTCAAACACGCAAAAATAGGCGGCAGCTGCAGCCAAAGCAATCCATAACGCCCCTAAAACCTGTTTAATCGCATTCATTTTTTAATAAATTTTAAAGGTGAGTAATTTTGTTTTTGTTGTCAATATAAATCATTCCAATAACAAAGCAGATTCCAGCAATAATTATCGGATACCATAATCCGTCCAAATAATAATCGGTTTTGCCTGCTGTTTTGGCGTGTGATACAAAATAAGTAGAAATAGCGGGAAGCAATCCGCCAAAAATTCCATTTCCTACATGATAAGGTAGTGACATAGAGGTGTATCTAATTTTGGTTGGAAACATCTCAACTAAAAATGCTGCAATTGGACCATAAACCATTGTTACGAAAAGCACCTGAATAAAAACCAAAAAAATTAAAGTCCATTTATCACTTGAAGTTATTTGGATTGAAATATTTGTTTGTACATCTTTTTTATCCATGTACGTTTTTTTCTCGATCATGGTTGTGCCGTCAGTGTACTTTTTTTGACTTATTGTAACAGAACTCCCATCAGCTTTCTTTTCAGTCGTTTCTCTAGGATTTTCTACAATTTCTGTTTTTTGACTGATATCTGTTGTGTTATACATTGCTGTGTAAATAGATCTGTAAGATAAAATAGCAATCAACATTCCAAACATCATAATATATTTGCGACCCACTTTATCACTTAACCATCCAAAAACAATAAAAAATGGTGTTCCAATTAAAAGGGCAATTCCCAATAATTCGTCTACTTGTGAAGAATCGACATTCATTACTGTTTTCATAAAGCTCATAGCGTAGAATTGCCCCGTGTACCAAACAACACCTTGTCCCATTGTGGCTCCGAACAAAGCCAAAAGAACAAACTTTAAATTGTACCTATTTCCAAAGCTTTCCTTTAACGGATTTGTACTTGTTGTTCCTTCTTTTTTAGCTTTCGCGAAAACAGGAGATTCATCCATGTTTTTTCGAATTAAGTAGGAAACTCCAACCATAGCGATTGAAACCCAAAAAGGAACACGCCATCCCCATAAGTCAAAATTTTCTGCAGAAAGCGCGCTTTTGGTTGCTAGAATAACCATTAAAGAAATAAATAAACCAACAGTAGCAGTTGTCTGAATCCAAGAAGTCCAATATCCTTTTTCTCCTGGTGGCGCATGTTCTGCAACATATGTGGCTGCTCCGCCATATTCTCCTCCAAGAGCAAGTCCTTGAAGTAGACGTAAAATCAAAACCAATAAAGGAGCTAAAAAGCCAATTGTTTCATAACTCGGAATACATCCAATTAAGAAAGTAGAACCACCCATTAATAATAAGGTAGCCATAAAAGTATATTTACGTCCAATGATATCACCAAGTCTTCCAAAGAATAAAGCTCCAAATGGGCGAACTACAAATCCGGCAGCAAATGTGGCCAAAGTAGATAAAAATGCAGCGGTTGGATTGTCACTTGGGAAAAATTTTGTTGAAATAACGACAGCCAAACTGCCAAAAATGTAAAAGTCATACCATTCGATCATGGTACCCATAGAAGAGGCCGAAATTACTTTCCAAATGCCCTTAGTAGAAGTTTTGCTCATAAAACTGCTTTGAGATCTTGTTAGTGAATCAAATATAAAAATACAGTTTTACGAATATAGAAGGTTATTTTTTATTCAGTCAATACTTTTTTAACAAAAACTATTAATTTGTTGACTTTTGAGTTTAACCGCAAAGATGCAAAGAAAAACCGCAAAGGTTCGCAAAGTTTTTTTGAATTGGCTCCAGCTTTAGCTGGAGTTTGAATAAAAAGAAATCGGAATGGCTTTAGCCGAAAATGCATGATTTGGCTAAAGCCTTATTGTTCGTTTGTTAAATACCTCCAGCTGAAGCTGGAGGCTATTCAAAAAATTAATACAAAAAAATTAACTTAATGACATCATCCATGACTATAGGGATTGTGATTAAAAAACAGAAAAGTATAAAAAACAAAAAACCCACTCGGTTGAGTGGGTTTCGTGGTACCTCCAGGGATCGAACCAGGGACACATGGATTTTCAGTCCATTGCTCTACCATCTGAGCTAAGGTACCGTGCTTGTTGCGGGTGCAAATATATAATCATTTTTGGTTTGTGCAAAACATTTTTTAGAAAAAATCTATTCGTATCTTCGCAAAAGCAAAAAAGGAAATATGATTTTAACAATCGATGTTGGCAATACGAGAATTAAAGCATCTGTATTTGAGGATAATACTTCTCTAGAAAATTTTGTTTTTGATAAAAATGAAATCGAAAAAAAAATTGAAAATATTTTAGAAAAATATCCAAAATGCTCCGATTTGGTTGTTGCTTCTGTTGGAAGTATCGAAAAAAAGTCTTTTTTAACTTTTGAAAATAGGCTGAAAGTTCATTTTTTCACTCACGAAGATGTTTTTCCTTTTCATAATAAATATGCAACACCAAAAACTTTGGGTATAGACCGAATGATTTTGGCAGCAGGAGCGACACTGCAATTTCCAAAACAAAATCGTTTGGTTATAGATGCTGGAACATGCATTACCTACGATTTTATCGACGAAAATGATAGTTATTTAGGAGGAGCCATTTCTCCAGGGCTTCGTTTGAGATATGAATCACTGCATAATTTTACGGCCAGACTGCCGTTACTTACTTTAGAAGAACCCGATTCTTATGTAGGAAACTCGACGGCACAAGCCATTCATTCTGGTGTTGTCAACGGTTTCGTCTATGAGATTGACGGTTTTATCGATGAATATCGCAAAGAGTTTTCAAATTTTATCATAATTTTAACGGGAGGCGATGCAGATTTTTTGGCTAAACGATTAAAAAATACCATATTTGCCAATTCAAATTTCCTTCTGGAGAGTTTGAGCCAAACATATCAATATAAAATCGACAATGATTAAAAAAGTAATACTAAGCGCTTGTTTGCTTATATCGTTCGTTTCATTCGCTCAACAAGGTACTGCGTCACCTTATTCTTTTTTCGGGATAGGAGATGTGAGATTCAAGGGAACACTTGAAAACAGATCTATGGCTGGAGTTGCAGTAGAGCAAGACACGATTCACTTAAATTTAGATAATCCGGCAAGTTATGCCAGTTTAATTCAGACAACTTTTACAGTTGGAGGAACATATGCGACTTCTAATTTAAAAACGACTTCGCAATCAGAAAAAGCACAACGCTCTACTTTTGATTATTTAGCATTAGGAATTCCGATGGGAAAATTTGGTGCTTCATTTGGTTTGATTCCTGTCAGTTCAGTAGGTTACAAAATTCGTGAAGATAATTCGGCAACAGAAGGAGCGACAAGTTCTCAGCTTGACGGAAAAGGTGGTGTCAATAAAGTATATTTCGGTTTATCATACAAAATAATGCGTGGTTGGAACGTTGGGGTAGATGCGCAATATAATTTTGGTAAAATTACAACTACTAGTATAGAAGCAATTACTGGTGTTCAAAACGGAACGGCAGAGGTTAATACTTCAGAACTTTCAGGTGTTGGATTTAGTTTTGGAACAATGTATCAGAAAAAAATCAACAAAAAAACTAGTGTGTTTTCTAGTTTGAGTTATTCTTTTGCTAGTAACCTGAATTCAGATAATACAAGAGTTATTTCGGTTCAAGGCGATTCAGATCCTTATGTAATTCCAACAGAAACAACAAAATTAAAACTTCCAAACAAATTGAGTATTGGTTTGGGTGTTGGTGAAGCTAGAAAATGGCTTGTAGGAGCAAACATGACGTTTCAAGGAGACGGACAGTTAGCAAATTATTATAACTCTGCAAGCAATGTAAGATACGAAAGCTATTCTAAATATGCAATTGGAGGATATTACCTTCCAAATTATGCTTCTTTTACTAGTTATATGAGCAGAATTACTTATAGAGCTGGTTTGAAATATGAAAAAATTGGTTTAATTGTTAATAACGAATCAATTAAAGATGTTGGTATGACATTAGGAGCAGGAGTCCCGATTCCAGGATCTTTCTCAAATGTGAATTTCGGAATTGAATTTGGTAAACGTGGTACAACGGCAGCAGATTTAGTTCAAGAAAATTATGTTAATTTTAGTGTGAGTTTCTCTTTCAATGATAAATGGTTTGTGAAGAGTAAATACCAATAAACAAAATATATTATCTTTTAGAAGCTCATTACAATTTACTACATTTGGCAAATGAATTTACCAAAAAGATATAGTCTAATAGTTGTCACAGTTATTGCTGTGACAATGTTTTTTGGATGCGAAAGTAATTTTAAAGAAGTTCAGAAAATTAACTTCTCAGAATTTGTCCCTGCCAGCGATGCCGATACTGTAAATATTAAATACACAGATTCTGGCCGTATTACTGGTGTTTTGATAAGTCCGAAAATGTTAGATTATTCAAATCTTGATTTTCCGTTTACAGAATTTCCTAAAGGAATCGATGTTACTTTATATGATAAAAGACAAAAACGAACCTTTATAAAAGGTAACTATGCGGTTTCATATAAAAACACTGGGATTATTGATTTGATAGGAAAAGTAAAGATTACTTCAGAAGCTGGGCAGATTTTAGAAACAGAACAGTTATATTTCGATCAGAAAAACGAATGGTTTTATACAGAGAGAAAATTTAAATTGACCGATAAAAAAGGAGTTTCTCATGGTCAGGGAATAGATTTTAGCAAAGATTTTAAAGTGATCAATTCGCAGCGTGTAACGGGCGAAATTGAATCCAACGAAGAATTATAATATTATGGGTTATTTAAAATATACACAATACGTTTACATCCTTTTTGCAGTTTTCTTTACTTATGATGGTATCGTAAAACTTAATGAAGGAGATGAGAGTTATCCTTTTTATTTCGTAATTGCAGGAATGGCTGTTTTTATGTTTTTCTTTAGGAGAAGATTTCTTAATAAGTATAATGATCGAAATAAAAAGCAATAAAAAATGGAAATTAGTATTATAATAATCTGTTTAATACTAGCCGCCTTTTTTTCTGGGATGGAAATAGCTTTTACATCCGCCAACAAAATTTATCTCGAAATAGAAAAGAAACAAGACGATTTCTTGTCTCGAATCTTAACAAAGCTAACCGAAAATCCGTCCAAATTTATTGCTGCCATGTTAATTGGCAATAATGTAGCTTTGGTGATTTACGGTTTTTTTATGGGTGATCTGATTTTGAATTGGATGACTTATTTTGGCTTTGTTTTTTCTGATTGGTGGAATATTCTTATTCAAACACTTCTTGCGGCATTTATAGTCTTGCTGACTTCAGAATTTTTTCCGAAAGTTTTTTTTCAAATTTATGCCAATTCTTTAATTAAAATTCTGGCTCTTCCAGCTTATCTGTTCTACAGATTATTTTACTATATCTCTACTTTCTTTATCTGGATTGCCGATTTTGTGCTAAGTAAGTTTTTTAAAACAGAAGGAAGTCAAATTCATTTGTTTAGCCGAATTGAGCTTGGAAATTACATAACAGAGCAAATGAGCACGGTTGAAGAAGACGAAGAAGTAGATTCTGAAATTCAAATCTTCCAAAATGCTTTAGAATTTTCTGCTGTTAAGGCGAGAGAGATTATGACGCCTCGAACAGAAATTGTAGATATAGATTTGTTCGATAGTGTTGACGATCTTAAAGCTTTATTTATAGAAACAGGCTATTCTAAAATCATCATAAGTCAAAATTCACTCGATGACATTGTTGGATACGTCCATTCTTTTGATTTGTTTAAAAAGCCGTCTACTATAAAATCAGTCTTGATGACGGTTGAATTTGTTCCAGAAACGATATTTATTAAGGATGTTTTGAATTTATTGATCAAAAAACGAAAAAATGTTGCAGTAGTTTTAGATGAATATGGAGGAACTTCAGGCATTGTTACAATTGAAGATATTGTAGAAGAACTTTTTGGGGAAATTGAAGACGAGCACGATTTAGATGAAGAATTGATTGAAGAAGAAATTGGAGAAGGTAAGTATTTGTTTTCAACGCGATTAGATGTTGAGTATTTAAATGAGACCTATAAATTAATGATTCCAGAAGAAGATTCTTATGAAACTTTAGGAGGTTTTATAGTCAATCATACAAAAGAAATCCCACAAAAAGGAGATAAAATTGTAGTAGATAAGTTTCATTTTCGCATTGAAGAGGCGTCAAATAAGAAAATAGAACTAGTCAAATTGACAATTAAAGAGTGATTTTTTAAATTAATGAAAAAAAATGTTGAAAATAAAACGCTAGTTGTATTGTTATTAACTAGATAATTGTATTTTCGCAAACTGAATATAAAATTAACGATAATAAAATGGCAGTTTTAGCAAAAATTAGACAGCGTTCCGCTTTATTGATAGGAGTTATTGCACTTGCATTATTTGCATTTATAATACAAGATCTATTTACAAGAGGAACATTTGGTCAAAGTTCAAAAGATGTAGGAAGCATCGATGGAAAAGATATTTCATTTGAAGACTTTAGAGTTAAAGTTAGTAATGTTGAAAAAAGTGGACAAGGAATAACTTCCACTGAAGCTGCAAACAGAGTTTGGGATCAAGAAGTTTCAATCGCTTTATTGTCATCTCAATTTGATAAATTAGGATTGAGAGTTGGTGAAAAACACATTTTAGAGGTTTTGAAATCAGATCCAAATATTGGTAAAAACCCAATGTTCTTAAATGCAGCAGGAATGTTTGATGTTGCTAAGTTTAAAGATTATTTTAAAACAAACCCAGAAGCAGCACAATACATCTCTCAAAAAGAGAAAGATGCTGAATTGAATGCTAAGTTTCAAATCTATAATACTTTAATCAAATCAGGACTTTACACAACTGCTAGTGAAGGAAAATTAAAGTATGAAATGGAAACTAATAAAGTGAGTTTTGCATATGCAGCTGCTCCTTATTCTTCTATTAAAGATAGTGAAGTTAAAATCTCTGATGATGAGATCGTAGCTTACATGAAGAAAAACGAGAAAAAATTCAAAGCTGATGCTACTCGTGAGATTCAGTATGTTTTAGTTGAAGATAAAGCTTCTAAAGAAGATGAAGCTGAAATTAAAGCTAAATTGACTGCATTATTATCTGGAAGTGTTGTTTACAACGCAAAAACAGGTAAAAACGATACATTGCCAGGATTTAAAAACGCAACAAACGTTGCAGAATTTGTAAATGCAAATTCTGATGTTCCTTATGATTCTACTTACGTTCCTAAAAATGCATTGCCAGCAGTTGATGCTGACAAATTATTCAGCTTGCCAGCTGGAGCAATTTACGGACCATATGTTTATGGAAGATACTATGCAATCTCTAAATCTTTAGGATTTAAAGCTGGGGTTAATGCAAAAGCAAGTCATATCTTAATTGGATACGAAGGATCTCAAACTCCAAACCCGAAAGAGAAAAGAACTAAAGAAGAAGCTAAAGCTAAAGCTGAAGAAATCTTAGCTCAAGTTCAAGCTAATCCTGATAGCTTCATGATGTTAGCTTTTACAAGTTCTGATGATTCATCTGCACAACAAGGTGGTGATTTAGGATACTTTGGGCCAAACCAAATGGTAAAACCTTTCAATGATTTTGTATTCAGCAACGGAATTGGTAAAGTTGGTTTAGTAGAAACTCCTTTCGGATTTCACATTATCAAAATTACAGACAAACAAGACGGAATTCGTTTAGCTACAATTGCTCAAAAAATCGAGCCATCTGAAGCTACTTCTGATAAAGTATTTACGTTAGCAACTAAATTTGAAATGGATGCTGCTAATAAAGATTTCAATGCTGCAGCTAAAGAATTAGGTTTAAAAGTTGCTCAGCCAGTTAATGCAAAAGCTATGGATGAAGCGTTTGGACCATTAGGTAACCAACGTAACATTGTAAGATGGGCTTTTGATAAAGAAACTGACAAAGGAGATGTAAAACGTTTTGAAATTGCAAACATCGGACACGTTATTGCACAATATAAAGGCGAAAACAAATCTGGTTTAGTTTCTGTTGATATGGCAAGACCTTATGTTGAGCCAATCTTAAAAAATAAGAAAAAAGCAGAATTATTAAAAGCTAAAATGCAAGGTTCAAGCATTGAGGCTATTGCTAAAGCTGCAGGAGTTGCAGTTCAGCAAGCTACAGACGTAACTCTAGATAACCCAGTTCTTCCAGGTGGAGTTGGACAAGAGCCACAAGTTGTAGGTAATGCTTTTGCTTTGACTGCAAACAAAATCTCTGCTCCAATTGAAGGAAATACAGGTGTTTATGTTGTTAAAAACATCAAAACTGTAAAAGCTCCTGCAATTGCTAATCACGCTGCTTACGTAGAGAAAGTAAAAGCTCAAAGCGCTAATGATGCAAGTAGAGTGTTACCAGCTTTGAAAAACAATGCTAAAATTGAAGATAACAGATTACAATTTAATTACTAATTAAAAAGTAATTTATATTATAAAAACCCGAAACACTTTTTGTGTTTCGGGTTTTTCTTTTTTAGAATATTAACAATTACAGCTTGTCCTTTTTTTACTATTAAATTTCTAAAAGTATATAGAGATTGTCGAAATTTAATTTAAAAAACTTGTGATTTTCAAATTATTACAGTTAATTTGCTCGATTTTTTATTTTAACATATTTTTAGCTTTTGCCTAAAATGTGGAATAAGAAAGAATAGGATTCCAAATAACAAATGCTTTAATAATTGATTATTTAAATGTTTTTTACTTTTAAATTTTTTAGAAAAAAGCCAAGAGTATATACCAAAATAGAAAGTCATATTTATGGTATTATTATCGAGCTTTTAAAAGTGGGCAGCACCGACATCAATGTTGATGAATTGGGTGGGAAATATTATTTGAGTAACGAAGAACAACATTTTAAAGTTACAATTTTGAGTAACGATTATGTGATTAGACTAACGAACACACATGACTCTGTTGCTGAAAAGTATGATAAGGTTTTTGTAGAAGATGTTTTAAGAGCTGTAAAAGAAGAGAAACACCGTCGTATGGAAGTTGTTTACGATTCTATTACAAACAGTATCGAAAAAATGGCAGAGCGCTTGCATAACAGACTTATTGAGTCAAATGAGCAAGAAAGCAAATCTGTTCGCCGTTTGGAAACAAAACATCTTAAAAACGCTAAAAAGGTTAATTGATAGTTTTTGAAATTGATTTTATAAAATCATTTCTTCATAAGTCAAAATAGTCTGATATCCTTTATTAAAGAAATATTCTTTCGGATTTTCCTTAGAAACTACCATTACAAAATCTCCGCCCCAAGCACCTAGACTTTTAATGACGCCATTAAAATCAGGAAAAACAGCTTCTTTTATGGTTTGCATTTCTAAAACTTTGCTCAAATGAATTTCGTGTTTCTGAACTGCAGAAGCAAATTCGTTTAATGTTTTAGCGTGTAAAATAGCATTTGTAATTTTGTTGTTTTCTGCAACGCGATCGGCCAAATGACTATTTTTATGATTGTTGTATGAAAAAATAGCCGATTTACTGTTTTGTTTTTTATTCAAATAAACAAAGTAAATATGCTCTTTAAAGTCAGGATTAAACTCAACTTGTTTTACAAAATTATCTTTTATTCGGTATAAAACTGGCGTGTTGTTTTGTGCACATGCAATGTCGTAGCCGCTTCCGCCGAAACTATTTTTTAGTAGCGTAAAAGCATTGGTTTCTGTCCATTGCGCAATATTATTTATAAGAGTAGAAGAAGTGCCTAATCCCCAGTTTTTTGGAAAACTCAAATGTGTGCTTACTTTGTATCCTTTAGAGCTTTCAATAAATTTTGGGTTCAATGCATAAGCTGCATGAAGAATATTGATCAGCGTAGATTTTACAGTATCAATTTGCGGATCCGAGCTTTTTACAACTTCATCAAATGAAATAGTTTCTTCAAACCATAAATGCTTGTCTTGATCATAACTTTTCCATTCGATTTGGTTGTTTTCTAGTTCCTCAATTACTAAATCTTGACCAAATTTTGTTGGCAACGCAAATGCATCTGCTCCATCCAAAACGAGATATTCTCCCGCAATAAAAAGTTTTCCGTTACTGTAAAATGTTTTCTTCATGCTTTATTTTTTAGCCCCGATAGCAGTGAAAATCCTTTTGCTTTTTTTGTTTATAAAAGCAAAAGATTGCAACGAATAGCGGGATTGGCTCCTAAATTATTTTCTTAAATTCTCAATAAATTCTACTACAGCGCTGTGAGAAACGGCTGTTTTTTTGAAGTGTGCTTTAATTAAATGGCGCTCTTCGTCTGTAGCTTCAAATTGATTGATAATGTTGTTAAGGTGCATTTTCATATGGCCTTCTTGAATTCCTGTTGTAGTTAACGAGCGTAATGCTGCAAAATTTTGTGCTAAACCTGCAACAGCCACAATTTTCATTAATTCTGGAGCTGAAGGTTTTTCCAAAATTTCTAAACACAATTTTACTAATGGATGTAAAGAAGTTAAACCGCCAACCGTACCAACTGCAAGTGGAATTTCAAGCCAAAAAGTAAAGATTCCGTTTTCGATTTTAGCGTGCGATAAACTTGCATATTGACCATTTCTGGCAGCATAAGCATGAACACCAGCTTCTACAGCTCTAAAATCGTTTCCTGTTGCCAGAATAACGGCATCAACACCATTCATGATGCCTTTGTTATGAGTGACCGCTCTAAAAGGTTCTACTTCTGCAATTTGAACGGCTTGAACAAAACGTTCTGCAAATTCTTGAGGATTGGTAATGTGTTTTTCTGTTAATTCTTCGATAGCACAAGAAACTTCGGCTCTAACAAGGCAATGCGGAACGTAGTTAGAAAGAATGCTCATGATGACTTCTAGGTTTTCACCATTTTGGCATAAGTCAGAATTTTGAGCTTCTTCTTTTAAAGTGGTAGCAAATTGCTCTAAACAAGAGTTTATAAAATTGGCTCCCATGCTGTCTTTGGTTTCAAAAGTAGCATGAAGCTGGTAGTAGTTTTCTAATAAGCTTCTTTTGTCTTTTAGTTTAATATCTAAAATTCCACCGCCTCGCTGTTGCATATTTTTGGTAATGCTTTGCGTTTCAGAAAAGAATTTAGGTTTTATTTGATCAAAAAACTGAGTTAATTTTTCTGCATCTCCGTTATAAGTAAAATGGACTTGACCAATTTTTTCTGTGTTGATAATCGTAGCTTTAAACCCGCCTCTAGTTGACCAGTATTTTGCTGCTTTTGAAGCTGCTGCAACTACAGAACTTTCTTCGATAGCCATCGGAATTGTTTTGTACTTTCCGTTGATCAAAAAGTTAGGAGCAACTCCAAGTGGTATATAAAGGTTTGTAATAGTGTTTTCGATAAATTCGTCATGAAGTTGCTGAAGCTTTTCGTCTGAATTCCAGTAATTTCTTATAATATTTTGCGCCTCTTCAGGATTCGAAAAATATTCATTTGCAATCCAGTTAATTTTTTCTTTTTTGGATAATTTAGAAAATCCGGCAACAGCGTTGTTCATTCTCAATGTATTAAATAATATTGTTGCGGCAAAGATACTATTTTAAGAGTTTTGATTGCAATCTATTTCAGACATGAAAGTACGCAATCGTTATTTTTTTTAACATTTAACACTTAAAATGTGTATTATGTTTATTTTTTTTACTAAAATTGGGCTCTTTTTATATTTAAAATAATTCTAATGAATACAAGTAAATTTACTGCAGTACTTTTATTTTTGACTGCGGTTGTTTTTGGGCAGCAAAAAATAACTGTCGAAAATGTTTTTAGCGGAACTTTCCGGGCCAAAGGGATGGATGAGCTGCAATCGCTAAAAAATACTAATCAATATACTGTTTTAAATGTTGATATGGCGAGCAGAAGCATGCAGATTGATTTATACGATTTTGCAACGCTGAAAAAAGTATCGAATCTTATTGATACAAAAAACTACAAAGAACTTGCCGACGGAATTGACAGCTATACTTTTGATGCCTCTGAAAAAAAGATCTTAATTGCTTGTAATTCATCTAAAATTTTCCGTCACTCTTTTACTGCTGATTATTTTCTTTATGATATCGCAGCTAAATCTCTAACTAAACTTGTTGATTTTCAAATTCAAGAGCCAACATTCTCACCTGACGGAACCAAAATTGCTTACGCTAAAGAAAACAACTTATATATATATGATGTTGCTTCAAAAAAATCTACTGCTGTAACAACAGACGGAAAGAAAAATGCTGTCATTAATGGTATTACTGACTGGGTTTACGAAGAAGAATTTGCATTTGTTCGTGCATTTGATTGGAGTAAAGACAGTAAAAAACTAGCTTATATTCGTTTTGACGAAAGCCAAGTTCCAGAATACTCAATGTCAATTTTTCACAAAGATTTATATCCAAAAATCGAAACTTTTAAATATCCTAAAGCTGGAGAAAAAAACTCTGTAGTTTCATTACATATATATGATGCTGCTGGAAATACTTCAAAGAAAGTAGATTTAGGAAATTACAATGATTTCTACATTGCAAGAATGCAGTGGACAAATGATGCAAATGTGCTTTCTGCGCAAGTTTTAAACCGTCACCAAGATAATTTAGATTTATTGTTTATTGACGGCAATACAGCTGCTCCAAAAGTAGTTTTAAATGAAAAAGATAGAGCTTACGTAGATATTAC
Source organism: Flavobacterium sp. GW823-FHT06G12 (assembly GCF_058794775.1). Classification (NCBI taxonomy): domain Bacteria; kingdom Pseudomonadati; phylum Bacteroidota; class Flavobacteriia; order Flavobacteriales; family Flavobacteriaceae; genus Flavobacterium; species Flavobacterium sp. GW823-FHT06G12. The sequence goes on from NZ_JBXAHE010000002.1 coordinate 1,086,714, forward strand.
AGATAATTTAACTTTCTTAAAAGACAATAGTTTTATCTGGACTAGCGAAAAGGACGGTTTTAATCATATTTATGTATATGATAAAAACGGAAAACTTAAAAATCAAGTTACAAAAGGAAACTGGGAAGTGGTTTCATACTATGGTTTCGACGAGAAAACAAAAACTATTTTCTACCAATCTACAGAAAATGGTTCAATTAACAGAGATCTTTACAGAATTGGTTTAGATGGAAAAAACAAAGTACGTTTGTCTTCTAAAGTAGGAACAAGTAAAGCGACTTTTAGTCCAAATTTCCAATACTTTATTAATACTTTTTCAAGTAATACACAGCCTACAACTTATACTCTTAACGAGGCTAAAACAGGAAAAGAAATTCAGGTTATCGAAAACAATCAAGCTCTTGCTGATAAATTAAAAGCGTATGATCTTCCTTCGAAAGAATATTTTGTTTTAAAAACTGCAAAAGGAAACGAATTGAATGCTTGGATTTTAAAACCAAAAGATTTTGATCCTTCAAAAAAATATCCTGTTTTCATGTTCCAATATTCTGGTCCAGGATCTCAGCAGGTAAATAATCAATGGAACAATTCTAATGATTATTGGTTTCTTTCATTAACGCAGCAAGGTTATATCGTTGCTTGTGTTGACGGAAGAGGTACAGGTTATAAAGGAGCTGATTTCAAAAAAGTGACTCAAAAGGAATTAGGAAAATATGAAGTTGAAGATCAAATTGATGCTGCAAAAGTAATTGGTGCTTATCCGTATGTGGATGCTTCAAGAATTGGAATTTTCGGATGGAGTTATGGTGGATTTATGGCATCTAACTGTATTTTCCAAGGAAATGATGTGTTTAAAATGGCAATTGCAGTTGCTCCAGTTACAAACTGGCGTTTTTATGATAGCGTTTACACAGAAAGATACATGCAGACTCCACAGGAAAATGCAAGCGGATACGATCAAAACTCTCCAATTAATCACGTTAGTAAATTGAAAGGGAAGTTCTTGTTGATTCATGGTTCTGGAGATGACAACGTTCATGTTCAAAATACGATGCAAATGATGGAAGCTTTAATTCAGGCAAATAAACAATTTGATTCTCAAATTTATCCAGATAAAGACCACGGTATTTATGGTGGAAATACTAGAATTCAGCTTTACACAAAAATGACCAATTTCATCAAAGAAAATCTATAATCTAAATATATAACCTAATTAAAATAGTGAATAATATGGGAGAAACACAAGTAAAAACTGCGCATCCAAAAGGGCTTTGGGTATTGTTTGGAACGGAGATGTGGGAGAGATTCAATTTTTATGGAATGCGAGCTTTATTGACTTTATTTCTTGTAAATTCATTATTGATGAAGGAAGAAGAAGCATCTTTAATTTACGGAGGTTTCCTTGGACTTTGTTATTTAACGCCAATGCTAGGTGGTTTTGTTGCCGATCGTTATTTAGGGAACAGAAACTGTATCTTATTAGGAGGGTTATTGATGGCGATTGGGCAAATGCTTTTGTTTACTAGTGGAAGCATTTTTGAGTCTAATTTAGACTTAGCAAAAATCGTTATGTATTCTGCTTTAGGTGTAATTGTTTTTGGTAACGGATTCTTTAAGCCAAATATTTCTAGTATGGTTGGAAGTTTGTATCCAAAACAAGAAAAAACAAAATTAGATAGTGCATTTACTATTTTCTATATGGGTATTAACATCGGAGCTTTTTTAGGCCAGTCAATCTGTCCTCTATTGGGAGATGTTAAAGATGCGGGCGGAATTAGAGATATTCATGCTTTTAGATGGGGATTCATGGCGGCTTCTGTTGCAATGTTATTAGGTACAATTTTATTTTACTTCTTAAAGAATAAATATGTAGTTTCTCCAGAAGGAAAAGCATTAGGAGGACTTCCTTCTAAAAATGATGCTTCAGATTTTGAAGAAGGAGAAGCGCAAACAGCAAACTTTTCTACAAAAGCTTTAATAGGAGCGGGAATTGCTTTTATCGCTTTAGGATTCTTTTTTCATTATGTTGTAGGTCAGAATTTGATTTATACTCTGATTTATTCAAGTGGTTTGGCATTAGCAGGATTAATTATTTCTGATACTTCTTTAACTAAGATTGAAAGAGATAGAATTATTGTAATTTATATCGTTTCGTTTTTTATTATTTTCTTTTGGGCAGCATTTGAACAAGCGGGTTCATCTTTGACTTTCATTGCTGATAACCAAACAGACAGACATTTCTTTGGCTGGGCAATGCCGCCATCGATGGTTCAAATTTTTAACGGAATGTTTGTTGTGTTCTTAGCAGTTCCATTTAGTATTCTTTGGGATACTTTAAGAGCTAGAGGCAAAGAACCGATTTCTCCAGTAAAACTTGCTGCAGGATTAGTAATAATTTCTATGAGTTTCTTAATGATCGCTACTCAGGTTTCTTATATCGGAACTTCTGGACTTTTATTAGTAAAATGGCTTATCTTATTATATTTCTTAAACACATGTGCAGAATTATGCTTATCTCCAATTGGTTTATCATTGGTAGGTAAATTATCTCCAAAACGTTTTGCGTCATTATTATATGGGGTATTCTTTTTATCAAATGCATCTGGATATGCATTAGGAGGAACTTTAGGTTCTATTTTGCCTGCAACAGGTGATAAATTTGCAAAAGCAAAAGAATTAGGGATTGATTTACAAGCGGTTTTAGATAAAAAAATAACGCTTTCAGCAGATCAAATAGCTTTATTGGATCATCATCAAATTAGTGCTCAAAATCCAATTTTTGCAGGATTTGAAATCCATAACTTATATGAGTTCTTTATGGTTTTTGTTGTTTTGACAGGTATTGCTGCAATTTTATTATTTGCTTTAACGCCACTATTGAAGAAATTAATGCACGGTGTTAGATAAAATGGAGAACAATATTACTTTAGAAGAAATTCAAAATTTTAAAGGCAAGTACCCAAAACAATTGTGGTACTTGTTTTTGGTTGAAATGTGGGAACGTTTTTGTTTCTACGGAATGAGAGGGGTTTTAGCTTTTTTTATGGTAGACCAGCTAGGTTTAGTAGAAGGAAAAGCAAATCTTCAATATGGAGCGATTCAGGCTTTTGTTTACGCATTTACATTTATTGGAGGTATTTTTGCAGATAAAATCTTAGGATTTAAGAAATCACTACTTTTTGGAGGAATCGTTATGATTCTTGGGAATTTGCTTATTGCTGCTTCGCCACATGATTTCTTTTACTACGGAATAACGCTTTCTATCATCGGAACAGGTTTCTTTAAACCAAACGTTTCTTCGATGGTAGGTGAGTTGTATCATGAAAGTGATGGTCGTCGAGATGCTGGTTATGGATTGTTTTATGCAGGAATTAATATTGGAGGAATGCTTGGTGGTGCAATTCCTATTTATTTAGGAAAGAACTATTCTTGGAGCCTTTGCTTTCTTTCTGCAGCAATTGTTATGGTAATTGGAGTTATTACTTTTCTTTTAACGAAAAAACATTTAGCGCCAATTGGAAATTCTCCATTAGAAAATCAAGCGCCCAAAAAACGTAATCTTTATGAAATAGCGGTTTATGTTGGTTCTTTTGTTGTAATACCATTAGTTTATATAATGGTTATCAATTCTGATTTTACAGAGTACTTTATGTATACTATGGGAATTGCGGCATTAGTGTATTTTGCATATGAATTGATAATGCTAAAGGATGGAAAACAACAGCGAAAACTTTTAGCTGCATTTGTATTCATTTTTGGGTACTTTATGTTTATGGCAATTTCGGAGCAATCTGGTGGATCATTGTCTTTGTTTGCAAAAGATAATTTATCTAACAAGTTATTGTTTTTTAACATTGATCCAAACGTAGTAAATAATAGTATCAACTCATTGTATGTTGTTATTTTTAGTCCGTTGGTAGGATTGTTATGGATATTTATGGCTAAGCGAAAAATTGAACCTAATACGGTTATTAAGTTTGGTTTGTCTTTTGTTTTGCTTGCTGCAGGTTTCTTTATTTTTTACAGCGCCAGGTTTTTTGTAAATGCAGATGGATTAAGTTCTCTAGATGTTTTTGCTTTAGGATATCTTGTATATACTCTTGGAGAATTGTGTATTGGTCCGATCGGAATGTCGGTAATTACAAAATTATCTCCTAAAAGATTGTTCGGAATGATGATGGGACTTTGGTTCTTGTCGAGTGCATTTGGCCAGTTTGCAGCTGGAAAATTAGGAGCTGAAATATCTAATGCTAATACAGGAACTACATTAATGACTAAGCTTATCGCTTATACAGATGGATACTATCAGTTAGCATTATATTCTTTAATTGCAGGAATCGTTTTAATTGTAGTTACGCCACTAATCAGAAGATTAATGCAAGAAGTTAAATAATTATATTGTAACAACTTTTTGTATAAATTTGTGTAAAATTTCTCACTATGAAAAAAATACTACTTATTGCTTTGTTTTTAATTGGAGCCGCAAATCTTCAGGCGCAAGAATTAAAATGGTATACAGATGTTAGAGAGGCAATTACTATAAGTAACAAAGAACAAAAACCTATGCTAATGTTCTTTACAGGAAGTGATTGGTGTGGTTGGTGTATTCGTTTGCAAAATGAAGTTTTAAAGACTGCAGAGTTTAAGAAATGGGCAGCAGATAATGTAGTTTTAGTTGAATTAGATTATCCGAGATCTGTTGCGCAGACTCCAGAGCTTAAAAGTCAGAACAATGAATTGCAACAAGCTTTTGGTATTCAGGGTTTTCCAACTGTTTTCTTTACAAGTGCGGAAACAAAGGATGGAAGAGTTAATTTTAAAGGTCTTGGTAAGACAGGATATGTTGCTGGTGGACCATCTGCTTGGTTAACTGTTGCAGAAGGAATAGTACACCCTAAGAAATCATAAATTAGATTTAAAAATATTGAAAAGTCCCTTACACTGTAAGGGACTTTTTTTGTTTAGTAGGAAAAACTCTTTGTAAAATTGTCTCTAATTGAGTATTTGGTATTTTATTATATTTAAAAAAACATATAATGTATTTTTTATGCTAATAAAAATTGGAAAATTAAAATATAATGTTAATTTCGTCTTGCTAATCTAACCAAAACCAATTTATATGATTAAAAAACTACTTATCCTACTGTTTTTTTTAGGCTCATTTATGACGCAGGCGCAAAATTTAGCATGGAGAACAAACATGACAGATGCTATTGCGATAAGTAATGACCAGAAAAAACCAATGTTGATTTTATTCACTGCCTCAGGTGTACCAGAAAATCTCCAAAATGAAATCTTTAAAACGCCTGATTTTGCTGTTTGGTCACGTGATAACGTGGTCTTAGTAAAATTAGATTTGTCTGATATGAATGCTTCAGATAGCGATCGCGAACAGAATGTGAAATTAAAAAATGCATTTGGAGTTCAAGATCTTCCAGAAGTATGCTTTGCAATGGCATCGGTAAGAAAAAACAAAACGACATTTAGTGCTTTAGGAAAAATAGCCTACAAACCTGGAGGAGCGAAAGCTTGGATTGCAGAATCAAATGCAATTTTACATCCATCAGAATAGTAAACGATTTCATTCGACTTTTATTTTAATTTTTTTTAGTCCCCTTTCTGTTTTTCAGAGGGGGATTTTTTTTGTTCTAAAAAATACATCGATAATTTGATTATTTTTATTTGTGTTTATTTCACATTTATTAAAAAATAGCCTATTTATTATCAATTTGATTTTAATGCTTATAAGTTGGTTTTTAATTTATTAAAATCGTTATCGGATTCTGTTTTTGTATTATTTTAGATTTATTAACATAACCAAAACCAAAATTATATGCCGAAAAAATTACTTATTCTACTATTTTTTTTAAGTCCATTTTATATGAATTCTCAAAATATAATATGGAAAACAGATATTAATGATGCTGTAACTGTGAGCGCAGAAAAGAGAAAACCATTGCTGATTTTTTTTACTAGCCAAGGTGTAAATCCTCAGTTGCAAAATGAAATTTTTTCTACTCGTGATTTCGAAGAATGGTCGCGTAAAAATGTTATTCTTGTCAAGCTTGATATTTCTGATTCTTCAATTTCAGATGCTGCTAGAGAGCAGATTTTACGATTAAAAAATGCTTTTGGTATAGAAGATATTCCGCAAGTGTGTTTTTCAGAAGTAACCAGCAGGAAAGGAAAAACCAATTTTAATAAATTAGGACTTATCGGTTATAATGCTTCAGGTGTTAAATCGTGGATCTCCGAATCGAATTTAATTTTAAATCCAGAATAAATCATAATCTATAGTATCCCTTTTCTTTTGTTGAATGAAAAGGGATATTTTTTTTGAGACAGCTATTTTTCCAATATTTCTGAATAGAGTTCGAATTTGATCCATCAGCAATAACAATTTTCGGATGAAGAATTTGCAACAATCGATCTAAGTTTACTTTTGAAGTCTGAGTAAGAATTAAAATATCGGGTTTAATTTTTTCCGAATAAGTTTTAGTGCTGTCAATTATGAGGATCTTGTTCTTTTTAAAATAGAGTACATTTTTAATCTCTTTGGTTGTAGGCAATGAAATTGAATTTCCTACGAGATACGATTTTATGTTTCTGTTGTTCTCACTAAGAGTATCTCTTGTGAAAAGCAAAAGGTTTCTTCCTAAACGCTCAGAAATTAGAGTGTTATTTTTTTCATTATAAACAATTAATTCTTCTTCATTTTCCGTTTCTATTTTGGTGAAAATAAAAGCAAGCTGGATCGTAATAATTGAGACGAATACAAATAGCAATTTATTAAAACTTGGTTTTTTAATCCAGACGATTGTGCCAATTATAAAGAATGAAAATGCCCATAAATGATACAGATTAAAACTGATGTTTTGAATGACAAAAGAATCAATAGAAGCAACAGCATGAATCATGAGATTTAAAAGGCAAATGCTTTTTTCAAAAATGATTGTAATAAATAATGGTGGGCTGGTAAAAATAGCTATAATCATAACCACAATTCCAGCTATCATGATGAAAGATAAAACTGGAAGGATTATGATGTTGGTAACAAAAAACAATCCAGGAAATTGATGAAAATAGTAAAGGCATAAAGGCAATGTGCCAATTTGTGCTGCAAAAGAAACCGTTAAGGCTTCCCAAATGTAAATTGTTAGTTTATTTTTCGGGTTATAAATATTCTTTAAAATAGGCTGTAGCCAAAGAATGAAAAAAAGAGCGATATAGCTTAACTGAAAACCGACATCAAATAAGAAATACGGTTCAAAAAGTAATATCAGTAAGATTGAAACTAATAAAGTATGATAGATATTGCCATTTCGACGTAAATGATTTCCAATTGCAAGAAAGGAAAACATGACTACAGATCGCAAAACGGAAGGCGATAAACCAGAAATAACAGCAAAACCGGCTAAGGAAATTAGAATACAAGCTAGTTTAAAAAATGAACCTTTTTTTGTGTTTGGAATTGGTTTCAGTATAAAAGTGATAAAAAGCATTATAAAGCCCACATGAAGCCCTGAAACAGATAAAACATGGGTAGCTCCAGAATATTGATAATCTTGAATTATACCTTGTGAAATCTCTTGCTGTTGGCCTAAAATTAATGCCAAGGCAACATTCATTTCGGCTTGATTGAAATTTGATTTTTCTAGATTAGAGATTATTCTAGAATGAAGTCTGGCGCAATAATACCAAATGTCTTTTTGAATGACTTTATTAACTAGAATTTCTTTTTTCTGGCAATAAACCTGCGCATAGATTTGTTTGTTGGCCAAATATCTGCTGTAATCAAATTGATTGGGATTTTTGCTTGGTTTGTTTTGCTGTAAAACTGTTTGAATTTTAATGCTATTTCCTATAACCAAATGATTCTTGCTGCTGTCTTTCTGAACATTTACAATTACTTTTCCCGAATAAGGTTTTCCTGAGATTGTTTTTATTAAACCAATGTACCGATCGCTATAATCGTTGCTTTTTAATTTTTCTCTAAGAATTAAAGTAGTAGATTGTTTGCTTTTAAAAGCAGATTTACAATGAGTGTAATTGTCTTTTTGAAGATTTTCAGTGTGACTAATAAGGGTAAAAGTTCCGATGAAAAAGGCTAAACCACAACTGAGAATACCAAATAGAGAGGATTTTTTATTCCGTTTTAAGGTCCAAAAGAAAACAACAAAGAATGCAATAAAACTCAGCGAAAGCGGAAAAGCAATTATCGATATTGAAAAATGTAGATAATACGAGGCAATTATGCCAAGTATAAAGGCTATTGTAATTTTTACTAACGGAAAATCTAATACTTTCATGATTTAAAAGTATTAAATATTTGTAGGAAAAATAACAAAAAATGAATTTTTATGGAAGGACCCTATTTACCTGTTCAAAAGAGTTTTTGTAATAAGCTTCTTTAGTAGAAGAAATAATCACACCCTTAGAAGTAGAGGAATGAACAAATTTAATTTCGTCAGAATTAACTTCTGTGATTAATCCGACGTGATTTATTTGTCTGCTTTTGTTGGTTTTAAAGAAAATTAAATCGCCTTTTTTTGCATCATTTAGCGGAATGATTTTTCCAATTTTTGCTTGATCATAAGAACTTCTTGGAAGTTGGATGTTTTCACTTTCAAAAGTAGTGTAAACAAGTCCAGAACAATCAAAACCGCTTTTTGTAGTTCCTCCTGCTTTATAGCGAACACCAATATTATCAGTTGCTTTTTCGATTAAAGTATTAACCAAAGCTTTGTTTTCTTTTTTTGATTCGCTTTTTGTGCCACTTTTTGATACCGCTGTCGAAGTCGATTTACAAGAAGTAAAAGCAATTGCTAAAAGGAGGAAAATTACAATTCTTTTCAAAATCAGTTACTTATTTTGTTTTAAATCGGCAACAATGAGTCTTGCTGTATTTTTACTCGCTCCAACTCCGCCTAATTTTTGTTCTAATATATCGTAATTATGTAGCACTTTATTGCGATAGTCAGGTTCTAATAATTTTTGAAGTTCTTCTTTAATTCGTTTTTTATTGCAGTCTCCTTGAATTAATTCGGTTACAACTTCTTGATCCATAATTAAATTGACAAGAGAAATGTATTTTAAAGTGATAATACGTTTTGCAATCTGGTACGAAACTTCGCTTCCTTTATAGCAAACTACTTCTGGAACTTTAAAAAGAGCCGTTTCAAGAGTTGCAGTTCCAGAAGTTACTAAAGCTGCAGTTGAAGAACGAAGTAAATCGTAGGTTCTGTTCGAAACAAATGCGATGTTTTTGTTTTTTAGAAACTGCTGATAAAATTCATATTCCTGACTTGGAGCGCCAGCAATTACAAATTCGTAATCCTGAAAATCATCAACAACACTTAGCATTACGCTCAACATTTTGGTGATTTCCTGCTTACGGCTTCCCGGTAGAACGGCAATAATTGGTTTTTCGCCTAAATTATTTTCTTTTCTAAATAAAGCTTCATCAAAAGCAGGCTGATTCTGAATGGCATCAATAAGCGGATGTCCAACAAAATCTACCGGAAAATGATGTTTGTCTTCGTAAAAGCTTTTTTCAAAAGGCAAAATCACAAACATCTTATCAACATCTTGTTTGATGGCTTTAATTCTGTTTTCTTTCCAAGCCCAAATTTGAGGAGAAATATAATAATGCGTTTTATAGCCTAATTCTTTTGCCCATTTTGCAATTCGCATATTAAAACCAGGATAATCAATAAAAATAATAACATCTGGCTGAAACTCCAAGATATCTTTTTTACAGATTTTGATATTGTTTAATATGGTTTTTAAATTGAAAACCACTTCAATAAAACCCATAAAAGCCAAATCGCGATAGTGTTTTACTAGAGTTCCGCCTACTTTTTGCATTAAATCTCCGCCCCAAAATCTAATTTCTGCTTCAGGGTCTTCAACATATAATGCTTTCATTAAATTAGAACCATGTAAATCTCCAGAGGCTTCTCCTGCAATTATGTAATACTTCATGTTGGTTTTTTTGTAAATGTGCTAAAGTTGTAAATCCGCAATAGCGGTAACAAAGCAAAGATAAGATTTAAATAACTAATGTCGAAATAGCCAGTGCAATCACGGCTAAAATTACACCTCGAGCCATATATTCTTTATTTCTTTTTAGCAGAATAGCAAATACGGCAAGATCTAAAAGTGTTCCAAGAGTGATTATTTTTCCAAGATATCCATGTTCTCTAATGATCTCAATTCCTGACGAAATATCAAATGTTGTGAAAAAAGTAATAAACAAATAGCTTCCCAAAAGAGCCGTAAAAATTCCGATCAAAAAACCGATTAGCACTTCTTTAGTCATTTAATTTCCAAGTGTTAAGTTGCTGAATAGAATGATGTGCTGTCAAATCAAATTGTACTGGAACAACAGAAATATATCCGTTTGCCAAAGCCCATTCGTCTGTGTCTTCGCCTTTATCTTCGTTTACAAATTTTCCGGCAAGCCAGTAATAATCTTTTCCAAAAGGAGTTTGTCTTTTATCAAATTTTTGCGCGTAGTAGGCTTTCGCTTGACGACAAACTTTTATTCCTTTAATTTCAGATTCTTTTAGTTTCGGAAAATTGACATTTAAAACCACTCCTGGAGGAAGTTTATTGGCCAGAGTTTCTAAAGTAATTTTTTTCACAAAAGATTTGATTGGTTCAAAATCGGCGTTCCAATCAAAATCTAAAAGAGAAAAACCAATTGCCTGAATGCCTTCAATTCCTGCTTCTACAGCAGCGCTCATAGTTCCAGAATAAATGACATTGATAGAAGAATTCGATCCATGGTTTATTCCCGAAACGCATAAGTCAGGTTTACGTTTCAAGATTTCATTTACTGCCAATTTTACACAATCTACAGGAGTTCCAGAACAGCTGTATTCTGCAATTGTGTCATCGTCTTTTGAAATTTTATCTATAAACAAAGTATTGTTGACTGTGATTGCGTGTCCCATGGCACTTTGAGGTTTGTCTGGCGCAACAACAATAACGTCTCCGATTGTTTCCATGACGCTAATTAAGGCTCTAATTCCAGGAGCTAAAATACCATCGTCGTTAGTTACCAAAATAATTGGTTTCTCAGCTTTCATTTAATAAATATTATGTGTAGTTTTAACAATTGTAAGATTTTAAAAACAAAAATAATCACAATTATTTGTGAGAAGTCACAAATAGTGCAAAATTTGTCAACTAAGGTAAAGAACTTTTTTACGAATTAAACATTTTTATATCTTTAACAAAAAATTATCGAAGCGTTAGCTCTCGTGGCATAGTTTTTAACGTAACTTAGATAAAAAAATTGATGAATGCTATTATAAAGTTTATGAAAAGAAATTATAAGATACTCATAGCCGTATTGTGCTTATCGCTTACATTGTTTGCATTTAAGATGAATGCCGATAGGACAATCGACCCAGATCCGAACAGAGACAAGACACTTTTAGAATTACTAGCATTTGTTATTGAAAAAGGACATTATAGCCCAGCAGAAATAAATGACGAATTTTCTAAAGGTATTTTCAAGGATTATATTGATGCTTTAGACCCTTCAAAAAGATTTTTCCTTCAGTCTGATATTGACGAATTCAAACAGTATGAATTAATGTTGGATGATCAGTTTTTGAATAAAGATATTACTTTTTTCAACCTTACTTATACAAGGTTAATGAAGCGTATGGAAGAAAGTAAAAAACGTTACAAAACGATTTTAAGTCAGCCATTTAACTATAATGTAGATGAGAATTTTGATGCGGATTATGAAAAAATGCCGTATGCAAAAAACTTAACAGAGATTAATGAAAGATGGAGAAAACAGATTAAATTATCGACTCTTTCTTCTTTAGTAACAAAACAAAAAATTGAAGAAGAGAAGAAGAAAAAAGATCCTGCTTACAAAGAGAAATCTTTTGAAACTTTAGAAAAAGAAACTCGCGAAAGCTCTTTAAAATCTCTAGATGATAATTTTAGTGTAATTAAAGATTTAAATAGAGACTACTGGTTTTCTGTGTATTTGAACTCTATCATGGCTCGTTTTGATCCGCACACAAGCTATTTTGCACCAGAAGAAAAAGATCGTTTTGATGTAAATATCAGTGGAAAATTAGAAGGTATTGGAGCTCGTTTGACCAAGAAAAATGATTTTACTCAAATTGATGAATTAATTTCTGGAGGTCCAGCTTGGAAAGGAAAACAACTTGAAGCAGGAGATTTAATCTTAAAAGTTGCTCAAGGAAATGAGGAGCCTGTAGATGTTGTTGGAATGCGTTTGGATGATGTTGTGAAAAAAATTAAAGGTCACAAAGGAACCGAAGTAAAACTGACAGTTAAAAAAGTTGATGGTTCTATCAAAGTGATTTCTATCATTCGTGATGTTGTTGAAATTGAAGAAACGTATGCGAAGTCTAGTGTTGTTGAGAAAAACGGTTTAAAATATGGAGTAATTTATCTTCCTAAGTTTTATATTGATTTTGAAAACAAAGACGGACGTGATGCAGGAAAAGATATTGCTAAAGAAGTAGAGAGACTAAAGAAAGAAAACATCAATGGTATTGTTTTAGACGTTCGTGATGATGGTGGAGGATCTCTTTCTACTGTGGTTGATATTGCAGGTTTATTTATTGAAGAAGGACCAATTGTTCAAGTAAAATCTGCAGGTAAAAAGAAAGAAGTTTTATACGATAAAGATAAAAAAATCGAGTGGGATGGACCACTTGTTATCATGGTAAACAGTTTTTCTGCTTCTGCATCTGAAATTTTAGCAGCTGCAATTCAGGATTACAAACGTGGTGTAATTATCGGAAGTAAACAAACATACGGTAAAGGAACGGTTCAAAATGTATTAGATTTAAATCAGTTTGTGCGTAATGCAAATTATGGAGATCTTGGTGCATTGAAAATTACCGGACAGAAGTTTTACAGAATAAATGGAGGATCTACCCAGCTTGAAGGAGTTCATAGTGATGTTGTAATGCCAGATCGTTATGCTTACTTAAAAATGGGTGAGAGAGATATTGACAATGCAATGCCTTGGGACAAAATTGATCCAGCAGATTATAGCACTTGGAATTCTAATGAGAATTTTGCTAAAGCTATCAATAACAGTAAAAACAGAATTGCTCAAAATCCTCAGTTTAAATTAATTGATGATAATGCAAAATGGATTGATGTTAAAAACAAAGAGAATGTTTACAGCTTGAATATTAAGAGTTTTAAAGAAACTCAAGAGCAAGTTGAAAACGAAGGAAAAAAATACAAACCAATTTCTGATTACAAAAACGATTTGATCTTTAAATCGCTTCCGTATGAAGAAGATGAAATGAAAGCTGATGCATCTTTAAAAGAGAAAAGAGATGCATGGCATCAAGCTTTATCTAAAGATGTTTATGTAGAAGAAGCATTAAATGTACTAGATGATTTGCAGACAAAAGGTTTGGTGAAAAATACAGTTAATCCTAAAATGAAAAAGGACAAACTAGTGAAGTCTTAAGTTCGAGAAGAATTTAATTTGTTAAAAAACGCTCTGTAAATTTTGAATTTATGGAGCGTTTTTTTTGTACGTTTATCGCTTAATATTTTTATTTATGAAAAAGTTGCTTTATGTGTTTTTAATGAGTTTCGTGCTGTTGTCTTGCAAGAAGGAGAATGTAGAGAAAGAAAATATAAGAGAAGAAAACGAAAGTAATGATGTGATTTCTTTTAAGGGAAATTCTACGAGCAATGATTCTTATACCGTAGCTTATTTGCCAACTTCGACAACGAAACAGATTGTAAAGCATCAATATTATACGCTTTCTTATAATGAAAAGTTTGAACAGGCAGAATGGGTGGCTTATGAATTAAAAAAGGAATATTTAAAAAATAACGATTATAAAAGACCTTATTTTATTGAAGATCCAAAAGTAACTACTGGTTCTGCAGATTGGAGAAACTATAAAAATTCTGGTTATGATAAAGGACATCTTTGCCCCGCTGGAGACATGGAGTTTAGTAAAGATGCTTATAATGATACTTTTTATACTTCGAATATTTCACCTCAAAAGAAAGAATTTAATGCCGGAATTTGGAATAGAATAGAGCAAAAAACGCGCTATTGGGCAGGAAAATATAATGATATTTATGTTGTAACTGGCGGAATTCTGAAGGATTCGGATAAAAAAATAGGAATAGAGAAAGTTGCTGTTCCTGAATACTTTTATAAAATTGTTTTAGCTAAATCTGGAACAGAGCATAAGGCAATTGCTTTCTTAGTGCCAAACGAAAAAAGTGATAAATCAATTTACGATTTTGTTGTTCCAATCGAAACTTTAGAAAAAATGACTGGAATTGATTTCTTCCCAAATCTTAAAAACTTAAAAAGCAGTAAGGATTTTTAATTAAATACTGTTTACCTATAAATTAATCTAGAATAGAAATAAGAATGCCTTTTTTTAAAATGAACAAGCAATTGATTTTTGCTGGTTTAATGATTGCTTTTATCATAAACCACGGTTATAGCCAAACAATACTGAATAAACAAAATATACAAAATACTCTTAACGATGCCTTTAATAAATTTAAAGATGTAAAAGAAGGAAAAAATGCTGATTATATTAAAGAACTAGCCAATGTTGATCCTAATATTTTTGGTATTGCGCTTGTTACTGCAGAGGGAGCCATATATACAAAAGGCGATATAACGTCAATGGTTTCAATTCAAAGTATCTCGAAAGTATTTACTATGGCAAAAGTAATTGAGCAAGAAGGATCACAGTTTTTAGAAGACAAAATAGGCGTAAATGCCACAGGATTACCATTTAATTCTATTGTTGCGATAGAAATGCATAAAGGTGATAAAATTAATCCTCTTGTAAATCCTGGAGCTATTGCAACTACGAGCCTTATTCGTGGTAATGATTCTATAGCAAAATGGAAAGAAATCCAGAAAATTCAGAGTGACTTTGCTGGAAGAGAGCTTTCTCTAAATCGTCCTGTTTATATAAGTGAAGCTGGGGATAATTTACGAAATCAAGCTATTGCACATTTGTTATTGGCTTATAACAGAATATATTTTGATCCAGTACAAGCAACAGATCTTTATACGAAACAATGTGCATTGAACGTAAATGTAAAGGATCTCGCTACAATGGCGGCCACATTGGCAAATGGAGGCGTTAATCCTGTTACAAAGAATAAGGTGGTTAATCAGACAACTGTAATGTATACTTTACCTGTAATGGCAACTGCAGGCCTTTATGATAATTCTGGAATTTGGTTGTTTAATTCGGGACTTCCAGCAAAAAGTGGAGTTGGAGGAGGAATATTGGCTGTATGTCCTGGAAAATTTGGAATTGCTGTTATTTCGCCACCATTAGATAGCTCTGGAAATAGTTTGAAAGCTCAGAAAGTTATCCAATATGTTGTAGAAAAACTTAAAGCAAATCCTTATTGGATTGAACCTAAGTAGGTTTTAGTAATAAAAAAGAAGAGTCCGAAAAATAATTTTCAGACTCTTCTTTTTTATTTTTGAAAATTTAAAAAGCAGTAAGACTTTTTAAATCTGCTATGGTTTCTGTTGGGTTTTCAGCTTTAAAAACAAAGCTTCCGGCCACTAAAACATCTGCTCCAGCTTCGACTAATTGTTTTGCGTTTTTGCTGGTTACACCGCCGTCAATTTCGATTAATGTTGAAGCGTTTTTACGAGTAATAAGTGCTTTTAGCTTCTTTACTTTGTCGTAAGTGTTTTCGATAAATGATTGTCCTCCAAATCCAGGATTTACACTCATAATGCAAACTACGTCGATGTCATTAATAACGTCTTCTAATAAGTCAACATTGGTATGCGGATTCATGGCAACACCAGCCCTCATTCCTTCTGCTTTAATTGCTTGCAGTGTTCTGTGTAAGTGTGTGCAAGCTTCATAATGTACAGTAAGCCCATTTGCTCCTAAATAGGCAAAAGTTTTTATGTAACGATCTGGATCAATAATCATTAAATGTACATCAATATACTTTTTTGCATGTTTTGAAATTGCTTCTAAAACGGGCATTCCGAAAGAGATATTCGGAACAAAAACCCCATCCATAATATCGATATGAAACCAATCAGCCTGACTGTTATTAATCATTTCTGCATCATGCTGTAAATTGCCAAAATCGGCAGCAAGAACTGAAGGAGCAATAAGTGTATTTTTCATTGTGTGTTGTTTTATTGCAAAGATAAAGTTTAACCGCAAAGTTCGCTAAGAATTACGCAAAGAGCGCAAAGTTTTTTCGCAAAGTTCACAAAGTTTCTGTTTGAAATTATTTGAGAAGACAAAGTTCACAAAGCTTTGTGAGCTTTGTCTTGCTTGAGATGCTTAAATAAAATCTTTGTGAACTTTGCGAAAAAACTTTGTGTTCTTTGCGTTAAAAAAAAACTTACAGCTAAATGATAAAAATAAAAAACTCCGGTAATCAGCCGGAGTTTCAATCATCAATCAAAAAACGAACAGTCAATCAAACTGTTGTTTGCGGTACAAAGGTTTCAAGTTTTATGTTTCAAGTTACAAAAGCAACCTGAAACTTTAAAACTGAAACAAATATTGTCTTATCCTAAATAAGTTTTAAGGATTTTACTTCTAGAAGTGTGTTTCAATCTACGGATTGCTTTTTCTTTAATCTGACGAACACGCTCACGAGTTAGGTCGAAAGTTTCACCAATTTCTTCAAGAGTCATTGGGTGCTGATCGCCAAGGCCAAAATACAAACGAACAACATCTGCTTCTCTTGGAGTTAATGTTTCTAAAGAACGTTCGATTTCAGTACGAAGAGATTCGTGAATTAATTCTCTATCTGGATTTGGAGATTCGCCAGAACGTAATACGTCATAAAGGTTAGAATCTTCTCCTTCAACAAGAGGAGCATCCATAGATAGGTGACGTCCAGAGTTTTTCATAGACTCTTTTACGTCGTTTACAGTCATGTCAAGTTCTTTTGCAATTTCCTCAGCAGAAGGTGGACGCTCGTTAGATTGCTCTAATAAAGCATACATTTTGTTGATTTTATTGATAGAACCAATTTTATTTAATGGTAAACGTACAATACGAGATTGTTCTGCTAAAGCTTGAAGAATCGATTGACGAATCCACCATACAGCGTAAGAAATAAATTTGAAACCACGAGTCTCATCAAAACGTTGAGCCGCTTTAATTAAACCTAAGTTTCCTTCATTAATTAAGTCAGGAAGAGTTAATCCTTGATTTTGATATTGTTTAGCCACAGATACTACGAAACGTAGGTTGGCTTTTGTTAGTTTTTCTAAAGCTCTTTGATCACCAGCCTTTATTCTTTGTGCTAATTCTACCTCTTCATCAGCGGTAATTAGGTCAACTTTTCCAATTTCTTGTAGATATTTATCTAACGATGCAGTTTCACGATTAGTTACCTGCTTGGTGATTTTAAGTTGTCTCATGTTGTTGTCTCCCTATTTTTAAAGTGTACAAATGGTTATACGTAATGAGTATCAAAAAAGTTACAATATAATAAAAATATTTTTAAAATATTTTGGAAAAAATAAAAACCTGCCTTTAATGGGCAGGTTTTGTGAGTGTTATGTTTTTTGAAAAAACTAAATTTTAATTTACAGCAGTATTTTGAACTTCAATATTTTCTGTAACAGACACTGGAATTCCATTTTTGGTAAAACCTTCCAATCTAATTTCAAAAGTTCCAGATAAATCTGAAGTATAGAATGAAGTATCGGCATCACTGTTTAGTTGAGCATTAGGATTCCAAAGCAATTGATTTCTAAAATCTGGAATTCTATCATTATCAGAACCGCTTTCATATTTTACTTTGTTGTAAATCTTTTTAGGCTGCGGTCTCAAAACAGTTGGTTTTGCTATAAAACTTCCTGTTTGAGTGTTTTTAAAATCTTTATTGAAAGTTGTAAAACTAATTAATCCGTTAAAAGATCTTGGCCCAATGTAATATCTTCCTATAATAAGCTCGACTTTGTAGACATTTTTCATGCTGTATAGCGCCAAGTCGTTTACATTTTCTAAATATTCTCCATCTACAAGAACAAGCGCAGATTCAGGAAGCTGCGGGAAAACATTCGGGTCGGTTACGTGCAAATAAAGATTATTGTCTTTCTGTTTAGAGTAAATTTCAACAACAACCTCGGTAATTGTTTCCTTTAAAGTTTTAAAACGAGTATAATCATCTAAAACATATTCTTTTGCAAGCGGATAGTAAAATGCATCTGTTGTAGGCGCTTTTTCTATATTGTCTACTTTTTTGTAGAAATATGCATTTTCAACTTGGCTAGAAACAGATCTTTCTAGCAAACTTTCTTTGAAGGTATAAGATAGGCTCGTGTTTTTTTCGAATGATAATTTAGAGTAATCTATTTCTGGACTATTGTTTACAACAAGGTTATAACCGCTTGCTTTTTCGTCTATGATCTGCAAAATGATATTTGATGTGTAATATGTTTGTCCAACATTGAAAATAAAGTTACCGTACATGTCGGTTTTTACAACTTTGAAAGCAAAAGATTTTCCAGGAATAGACAATCCAACAGAAATATTTGCAATCTTATCGGTACCATTTTTTGCTGAAATTGTTCCAGCGATAATCTCTCCTCTAAGTTCTGGCAACACTAATTTTTGATCTTGTTTTTGTGTATCCAACGCAATCGGATAAGATGGATTAGAAGCAAAACCTACCGCAGAAATTTTGTCTGAAGAAGGAATGTTGTCTAATTTTCTAACAGAAAGCGAATAATTTCCATTTTTGAAATCGGCATTAGAAGATTGAATTTTTAAATCAACCAATTCTCGATTTGTAAACGATTTTTTATTCAAATTAAGAGTTATGTTGTCGTTTTTTAAATTTTCTGAAGCATTTGATTTTGTGCTGCTAGTTAAAACTTTTTCGGCATTAGTCTTCTCATCTGTTTTATACGGATTGATGATGTTGATATCTAGTTGGAACAATTCTGAGATTGGTTTGTTTAGCATCCAGTTGGTATATCCAACTAATTTGTAATTACCTGTTTTTACAGTTGTCGGAATAAAGTAATCTCCTTGTCCAACTCCATTTTCGAGTGCAATTTTAGTTTTAAAAACAGATTTGTGGTTGTTGTCAACAATTTCTACGTAAGCTATTTTGCTTATGTTGCTTGGCGTTTTATCAGACGATTTTAGGCAGTAAACTTTGTACAATAAAGTTTCTCCTGTAACAAATGATGTAGCATTAGAATGAACGTATACCGTTTCATCTAAAGTAATTGTTTGCTGTGCTCTGCTAAATTGTGTATTAATTAATACAAGCAATAAAAATAAATGTTTTAGTCTATCCAAAATGAAGGTTTTATGTTTGATGAAAATGATGTGCAATCTCCGCATACAGAGTCGACCATAGTGTAAATGATGCCACTATTCCCTATATAGGTGTTTAAATTACTATTTATATTAAAAATCATGGTTTCTCCTTCGCAATCCTCTCCGCCAAAGCAAAATTTATAAGTAATATCATCGCAATTATTAAAATAAGGAATTGGTTTGTTTGGGAAAAAGTCACTATAATTAAAAAAGATTCTTTGCTCAGAATAGGACGCTACATCAAAAAAACCAATGACTTTTGTAGCCGAATCATTAATGCATCTTATGTTTCCAGAAATTAATCCCGGTTGTTTTGGAGACAAAATACTTTCAGAGCTTGCAATGTCTCTCATGGTTTTGTGGAAAGTATAGGCTTCCATATTTTCTATATATTGTTTTACTAAAATGCTATATCGATGGCCAATAATGTAATTGTTTTCTTCAATAAATCGTATTGGAAGGTTTACACGATCTTCTGCTTGATCATTAGTGTTTGCTAAAATAATATCTGTAGACTTATTTGTAGAATAACATGTTTTGGTATTTGGATCGTTATTAATTAAAGCAACAGTTTGTGCGCTAGTCGAAATAATTTTTAATGATGACCATCTTGGCGCAACAATCTTATAAGATTCTTCATATTCGTATCTATAGTATTTTGAAGATCTTGTTGCGTCGTAGCTATTTACATTAATTTGAACACCAGTTTCATTGTCTTTATTTACTGCAAGTGCAGGAACAATACTTTGGATTGGATTTACCTTTGTCAAGGTTTGCGGACTTGACTGATAAATTTTCCCATCTTTAGTAGTGACTTCTAATGTGTATTTAGCATCTGGAAGAGCTTGAAAAGCTACCTGAGATTTATATACTCCTGAACTTTCTACAAATAGATATTCGTTTCCTTGGTCGTCTCTAACAACGACTTTAGCGCCACTTTCTACGGCAACTTCTGTATCTTCAAATTTTGAAGTTTTAGTGATTTTAATTTCTTGGTTTTTAAGTTCGTTTGTTAATGTTGCTTCAATTACTATTATTTCTTCATAAGTGTTAGTTAAAAGCGGATATGTTTCTGTACAGCCACTAAAAAGGACTGCTAGAAATGCTAAAAGGATTGTATTTTTTATTAAATGAAATTTCATGGCTTAAATCTATTCTTTTTAATCTGATTCTGGTTTTATTGTAAAAAGGGAATTTTTAATTATCCACCCAAAATGGAGGTTTAATACTCGATGCAATTGTTGTACAGTCTCCACATGGAGAATCTACCCAAAAGGTCAAACCTGTTCCTGTTCCCGAATAATAGGTTATTTTCCCTAATGATAAATCAGTAGCGTAATGTCCCCAGTTCGTGCAAGGGTCAGGAACTAAAGACTCATCTGTTGAGTAGCAAAACTCTTTACATTCTTCTACATAAGGTGGAGGAAATTTACCTGGAAATAAGTCTTCATAGTTAAAATAAATTCGTTCTGTCGATACAGAGCAAACATCAAAATATCCAGATATTTTACTGTCATTATTAATACCTCGTAAATTTCCCAATAAAAAGCCTGGCTGAGTAGGAGAAACAATAGTACCTCCAGATGCAGCGCTTTTTTTCAATGTATTGTAATAATTGTATGCTGTTTGACTTTCTATATATTGTCTAACCAAAATGCTATATC
Source organism: Flavobacterium sp. GW823-FHT06G12 (assembly GCF_058794775.1). Lineage (NCBI taxonomy): Bacteria > Pseudomonadati > Bacteroidota > Flavobacteriia > Flavobacteriales > Flavobacteriaceae > Flavobacterium > Flavobacterium sp. GW823-FHT06G12. The sequence goes on from NZ_JBXAHE010000002.1 coordinate 1,107,724, forward strand.
GGTGTGTAATAATGTAATCTTGGTCGTTAATAAATCGAATTAAATAGTCTACACGATCTTCTTTTAGATTGTTTGTACTTTGTAGCATTAATTCTATATTTTTTCCAGAACCATAACAAGTTTTAGTGCTGGGTGAATTTGGAAGGAAAACAGGAGTTTGCGTGCTTACGATCCAATCAATTTTTGTAGGTCTCCATTTTGGCGCAATAACTTTGTAGGTTTCCTCGTATTCGTATCTGTAATAAGTTGATGAGTCGGTAGGATCAAAGCTGTTTACGTGAATAGCAACACCATTTACACCATCTTTTTCTTCAACCGTAGCCACTACACTTTGTATAGGATTTATGGTGGTTAGAGTTTCTGGCGATGACTCAAAAGATCTACCGTCTTTAGTGGTAATATGTAGCTGGTATTTAGTATTTGGAACTGCCTGAAATTCCGTGTCAGAAACATATTTATCTAAATCTTCACTAAAATTATATTGATTGCCGGCATCATCAGTAATGAAAACTTTTGCTCCGCTTTCAGACAGGTAGTTTTCATCTTCAAATTTTGCAGATTTGGTAAGTTTTATTTCTTGCTTTTTAAGTTCATTGGTTATATTGGCTTCTACAATAATTACTTCTTCAAATCTGTTTGTTACTAACGGATATGCCTCTGTACAACCATTAAAAAGGATTGTAAGAAGGGCAAGGAAGATTATATTTTTTATGATGTAAAATTTCATTTTTTTGATGTTCTTTTTAAGTTGATTGAATCTTTTAAAAACTAGATGACTTTGTTTAATCTACCCAAAAAGGAGGTTTGATGTTAGAGGCAATTTTTGTGCAATCTCCGCAAGGAGCGTCAACCCAATAAGTTGTAATAGTATTAGCACCGTCTCCTGAAAAATAGCTTATTTTTCCGAGAATCAAATCGTCTAAATAATGGGGGGCCGAGTGTGTGCAAGGAGGAGGATTAAAAGGAGATTCTGCAATACAATATTGTGTGCAATCAATAACATACGGAGGTGGGAATTTATCTGGAAATAAATCCTTATAATTGAAATAAATTCGTTCCGTAGAAACAGAGCACACATCAAAATATCCTGATATTTTACTGTCACCATTAATAGCTCTTAAATTGCCCAATAAAAGACCTGGCTGGGTTGGAGAAGTAATGGTTCCTCCAGAAACTGCCGTTTTATTCAATGTGTTATAATAGTTGTAAGCAGCAAGACTTTCTACATATTGTCTAACTAGAATGCTGTATCTGTGTGTGATAATATAGTCTTGGTCATTAATAAAGCGAATTAAATAATTTACGCGGTCTTCTTTTAGCGTATTTGTGTTTACTAGCATAAATCCTACGCTTTTTTTAGAACCATAGCAAGTCTTAGTATCTGGCGAGTTTGATTCAAATACAGGCCCATTATTCCATACAAGTTTAATAGGCAGCCAGTTTGGGGCAATAACTTTATACGTTTCCTCATATTCATATCTGTAATAAGTTGATGTGGCTGTAGGATCAAAGCTGTTTACGCGAATACCAACGCCATTAATATCATCTTTTTGTTCAACTGCTGCTACTACACTTTGCATAGGTGTAATAGTTGTCAGTATTTCTGGGGATGATTCAAAAGATCTGCCATCTTTGGTGTTAATGTGTAATTGATATTTAGTATTTGGAACAGCTTGAAATTCTATATCTGAAACATATTTTTCTGAATCGTCACTAAAATTATATTGATTGCCAGCATCATCGGTAATAAAAACTTCTGCGCCACTTTCAGAAAGGTAGCCTTCATCTTCAAATTTTGCTGATTTGGTCAATTTTATTTCCTGTTTTTTTAGCTCGTTGGTTAGGCTGGCCTCTACTATAATTACTTCTTCAAACCTGTTTGTCACTAACGGATATGCTTCTGAACAACCATAAAAAAGGGTTGAGAGAAGAGCTAGTGGGATTATATTTTTTATGATTTGAAATTTCATTTTTCGATGTTCTTTTTAAGTTGATTTGATCTTCAAAAAAATAGATAATTCTTTATTAATCTACCCAAAAAGGTGGTTTTATGTTAGATGCAATTGTAGTGCAGTCTCCGCATGGTGCGTCAACCCAAAATGTTTCAAGCGTATTGATACCATCTCCTGAATAATAGGTTATTACTCCTCGAGGAAGATCTTGCATATAATAACAGCAATGTGTACAGGGAACAGGGCTGTTAGGATATTCTGCATAACAAAACTGTGTACAGTCTACGGCATAGGGTGGGGGAAATTTACCCGGAAATAAATCCTCCCAGTTAAAATAAATTCGTTCTGTAGATACTGAACACACATCAAAATATCCTGTTATTTTACTGTTGCCATTAATTGATCTTAAATTACCCAATAAAAGACCAGGCTGCAAAGGAGAAGTTATAGTTCCTCCTGAGACAGCTGTTTTGTTCAATGTATTGTAATAACTGTAAGCAGCTAGACTTTCTACATATTGTTTAACCAAAATACTATATCTGTGCGTGATAATGTAATCTTGATTGCTAATAAAGCGGATTCGATAATCTACACGATCTTCTTTTAGATTGTTTGTGTTTAGCAACATAAAGCCTACACTTTTTTTCGAACCATAACAGGTTTTGGTGTCTGGTGAGTTTGGGACCAAAATAGGAGCTCCATTATTGTAGTCCAATTTTATTGGCAGCCATTTTGGTGCAATAACCTTATAGGTTTCCTCGTACTCAAATCTGTAATATGTTGATGTACTGGTAGGATCATAGCTGTTTACACGAATACCAACACCAGTAATATCATCTTTTTGTTCAACTGCTGCTACTACACTTTGCATAGGTGTAATAGTTGTCAGTATTTCTGGAGCTGATTCAAAAGATCTGCCATCTTTGGTGTTAATGTGTAATTGGTATTTGGTATTAGGAACAGCTTGAAACTCTATATCTGAAACATATTTATCTGAATTTTCGCTGAAATTGTATTTATTGCCAGCATCGTCAGTAATAAAAACTTCTGCTCCACTTTCTGGAAGATAATTTTCATCTTCGAACCTTGCAGATTTGGTAAGTTTTACTTCTTGGTTTTTGAGCTCGTTCGTTAGATTGGCTTCAACAATCAGTACATCTTCAAATCTATTGGTTACCAATGGATATGCTTCTGTACAGCCATTAATTACAATAGCAGTAACAAGTAAAATAATAATCTTATATAGATTGTGATTTTTCATTTACTCGTATTAGAATTTGAAGTTATACGTAATACTTGGTACTGGGATTGAGAAAATAGATGTTTTATAGCCTTTTACTTTTCCATTTGGATCTGTTACGAAATAAATAGAATACGGATTGTTTCTTCCTAGAACGTTGTAAATAGAAATATTCCAGAAACTATGTGCTAGCTTTTTAATTTTATGGTTTCCTTCAATGTTAACTCCAATATCTAAACGAATATAATCTGGAATCCTATAAGCATTTCTATCACTATACAAAGTATATTCTGAGTTTCCGTAATGGAAAGTACCAATAGGATACGTTATAGGTCTTCCGGTTTGATATAAGAAGTTAGTTGATAAACTGTAACGTTTTGTAAATCTATAATTTAAGATCGCACTTAAATCATGAGGTTTATCAAAGTTAGCAGGGAAATATTCTCCATTATTTACGATTTCTGAACTAAACTGGCTGTCTAATTTGATAAAAGTACGAGAATAAGTATATCCAATCCATCCGTTTAATCTTCCAGTCGATTTCTTTAATAATAACTCAACTCCATATGCTTTTCCTTCACCTTGTAAAAGTTCGGTTTCAACATTTTGGTTAAGCAATAATTGCGCACCAACTTTGTAATCTAGAATGTTTTTAGATTTTTTATAATATCCTTCTAAACTTACTTCGTATTCTTCATCTTTTAATGTTTTGAATAATCCTAACGAAACCTGTTGAGCGGTTTGAGGTTTTACATTAGAATCAGATAATTTCCAAGTATCTGTTGGTGATTGAGTAACATTACTAGATAATAAATGGATATACTGACGAGTTACATCATAACCTGCTTTTACAGAGAAATCATCTGTAAGGAAATAACGTGCAGCAATACGAGGCTCTAGTCCGCCGTATGTTTTTATGACTTCATTATTCTTATAAGTTGTTGTTCCTGTCACTGTTTCGGCGCTCAATGGTAAACCAGGAGCATAAGTATTTACATCACCAGGACCTAATGCCATGTAATAAGAATACCTTAATCCAAGATCAATAAGTAATTTATCATTGAATTTATAACTGTCAGATAAATATGCTGCAGATTCTAATGCTTTTTCTTTTTCAATATCTGTAGCAACTAAAGTAGCTTCTGGTTTGGTAGGATGCTGATATCCTGGTGAGATATTGTATAGTTTACTAGCAATTCCATAAGAAAAAGTATGTTTTGGGTTAAGTTGGTAAGTGAATTTTGCCTGTAATTGCGATTCGTTTACTTTATAACCAAAATCAAATGAATTTATATCATCTGAATCGTAGTCAATATTGAATTTGTATTCACTGTTTGTGAAAATGAAAGCAGCTTTATTTTTTTTGTTAAAAGTGTGATCCCATTTAATAGAAGCTAATCTGTTGCTGTATTTGTAAATAGAGTCAGAGCTTAAACTAAAACGGTCGTGGCTATAATATGCTGTAGCTTCTAAATTGTTATTAGCGTTAATTGCATTATTGTATTTAAAAATTCCATCATAAAATCCTGCTTGACTGTTTTTTAAATCTTCATTATCAAGCGCTTTTAAAATCCAATCAGAATATGTTGCACGTCCTCCGACAATAATACTAGATTTGTTTTTTTCGATTGGAACACTTAACGTAAGATTCGAAGTAATAGGACCAATTGCTCCCTCTCCTGAAAATTTTTCCTGATTACCATTTTTGGTAGCGATATCAAACACAGACGATAATCTTCCTCCAAAATCTGCAGGAATACTTCCTTTGTAAATATCGGCTTTCTTCGTAGTGTATGGATTAATAGCAGAGAAGAATCCTAAAAAGTGCTGCGGATTATATAATACAGCATTGTCCAAAAGAATTAAGTTTTGATCATCTTTTCCACCTCTAACATTAAATCCAGCAGAACCTTCACCTGTGGTTTTAATCCCAGGAAAAGTAGTCGCTACTTTAAGAATATCTCTTTCACCAAGAATTAAAGGAACATTCTTGATTCCTTCAATGTCAATAGAAACCAAACCAGAAACAGTAGTTTCAGTAGGTTTTTGTCCTTTCTTTTTAATTACAACCTCGTCAAGTTGGTTTGATTTTTCGTTGATATTAACATCAAAAGCACCATCATCATAAACCATTAAAGTTCTTACCACTTCTTTATGGCTTAATGATTTGATTTCAATAATATTTATACCTCTAGGAAGTTGTAGAGTATAATTTCCGTCAGGGTCTGTAGAAGTATTTATGTTTTTATTTCGAACTTTAATATAAATATTTGGTTCAGCTTTACCTGTTTCTTCGTTTCTAACTGTTCCAGAAACGGTAAAAGACTTTTTAGTAGCTTCTTTGTTTTCTTTACCAATAAAAACAATTGCAGATTTTTTATTTACGGTATAGCTGCTTAAAGAATCGTATTGCTGGTGAAATACAGGATTCTCGCTATCAGTATTTTTATTCTGATTTGTTTCAACAGGAGCATCAGTAAAATAATTTGCAGGCAAAGTATCGTGAATTGTACTGTTTAGTGTAAAGATTACTTTGTTTTTCAGAATGATATAATTCAAATCTGTTTTGCTTAATACTTTATTAAGCACATCATCGATTTTTGCATCTGTATAAGTTCCAGAGATCAGTCCTTTTTCAGCATTAACCCAAGTTGGATCAAAGTAAAATTTATATGCAGTTGCTTCTTCAATACGTTTTAGCGCATTGGTTAAAGTTTCGTCTTTAAAAGTGATAGATAATTTCTCATTCGTATTTTGTGCAAAAGACAATTGAAAAGAGAACGCGATAAGTAAGGAGAGTAAAAATTTTTTCATTTGTTTTATTTGCTTGATATTGACTGAGAGTTAAATGTATATTTCATCAAATTTTTCATGAATTGATCTAAATCGGAATTTCTTAGTTCTCTGTTCAATAAATAAAACCCATTGATTTGCTTTTTCTGTTCTGGAAATAATTTAACAAGGTCGCTTTTGCCTCTTATTGCATAAATTTTACCTTTTAAATCAATAAAATAGGAGTTGTTCTCTTTGAAGGTAAAGTAAAGACTGCTTTCGTAAATTGTTTTCTGCATATCTTTATGGTGTTTGATATACAAGACCAATTCTGGAGCAATTTTGCTTTCCTCGTAATAACCCGTTGTAAACTCAGGTATATCTTCGCTCTTTTTTTCTCTTTTGATAAAGTTTTTATCAAGTATAGAAAACGAACTAACTTTATTCTGTATTAGATTTATACCAATATTTTCTGACCCTCCATCAGGGTTTAAAACCAATATATCTCTATAAATGTCATATTTGAGTTTGACATCATAATAAGTTTGGTTTTCGTACGTAACTTTTCCTGATTCGTATTTATTAATTAAATACAAATGGATGTCAGTGCTTAAAGTTCGAAATGAATTGGTGTGTGGTATCCCATTATTAATATCCAAATTAATTCTGCCAACAGTAGTATCAAACCAATTGTAAGTATTGATATCATTACTAGTTTGACTCTGGATAGGATGAATGTTTAAGAATAATTCAAATAAAATGAGAAAAACGATTTTTTTTTGGTAATTTTTCAAAGGATTTAATGGTTTTATTAGTTGTTTTCGGAAGATTTCAAAAGTATAAAAAAAAGGTTACAAATAAAACGCTAATTTGTTAAATTGTGATAAAAAGTTGCTACAGCCTCTTAAAAGGCGTTATAGAACTATTAAAATTTAGAATATTTATTAAAAATATTCGAAAATGACTTTGCAATAGTAAATTTTAAATTTGATACGAAATAGATTCCTTTTGTAGGAAATGTAAAAAATGAAGAAATGCATAAGGTTGAAAAACCCTAATTTGGTTAAGAATTTGGGGTTTTTCAATTTTTTTAAAACAATAAGTCTACCTGAGAATTTATTTTTTCTAGATAATAGTCTATTTTTCGAATGGCTCGATTAAAGAAAAGATTTTGCTCCTTTATTCCAGATTGTCCTAAGGGTATAGAATTTGTAATTTGCTGTTTGAAAAATTGATGAACATTCTTGCAGCTTTCTTTATTGTCGGTTATAAAATACCCTAAAAGAGTGTAAGGTACAAACATCGTCAGCTTTTCTTCTGTTTCTATAAGCATGTTGTTATTCAATAATATTAGCTCATTATAATAAATCGAAAACTGATTATTGGGTTTGCTGCATTTTTCTTTTATTAAGCTAATAATTCGTTTTAAATCTAAACAAAGAGCATTTGCACTTTTTAGATTTAAAAGTCCAGCCTCATAAAAATATAGAATTTGTTGCAAGCTACTGTTTATGGTGGTGTCATTCCATACTTCATTTACAGGAGTATTCTCGTATATTTCTTTTAATTTTTGCATGTATTCTGTAAATGATTCATCAATTACAAAATTTTCAAAAGCAACTTTTTTCTGATTTGAGTTTAATAGATTCAGCCATACAAAGGCTTTAAATTTGGATAAAATTGTACCATCCATAAAATAAAACAGCGGAATGTCTTTTGCTGAATAGAAAAGTGTTGCTGTCTTATTTTTTATTAATGCTTCAATATTTTCAGATGATGATTTGAAATAATGAAGCATGTCTTTTAAGTTCTCAATCTCGATTGTTTTCTCAATAACCACCTTTTCTTTATTTGAGAATAAATTATCTAGCGAAATGTTGAAATGTTCCGCCAGTTTAATTGTTTCATCAATAGAGAATTTGCTTTTTCCTGAAATCCTTCGATGAGAGGCGTCATAACTAATTTCTAAAATGCCTGCAATTTCTTCTATTAAAGAAACTGACTTAGGCGCTTTTTGTCTAATTGCTTTTAAAAAAGATTCCTGATGTTTCATAATTTGCGATAATCGCAAATATAAATATTTCTTTAATTGGTTTGCGCAAATTGATACGCGATAAATGCAATAGGTTTGTCTTGTAATTTTAAAAAAGACACTTTATGAAAGCTAAATATTTCAATAAATCAGAAGAAGAAAAACTCTTTTTTTCTACTCTAAAACATCGTGTTCATCAAAAACTTCAAGGCAAAAATATTTCTTACGGAGATTTCAGATTTTGGTTTAAAGGATTATTCTGGACATTGATTTGTTATTTCTCCTATTCATTGCTCTTTTGTGAATCCATAAATAAAATAAGTTTTTGGCTTCTGTATGTGGTTTTTCAATTATCAGGATTATTGATAGGATTTAGTTTTGGACATGATGCTTCTCACAATATGGCATTCAAAAACAAAAAAATAAACTCGGTATTGCATTTTTTTAGTTTTCTTACCGTTGGTATCGATCCATTGCTTTGGGGATTGAGACATATTCGTTCACATCATTTGTATGCAAATGTAGAAGGAAGCGATGTAGATATTGATAAAAATCCCTTTTTGAGATTAAGTCCAACACATTCTTGGAAGCCAAAACATAAATACCAGGCTTATTATGCGCCATTTGTTTATATGTTTACGTTGCTCCATTCTGTTTTTATGAGTGATTGGGTTTATTTGTTTTCCAATGAATATGATTGGATGAAAAGAGGTGTTCCAAAGGTTGAATTGTATCTAAGATTTATATTGTATAAAATATTTTATTTTTCTTTAGTGTTGCTTTTTCCAATATTATATTGTGGTTTTTCGTGGAGTTTTATTGTCTTGAGTTATTTTACTGCCAGTGCTTTTACATCAATGGTTTTTATTATAATGCTTGTAGGAACACATTTTTTTGATGGCGCAGATTATCCGCAGCCAGAGGGAGAATTTCTTGAACACACATGGGCAGTCCATCAGCTTCATACAAGCTGCGATTGGAATGCAGACAAAAGTTGGGCAAGGTTTTTAAGCGGTGGTTCAAACTGTCATGCAGCTCACCATCTTTTTCCTAATATCTGCCATACCAACTACAGTGAAATAAATTCAATAATTGAAGAAACAACAAAAGAATACAAACAGCCTTATCATCATAAAACGTTATTGCAAATGATGTTTTCTCATTTTACACATTTGCATAAAATGGGTAATCCCGAAGTTTGAATTATAAAACTTAAAAACCCCAATTCAAAAATATGAATTGGGGTTTTCTATGAATAAACCTTTAGTAAACTAAGATCTGATTACTCTTTTTTGTCCTCACGTGGAGGTCTTGGAACAAGTGCTTTTTTAGACACTTTTTCTTTTTTAGTTTTAGGGTCAACTCCTAAGTATTTCACTTGGAAAACATCTCCCATTTTAACTACATCAGCAACATTTTCTGTGCGTTCCCAAGCCAATTCAGATACGTGAAGCAATACTTCGTTTCCTGGCGCAGCAGTATATTCTACTACAGCTCCAAAATCAAGCATTTTAATTACTTTAACTTCGTAAGCCTCACCAACTTGTGGTTTGAAAGTTAATGAATCAATTTTAGCTAATACAGCTTTGATACCATCAGGATTAGTTCCTAAGATTTCAACTACACCTTGCTCGTCTACTTCGTTGATTACGATTGTAGTTCCAGTAGCTTTTTGTAATTCTTGAATTACTTTTCCACCAGGTCCGATCAATGCTCCAATAAAGTTTCCAGGAATAGTTCTTGTAATGATTTTTGGTGCGTGAGCTTTCACTTCTGCCCTTGGCGCTGCAATAGTTTCAGTTAATTTTCCTAAAATGTGTAAACGTCCGTCACGAGCTTGTGCTAAAGCTTGTTCCATAATGTCATAACGTAATCCTTCGATTTTGATATCCATTTGGCAAGCAGTAATACCGTCAGCAGTTCCAGTTACTTTAAAGTCCATATCTCCTAAGTGATCTTCATCTCCTAAGATATCAGACAATACAGCAAATTTCTCACCGTCAGTAATTAATCCCATAGCAATACCAGAAACTGGTTTTATCATTTGAACTCCAGCATCCATAAGAGCCATTGTTCCAGCACAAACCGTTGCCATAGAAGAAGAACCGTTAGATTCTAAAACCTCAGAAACAACACGAATTGTATAAGGACAATCAGCAGGGATCATATTTTTTAAAGCTCTTTGAGCTAAGTTACCGTGACCAACTTCTCTTCTTGAAGTTCCTCTTAATGGTTTTGCTTCACCAGTAGAGAAAGGAGGGAAGTTATAGTGTAAGTAGAATTTCTCTTCACCTTGTTCAGATGGAGAATCGATTTGGTTAGCTTCTTTAGAAGTTCCTAAAGTTACTGTTGCCAAAGCTTGAGTTTCTCCACGAGTAAATAAAGAAGATCCGTGTACAGATGGTAAATAATCAGTTTCACACCAGATTGGTCTGATCTCTGTCGTTTTTCTACCGTCTAGACGAATTCCTTTTTCAAGAATTACGTTACGAACAGCTTCTTTGTTTGTTTTGTAGAAATATTTTCCAACTAAACCAGCAAGGTCAGCATTTTCAGCATATTCTTCTTCAGTAAATAAAGCTTTTGCTTCTTCTTTTACAGCAGCAAATTTTTCGCCTCTTTCAGCTTTTCCAGAAGCTTCTTGAGCAATTGCATAGCATTTATCGTAAGCAGCGGCTTTTACTTTAGCGTAAACAGCTTCGTCTTCAATTTCACCTTCGTAAGTTCTGTATTCTTGAGAGTTTAATTTTGCTCTTAATTTTTGTTGAGCAACAATTTGAACTTTAATAGCTTCGTGAGCAAATTTAATTGCTTCAACCATTTCAGCTTCTGAGATTTCTTTCATCTCACCTTCAACCATTGCAACAGAATCCATAGAAGCTCCGATCATCATATCGATATCAGATTTTTCTAATTCTTCTCTACTTGGGTTGATTACTAATTTTCCGTCAATACGTGCAACACGTACTTCAGAGATTAAGTTGTAAAACGGAATGTCAGAAACAGCTAATGCAGCAGATGCTGCTAAACCAGCTAATGCGTCTGGCATAACGTTATCGTCATGAGACATTAATTGAATCATAACCTGAGTTTCTGCGTGGTAATCGTCTGGGAAAAGCGGACGTAAAACACGGTCAACTAATCTCATTGTTAATACTTCGCTGTCGCTTGGTCTTGCTTCTCTTTTGAAAAATCCTCCTGGGAAACGTCCTGCAGCAGCAAATTTTTCACGGTAATCTACCGTTAATGGTAAAAAGTCAACACCTGGGTTAGATGTTCTTGCAGAAACTGCAGTTGCCAAAAGCATACAGTTTCCTAAACGTACAACAACTGAACCATCGGCTTGTTTTGCTAATTTACCAGTCTCGATTGAGATGCTTCTTCCATCTCCTAAATCGATAATTTCTTGTGAAACTTGTGGAATCATAAATTTTTCCTTTTTGATTATACAATGGGTTTTAGTTGTGTTGTAGTTGTTGTTGTGTGTAGTTGTTGTTATCTAAAACCCAATGAAAAACCAAACTTTTTTTCTTGTAACGTGCTTATTATAAATAGCTATAATGTAAAAACAAAAAGAGGCACTTTCGCACCTCTTTTCTATATTGATTATTTTCTGATATTCAATACTTTGATAATCTCACGATATCTGTTGATATCTTTCTTTTTCAAGTAGTCCAACAAAGCTCTTCTTTTACCTACTAATAGTACAAGAGAACGCTCAGTGTTGTAATCGTGACGATTTTTTTTCAAGTGTTCAGTTAAGTGAGAAATTCTGTAAGTGAACAACGCGATTTGACCTTCAGCTTTACCAGTGTTTTTTGCATCACCGTGTTGTGCGAAGATTTCTTCTTTCTTTTCTTTAGTTAAATACATTCCAATATTGTTTTAATGATTTTTATGTATGTCATACAACTTTTGTAAGACGGGTGCAAAATTAGATTAAAAAAACAGAAAAATCAAAAAAAAATAAAAGAATCTAAAAATTAGGGGTAAGAAATTTGTTTTTAATGATTTGCGATCCCCTTTTTCTTTGATTTCGGTTGTTCTTTTACTTTAACTTCGGAGCTTTTTTGCCAGATTGCTTTTCACTTAAAGAAGAATAAGAGAATTTTACATTGTTGGCATCAGTGCTTACTCCCGAAATTAAAATTCCCCGATCGTAATTGTCTACAAATGTAATTTTTCGAGCCACATCATTTCCTTCCCAAACGCCTTGTTTCAATCCGTCTTTGAGAGTTCCTTTTTGTGTTACAAATAAATCGGTTTCTTCATAATCTCCGTTTCCATCAACGACGGTCTGACTTTTATTTTCATCCCAGCAATTAAGAATCAAAGTTTGTGCTTTTTTAGTTTTCGGATCCCAAAGATTCTGCTTTTCACACTTTTTATTTTGGTTATCGTACCAATTAATCTCTTTTCCGTTTTTGTGATCTTCAGAATAATTGACAACGGTTTCTTTTGCTCCGTTTTTATAATAGTAAATAAACTCTCCGTCTTTTTTTAAAACATCGCGATCCAAAGTAGAGCCCGTCATTCTCTTTCTTCCATTTTTATAAAAGTCAGTTACAACATAACGCATGCTTTTCTGAGAATAATTGGTAATTACTCTTGTATAGGCATAGTTTTCTGGAGTGCATTCACGATTTAAGGAGTCTAAAAAAATCTTTTTAGAAACCAAATTAATTTGCCCAGACAGATGAACTGAAATTGTTAGAAGCAAAAAGAGAAGGAAGTTTCTTTTCATTCTGTGCTATTTTTTCTCTTAAAAATAGTTCTTCTAGAATAATTTAGCAACTTCTTGATTTACAAATTCTAAAAATCTTTCGTCGGCTTCTGTAAAAGGATCAATAACGTGGCTGTCAATATCGATTTGGCCAATATTTACTCCATTAACAAAAAGAGGCACAACAATTTCTGATTTTACAGTTAAACTGCAAGCAATATAATTGTCTTGAGCTTTAACGTCTGGAACAACAAAATTAGCATTGCTCTCGGCTACTTGACCGCAAATTCCTTTTCCAAACGGAATAACGGTATGGTCTGTTTCAGCGCCAACATAAGGTCCTAAATGTAAAGTTTTAGCGTCATGATTGGCAAAATAATATCCGACCCAGTTGTAATACTCTACGTTTTCGTTCAAAAGTTGGCATATTGCCAATAATTTTTCATCTCTATTTGATTCATTTTCAGAGATAATTGCGCTTATTTTTGGTTGTAATTCTTGAAATGTCATAATGTAAAAATTTATGCAAAAGTATTTAAAGCTAAACTCAAAAAATACATAAATTTGAAAAAAAAATCTCTTGAAAAAATATTTAGTCCAGTTTAAGCCATTTCTCGTTTTTGTAAGCATCTTTTTCTTGACATATATTGTCCTTACACTGCTTTATAAATTTTATTTAAATAGCTACCAAGCTGAAGAGCTTGATGCTGTGACCACAATGGCTGGACGAAATGCAGAACAGCTGCTAAAGCTTTTTAATTATGATATCATAATTCAGAAAAGTTCGCAAAATCCGTGGCTGGAGATAATATTAAATGGAAGATTTATAGCCCGTATTATAGAGGGATGCAATGCTGTAAGTGTGATGATACTCTTTGTTTCGTTTGTAGCAGCTTTTTCGAGAGGCTTAAAAAAAACATTACTATTTATATTTTTTGGAGTTGTATCTATTTATATGTTTAATATTCTAAGAATTGCGGCTTTGATTGTCCTTTCGTATAACTTTCCTCAATATTACCGATTTCTGCATGGAACTTTTTTTCCTTTAGTGATTTACGGATATGTTTTTATTTTATGGGTTTTCTGGATCAATAGATTTTCAAAGTATGCTAAGTAATTTAAAAGAAAATAAGCTTAAAATCTTTACAGCAATTATAGTTGTTATAGGTTTTGCCATTATTAGAACATTTGAAAGAAAATTGTTTTACGATCCTTTTCTAAAATATTTTGAAGCAGATTTCAATTCAAGTCCTTATCCTGTAGTGCAGAATTTAAGACTTTTCTGGTCGCTTTTTCTTCGCTATTTTTTAAATACCGTGTTATCTCTTTGGTTGATTTATGCCTTGTTTAAGGATCGTGATATTCTTAAGTTTAGCCTGATTGTCTACATCTTCTTTTTGGTTTTGCTTTTGAGTTCATTTTACATCATACTGAACTTTTTTCCAGATGGCGCTTGGCTTCTTTTTTATGTTAGAAGATTTATAATTCAGCCAATTTTTGTGCTATTGTTTATTCCCGGATTTTACTATCAGCTTCAAAAAACTAAAAAATAACATTTGATTTAGTTTTTTATAGGCAGTTTTTGAATAGCTTTGCAGTATGAATTTAAAAAAGTGTACAGGTCTATTTTTAGCGTTCCTTTTATTGGTTTCCAATATTGGGTTTGCTTTTGATGTGCACTATTGTGGAGGAGAAATTGCTTCAGTATCTTTAAAAACTACGGCAGAGCCTGTTGTTGAAAAGAAATGTTGCGGTTCTAAAGAGAAAAAAAATTCTTGCTGCAAAGATAAAGTTGTTCATTTTGAAAAGAAATCTGATGATGCGACGATTAAATTTTTCTTTTTTCAATTTGCTTTCCCTGCAGTTATACAAGATTACAAGCCTCTTGTCTTTTTAGAAATTCCAAATTTTAAAAAGAAAGAAGTTCTTTCGTATTATGCCGATGCGAATGCGCCCCCCTTATTTAAATTATACCATCAGTATATTTTCTATTCCTGATTTTAATGTTAAGATGCACTGCAAGTCTTGATTAAGACTTCGTATTTACATTTTAATTGCTTTTGCTTTGCGCAAAATGCAAGAATGTAATTCTTTTCAACATTAAAATCATTTTTTATGCAAAAAAATATAATGCTTTTTGTAGCGTTTTTGCTTTCTGTATCTGTGTTTTCGCAAGAAGATCTAGAAGAAGTGAAAATTACTAAAAAGCAAAAAGGAATTAAAAAATCCTATACGTTAACAGCCAATACTTCTGTTATTACTAGTAAAGAGTTGCTTAAAGCGGCCTGCTGTAATCTAGCAGAAAGTTTTGAAACCAATCCGTCAATCGATGTCAATTTTTCTGATGCCTTAACAGGGACTAAGCAAATCAAGATGCTTGGATTGACTAGTCCGTATTTAATGATTACAGAAGAAAATATTCCTTCTGTTCGAGGTGCTTCTCAAGCATACGGATTATCATTTACTCCTGGAACATGGATTGAAAGTGTTCAGATTACCAAAGGAGCGGGGAGTGTTGTAAATGGTTATGAAAGTATCTCTGGCCAAATTAATACAGAGCTTTTAAAACCCTTAAATGATATTCCGTTTTTTCTGAATGCTTATGGTTCAACCGATTCTCGTTTTGAATTGAATACCCATTTCAATAAAAAATTATCAGACAAATGGGCAACCAGTTTATTTGTTCATGGAAATGCGCGTGTTGCAAAAAACGATATGAATAATGATGGTTTTTTGGATAATCCGTTAGGAAAACAAATCAATGTTTTAAATCGTTATCAATATTACGATCCAGAAAGTGGTTTGGTTAGTTTTATCAATTTCAGATATATGAATGATAAAAAGCAAACAGGAGAAGTTGACTTTGATAAAGATCGTGATCGCGGAACGACCAATCATTGGGGTTCTGAAATTAATACAGAACGATTTGATGTTTCGACAAAAATCGGATATGTATTTAAAGATATGCCTTATCAAAGTATCGGATTTCAAAATGCTTTTAATAGCCACAAACAAGATTCTTATTATGGTTTAAATCAGTACGATATCAAACAGAATAGTTTTTATTCTAATTTGATTTTCAATTCGATCATCAATAATACGATGCATAAGTTTTCAACGGGTTTGAATTTTACTTACGACCAATATCAGGAATTTGTAAACGTAACCGATGTAAGCAGAATTGATAATTCGGTTGGTGCTTTCTTTGAGTATACTTATGATAATACCGATAATTTCAGTTTGATTTTGGGTGGAAGAGTGGACAACCATAACCGATTAGGTTTTTTTGTTACACCAAGATTGCACATGAGATATAATCCTTGGAAAAATGGAGTAATTCGTTTTTCTGCAGGAAGAGGAAAACGTTCTGCTAATATTTTTGCCGAAAATCAGCAACTTTTTGCTAGTTCAAGAACATTCTCAATTTTAGATTCTAACGGAAAAGTATATGGTCTGAATCCAGAGATTGCTTGGAATTATGGCGTGAGTTTTTCACAGAAATTCCGTCTTTTTAATAGAAATGCCGACGCTGGTTTTGATTTATATCGTACCGATTTCCAAAATCAAGCTATTGTAGATGTAATGCAAAGTCCGCAGCAAGTTTTGTTTTATGACTTGAAAGGAAGCTCTTTTGCTAATAGTCTTCAGGTTGAATTTAATTATGAGTTGGTTCATAATTTAAATTTGAGAACAGCTTACAAATACTACGATATACAAACTGATTATTTAAGAGGAACATTTCAACGTCCGCTTCAAGCAAAACATCGTTTCTTAGGAAATTTAGAATATGAAACAACGATGAACAATGATAAGCAATGGAGATTTGATTTTACTTATAATTGGTCAGGTAAACAACAATTGCCTTATACTGCATCGAACCCAGTAGAAGATCAATTTCCTGATTTTTCGCCAGCGTATGCGGTGATGAATGCGCAAGTAACTCGTGTTTTTTCGTCTGTTTTTGAAGTATATATTGGAGGAGAAAATATTGGCAACTACAAACAGCAAAAAGCAATTTTAGGAGCAAATGATCCTTTTGGACCTAATTTTGATGCTTCGATAGCATACGCTCCAATTTTTGGACAGATGTATTATGCGGGACTTAGATTTAAAATTAAATAACAATATCAAAAATCAATTTCAATAACAATAAAATTAAATACAATGAATAAGATAGTTTTAATCGCAATGATGGTTTTTTTAGGTTTTTCAGCTCAAGCTCAAACTAAGAAAAATAAGAACTTAAAATATACGACAGAAGTAAATGGCAATTGCGAACAATGCAAGAAAAGAATTGAAAAAGCGGCTTATGGTGTTCCTGGCGTAAAAACTGCAAGTTGGGATGTAAGTTCGCATCAACTTTCGGTTATTTTAAACGAAGAGAAATGTTCGCCTTCGGACTTAAATAAAGCAATTGCAAAGGCAGGTCATGATACTAAGGAAGTTAAAGCAACAACTGAAGATTATGATAATTTGCATAGCTGTTGCAAGTATGTAAGAGAATAACATAAAGTGAAGCCCAGACAATAGAGTCTGGGCTTTTTTTAATAGTTAATTTATGTTTAAAATACTGCATTTTATTGTGGTTAAGGTAAATTATTGTTACTTTCACGAACTTATATAGATAACCAATTCCCCTTTTATGAATAATTTTGAATGGACCCAGTTATTAAACCCTGAATTTTATATTACTTTAAGCGTCGGAGGTTTTCAGATTGGGTTGTTTATTGTTCTGTTTATAGTTTTTGCTGAAACAGGACTTTTTGCAGGTTTTTTTCTGCCTGGAGATAGTTTACTTTTTTTGGCAGGTATTTACAGTCGTGATTTAATTGAGAATGTTGCCTATATTCCGAATGATTTTGTGAATGTATTTCTTCTGGCTACTGCAGTTGCAATAATGGGAGTTTTAGGTAATATGACTGGTTATTGGTTCGGTGCAAAGAGTGGTTATTATTTGTTTAAAAAAGAAGATACATTCTGGTTTAAGAAAAAATACTTGCTTCAGTCAAAAGATTTCTTTGAAAAGTATGGTGGCAAAGCAATTATTTATGCGCGCTTCCTGCCAATCTTTAGAACTTTTGCTCCAATTGTTGCAGGAATCGTTTCGATGGACAAGAAAAAGTTTATGTTCTTTAATGTTTTAAGTTCTTTTCTTTGGTCATTTATATTAATTTTCGCCGGACATTATTTATATGGCATTTTCTTAAAACAAGGAATAGATTTAAAGAAACATATTGAGTACATCATTATTATTATCATTATAATTTCAACGTTCCCGGTTCTAATAAAACTACTTAAAAAGACACCAAACGAACAGATATAATCAATAAAAAGAATAATAAAAATCCGAAGAACTTCGGATTTTTTTATGCTTATTGTTTAGTTATTATCGACATTTATATTACATGATTTATATGTTGCTTAGCAAATAAAATCGAAGTTAATGAAGTAAGTGTAAAATCAAAAAAGCTGTAATTAGTTTTGAAAACGTAATTACAGCTTTAGGTTAAATTATTTTAGTTGTATAAAAGTAATTTCTAATTGGAACTTGGGTATTTAAAAATTGAATATTTTAAATATTACCATTCATTCACTTTATTAGCATCCATTTTAAGGAAAATAAACAGCAAAATGGTGAATCCCCAGAGTCCAGAACCTCCATATGAAAAGAACGGCAGAGGAACCCCAATTGTAGGGAAAATTCCGATTACCATTGCAATATTTACAAAGAAGTGTATAAATAGAATTGCAGCGACACAATAGCCGTAAACCCGACTAAACTTTGTCTTCTGTCTTTCTGCTAAGTAAATTACTCTAAGCAATAAGCAGACAAAAAGTAAAATAACTACAAAAGAGCCTGCAAAACCCCATTCTTCGCCAACAGTTGTAAAAATATAATCGGTATGTTGCTCAGGTACAAATCCTCCTTTGGTTTGTGTGCCTTCAAGAAAACCTTTTCCGATCCATCCTCCAGATCCAATGGCAATTTCAGATTGGTTGGTGTTGTATCCAATCCCTTTCATATCTACAGTTTTACCTAGTAAAATATTGAAACGATCTCTGTGGTGCTGTTTAAAAACGTTGTCAAATACGTAATCAACAGAGAAAACAAATCCAGAAATTAAGACCAGTAAAATTCCGCTTAAAATAATATTTCTGTCAACTACTCTGCCTTTAAAATGTATAATAGCCAACACGATAAAAGCCATTCCAATAACAGCATATGGTTCTAAAACTAAAGTAAGAACAAAAAGAACGATAGTTATAAACGCAGTCCAAACGTACCAAGATGGCAAGCCTTCTCTGTATAAAACAAGGATAAAAGCACTATAGATTAAAGCACTTCCAGGATCGGGCTGTGGTAGAATAAGCATTACAGGTAATAGCATAATTGCTAAAGCCTGAATTTGTCTATTCGTTTCTTTTAAATTAATTTGTGTATCACTTAAATATTTTGCCAATGCCAAAGAAGTAGCTGCTTTTGCAAACTCAGAAGGCTGTAAAGTAAAGCTTCCTATCGCGTACCAGCATCGCTGTCCTGCTATGGTTTTTCCAAAGAGAAATAATCCAGCAAGAGATAATAAGGAAACTCCAAAGATTATACTGGCATATTTTTCGTAAAATTTACCATCAACAAAAAGTACAACAAATATCAATGGAATAGTACAGCAGATAAAAATCAGCTGTTTTTGATAAGTTCCATCGGTTGATAATAAAGAAGACGAATATATATTGAGCCAACCTAAAGTTACCAGCGCAATGTAGATAAAGACACTTATCCAATCGATATTATTTTTTACACTTTGATTTTTCATTTGAAATAATCTTTCTTAGTTTTTCTTAGTTGTGTCTACTGCTGTTTTTTTAACTTCAGTTTTTGGTGCCGTTGTAACTGGTGCTTTTGGCTTAACAATTTTTGCTTGTAAAACAGAATCTTTTGGCACAGATTCAATTTTAAGAGCATCACTTATTCCGCCTACTTTAGCATATTCCGAAAGTAAGCTTTTGTTTAATACTCTTATTTCTAGGTCTGTTCTTGTAATTTTCTTTCTTAGATATTTTTCAATCATTAAACTGGCAATCGGACCCGCAACTGTTGCTCCAAAACCTCCATTTTCAATCATAACTGCAATGGCAATTTTTGGATTGTCTTTTGGGGCAAAAGCAACAAATATAGAGTGGTCTTTAAGCTGGGTTCTTTTACCGTTTATTTTGGCAAAGTTCTCAGCAGTACCTGTTTTTCCGCAAATATCAATTCCTTCTACTCGAAGACTGTAAGCTGTACCTTTGTTGTAGACATCAAATAGTCCACTGATAACCGGTGGGAAATATTTTTGATCAACCGTAGTCACATGTTTTGTGGTGAACTTTTCGTCGATTTTTTCTCCCTCAATTTTTTTAATGATATGAGGAGTATAATAATAACCCTGATTTGCAACAGTAGCCATCATGTTGGCTAATTGAATAGGTGTCATTAAAACCTCTCCTTGACCAATTGCATTTGATACAATGGTTGAGCTTCTCCATCCTCCGTTAGGGTAAATCCTTTTATAAGTTTTAGAGGTTGGTATATTTCCTCGTTTTCCAGTTGGTAAGTCATAACCCATGAACTGACCTAATCCAAAACTTTTTACGTGACTGCTCCAAACATCAACGGCTTGACCCGGATCTTTGTACTTGTTGATGGTAAGCATATAGGCCTGTCCAAAATAAGTATTACAAGAATTGTAAATTCCGTTGTGCAATTGGTGCGGACCAAAACCGTGACATTTCATGAATCGGCCTCCACCATAACTAAATCCGTGATGACACATAAAAGTAGTCTGCTCATTGATTACGCCTTCTTGAAGTGCAACTAAACCAGTCAAGATTTTGAATGGAGAACCTGGAGGATACTCTGCCAAAAGCCCTCTGTCATATAAAGGTTTCGAAATAGAATCGTTATATAAAAGGGTGTAGTTTTTAGATCTTTGACGTCCTACCAAAATACCAGGGTCATAAGAAGGAGCGGTAATTAAAGCAAGAATTTCCCCCGACTTAGGTTCAATTGCCACAATACCACCTCTTTTATTAATCATCAATTCCTCTCCATATTTTTGAAGTGTGGCATCAATCGTTAAATTAATGTCTTCTCCAGCTACGGCGATAGTATCGTATTTTCCTTCTTTATAAGGACCAATTTCTCGGTTATATTTATCTTTCTGAATATATTTTACCCCTTTTATACCACGTAAAGTTTCTTCGTAGCTTTCTTCTACACCTTGCTTTCCAATTAAATCCCCACTATTGTAGTATGGATTTTTAGCAATTTGTTTTTCATTTACTTGAGTAATAAAGCCAAATATATTTGCTCCGTAATCTACTTCATAATCACGTAAAGATCTTTTTTGGAAATAGAAGCCTTCGTATTTCCTAATTTTTTCCTGAAAAGCCGCAAACTCATTTTTATTCAGCTGAGATAAAAACACAGAAGGAAGCCTTGGGCTGTAGACCTTTGCTTTTTCAATACGTTTGTGGTATTCTTCTTCAGTAATGTTTAGAAGAGCACAGAACTCGGCAATATTAAGATCTTTTTTTATTTCTCTAGGAATAACCATAATATCGTAAGAAGCCTGATTTGCAACAAGAAGCTTTCCGTTACGATCATAGATGTAACCCCTCTCAGGATAGTCATAGACCTTTTTTATCGCATTATTTTCCGATTTCAGTTTAAAAGAATCATCAATAATCTGCAGGTAAAAAATCCTAATCACTAGCAAAGACGCTGCAATAATAATTATAGTGGGCAGCAGGACTTTTCTCATCGTTTATTGGGCTTAATAAGATAAATTATTATGATTGAAGTAATTATTGTAAATATCGAGCTAAACAAAATTCGGAGTAAAACATCCCAAATAAAATTAAATTGAAAAGCTTGAAGAATGAACAATACAGTATGATGCAATAGAACGGACACTAAAATAAATGAAAATCGTTCCGGGGTTAAAGATTCATTCAGTTTAATGGTTTGATATTCATAACTTAAACCAAAAGAAAATTTAAAAATGTAAGGCCTGTAATATGCTAAAATAACACAAGCAGTTGCATGTATTCCGCCAGAATTACAGAACATATCCATTACTAATCCTAAGAAAAAACTAGAAATAATCAATCCCGCTTTGTTGCTGTTTACTGGATACAGAATAATATATAAGATGTACGGAAACGGACTTATATATCCTAAGAAATTCATATTGTTGAAAATAACAATCTGAATTGCCAGTAACATAATAAATCGAAAAATATTGACTAACAGAGCGCTATTCATTTTTTTCTTTGTTTTCTAAATTAATAAGTTCCTCTCTGTCCTTACTCTTGATAATATAGACGTGTCCTAAGTTTGTCATATCGTTAAATAACTTAACTTTTATAACATAAAAACTTGTTTGGGTTTCTTTGTAAATTGTTTCAACGGTTCCAATGTTGATTCCTTCAGGGAAAATTACAGATTGTCCTCCTGTTACAATTGTATCTCCTTTTCTAACTGAAGCTAATCTTGGAACGTCTCTTAGCTGTACAAATCCAGTACTTTTTCCATCCCATGTTAAAGAACCAAAATGATTTGATTTTTTTAACTTGGCATTAATCTGAGATTTCATGTTCAAAATACTCACAACAGTAGAATATCTAGGTGATGTGTCATCTACAATACCAACAATTCCTAAACTGTTTATTACTCCCATATCTGGTTTTACGCCGTCATTGGATCCAGAATTTAAAGTAAGGAAGTTTTCGTGTGTGCTGTATGTGTTATGAATTACTTTTGATACAATGATATCAGCAGGTTTTACCCCTTTAATAGTATCTGGTAAAGGTAATTTGGCTGTGTCTTCTTTATTAAATAAAAGACTTTTTAATCTTGCGTTCTCAAGTACAAGTTCGTCGTTTTCAGCTCTTAAATTCATGTATTCATTAACACGATTGATTTTTTCATAAACACCTCCGCTTAAGAAATTTGCAGAACTGATTATTTTGCTTCTGTGGTAAGAGTGAGATTGAATCGTGAGTCCTAACGATATACCTAAAAGCAGCAAAAACAGCAATCGATTACTGTTTCTTATAATGAAATTAAATATTTGCTGCATTTCTTGTCTGGTTATTTTGTTTCAGGATATGCTTAAAGGTTTCAGTTTTTACAAGGGTCAAATAGTAAGAATTTGACCCTTATAAAAGTAAATTGATTTTTATTTTGATCTTATTTGATTAAGATACTTTTAAATTTAGCAATGTTTTTAAGGGCCATTCCTGTACCACGAACAACAGCTCTTAAAGGATCTTCGGCAATATAAACAGGTAAATCTGTTTTTTGAGAAATACGTTTGTCAAGACCTCTTAACATAGATCCACCACCAGCTAAATAGATACCAGTGTTGTAGATATCTGCTGCTAATTCAGGCGGAGTCTGAGATAATGTTTCCATTACCGCATCTTCTATACGCTGAATAGATTTGTCTAATGCTTTTGCAATTTCACGGTAAGAAACATCAACTTGCTTTGGTTTACCAGTAAGCAAATCTCTACCTTGAACTGACATATCTTCTGGTGGGCCATCTAAATCTTCGATTGCCGCTCCAATTTGAATTTTAATTTTTTCAGCAGTACTTTCTCCAACAAATAAGTTGTGTTGTGTACGCATGTAATAAACGATATCGTTTGTGAAAACGTCACCTGCAATTTTTACAGATTTGTCACATACAATTCCGCCTAATGCGATAACAGCAATTTCTGTTGTACCACCTCCAATATCCACAATCATGTTTCCTTTTGGTTGCATAATGTCAATACCAATACCAATTGCCGCTGCCATTGGCTCATGAATCAAGTAAACTTCTTTTCCGTTTACTCTCTCACAAGATTCCTTCACCGCTCTCATCTCCACTTCAGTAATACCAGAAGGAATACATACAACCATACGTAAAGCTGGGGTAAACATTCTTTTTTTCAATGCAGGAATACTTTTAATGAACATATTGATCATTTTTTCCGAAGCATCGAAATCAGCGATTACACCATCTTTCAAAGGCCTTATAGTTTTGATGTTTTCATGTGTTTTACCTTGCATCATATTGGCTTCCTTACCAACAGCAATGATTTTGCCTGATACTCTATCACGTGCAACGATAGACGGACTATCAATGACAACTTTATCATTATGAATGATTAAAGTGTTTGCGGTTCCAAGGTCTATCGCAATATCCTCGGTCATGAAATCAAAAAATCCCATAAGTTTTTTAGGGGTTTAAAATGTTATAAATTATTTATCGAACAAAGTTAAACAAATTAATGTTTAAAATGACGAGTTCCTGTAAATACCATTGCAAGATTATTTTCGTTGCAATAATTTATACTTAATTCGTCTTTAATCGAACCTCCTGGCTGAATTACGGCAGTTATTCCTGCTTTTTTAGCTAATTCTACACAATCCGGAAATGGGAAAAATGCATCGCTAGCCATCGAAGCTCCATTTAAATCAAATCCAAAAGCTTTTGCTTTGTCAACAGCTTGAATTAAAGCGTCAACTCTTGAAGTCTGACCTGTACCTGATGAAATCAATGTTCCGTTTTTAGCAAATACAATTGTGTTTGATTTTGTATTCTTGCAGATTTTAGAAGCAAAGATCAAATCTTCGATCTCTTGAGCAGTAGGTTCTGTAATTGTAACGGTTTTTAAATGCTCTTTATTATCCGTAATATTATTTCTGTCCTGAATTAACAAACCATTAAGACAAGTTCTTACTTGACGAGCTGGTAATTCAACTTCATTTTGAACTAATATAATTCTGTTTTTCTTCTCTTGTAATACCGTAACAGCCTCATCATCATAAGCTGGAGCGATTACTACTTCGCAGAATAATTTGTTGATTTCTTGTGCTGTTTCTAAATCAATTTTTGTGTTAGAAATTAACACTCCTCCAAAAGCTGAAGTAGGATCACAAGCTAAAGCAGCCAAATAAGCCTCGCTGATTGTTTTTCTTGAAGCCAATCCGCAAGCATTGTTGTGTTTTAAAATCGCGAAAGTTGGTCCGTCAGTTTTAAACTCAGCAATTAAATTAACTGCAGCATCAACATCAAGTAAATTGTTGTATGATAATTCTTTTCCATGAAGTTTTTTGAACATTGCATCAAAATCTCCAAAGAAGAATCCTTTTTGGTGAGGGTTTTCACCGTATCTTAAAACTTGACCGTTTGCAATACTTTCTTTGTAAATAGTCTCGTCTGTATTGAAATAATTAAAAATAGCTCCATCGTAGTGAGATGAAACGTGGAACGCTTTAGTAGCTAACAATCTTCTGTTCTCCAAAGTTGTTGCTCCATCTTGCTCTGTAATCAAATCTAAAAGTAAACTGTACTCGTTTACAGAAGCCACAATTACAGTGTCTTTGAAATTTTTTGCACCAGCACGAATTAATGAAATTCCGCCAATGTCAATTTTTTCAATAATATCTTGTTCGCTTGCTCCAGAAGCAACTGTTTTTTCGAAAGGATATAAATCAACAATTACCAAATCAATCTGAGGAATGTCAAATTCCTTCATTTGCTGAACATCGCTTTCATTATCCTGACGATTTAAAATACCTCCAAAGATTTTTGGGTGTAAAGTTTTTACTCTTCCTCCAAGAATTTCAGGGAAAGAAGTAATATCTTCAACAGGAACTACTGGAATACCAAGGTTTTTGATAAAATCTTCAGTTCCTCCAGTTGAATAAAGTGTTACATTTTGTTCGTGTAATTTTCTAACAATTGGTTCTAATCCATCTTTAGAAAAAACAGAAATTAATGCCGATTGTATTTTTTTTGTTGTGCTCATTGTGTAGTTATGATTTTGAGACTGCAAAAGTAGTTTTTTTATATATTATATTAAAAAAAATTAGTGTAACAAAATGCTAAAAAAATCTACTGATGAGTAAGTTAACTTTTATTAGGTTATTGAATTTAAATTATTGAATTTTACTTTATTGAAAAATACAAAAATATGATCGTTTATCTGAGATTATTAAAGGAAAGTCTGAGCTTTGCCATCAATGCTTTGCGAAATAATAAATTACGCACTTTATTATCGCTATTAGGTGTAACAATCGGTATTTTTTCGATTATCGCTGTTTTGGCTGCCGTTGACTCTTTAGACAAAAAAATCTCAAAAGATTTGAGCAGTTTAGATAAAAATACAATTTATTTAATGAAATATTGCTTTGGGCCGTCTGAAATTCCACAATGGAAGAGAGAACAGTTTCCAAATGTGAAATATGACGAGTATATCGGATTGAAAAATTCAATGAATGATACCGATCAAGTCGGATACCAGCTTTTTGTAAATAGAGAAAGTTTAAAATACGATTCTAAAACTGTTAGCGATGTAAATATTATTCCGTCGTCAAGCGAAATGGTCGATATAGACGGATTGAGTTTTGATAAAGGAAGGTTTTACAATGAATCTGAATCAAATTCGGGAACTCCCGTTATTGTTCTAGGATATGATATAGCTGATGGACTTTTTGGTTCTAGCGATCCAATAGGAAAAAATATTCGTTTATATGGACAGCGATTTACTGTAATTGGCGTAATGGCTAAACAAGGAGCTGGATTCTTTGGAGACAGTAATGATACTTCGGTTTATCTTCCAGCAAATTTTTTAAGAAGAATGTACGGAGATAGTGATTCTATGACGCCAGTAATTGTTTTAAAACCTGTAAAAGGCGTAGATATGGATGCTTATAAAGCAGAAATAGCTCAAAAACTTAGAGCAATACGCGGAATGAAAGCGGGAGAAATGGATAATTTCTTTATTAATGTACTTTCTGGATTTACTGATTTTATTGATGGAATTTTGGGGCAGATGAATTTTGTGGGCTGGATCATCAGCGGATTTTCTCTTCTTGTTGGTGGTTTCGGAATTGCAAATATTATGTTTGTTTCGGTTAAAGAAAGAACAAATCTTATCGGAATTCAGAAATCTCTAGGAGCAAAAAATAAATTTATCTTATTCCAGTTTTTGTTTGAAGCCGTTATTTTGTCTGTTATTGGTGGAATAATTGGTCTTTTGATGGTTTGGGGAATTGCTTTTGCTCTGACAAAACTGCTAGATTTTGAATTTGTTTTAAGTTTAGGAAATATTCTTTTAGGAACCGGTTTGGCTGCTTTTATTGGTCTGGTTTCTGGAATTCTTCCTGCTATTTCAGCGGCAAATTTAGATCCTGTAGAAGCCATTCGAACAGGAATGTAAAATATTGTTTTTGTGTTATTTAATTGTAAATTTTGTTGAGTGGGAATAATTAGATACATTTGATAGACAACAAATTAAAACACAAGATAAATGAGCTTTAATCTTAAATCTGTTGATGCTGTTGAGTCGATTTCTAAGGAAGATTTTAAAAAGAATTACCTAGATAAAAGAAAACCTTTAATCATAAAGGGACTTACAAAAGATTGGCCGGCAAGAGAAAAATGGTCAACAGAGTATTTCAAGCAGATTGCTGGAGATATAGAGGTTAAACTTGTAGATAATTCAAAGGCAGATCCAAAAAAAGTAATCAATGCTTCGATTGCGAGCATGAAATTTGGAGAATATCTGGATTTGATAAAGCGTGAACCAACCCAATTGCGTATTTTTTTCTTCAATCTTTTCAAGCACAGACCCGAATTAATTGACGATGTAAAAGTTCCCAAAGAATTAATGGGCGGTTTTATAGAAAGCATGCCTGCTATGTTTTTTGGCGGTTCTAAGGCAATTACTTTTTTGCATTATGATATCGATTTGCCACATCTTTTTCACACTCATTTCGGCGGAAGAAAGCATATTATCTTATTTGATAACAAATGGAAGAAAAGACTTTACTGTCTTCCAAATACCACTTATGCATTAGAAGATTATGATGTTGCTAATCCCGATTTTGAAAAATTTCCAGCGTTGAAAGGAGTAGAAGGCTATGAAGTTTTTCTCGAGCATGGAGATACTTTATTCATGCCAACAGGAATGTGGCACTGGATGCGTTATATAGATGGTTCTTTTTCTCTAACACTTCGCGCATGGGATCAATCTGTTTCTAGAAAAATAGCCAGCGTTTGGAGTTTATTTATGCATGGAGCTGTAGATAGTGCTATAAAAGTAGTTTTTAGAGAACGTTATGCAATTTGGCGTGAAAAATTAGTCTTTAAAATCGCTGAGAAGGAATTGAAGAAGGATTTGAAAAAGGCTAGTTAATAGTAGGATTTTTACAAGTCTTCCTGCAAGGTTTTCAAAACCTTGTAGGTTTAACTTAAGATTTTAATTTAGAAAAAATATTCTGCATCAAATTAATACCTACAAGGTTTTGAAAACCTTGCAGAAAATGATTAAATATACTTATATAATTTATTTGGTTTAAAAACAAAAAATCCCAAGAAGCAATTTTCTTGGGATTTCTATTTTAAGTAGTTTTAAAACTATCTAATATCATTGTTTTGAATCAAATCGATATATAAGTTGATCTTATCTTTCAATTCTTTTCTTGGCGTGATAAAGTCTAAGAAACCGTGCTCTAATAAGAACTCAGCAGTTTGGAAACCTTCTGGTAAATCTTTTCCTGTAGTATCGCGAACAACACGAGGACCAGCAAAACCAATCAAAGCGCCTGGTTCAGAGATATTGATGTCTCCTAACATTGCGTAAGATGCAGTTGTTCCTCCAGTTGTTGGATCTGTACAAAGAGAGATGTAAGGTAATTTAGCTTCAGCTAATTGAGCCAGTTTTACAGAAGTTTTTGCTAATTGCATTAAAGAATAAGCAGCTTCCATCATACGAGCCCCACCAGATTTAGAAATCATTACAAAAGGAAGTTTGTTTTTGATAGCGTGATCAATACCTCTTGCGATTTTCTCACCAACAACCGCTCCCATAGACCCACCGATAAAAGCGAAATCCATACAGCAGATTACAAGTTCTCTTCCTTTAGATTTTCCTACTCCCGTGCGTACAGCGTCTTTTAAGTGAGTTTTTTCCATTACGTCTTTCAATCTGTCTGCATATTTCTTTGTGTCAACAAAGTGCAAAGGATCTTTAGAAGTCATGTTTTTGTCTAACTCAACAAATTCGTTGTTGTCGAATAAAATTTCAAAATAGGTTGCGCTTCCAATTCGAACGTGAAAATCATCTTCAGGGCTTACGAATAAATTTCTCGCTAATTCGTCAGCATCAATAATTTTTCCAGTAGGAGATTTGTACCACAATCCTTTCGGAACGTCCATCTTGTCTTCTGTCGCGGTCGTAATCCCTTTTTCTTGTCTTTTAAACCAAGCCATTTTTTTAATTTTAGAATGTAGATTTAGATTTTAGATTTTTAATCTGATTCAGAAATTAGATTTCAGGCTTTTAGAAGTCTGAAATCTAAAATCAGAAATCTAAAATTTAAAGCGTGTTTACGTTATTTAAATCAGCAAAAGCTTGTTCCAATCTTGCGTTGAATGTAACTTCACTTTCACGTACCCATCTTCTTGGGTCATAATATTTTTTGTTTGGAGCATCTGGACCTTCTGGGTTTCCAATTTGAGATTTCAAATAGTCAAGGTTTTTAACCATGTAATCACGGATTCCTTCAGTGTATGCAAATTGTAAATCTGTATCGATGTTCATTTTGATAACTCCGTAGCTAATTCCTTCTCTGATTTCTTCAAGTGTAGAACCTGAACCTCCGTGGAATACGAAATCTACTGGATTGTGTCCTGTGTTGAATTTGTTTTGTACGAAATCTTGAGAATTTTTTAAGATTTTTGGAGTTAATTTTACGTTTCCTGGTTTGTAAACACCGTGAACGTTTCCGAAAGCAGCAGCAATTGTAAATTTAGGGCTTACTTTAGATAATTCTTCGTAAGCGTAAGCTACTTCTTCTGGTTGAGTATATAATTTTGAGCTGTCAACATCAGAGTTATCAACACCATCTTCTTCACCACCTGTAATACCAAGCTCGATTTCTAGTGTCATACCCATTTTGCTCATTCTAGCTAAGTATTCTTTACAGATTTCGATGTTTTCTTCGATTGGCTCTTCAGACAAATCGATCATGTGAGAGCTGAATAATGGTTTTCCTGTTTCTGCGAAATGTTTTTCAGAAGCATCTAATAAACCATCAATCCAAGGTAAAAGTTTTTTTGCACAGTGGTCAGTGTGTAAGATTACAGTTGCACCGTAAGCTTCTGCCAAAGTATGAATATGTTTTGCTCCTGCGATTCCTCCCGCGATTGCTGCTTTTTCACCTGCATTTGATAATCCTTTTCCAGCGTTGAATTGAGCTCCTCCGTTAGAAAATTGAATGATAACTGGCGCGTTTAGTTTCGCTGCAGTTTCAAGAACTCCATTAATTGTGCTAGATCCAGTAACGTTTACTGCTGGAAGAGCAAAACCCTTCTCTTTCGCATAATTAAAGATCTCTTGTACTTGATCTCCTGTAGCTACTCCTGGTTTAATGTTATGTGCCATTGTAATTTTTTTTATAGTTGTTTTTAGTTTTTAGGTTGCAAAAATAAGAATTAATTAGCATTAGAACGGATAATTTATACCAAAATTTAAAACTGAGTGTCCAAAATTATATTCTTTAAACCATCGATCTCCCTTCTCATGCGCCGGATTATAAGTCTTAAAGCCTAAATCTAAACGAATAACAAAAAAGCTTAAATCGTATCTTAAACCAAATCCTGTACCCAAAGCAATTTCTTCTAAATCGTTTAAGTTGTCAAATTTTGCTTTAGAATCTGTAACATTATCGAGGACATTCCAGATATTTCCGGCATCTGCAAACAATGCTCCCTTTACATCTCCAAAAAGTTTGAAACGAAATTCGGCACTGGCTGCAAGTTTCATATTGGCCTCATTAAAGTCGTTTACAGCATTTGTGCTTCCTGGTCCTAAAGCATAAGGTTGCCAAGCACGATTATCATTAGAGCCTCCACCATAATAACTTCGTGAAAACGGAATATAATTTGAGTTTCCAAACGGAATAGCAATTCCAAAGAAGCTTCTAACGGCTAAAACTTTTTCTTTTCCAAAATCCCAGTGCTTGATATAATCAAACTCTGTTTTAACGTATTCTGAATATTCTAGGTTGAAAATCTCATAGTTTCCTTTCGAATTTTTTTGAAGATTTCCAATTTCAGAAACCAGAGTCAATAAAGTTCCAGCTGATTCTATTTTTGTTCTAAATTGATAGAAGTTGTTATCTGCTAAATCTTTTTTAGTTGTTTTGGTAAAAGAAAAACTTGTTGCTAGAATGAAATCATTTTCAGTCAAACGAATTCGTCTTTCTTCTATACTTGAAACTTCCTGGTATTGTGCGTCACTTGGTGTTAAAGCAGTTTTGTTTGTTAAAACATCATTAGTAAATCCTGTTGTTCCTTTAGGTATAGTTAGATCTTTTCTTGCTTGTTCTTCTGTAGTTTCTCCCCAGTTGTCAGGGTTGACATTGTAGTCTTTTCCAATACCGTTCAAATCATCATAAGAAGATGTATATACATTAAAGTAATTCCCTGGATTTAAGTTTCGAACAAACTGTGCGTTCAATAATTCTAGTTTTGCAGTATTATGACGTTTTGGGCTCCAATTATATGAGATACCTCCTGTGAAGTTTTCTTTATCCAAGCCTATATTTCGCTGTTTGGAAAAACCAGATGATATAGAAGTGTACGGAATCATACTTTTTGGAATGATTTTCTCGGTTCCAAAAGGCAGTAAAATTCTCGGAAAATTCAATTTCATATCCAAACCATATTCCGAAACGTTAAAGAAATTATTGTTCGGATTAGCCATATCTCTAGATGAACCAATATTTAAACGAGCTGAAATTTCAAGGGTCTCTGCTCGATTAAATACATTTCGAATCGTTTCAGAAACACTGGCTCCAATTCCGAAATCTTGAATGTTAGAGTGTGTTACGTCAAGAGTAGTTCCAAAACTGTATTTTTTTCTCGGAGTCAAATAAACATTAGCAATAAGAGATTGTGCTGTAGAATCTCTCTTGTCTACTTCGTACTGAATAGAAGGATAATTGAAAATCCTTAAATTGTTTAAAGAACGAGAAGAAAGAGTTGTTCTAAAATCGGCAAACGTACTTCCTTTTGTAATAAAAATAGCATCAGTAATGGCGCGCGGTCTATATTTTAACCCTTTGTAACTGTAAAGGTTAAAGTTGTTGTAACTTACGCTATCTGTTGGTTTTTTCTTAGCATTGGCAGCAGAATAATCGGTGTAGATATTTACATCACTAATCTTATATAATTTAAAAGGCTCGGTACGGCTTGAATCTTTTTCCTGAATATTATTGTTATTAATAATTAAGGTGACATCGGCTTTTGCTTTTTTGCCAATCGTGTCAATGTCAAAAGTTACATAAGTAGGTTGAAAATAATAAGCTCCGTGATTTCTAAAGTAAGTTGTAATACGGTTTTTCTCTTCTTCAAAATCTGTAGTTTTGTACTGATTTCCAGATTTTAATAGGGAAGGCTCATTATTAGTTCTATATAATGAGTCTAGTGCAGGAGTCATTATTTTGGTTCTAATAGTATCCAATTTATAAGCAGGTCCTGTTGTAATATTGTAATTAATTGCGGCTCTTTTTATACCAACAGTATCAATTGTATAGCCTGTTTGAACATTGAAAAAACCATTGTTAAAATAGTAGTATTTTAAACGTAATAATGATTTTTTGGTTTTTGAAGTGTCAATTATTACAGGTGGTTCGCCAGTGTTTTTTAGAAATTCATGAATTCCTTTATAATAAAAAGATTGCCCAAGACGATCTACTTGTTTTGCAGAAAAAATTTTAGACATACGCTCATACTTTCCAGGATTGTTTTTAAATTTTGCCTGATAAGTAGAATCTGGATTTAAATTGGCTAAATTGTATAAATTTAATCGAAGCTTATAACCTAATAATTTACCATTTGGTTTTTGGTACATTTGGTTTGAAGCTGTTTCGTCACTTGTCGATTTTCCGTTAACTAGAATATTATTTTTTACAAGAAGGTTTTTTCCATCGGGAACTCTTTTTACGGCATTACAAGCGCAAATTAATATTGCAATTAGAAGAAATGCTATTATTTTTGTGGAATTATTTTTCAAGTGTTTTTTAATATTTAATTCAAAAGTACATTATTTTATGGTTAGTAAAAACCAAATAAAGCTTATCTCTAGTTTGCATCAAAAAAAGCAGCGTTTTGCCAATCAATTATTCTTTGCTGAAGGAGTAAAAGTAATTCAAGAATTGCTGCAATCCAATTTTGAATTAGAACATTTATACACCACATTGAATGATTTTGAAACGGTTCAAGCTTCAAAACGAACACTTATTAATGAACAAGAACTGAAAAAAATAAGTGCTTTGTCGACTCCAAATTCTTGTTTGGCGGTTTTTAAAATTCCAGCCGAAAAGAAGGCAATCGATTCAGGCTTGATTTTGGCGCTAGACGATATTAGAGACCCAGGAAATCTAGGAACTATTTTGCGTCTATGCGATTGGTTTGGTATTAAGCAGATTGTCTGTTCTAAAGAAACGGTAGATATTTATAACCCGAAAGTCGTACAAGCTACCATGGGATCAATTACCAGAGTAAATGTAAGCTATGTTGATTTAAAACTTTTTCTTGCTCAAACTAAACTGCCAGTTTTTGGAACTTTTATGGACGGAGAAAATATTTATCAATCCAAATTGCCTCAAGAAGGAATCATTATTATGGGTAATGAAGCCAACGGAATTTCTGGAGAAATTGAAAAAATAATAACTAATCGTCTAACAATTCCTAGATTTGGAGAGCTTCAAAAAACGGAAAGTTTAAATGTAGCTACTGCAACAGCAATTATTCTTAGTGAATTTAAACGAAATAGTTGATATTTTGTTTTAATGAAAAGTGAAATTTATTAAAATAGCTCTAGATTTCATCGAATCGATATTTCCAGTCCAAGGGCTGTCTGGAGTTTTATCTCTAATAAGTTCATCTGTTATGCCGAACATTCCTCTAACAGAAGGAGAAAAAATAAAGTATTCGGTAAAAATATCAATCCCTAAACCTAACTCATAAGCAGCAGTCCATTGTTTTACTCTGAATTTTTGCTCAAAGTTATCGTCTTGAGATTTAGCATTGCTAGATAAATTTAAAGTTGTAGACATACCGCCAACTAAATACGGACGTATATTTCCTGTACGCAAGGCAGAAAATTTCAATAATAAAGGGAAGTGAATATAAGTACTATTTACTTCTCTTAAATAGTCGGTCTCTTTGTTGCTTATTCCAGGAAAATATAAATCTCGTTTAGTATAATACAAACCAGGTTCAAAACGCAGGTTGATATATTCCTGAAGTCTTAAATCGGCTACAACACCAACATTAAAACCAGTAGTTTTTTTAACCTGAATGTCTTGCTGTACAGGAGTTTTGTAGTCAAATTTAAAGTCGAAACTATTAAAACCTAGATAATAGCCAAAGTAGATGCGCTGCTTTTGCCAGTTTTCAAGATTAATGATAGGATCTTTGCTAAACATATTTTTAGCAAATTGAGAATGTCCTTTTGTCGTTAAGACCAATAAAAATAAGATTACAACTTTTTTCATACTATTTTTTAGATGCAGAATAAATTGTTGCGACACCAAAAGTTTGGGGCATTGCCACAACATCTATAAACCCAGTTTTTCTTAAAATATTGTTTAAGGCTTCACCATAAGGAAAAGCTGCCGCCGATTCGGATAAATAACCATAGGCATCATTATCTTTAGAAAATAATTTTCCGATTAGAGGAAGTATATTTTTACTGTAAAAATTATAACCTTGTTTATAAGGGAATTTATTTGGAACAGAAGTTTCTAATATAACAAATACTCCGTTTGGTTTTAAAACTCTTAAAATTTCTGCAAAACCTTTTTCTAAGTTTTCAAAATTTCTCACACCAAAGCCAACAGTAATAGCATCAAAATAATTGTCTTCAAATGGCATGTTTTCAGAATCTCCCAAAACTAGTTCAATAACATTAGAAAGCTTTTTTTCTTCAACTTTCTTTTTTCCAACTTCCAGCATTCCGGCAGAAATATCAAGACCAACAATTTTCTCAGCATTAGTTTGTGCCATCAAAATTGCTAAATCGCCAGTTCCTGTTGCAATATCCAAAATGACTTTTGGTTTTTTGTCTGATACGATCTTTAATACTTTTTTGCGCCATTTAACATCAATTCCAAATGAAATTACACGATTCAAATTATCGTAATTCCCAGAAATGGTATCAAACATTTGGGTTACTTGCTCTTTTTTACCTAAGGTAGAGTCTTTATACGGAGTTACTTTTTCAGACATTTTTTTTATTTAGGCAAATATAAACAATCTAGTTTAACTGTAATTGAGTTTTTTAATTTGTAAAATAAATGTTTTGCAGAGTTTGTTTTAGAACAGATTTACAGGCTGTTTTGGCATCCCTAAATTTAGGGATTTTGCCAAAATCCCTAAAACGCGGTATTGTACAATCACGGTATTATGAGCAACTTTGTTCAAGTAAAAATGATTAAAGTTTAATGATTGATAAAGTTGCTATAACTTAAACAAGTGGTTACTTTTTTGCGCTGGTAATTCATTTGTTCTTGAAAGAGTTTGTAAAGTATTGTTCTTGGGGGGAAATACTATATTTAAGTGCAAAGTACGTTCTTAGGATTAAATTTGTTTTTGGAAATTTTAATTTTCTGCCTTTAATATCTTAGTGGTATTTGTTATTAAAGGCCTTTGGGATTTAGGTCCCAATAACATTAAATGTTATTCAGTTTTACAAATGTTTCTCGACATTTGTGATTTTTTTTTAAACAAAATTTTTCTTGAGCGAGTTAGGCTTCAAAATCAATTATTTAAAAACATCCTCCCTTAAAAGAGGATGTTTTTTATTTATTTTCTAATGTAAGTTTCATAGGTGTAATCATAAAGATGCTTTTCATCTTTATAATTTTCTTCAGATTCGACTAAAATCCATTCATTTTTATTGATTTTCGGAAAAAAAGCATCTGCATCAAACGAATGATGAACTTTTGTTAATTCAATAATATCGGTAAACGGAAGAGCAAGATTATAAATTTCTCCACCGCCAATAACATAACTATCATCATTTTCAGGACATAGCGCAATTGCCTTTTCAATGCTGTCTACTACAATACATCCTTCTGGGTTGTAATTTTCTTGACGAGAAATTACAATATGAACGCGATCTGGTAACGGTTTTGGAAAACTTTCAAAAGTTTTTCTTCCCATAATGATATGATGACCAGTAGTAAGCGATTTAAATCTTTTAAAATCATTTGGCAAATGCCATACTAATTCGTTGTTTTTTCCAAGCGCATTATTTTCGGCTGCAGCCGCTATCATTATAATCATGGTATGCTTAACTAAATTTTATTTTCATTCTCTTCATTAATAGAAGATTCTAGCTGACTGATTCTTTTTTGCTGTAAAGCAACTAATCGGTCAATTTGTTCTCTTTCCCATTTCTTATTCATAAAACGGTCCGTTATATATACCTTTATAAAATGTAGAATAAAAAGGAAAAGCCAAATTGTAATACCCCAAATACACCAATTTTGTGTTGTGCCCTCTCCAAATCCAAAAAATTTATTGGCAATAAATAAAAATAAACTTCCAAGCAGGAAAAGAACAAAATGAAAATATAAGACCTTTTTTTGTCTTAATCGGCGTCTAGCGTATTCGTATTGTTCGTGTACTTCTTTTTCCATAAGATAAAAATGAGATTATAAAGTTAAAATTTATTTTCGAAAGTCAATATTTTGAATATGGAATATTTGCCTTTTGCAGATATAAGAATTTGAAAAACAAAATTTTAACCACTTTAAATTGCAGATAAAGCGAAAATATTAAGCTGTTTTTGGTATTATCATAAATCGCTTCTGAAGGTAGTTAGTGTTTCATTGAATTTAATTAATTTTAGATGTATAAATCTAAAAACGAAATAGTTATGTCTTTAAAGAAACAATTTGTGAAAACGAAACCCGTATGTAAAGTGACGTTTTCAATAGATGCTAAAGATGCAAATTCGGCAGCTGTTGTTGGAGATTTCAATAATTGGAATGCTGAAGAAGGAACTCTGAGTAAATTGAAAAATGGAACTTTTAAAGCAACTTATGACTTGGTTAAAGATGCTATTTATGAATTTAAGTATCTGATTGACGGAAATTATGTAAATGATCCAGAAGCCGATTCTTATAAATGGAATGATTACGCTGGAAGTGAAAACAGTGTTTTAGTTGTATAAAAAAATCCGCTATTAAAGCGGATTTTTGTTTTTTATACTGCAACACTTCCTTTAATGGCAGGGTGTGGATCGTAATCTACAAGTGTGAAATCATTAAAATCAAAATCAAAAATGTTTTTAATCTCAGGATTTAAAATCATTTTTGGTAATGGTTTTGGTTCACGTGTCAATTGCAATTCCAATTGCTCAAAATGATTATTGTAAATATGTGCGTCACCAAAAGTGTGAATAAATTCGCCTGGCTCTAAATCGCATACTTGTGCAATCATCATAGTTAGCAATGCATAAGAAGCAATGTTAAAAGGAACTCCTAAAAAGATATCGGCACTTCGCTGATACAATTGGCAAGATAATTTTCCTTTTGTTTCTCCTTTTTCAGGATCTGGACTTGCTACATAAAATTGGAAAAAAGCATGACAAGGAGGCAAAGCTGCTTTGTTATTGGCTACATTTTCCTCAAAAGATTTTTTAGTATCTGGCAAAACCGATGGGTTCCATGCAGAAACCAACATTCTTCTGCTATTCGGATTTGTTTTTAATTCTTTAATTAATTCAGAAATCTGATCTATTTCTTCACTATTCCAATTACGCCATTGATGACCGTAAACAGGTCCTAAATCGCCATTAGAATCTGCCCATTCATCCCAAATTTTGACTCCATTTTCTTGAAGGTATTTTACGTTTGTATCGCCTTTTAAAAACCAAAGCAATTCGTAAATGATCGATTTCAAATGAAGTTTTTTTGTTGTAACCATTGGGAAGCCCTCACTTAAATCAAAACGCATTTGGTAACCGAAAACACTTTTTGTTCCAGTTCCAGTTCGGTCTCCTTTTTGATTGCCGTTTTCTAAAACGTGTTTTACTAAATCTAAGTATTGCTTCATCTTTGTTTAATCGTTTAATCGTGGATCTGTTTAATTGTAAATTTGTTTAATCGATTTAACGAATAAACGGTTTAACGATTAAACATTAAAATTTATCTTCTAGAGATTTCGTCTCTAATTTTTGCTGCTTTTTCGTAATCTTCCTGAGAAACGGCTTGATCTAAAAGCTCGTTTAGTTCTTGTAAACTATGTTTTGCGTAAACGTCTCCAGATTGGTTGCTTTCTTCTTCGTGTCCAAAAGTTTCAGGATTGGAAAGAACATCATCAATTTCTTGAGCGCCAGAATCTGTTTCTGCAGTATTCGATTTTAGATAAATTCCTGCTTTGTCTAAAATGTTTTTGTAAGTAAAAATAGGAGCATTGAAACGTAATGCTAAGGCAATAGCATCAGAGGTTCTAGCATCTATAATCTCTTCGATTTTGTCTCTTTCGCAAATTAAACTTGAATAAAAAACACCGTCAACTAATTTGTGAATGATAACTTGCTTAACTACAATGTCAAATCTTTCAGCAAAATTCTTGAATAAATCGTGTGTTAATGGACGTGGCGGTTTTATTTCTTTCTCTAAAGCAATAGCGATTGACTGGGCTTCAAAAGCACCAATAACAATAGGTAGTTTTCTTTCGCCATCCACTTCATTCAAAATTAAGGCATAAGCGCCATTTTGAGTTTGACTGTATGAAATTCCTTTTATGGATAATTTTACTAGACTCATATATGTTTGTAAAAAAGGCACTTAGGACCTTATTTTAATACTGTTTTGGTTTAAAAAATAAAGCTGCAATTTTAATCAAAAAATATGGAACAAAAAAGCTGCCTATAAACAAAGATACAACATCTTGTTTTTAGGCAGCAATATTTTTAAAGAGAATTCTTTGTGTTAAGAGTGCTGAGCTTTAAAAGCTTTTAATTTCTCTGTTAATTGTGGTACAATTTCAAAAGCATCTCCAACTACACCATAATCAGCCACTTTAAAGAAAGGAGCTTCAGGATCGTTATTGATAACTACTTTTACTTTAGAAGAGTTAATACCAGCAATGTGTTGGATAGCTCCAGAAATACCGATAGCAATATATAAGTTTGTTGCAACTGGTTTTCCTGTTTGCCCAACGTGTTCGCTGTGAGGTCTCCATCCTAAATCAGAAACTGGTTTAGAACAAGCCGTTGCGGCACCAAGAACAGCAGCAAGATCTTCTACTAATCCCCAGTTTTCTGGACCTTTTAGTCCGCGTCCGCCAGAAACTACGATATCTGCATCAGCAATAGAAACTTTTCCAGAAACTTTTTCTACAGATTCTACTTTTACACCAAAATCATTGTCTCCAATTGTTGGATTGAAATCTTCTGCTGCAGCCGCTCCTGCGCTTTCAAAAAGACCGTAAGAGTTTTTAGCTAAACCAAGAACTTTTACATCTGTACTGATTTCTGTAATATTGAAAGCTTTGTTTGAGAAAGCATTTCTTTTTACTTGGAAAGGAGAAGTGCTAACTGGCAACCCAACTACATTTGAAGCGAAACCAGCATTTAAAGTTACCGCAACTAGTGGAGAAAGGTAAATACTGTCTGTTGTAGAAGAAAGCAATACTACTTTTGTTCCTTCTTTCTCAGCAGCTTGTTTGATAACATCAGCGTAAGCTTTTGCATTAAAACCAGCTAATTTATCATTGCTTACTTTTAAAACTTTATCAACTCCATATTTGCCTAACTCGCTTACGTCGCTGATGTTTACTGTTAAAGCAGTAACAGTTGTTCCTAATGATTCGGCTACTTTCTTAGCATAAGAAGCTAATTCGAAAGCAACTTTTTTAAATTTTCCTTCTGCAGATTCTGCATATATTAATATTGACATAATTTTTTTTGTTTAAAGTTTAAAGTTTAAGGTTTCAAGTTCATAAACTGAGACTGAAAACAGAGACTGAAAACTGATTACTGAATACTAGATTACCTTCGCTTCGTTGTGTAATAAATTGATTAACTCATCTAAATTATCTGCAGAAACTAATTTCACTGCTGATTTTGGAGCTGGTTTTTCAAATTTCACTGCTTTTGTATTTACAGCTGCATCAACTGGCTCAAGGATAGTTAAAGCTTTTGTTCTTGCAGTCATAATTCCTCTCATGTTCGGGATACGTAAATCTTTTTCCTCAACAAGACCTTTTTGTCCTCCAATAATTAATGGAAGAGTAGTGCTTACTGTTTCTTTTCCACCGTCAATTTCACGTACTGCTTTTACATTGTTTCCATCAACTGTTAAAGCTGTACAAGAGTTTAAGAAGTTAGAACCTAAAATTCCTGCGATCATTCCAGGAACCATTCCTCCGTTGTAATCCAAAGATTCTTTTCCAGCAATTACAAGATCATAACCTCCGTTTTTAATAACTTCTGCTAATTGCTTAGCAACAAAAAATCCGTCAGTTGGATTTGCATTCACACGAATTGCTTCGTTTGCACCAATTGCTAATGCTTTACGCAAAGTTGGTTCAGTATCAGGACCTCCAACGTTTACAACCGTTACATTTGCACCTTGTTGCTCTTGGAACCAGATAGCGCGTGTAAGACCAAATTCGTCGTTAGGGTTAATTACATATTGTACTCCATTAGTGTCAAATTCTGAGTCACCGTTGGTAAAGTTAATTTTTGAAGTAGTATCAGGCACATGGCTGATGCAAACTAGTATTTTCATAAGTATATATTTTGAATTTATAATATGCTTTTACAAATTTAGAATTTAATTTGGAATAATTATACTATGCATGCATAATATTTTTTAAAACTATTACGATTTCGCAGATTGTTCAGTTTTGAATGATTTTCATCGGAATCTAAAAATAAAATAATACTCATTTTGTCTGATTGTTAGGAATTTTGCAATAACTGATAGTTGAGGAACAGATTAATTTTTGTCTGATAAATACTAATTTTTGGTTTTTTACGTTATTATGAGTGAATTTGAAGAAAATAAGAATTAAACAAATGAATAAAAGTTTGTCTAAAAAAATATTCTGGAATAGATTAAGTGTGAATTGTACGTTATTATATCGATTTCGTTAATATCACAATAAAGTTTAAAAAGTTAAAACCAGAGAACAGATAGAAGTTCATGCGATTTTAAATTCAATTTTTGCATTTAAGTTATTTAAAATATTTATTTTTGCTTTTCAGAAAATTCAACATACAATATAAAATATGAGAACAATACAATTTAGAGAGGCCATTTGTGAAGCAATGAGCGAAGAAATGCGTCGCGATGAATCCATATATTTAATGGGAGAAGAGGTTGCAGAATACAATGGAGCTTACAAAGCTTCTAAAGGAATGCTTGCTGAGTTTGGTGAAAAAAGAGTAATCGATACTCCAATTGCTGAACTTGGATTTTCAGGAATTGCAGTAGGTTCTGCAATGAACGGAAACCGCCCTATTGTAGAATATATGACATTCAACTTCTGTTTAGTTGGTATTGATCAAATTATAAATAACGCTGCTAAAATGCGTCAAATGACAGGAGGACAGTTTAATGTGCCTATCGTTTTCCGTGGACCAACAGCTTCTGCTGGTCAATTAGGAGCTACTCACTCACAAGCTTTAGAAAACTGGTTTGCTAATACTCCAGGTTTAAAAGTTGTTGTTCCTTCAACTCCTTATGATGCAAAAGGACTTTTAAAATCAGCTATCCGTGATAACGATCCAGTTATTTTCATGGAATCTGAGCAAATGTACGGAGACAAAGGTGAAGTGCCAGACGGAGAATATACAATTCCTCTAGGTGTTGCTGATGTTAAACGTGAAGGAACAGATGTAACTATCGTTTCATTCGGAAAAATCATCAAAGAAGCTTTTATTGCTGCTGATGAATTAGCAAAAGAAGGTATTTCTTGTGAGATTATCGATTTAAGAACAGTTCGTCCAATGGATAAAGATGCGATCTTAAAATCGGTTAAAAAAACAAACCGTTTAGTAATTCTTGAAGAAGCTTGGCCAGTTGCCAGCCTTTCTTCTGAAATCTCTTATATCGTTCAAGAACAAGCATTCGACTTCCTTGATGCGCCAATTCAACGTATTACAACAGCAGATACTCCTGCACCTTATTCTCCAGTACTGCTTAAAGACTGGTTGCCAAATGCAGGTGATGTAGTAAAAGCAGTTAAAAAAGTATTATATAAATAATACAAATACAAAATACTCATAAAACTTCATCAGACAAACATGGATTGGTGAAGTTTTTTTTTACTTTATAATGAACAAATTAACTCTACTTCTCTTATATATTGTATTTGCATTTGCGAATGTTGTTACTGCACAAACCAAAGTGAGTGGAGTTGTTTTGGACAAATCGAATCAGCCAATACCTTTTGCAAATGTAGTTTTTAAAGGTTCTAATATTGGGATTGTTTCCAATGAAGACGGTCGTTTTTATTTAGAATCACCAAATACTTATACCGCACTTTTGGTTACTTCAGCAGGATTTTCAGATAAAGAAGTTCCTTTAGACAAAGCAGTTAATTATAATTTTAAAATTATTTTGTTCGAAGAGCAAGTGCTTAACGAAGTTGTAATTTATACTGGAAAAACTTCTAAGAAGAATAATCCGGCATTGGATATTTTGCGAAAAATCTGGGAAAGAAAACGTAAAAACGGATTATACCTGTTTAATCAATATCAAATGCAGAAGTATGAAAAAGTGGAATTTGACATGAACACTATTGATAGTGCCTTCATGAAGAATAAGCTTTTTAAAGGAATGGAGTTTATCTTTAATCACGTTGATACTTCAGATGTTACTGGAAAAACCTATTTACCGATTTTTATCAACGAATCGGTTTATGATGTTTACGGAGATAATAAGTTAAAAAAGGTAAAAGAAAATCTTACCGGAAATAAAATGTCTGGTTTCAATGGAAATCAGCAGATTTTATCTTTCGTTAAAGACCTTTATTCTGACTATAATATTTATGACAATCACCTGAAATTCTTTGATAAGAGTTTTACAAGTCCGCTTTCAAGAACAGGAATCGATGTCTATAATTATGTTTTAAAAGACAGTGCTTTTATAGACAAAAAATG
Source organism: Flavobacterium sp. GW823-FHT06G12 (assembly GCF_058794775.1). Lineage (NCBI taxonomy): Bacteria > Pseudomonadati > Bacteroidota > Flavobacteriia > Flavobacteriales > Flavobacteriaceae > Flavobacterium > Flavobacterium sp. GW823-FHT06G12. The sequence goes on from NZ_JBXAHE010000002.1 coordinate 1,150,680, forward strand.
GTGCTACAATATTGTTTTTTATCCTAGACGTAAAAACGAATTAACTTTTAAGGGAGATTTTTGGGTTAACGATACCACTTTTGCGATCAAGAAAATTAATATGGGTGTGACGAAAAGCGCCAATATTAACTGGGTAAAAGATATTTATATTGAACAGGAATTTGAAGTAGAAAATGATTCAGTTTTCCTTTTGACACGTGATTACATGATGTCTGATTTTGCTTTAAATAAAAAAGAAAAATCAAAAGGAGTTTATGGTAAAAGAACCACTTTATACCGCAATCATAAATTCAACATTCAGAAGCCAGAGAAGTTTTATAAAGAAGAAGTCAATTTTATTGATAATGCCGTTTACGAACGACCGCCTGAGTTCTGGGAAGAAAATCGTTTCGAAAAGCTAAATAAAGACGAGCAGGGAATTTATAAAATGCTTGATACACTGCAGACCGTCAAGCGATTTAAGCAGCTGTATAACTTGGTCTCTATTTTAGGAAGTGGTTACATCGAATTTAAAAACTTCGATTACGGACCAATATTTTCAACTTTTGGATATAACGAAGTCGAAGGTTTGAGATTGAGAGTAGGAGGAAGAACCTATTTTGGACCAAATGATCCATGGCGTCTTCAAGCTTATACCGCTTACGGATTTGATGATAATAAATTCAAATACGGAGTTTCCGGAAAATGGATGGTTGACAAGAAAAACCGAGTTATCATTTCTGGAGGAAACAGGCGTGACATCGAGCAGATTGGTGCCAGTTTAACCACTACAAATGACGTTTTAGGACGAAGTTTTGCCTCTTCGGCATTGTTTACGACTGGAAGTAATGGGAAATTGACCAATATTAATTTGAGTAACATTTCTGTAGAAATGGAGCCTAAAAAGAATTTTATTGTCTCGGCAGGACTTTCATATCGAACATTAGAATCGGCATCGAAGACCTTTAGTTTAGATTATTATACAACTTTACCAACTGCAGCAAATCCAGCAGGAGTTGTTGAAAGTATGGTAAAACAATCTGAGGCCAATATTCAGTTTGAGTTTATGCCAAACAGAAAAACGATTGGTTATGGTGTAGAAAGGAGTTTAGTTGATAGTCCTTTTAGCCATTTCTTCGTGAATTTCAGTTACGGATTAAAAGGAGTTTTCGATAGTGATTTTGCGTACGAAAAAATTCAAGTTTTCTATAGACAGCCAATTATTATCGGGCCTTTAGGAAGAACAAATATTACAATCGAAACAGGAAAAACTTTTGGTACAATTCCGTTAGGTTTGATGAGTGTAATTCCGGGTAACCAGACTTATTTTACAATCGAAAATACATTCAGTAACTTGAATTTCTATGAATTCGTTACAGATCAATATACAACCTTGCAGTGGAATCATGATTTTGGCGGAAGATTGTTTGCCAGAATTCCATTTATGAGAAAACTGAACTGGAGAGAGTTTATTGGAATTAGAGCCGTTCACGGAACTATTTCTGATGCCAATCGCGCCATCAATGCTTCAGGATTGCCTTATAACGCTCCTGAAAAAGTATACTGGGAATATAATGCAGGAATTGGAAATATCTTTAAAGTTTTCCGTCTTGATTTCTCTTGGAGAGGAAATTATCTAGATATGCCAGATGCACATAAATTTGCAATTAAAGGATCTTTCGGGTTTTATTTCTAATTGTTTTTTGGTGCAAAGGCTCAAAGTTACAAAGTCGCAAAGGTTTTAAATCTTTGCGACTTTTTTTATCTAATATTTTTTTTCACGCAGATTTTGCGGATTTGAGCTGATAAACGCAGATTATAATTGTTTTAGATTGAAAAAATAAATTTGCTTAAATCCGCAAAATCTGTGTGAAAAAAACTTAGTGACTTGGCGTCTTTACGAGAACTAATTTCATTTTTCTTATTTTTGATTTACTTTCGAAATCTAACACCATGCAAGAAGCCATCGATTTTTTAACCAATAAAAATCCTGTATTTCTAGAAATTATTGAAAAATACGGATTGCCTCCAATTCCAAGACGTCCTCCTGGATTTGAAACTTTGGTTTTATTAATACTTGAACAGCAAGTTTCTATAGATTCGGCGAAGGCCACATTTTTAAAAATCAAAGCTTACAAAACTTGCAATCCCGAAAATATGGCTGTTTTGACCGATGAGGAATTTAGAAATTTGGGAGTAAGTCGCCAGAAAACAAAATACATTAAGATTTTAGCGGAAGCGGTTTTAAACAAAGAATTAGATATCGAAAGTTTAGCTTCAAAATCAGCAAAACAAGTTCGCGAAGAGCTCATTAAACTAAAAGGAATAGGCAATTGGACAATTGATATTTATCTAATGTTTTGTTTAGAAGAACCCGATTTAATTCCTCTTGGCGATATAGCAGTAATAAATACGATTAAAGAATTGCTAGATATTCATGACAAACAAGAAATGGAAATTCACGCAGAAGAGTGGAGTCCGTATCGATCTTATGCAACTTATTTACTTTGGCATTATTATTTAAAGAAGAGAAATCGAAGTATTACCTATTAAATGCTTGTTTTTTAAACTTTAATGCGCATAATTTAACCTTGTTTTTTATTGTAAAACTAGATTCTTTAGTTATTTTTGCAACCGAAATTATAGAAACATTAAAAAACGAAAATGACCGCAGACAAATTAACGACTTTCGATGTGTTAATCGAAATACCACGAGGAAGCAGAAATAAATATGAGTACGATTTTGAAATTAAAAGAATGCGTTTTGACAGAATGTTATTCTCTTCAATGATGTACCCAGCTGATTACGGATTTATTCCAGAAACTTTAGCTTTAGATGGTGATCCTCTTGACGTATTAGTTTTGGTAAACGAACCAACTTTTCCTGGATGTGTTATGGAAGTGAAACCAATTGGTGTATTCCACATGGCAGATGATAAGGGACCAGACGAGAAAATTATTTGTGTACCAGTTTCAGATCCAATCTGGAATTCATTAAACGATCTTTCTGATATTAACGCTCACTTATTAAAAGAAATCGAGCACTTTTTCCAAGTTTACAAAGACCTTGAAAATAAAAAAGTAGATGTAGAAGGATGGGGAGACGTAAAAGAAGCTTACGACATTATCGCTGAGTGTACAAAACGTTTTGATGACATTGAAAATAAACCGGCTGGATTATTTAGCATTAAATAATTTTAACCTTATTCTATTATAAAAAAAGCAATACTGCCGTCAGGAGTATTGCTTTTTTGTTTAAATTCGTTTCAGTTAGATTGTTGACTATTAACCAAAACCATTAATATATTATGAATGCATTTATGATTTACCTGCCAATTATAATGGCAGTTTTAGGATTACTTTTCATGGGAATAAAAAGGACTTGGGTTTTAAAACAAGACGCTGGAGACGGTAAGATGAAAGAGATTTCAGATTACATTTACGAAGGAGCCTTAGCCTTTCTAAAAGCCGAATATAAACTATTAACCATCTTTGTAATTATTGCCAGTTTAGCTTTGGCAGGAATTACTTTTATTCCAGGAGTAAAAACACATTTATTAATCGTAATTGCTTTTATTTTTGGTGCATTCTTTTCTGCTTTAGCAGGAAATATGGGAATGAAAATCGCAACAAAAACAAACGTTAGAACTACACAGGCGGCTCGTACAAGTTTACCGCAAGCTCTAAAAGTTTCTTTTGGCGGTGGAACCGTAATGGGATTAGGCGTTGCCGGATTAGCCGTTTTAGGTTTGACATCATTTTTCATCATTTTCTTTCATTTATTCTCTGGTGGAGTTTGGAAAGATACAGATACAATGACAGTTGTTTTAGAGACATTAGCGGGATTTTCGCTTGGTGCAGAATCAATCGCTTTGTTTGCCAGAGTTGGTGGTGGAATCTACACAAAAGCAGCCGATGTTGGAGCAGATTTAGTTGGGAAAGTTGAAGCTGGAATTCCAGAAGATGATCCTCGTAATCCAGCTACAATTGCAGATAACGTAGGAGATAACGTGGGAGACGTTGCAGGTATGGGAGCCGATTTATTTGGTTCTTATGTAGCAACTGTTTTGGCTGCAATGGTTCTTGGAAACTATGTGATAAAAGATATGGGTGGAAGTATCAATGATGCTTTTGGCGGAATTGGACCTATCTTACTTCCGATGGCAATTGCCGGTTTCGGAATTTTATTTTCAATTATCGGAACAACTTTAGTAAAAATCTCAGATGACAATGCTAAAGAAGCACAAGTACAGAAAGCATTAAATATAGGGAACTGGGTTTCTATTGTTTTAACCGCTGTGGCTTGTTTCTTCTTAGTACAGCACATGCTTCCTGAAACAATGCAAATGACTTTCTTTGGAGAAGGTTCTAAAGCGATTTCATCAATGCGTGTTTTCTACGCTACATTAGTCGGATTAGTTGTAGGTGGCGCTATTTCATCAGTAACAGAATATTATACAGGATTAGGAACAAAACCAGTTATGGCAATTGTTCAAAAATCATCTACAGGAGCGGGAACAAACGTAATTGCAGGTTTGGCAACCGGAATGATTTCTACTTTCCCAACCGTATTATTGTTTGCGGTGGCAATTTGGATTTCGTATGCTTTAGCAGGATTCTATGGAGTAGCTTTAGCAGCTTCTGCAATGATGGCTACAACAGCAATGCAATTGGCAATCGATGCTTTCGGACCAATTTCTGATAATGCTGGAGGAATCGCAGAAATGAGCGAATTACCAAAAGAAGTTCGTACAAGAACAGATATTTTAGATTCAGTTGGAAACACAACTGCAGCAACAGGAAAAGGATTTGCAATTGCTTCTGCAGCCTTAACTTCATTGGCTTTATTTGCTGCGTATGTAACTTTTACAGGAATCGACGGAATTAATATTTTTAAAGCGCCAGTTTTAGCGATGTTATTTGTTGGTGGAATGATTCCGGTAGTTTTCTCTGCTTTAGCAATGAATTCTGTTGGAAAAGCAGCAATGGATATGGTGTATGAAGTTCGTCGCCAGTTCAAAGAAATTGCTGGTATTATGGAAGGAACAGGAAAACCAGAATACGGAAAATGTGTTGAAATTTCTACAAAAGCAGCATTAAGAGAAATGATGCTTCCAGGGATTTTAACGATTGGTTTCCCAATTTTAATTGTTCTTTTAGGAAAATTAGTTTACTCAGACAACAATCAGTTAATTGCTGAAATGTTAGGAGGATATATGGCAGGAGTTACGGTTTCTGGAGTGCTTTGGGCAGTTTTCCAAAACAATGCTGGAGGTGCTTGGGATAATGCTAAGAAATCTTTTGAAGCAGGAGTTATGATCAACGGAGAAATGACTTATAAAGGTTCTGATGCACATAAAGCAGCGGTAACCGGAGATACAGTTGGAGATCCGTTTAAAGATACTTCTGGGCCATCAATGAATATTTTAATCAAATTAACTTGCTTGATTGGATTGGTAATTGCTCCAATTTTAGGAGAAGGCCACGAATCATCAGATATCGCTGGAAAAGCTTCTTGCTGTGCTAAAACAGAAATGCATGCAGGAATGTCTAAATGTGGCGATATGTCTGGAATGACAAAAGAAGAATGTATTAAAATGTGTAAAGAAAAAGGTTGTTCTGAAGAAGAAACAGCAAAATGTCTGGCTCATTTTGATGCAAACGGAAAATATGCTCATACAGAAAGCCAATCGGTTCGTGTTGAGGTTAAAAATATTAACGGAAAAACTACGGGAACTGTTACTAAAACAGTAGACGGAAAAACAACAACTGAAGTTTTTGAAGGAACTGAAGAAGAAGTTTTAGCAAAAGTTGAAGCTGCAAAATAACAACTTTGTCAAAGTTTAAAACTTTGACAAAGTTTCTTAAAACAGAAAAAGCCTCTAAAATATTTTTAGAGGCTTTTCGTATTCGTATATAAACTATATTTTTAGAACAATCCGTTCAATTCAGCATCAATTTTATTAATGATATCTCCTAAATCCTCAGGATTGTCAACAAAATTAATGTTGTCAACGTCAATGATTAGTAATTTCCCTTTACTATAAGTCTGAATCCAAGCTTCGTATCTTTCGTTCAAACGGCTCAAATAATCTATAGAAATAGAGTTTTCATATTCGCGTCCGCGTTTGTGAATTTGCCCCACTAAATTAGGAATAGAACTTCTTAAATAAATCAACAAATCTGGAGCTTTAACTAAAGATTCCATTAATTCGAATAAAGACGTATAATTTTCAAAATCACGGCTTGTCATTAATCCCATTGCATATAAGTTGGGTGCGAAAATATGTGCATCTTCATAGATCGTTCTATCCTGAATAATCTTTTTTCCGCTTTCGCGAATTTGCTGCACTTGACGAAAACGGCTATTAAGGAAATAAATCTGAAGATTAAATGACCAACGTTCCATTTGATGGTAGAAATCATCTAGATACGGATTATCAACTACATCTTCATAATGAGGTTCCCATTTGAAATGTTTCGCCAATAATTTGGTCAAAGTAGTTTTTCCTGCGCCTATATTTCCTGCTATTGCTATGTGCATTACGGTGTTACGATTTTATAATTTGATATATCTGTAGCTGTAAAAATAGATAAAATTTGGTCTTTGTAATAAAAATTGTCAAAGCTTTTTTCTAAAATTTTAATCTCAGAAATTACATCTGAATTTACTTTGTTAAACCCTTTAAAGTACAATAAATTATCCTTACTGAAAAGATATTGCGAAGAATTAACAATGGCAATTTTATCAAAATCGGTTATTTTTCCTAACGAAGTGATTTTTCCGAAAATATCACAAGAGAACCAGTTGTTTTTCTTATCAATCCAATAAAAAGCATTAAAATCGGTTTGATAATATTGAATTGGTTCAGTCAACGGAATTGAAACCGTTTTATATTCATTTTTCAAATAATCAAATAGACCAATCTGCTGATTTAAAGTGTTGTAAATCCATAGTTGATTTTGTGTTGACATTCCGATTGCGCTTACTACAATTGGGGTTGTATTCTGCGAAAAGTTAATTTCAGTCATTTTATTTAATTGATTATCTAATAAGACAACGCTATTAAAATCTTCATAAAACAAAACAATTTTTAACGGATTCTGAAGATCAACTTTTGTGATTTTTCCCAAAGATACATTCTTGTATTCGAAAATTTCTTTTCCTTTAATTTTACTAAAAACGTTGTTTGTTATCTGATAAGAATACCCAAATGAATCATATCCTAAAAATTCATCTGAAGTATTTTTGTACTGCGAAATTAAGGTCGGATTTATTTTCAAATCCTGAGCCGAAAGCGCATGAAAAGTGCAGAAAAGAAGTATGGAGAATAAAATTTTTTGCACGGTTTTACAGATTAGAAAATTGATTTACAAGATTACCAAATTACAAAAAACTCGCATTAAAACATCAATTTTAAGGCTTAAACCTTTTTTTATACTAATAGTCTAAAAAATAGACGATTCTATCTATACCATCATGCGATTAATATATTTAGTTTTTTGAATTTTAAAATTAATAATACATTTGAATGTAAGTTTTATTGAATTTGCTCACTTAAAGAAAAACGAAATGAAAAAGATATTTTTTTATATGACTTTGATGCTTGTTTCAACACAAATTCAAGCGCAAAAAGATTTTCAAGGAATGGCTGTTTACGAATCGAAAACTCAAGCGCCAAAATTTGAAGGAATGCGCGGAAATAGAGACATCACGCCAGAGATGCAGAAAAACATGGAGGAGCGCATGAAAAAAATGCTAGAAAAAACATTCATATTAAATTTCGATAAAGCAGCATCAATTTATAAAGAAGAAGAAAAACTAGAAGCGCCTGGCCAACAGCAAGGAGGTTTTAGAATGATGTTTGGCTCTCTTACGGGAGGCGGAGGAACTTTTTATAAAGACGTAAAAACAAAAACGTATACCGTAGATAAAGAATTTATGGGCAAAGAATTTCTTGTTGTTGATTCGCTGCCAAAGCTAAACTGGAAATTAGAACAAGAAACCAAACAAATTGGAGGATATAATTGTTATAAAGCGACAGCAGTAAAACAAGCAAGCAAAACCGATTTTAGAAACTTTAGACCTAAGAATAACGATGATAAAAAGGACGAAGCTAAAAAGACGTCAGGAGATACTAAAACCAACTTTGCAGACAACTTTGAAATGCCAAAAGAAATTGTGGTAACGGCTTGGTATACACCAGAAATTCCGATTAATCAAGGGCCAGAAAATTATTGGGGGCTTCCTGGTTTAATTTTAGAAATTAATGATGGAACAACTACAATTTTATGCTCGAAAATTGTTTTGAATGCTAAAGAGAAAGTGGATATAAAACCTTCTAAAAAAGGAAAAGTAATTTCTCAAAAAGAATATGACGAAACAGTAATTAAAAAAATGGAAGAATTTAGAGAGATGAACCGCGGTCGTGCTGGCGGACCTCCTCCTCCCCCAGGAAGATAACTCAAAGCCTTTATTATTTATTCTAAGCATCCTTTTTTAATGAACAAGCTATATTTTTTCGTCGCCTTTTTAATTACTTCTTTTTCTTTTGCACAAAGTGTTCGTTTTGACGGTCTTATTCAAGATGAACAGAAAAATCCGTTAGAAATGGCTAATATCATGGCTATTAATAACGGAACCAAAGCAATGGATTCGTATGGAATTACGAACGACAAAGGAAAGTTTCAGCTCACTTTAAAGCCAAATACTGCTTATACTATTAAAGTGAGTTATTTGGGAATGAAATCTAAGGAAATTGCTGTATCTACAAAAGCTGAAAACATGACTCAGAATATTGTTTTGGATGGAGCAGGAATAGAGTTGGAAGGAGTAGAAATTGTTCGCGAAATGCCCGTTTCTATAAAAGGAGATACGATTGTTTATAATGCTGATTCTTTTAAATCTGGAACAGAAAAAAAGCTTGAAGATGTTCTAAAAAAACTGCCAGGAGTTGAGGTAAATGCTGACGGAGAAATAGAAGTAGAAGGAAAAAAAGTCAGCAAATTAATGGTGGAAGGAAAAGACTTTTTTGACGGAGATACAAAATTAGGCGTAAAAAATATTCCTGCTGATGCTATTGATAAAGTTCAGGTTTTAAGAAATTATAATGAAATTAGTCAATTAAAAGGACTTGAAAACGATCAGGATAATGTGGCAATGAATATTAAACTGAAAGAAGGGAAAAAGAATTTTTGGTTTGGAGACGTTACCGCAGGAATTGGTGTTGCAGAATTGGATAGCCGATATATCATTAATCCGAAACTGTTTTATTACAGCCCGAAATACAGCATTAATTTAATTACCAATTTTAATAATATTGGCGAATTGCCTCTTACGGCACAAGATTATTTTAAGTTTACGGGTGGGTTTAAAAACTTGATGAAAAAAGGAGGGAGCAGTTTTAATGTTTCTTCAAATGATTTGGGAATTTCATTGCTTCGAAATAATCGTGCAAAAGAAATTGAAACTAAATTCGGAGCTACAAACTTTGCTTATTCGATTAATAAAGCTTGGAATATAAGCGGTTTTGGAATTCTATCAACTTCAAAAACAGAATTGGAAACCAAATCGCAAACCACAATTTTAGATTCTGGAGATCAGCAGAAAAATAACGAAAATACAAGTCAAAAAAATAATTTGGGACTTTTTAAATTAAGCTCAACCTATAAGCCAAACGACAAATTTCAGTTTGATTATGATATTTTGACCAAACTTACTAAACAAGAAGAATATTCAGATTTGTTTAGAGAGCAAATTGTGCAGAATGTAGCAACTTCGGAAGATATTTTTACCACTAAAAAACAAGATCCGACTTCAATTAATCAGAATTTGAATTTGTATTACACGCAAAGCGCTAAAAATATTTTTGCTTTTGAAATGCAGCATTTGTATCAAGATGAGAATCCGTTTTATAATGCTAACCTGCAAACACTTCCTTTTGCCTTGTCAGGATATGATGTTACACAATCTAGAAATGATTACAATCAGGATCGTTTTGTAAAAACGAATAAGCTCGATGCTAAACTGGATTACTATTACATGGTAACTCCCAAAAGTAATTTCAATGTTACTTTAGGAAACACCTATTCTTATCAGAATTTCAATTCTCATATTTTTCAAATGTTAGATAATGGAGGCAGAAATGATTTAAATAATCCTGAAAATAATAATGATGTAGATTATAGGTTCAATGATGCGTTCGTAGGTTTTCATTATAAAATTCTAACTGGAAAATTTACATTGACGCCAGGAGTAAGCCTGCATACGTATCAAATGACAAACGGACAAGAGAGAACAGATTATTCTCAAAGTTTTAGCAAAATACTGCCAGATTTCTTTGCATTGTACCAAATTAAAAAATCTGAAACGCTTACTTATAATTTCTCTTTAACGAATGATTTTACAGATATTAACCAATTAGCTGCGGGATATGTTTTGTCTGATTACAGTAGTTTATTTCATGGAAATCGTTTCTTAGAAAATGCAACTTCGCAAGTGCATACGCTTCGTTATTTCAAATATAACATGTTTAATTTTGAGAACATTTTTGCCAATGCGACTTATACAAAAAAGGTAGATGCGATTAAAACAAAAGCAGATTTTGACGGAATCAATCAATCTTCTGTTCCATATAATTCTAATTTGGCAGATGAAACTTTCTCAGGAATGGGAGCTTATGGACGTTCATTTTTAAAAAACTACAAAGCTTCTGTTAATGCAAGTTTAAACTGGTCAAAGTTTAATAACATTCAAAATGATGACTTGAGAACAACAGAAAGTTTTGTTCAGAGCTATACTGTAAAAGCTTCTACTAATTATAAAAACCTTCCCAATATCGAATTTGGATATAATCTTTTAATTAATAAATATAGTGGTTCCACTTTTTATACCGACAAGCCTTTTGCAAAGTTAGATTACTATTTTTTAGATAGTTTCTCTTTTGTTTCAGAATATGAATTCTATCACTATTATAATGGAGATAAAACAGTCGATAACGAATATGATTTCTTAAGTGCCAGTTTAATTTATCAAAAGAAAAACAGCAAATGGGAATATAAAATTTCGGCAACCAATTTGTTGAACACAAAATATCTTAATGATGACAGCTTCTCGCAGTTCTCTACAAGAGTCTCACAATACACTGTACAGCCACGTTACATCATATTTTCTATGAAATACAATTTGTAGTATTTTAACTGCAAATATTATGATTTTTTGTGATTTGTTTAAAGGAGAATCAGATATCTTTGCGCTATATTATTAACAACAAAATATGTAGTTATGCGCAATTTTATTTGGAGCTTATCACTCCTGTTTGCTGGAATTTCTATCTCTTTTGCCCAAACAAATGGATTAGAAAAGGGAACTTATTTATCTACAAATAAAGGAGGAAAAATCAAATTAAATTTATTGGATGATAATAAATACGAATTGGTTTTTTATTCGGGAGGATATGAAATTAAAGGTGATTCTTTGGTTTTCTTAAAAAGTAAAAATACCGTCGATAATAGATTTGATCTTTCTTTTGTTAAGGATAAAAAAGCAAAAAAAATTAAGATTAAGTTTTTGAATCCGTCTTATTATTCTTTTTATATAGGAACTCAAAAAGGAACAGAAGCAGTTCAATATCAGAGGCTTTCAGATATAAAAACGAAAGTAGATCCTGAATATATCAAAACAGATTTAGATTTTGAAATAGAAAAAACGGATTTCCTTTATTTGGTTTACGAAGATTATAATGGAAAAAGTGATGTTAATAAATACACATTGCCAAAAGATGTTTCAGAAGTAACGATCAACTATGATTTGGCAATTCTTAGCGATTTGAATCTTGCAGGATCTTTTGATAAGAATACGAAAGAATTGAGAATTTCTGATCAAGCAGGAAAAGATCCTTTGGTATTTGTAAATGAAAAAGAGGAAAAGCCTGTTAAAGCTCCAACAGTGGTTCCAATACAAACTGAAAGTATTTCAAACTGGACTTATCCAGGGAAAGATTCGCTTTATGATTCTTATGGAAGCGCTGTAGTAGACAGTATATATAATAGTCTGCCAGTTGATACTACTGCGGTACCAGCAGCAGAATATCCTCTTGATACTCCTGCTTCTTATACCAAATACGATTTTAAACTAAAAATCGAAGACAATCTAAAAAAGGCTCTAGAATCGACAAAAACAGCTAACAATAAATTTTTGGTAGTTGTGGTTGACAGCAAGAATAAATCGGCTAAGGAAGGTTTTAATGCTTTTGTAAAAGAACAGGAAACTCAGACAGGATATAATATGTACGATTCGTATAATGCACTGTATGATACTTACAATTATTATTTGGCTGGAGCCGATGATAAAAAATGGCTAAAAAATAATAAAATTACGAATGATCCAAGCGTATTGGTTTTAAACGGAAACGGTGATGTACTTGCCGCTGCAAAATCAGATTTAACAGCACAGCAATATCAGTTTAGCTATTATGGCGATTTTTATAGAAAACTTCAAAAAGCAAATGCTTTCCTTTCTATAGACAAAGTGTTAAAGAACAAAAAAGCTTCAGACTCAGATTTAATCGCAGCTTTTAATAAGGCAGCCTTATTAGAAACATCTTATGATTATGATTCAGATTATTCAGTAAACGATCCTAATTCGACTGAATTTGTAATTACAAAAACGGCTTTAAACCAAAAAGAGGTGACTGAAACTTGGAAAAAGTTAATTGAATCACATCAAAAAGATAAAGCTGCAAATATGTATTTGGTAGAAACGATTATTAAAGAAATCAAAAACCAAGGATTTACAAAACAGCTTTTCGGTACAGATAGAATTCTAAACGATACAGATTTCTTAGCAATTGATTATTTGCTAAATCACTCAGAAGATATTGAAAGCAATCGTACAGATTTTAATAATAAACAAGGAGAAATTCACAGTGTTGGAAACGTAGTTTCTGAAATTTCAGATGCCTTACAGCAAAACATTTATCTTTCTCAAGATGGCGTTTCGGGAGAAATAAATAAAGAAAAAATTAATTCGCTTTATAAAAGAATTATTGCATCTGGAAAAGGTAATTTTGATGTTTATAGAAATTACTTTTACTATTTAGGTCAGATTGAAGAAAAAGATGGTTCGAATACAACTTACTTAAGAGAGTTTAATGCTTATTTTGATTCAACTTTGGCTGGAGTAAGTCCAATAGAAAAATTAGACGCTATTTTTTCAGGTTTAGATTCTAGCTCAAGTTATTCTTATGATGGTTGGAATTCGTTTAAACTTTACCACTCAGATATTTGTAATAATGCAGCATGGACAGTAGTATTAAAGCCACAGAATTCAAACTTTATTAAAGACGCTATTAAATGGTCTGAATATAGCTTGGTGATATCTAAAAACAATCCATACTATTTAGACACTTTAGCACAATTGTATTATAAAGATGGACAGGCACAAAAAGCTATCGAAACACAGGTTTTAGCAGTAAAATATATTACTAGTGATGTTGATGAAGAAACTGCAAATCAAATGAAAGAAGTTTTAACTAAAATGAGTAACGGAACTTACTAGTTTTAGGAAGTATAGAAGTAAAGAAAAAGGCTGTCTAAAAATTTTTAGACAGCCTTTTTAGTATTTAAAATTTAGATTGAATTACAATCCAAATGCAGCTTTTACTTGGTCAACAAAATCAAGTTTTTCCCATGTAAACAATTCAACAGTAACTGTTTTTTCGTTTCCGCCTGGAGCAGAGAAAGTTTTAGTTACAGTTTCTGGTTTACGTCCCATGTGTCCATAAGCAGCAGTTTCGCTATAAATAGGATTTCTTAATTTTAATCTTTGCTCAATAAAGTAAGGACGCATATCAAAGATAGCTTCTACTTTTTTAGCGATTTCACCGTTAGTTAAGTTTACTTTAGAAGTTCCGTAAGTTTCAATGAAGATTCCCATTGGTTCAGCAACTCCAATTGCGTAAGAAACCTGAACTAAGATTTCGTCAGCAACACCAGCAGCAACTAAGTTTTTAGCGATATGACGAGTTGCATAAGCAGCACTTCTGTCTACTTTACTTGGATCTTTTCCAGAGAATGCACCACCACCGTGAGCACCTTTTCCACCGTAAGTATCAACAATGATTTTTCTTCCTGTTAAACCAGTATCTCCGTGAGGTCCTCCAATTACGAATTTTCCTGTTGGGTTAATATGGTAGTTGATTTTATCGTTAAATAAATGAGCGTGCTCTGGATTTTTAGCGATAATTCTTGGAATCAAGATTTCGATAATATCTTTTTTGATTTTAGCCAACATTGCAGCTTCTTCATCAAAATCATCATGCTGAGTTGAGATAACAATCGCATCAATACGAGTTGGTTTGTTATCGTCGCTGTATTCTAAAGTTACCTGAGATTTAGCATCCGGACGTAAATAAGTGATTTCTTTGTTTTCACGTCTTAAAATTGCTAACTCTTGTAATAATTTATGAGATAAATCTAATGCCAATGGCATGTAGTTTTCAGTTTCGTTTGTAGCATAACCAAACATCATTCCCTGGTCACCAGCACCTTGTTCTTCTGGCTTAGCTCTGTCAACACCTTGGTTAATATCTGCAGACTGCTCGTGAATAGCTGAAAGAATTCCACAAGAATTCGCTTCAAACATATATTCACTTTTAGTATATCCAATTTTACGGATTACCTCACGTGTAATTTGCTGAACATCAAGATAAGTATTCGATTTTACTTCACCTGCTAAAATAACCTGACCAGTTGTAACTAACGTTTCGCAAGCTACTTTTGAGTCAGCATCAAATGCCAAAAAGTTGTCAATTAATGCATCCGAAATTTGATCTGCAACTTTGTCTGGATGCCCTTCACTAACAGATTCTGACGTAAATAAATAAGCCATAATAATGTAATAATAATGTTTTAATTTAAAATTAAGCGGGAAAAATAATTGCTAAAAAGGGCTAAAGGAGAGTTTCTGCTTTAGCATTTTTTACTGCTGAAACAAATCTTTCAGCATTCATAACGAAACCATTTCATTATGAAGAGGTTGCAATCAGTTCAAATTTTTCCTCTGTTTCGGGTGCAAAGGTATGAAACCATTTTGATTTGCAAATTAAAGTTCAACTTTTTTTATTTTTTCTAGCAGAAATTTAACAATAACATACTATTTTGATAGGGTAATAGAAAATAATTTGTTTTTTGTTTGGTCGATTAAAAAATAGTTTGCAACTTTGCCCCGTTAAAATAAAAGAAACAAATGAAATTTACAGTTTGCAATATGATGTCTTGTAAGATGCCGGAGTTATCCGCAGAGACGCTATTGTAATTATTTTTCAATAAAATATAAATAGAACCTCTGCCGAACCGCAGAGGTTTTTTTTATGCCAAAAACAAACCTGTAAGATTTTTTTTAAGCCAAAAACAATAATTAATCAGTAAAAAAAGAAATGAAGAAAAATGTACTAATCGTTTTAGGTCTTGTGACTTTTTCAGGACTTTATGCTCAGGACAATAAAAAAGAGCAGGATAGTTTAAAAAACAACGAACTGTCTGAAGTTACTATTATTGGATCAAGAAGTAAAAACAGAGTAAAAACAGATGTGCCAGTTCCGGTTGATGTTTTTAATGTATCAGAAATAACAAAAGGAGCACCGCAAACAAGCGTAACTCAAATTTTAAATTATGTTGCGCCGTCGTTTACGAGTAACCCAACATCTACAGCAGATGCAACAGACCACGTAGATCCTGCACAATTAAGAGGATTAGGGCCAGATCAGGTTCTGATTTTAGTAAACGGAAAAAGAAGACACACAAGTGCTTTAGTAAACATAAACGGATCGCCAGGAAGAGGATCTGTTGGAACAGACCTAAATGCCATTCCGTCTTTTGCCATAGAAAGAATTGAAGTTTTAAGAGATGGAGCTGCCGCACAATACGGTTCTGATGCGATTGCGGGAGTTATTAATATTGTTCTAAAGAAAAACGCTAATTATCTAACAGGAGGAATTCAATATGGAGCAAATTTATCTTCGGGATCAAATAATTTTGAAGGAGGAGCAGACGGACAAACTGCCCAAATCGATTTAAACTACGGAACTTCATTAGGCAAACCAGGAAGTTTCTTGAACATTACAGGAACTGCCGTAACAAGACAAGCAACAAGCAGAGCAGGAATTAGAAGCAATGCTATTTTTAATGCTTACAATGCAGTAGAAAATAGAGCGGCACAAGATGGTGTAGAAATTAACTCTTTGTTTAGCAACATTAATACGACTACAAATTCAGCTCAGATTTTGTCTTCTTTAAAACAATATGCTCCACAAGTAGGTTATTTTACAACAGCTCAACAAAGTGCTATTGCATCGGCATCGACAATTGCGCAGATGCAGACCGCTTTGAATTTTGATGTTACTAATAATGAATTAGCTTACAGAGGACAGCAGAGAAGTGATTATAATATGAGTGTTGGTCAGTCAGAATTGGCTTCAGGACAAGCATATTACAATGCAAAATATCCTTTAACAGAAACAACTTCTTTGTATTCTTTTGGTGGAATATCGTATAGAAGCGGAAAATCATATGCCTTTAATAGATTGCCAAATGGTTCTGGAACTTTCACTCAAGTGTACCAAAACGGATTTTTGCCGGAAATTGAATCAAAAATTTTAGATGCTTCTGCAGCAGTTGGTGTAACTACGCAATTATTTGGATTTGATACTGATTTAAGCACAAATTTAGGAACAAACTCTTTTAATTATGATGTAAATAATTCCATCAATGCAACTTTAGGGACAAATTCTCCTTTTAGTTTTGATGCAGGAAAAGTTTCGTTTTTACAAAGCACAACCAATTTGGATTTTAGTAAAAAACTAGACGTTCTTTCTGGACTGAATGTTGCTTTTGGAGGTGAATTCAGATATGAAAACTACGAAATTAAAGCAGGAGAAGAAGCTTCTTACGGATTGTATGATGTAAACGGAAATTTAGTTTCTGGAATTTTGCCAAGCAATTCACCATTGATAGTAACTGACTTCTTTGGAAACAAACGTGGAGCAGGAGCGCAAGGATTTTCAGGATTTCAGCCTTCGGATGCTAAAGAAAAAAACAGAAAAAGTGGTGCTGCTTATGTTGATTTAGAATTGAATGCCACTGAAAAATGGCTTATAAATGGAGCTGCGCGTTATGAAAATTATTCGGATTTTGGAAATACGGTCACTTTTAAACTGGCTTCTCTTTTAAAATTAAATGATAATATCAATTGGAGAATTTCTGGACAGACAGGTTTTAGAGCGCCGTCTTTACAGCAAAGATATTTTGAGTCAAGTTCTACTCAGTTTATAAACGGTTCTCCATATCAAGTGGGGTATTTTACAAACGATTCGCAAGCAGCAAAAAGCATTGGAATTGAAAGTTTAAAACCAGAAAAATCAAAAAGCATCAGTACAGGATTTACATTCAAAATTCCTGAAGCTAACATAACCATTGCAACTGATGCTTATTTTACAAGAATCAACGACAGAATTGTATTGTCTGGACAATATTCTAGACCAACAGATGCGCAAATTGGTGCTGCAACTTCGCCAGAACAGGCAGAGGCGTTGACTTTATTTCAGCAAGCATTTGATTTGAAAGGAGTAGAAAGAGCTTCATTCTGGACAAACGGAATTGATTCTGAAACAAAAGGAATTGATTTGGTAATTTCTCAGAAATACGATGTAATTCAGGATTTCACAATTAGAAACGATTTTGCATTTAGTTTCAACGAAACCAAAAGAGTAGGCGATTTGCATATTCCAAAATCTATCGTAGATGCAGGTGGAGAACCGTATATTTATTCATTCTTTCCAGAATCAAGCCGAGTATATTTAGAAGAAGCAATTCCGAAAGTAAAGGCCAATTTGATGACAACATTCAGCATTAAAAAACTGGATATTTATTTAAGAAACAGCTATTTCGGAAAAGTTACAGACCCAGGAGCAACAGATGTGAATTTAGACGGATTTTCTTCTGTGTACGAACATCCGGAATACAGCGCAAAATTGGTTACAGATTTATCTTTAGGATATCAGATCAACAAGCATTTTAGAGCTACAATTGGAGTTAATAATATAGGAGATGTTTATCCAGACAGAAATAATCCTGCAACTCCTGCATTTACAAACACAACGCCAACTTTGTCGCCAGCGCCAAGTACAGATTTGACAAATGCGAATCAGTTTGCGTATTCAAGAGCAGTTTCTCAATTCGGATTAAACGGAAGATTTGGTTTTGCTCGTTTGAGCTTTAAATTCTAATTAAATAAATTTCTTTCAAGTCTTTATTTGAAAGGCTTGAAAGAAATTTCAAAAAAAAATATTACAAAATTTCAATTTTAATTTGGTCGTTAAAAAAATACTTATTACATTTACTCTATCGAATTAGTCGAATTTAAAAAATAGTAGAATTCAAATTTTAAATAAAAATGAAAACAATAGCAAAAAGAAATATGATGTGTTGTAAGATGATGCAAATGTGCATCCCAATTTGCTGTTGCCAAAAGTGAAAGAGACAATCTTTGTTATAGTTAAACTATAAGCCCTTTTGGTCGCCATCCGAAAGGGCTTTTTTATTTCCAACATTTTAAATTTTAAATCATGAATACACTAGATATAAATACAATCGCATTTCAATACTTATTAAGAAATAATAATTCGGAAGAGACATCGACTGAAACGCTAAAATATGATCCTGCACAGCAGACAAAAACACAAAAATCATTACTATTTCATTTATATGATCTTGAAGAAGAAGCTGAAGATATTTTAGCTTAAATCAATTTTAAAAATCAATATCAATTACAATATAAAACGTATTAAAAATACCTAAAAACTAAGAAATCATGAGCACACAAAAATTTGCAACAAACGCATTACACGCAGGACACGACGTAACTAAAAACGCAGGAACAAGAGCCGTGCCTATTTATCAGACATCATCATATGTATTTAATAACGCCGATCATGCAGCCAATTTATTTGGTCTTGCCGAAGCTGGATTTATCTACACGAGATTAAACAACCCGACAAACGATATTTTAGAACAGCGTCTTGCAGCGCTTGAAGGCGGAATTGGAGCTGTTGTTACGGCTTCTGGAGCATCGGCAATTTCTACAACTTTATTGACTTTGCTAAAAGCAGGAGATCATATCGTAGCGTCAAATAGTTTATACGGAGGAACTTATAATCTTCTAAAAGTTACCTTGCCAAGATTAGGAATTACTACCACATTTGTAGATCCTTCAAAACCAGAAAATTTCACCAAAGCAGCAAAAGAAAACACAAGAGCTTTTTTTGTTGAGTCTCTAGGAAATCCAAAATTAGATGTATTAGACTTAAAAGCAATTTCGGCAGAAGCCAAAGCATTCAAAGTACCATTTATAGTAGACAATACAGTTGCGACACCTTATTTATTAAACCCAATTAAATATGGTGCCGATATTGTAATTCACTCCTTAACTAAATATATCGCAGGAAACGGAACTTCATTAGGAGGCGTTATCGTTGATGCTGGAAACTTTGATTGGGCAAACGGAAAATTCCCGGAATTTACCGAGCCATCTGCAGGATACCACGGATTAGTATATCATGAAGCCTTAGGAAATGCGGCTTTTATAGCAAAAGCTCGAATAGAAGGTCTGCGTGATTTTGGTTCTGCTTTGAGTCCATTTAATGCTTTTCAGATTATTCAGGGACTAGAAACACTTCCAATTCGAATCAAGAAACACAGTGAAAATGCTTTGGCTCTAGCTGAATGGTTAGAAAAACAAGATGAGGTAGTCTGGGTAAATTATCCAGGTTTAAAATCAAATAAATATTTTGATCTGGCTAAAGAATATTTGCCAGAAGGTCAAAGCGGCATTATCACTTTTGGATTAAAAGGAGGTTTTGATGCAGCTAAGAAAGTGGTAGACGATACAAAATTGTTCTCTTTGCTGGCCAATATTGGTGACACAAAATCACTGATTATTCACCCAGCAAGTACAACACACCAGCAATTGACAGAAGCAGAACAAATAGAAACTGGAGTTTCTAAAGATTTGATTCGTCTGTCTGTGGGAATTGAAGATATTGAAGATTTAATTGCTGATCTTCAGACTGTTTTTGAGAACGTTTCGCTTTCTCAATTCAGCATCAATAAAAATTAGGTTTTTTTGTTTTTTGTTTGAAAAATTGCCTTTAGCGAGTGGTTTTGCTAAAGGTAATTTTTTATGAAAAACACCATTATAAAATTTAAACCATATAGGGAATATAAGTGCATTTTGTAGAGACGCACTGCAGTGCGTCTACCTTGATAAACGTTTGGATATTAAATGAACTTACATCACTTATATGGTTTTAAAAAATTAAAATGTTAGAAATTATGTCAAAGCTTAAAATAAACATTATCCTTTTCGGAATTGGAAATATCGGAAGTACTTTGATTAATCAAATTATTGAAAGTCAAGAGTTTTTTCTGGAAAGTAAAAACGTCGATTTTCATTTTCCAATAATAACCAATTCGACGGTTGCCTTTTTTGAGAAAGAAGGTGTTGGTTATGCTTGGGAAACCAATTTTAGACAATTGGCTGTTCCTTTTAAAGTAGAAGATATTGTCGAATTTGCACAAGAAAATGAATTCGAAAACTTGATTGCTGTAGACGCAACAGCCAGCGATGAATTGGTGAAGCATTACAATACGTTAATTAAAAACGGATTCAATATTGTAGCAGTAAACAAAAAAGCCAATACGCTTCCGATTGACTTATATAAAGAACTAAGAGCAGATCTTAAAAAGTATGACAAGGAGTTTTTGTACGAAACGTCGGTTGAAACTGGAATTCCTGTTTTGCAGACCTTAAGAGATCTATATTATTCTGGAGAAAAAATCACTACGATTCGAGGGGTTTTCTCTGATAATTTGAGTTATGTCTTTAATCGATTTTCATCAGAAGATGTTTCGTTTTCGTCTGTTTTGAAAGATGCGAGCCTTTTAGGTTTAATGAAATCTAATTTTAAAGAAGATCTGTCTGGAAACGATTCTGCAAGAAAGCTTCTGATATTGGCCAGAGAAATAGGAAAAGATTTTGAGTTTTCAGACATTACAATCAAGCCCTTTATAACCGAAGAGCATTTGGAGAAAAATGGAGTGCTAAACAAAGATGCTGTCGATAAATCTTTTAAAATCGCCAAAATTACTCAAGCAGAAAATCATGTATTGAGATATGTAGGAGAGTTTGATGTAGAAAAAGGCACTTTAGAAGTCAAATTAATTTCGGAACCAATAAATTCTCCAATAGGACAATTAAAAGGTTCTGATACCATTTTTGAAATTTTCACTAAATCTTATGCAGATATTCCAATCGTAATTCAGAGCGCTCCACCTTGCAAACAAGCAATTTCTAGAGGAATTATAACCGATATTCTGAAAATTGCGGAGCGAATTAGGAGTAAAGAAGCCGTTTGGCTGTAATTTTTTAGTTAAAAAAAATATAAAAGAGAAAAAAGTTCTTTGATAAATTGATTTGTCAAATGGAATTATGAAGGAAAATTGGCTTGTTTTGTAAGTTTTTTACTTGTGTTATTTCGTTTTCGTTTTTGTAAGATGTTTTTTAACGTTAAAAAACACATTTTCAACGGATTTTGTAATTAAATTCTTGAATTTTATTTGTGTAATAAGAAAAATATTTGCATATTTGTTATACCCAAAAACTACTAGAAATCAAATGAACTTAAAAGTCAACAAAATGTTTTGTGCCATTTCGGTTAAGACCGAGGCGGGGGTGTCTATTGCTAAAAAATTGTAAGAATACAATAATAATATAGTAAAAGCCTCCTAAGAAATATTTTAGGAGGCTTTTTAATTTACAACAAATGCAGAATTTAAATAAAATACAATATAAATCACAGATGAATAAATCCTTACAGATGAACACTAAGATGTTTGCTGTCGCGCTTATTTGCGTGAACGTCTGTTGATACTAAAAGTATAAATGAGTTTAAAAACTTAAACCCTTTTGGTATCTAAAAATCCAAAAGGGTTTTTTTATTCTAGAAAATGACTTAACAAAAAGATAAACGAGAAATAAAGATTATAAAACACAACTTAACTAAAACTTAATATCATGAGCAAATTGAACTACTTCGCAGAAAAAATTTCTAAATTGAAAAACAGAAGGACAAAAAATAGTAATCCGCCGCCAACAAATGAATTGGCTCATCCAAGATTCGGAATCACAGAGGAAGATAAAAGCGCTGAGAAAAAAGTGCCAAATTCTTTATTGTTTTTGATGTATTCAAAAGAAAATGAAACGCTTTTTATCTAAACGGAAAAGCATCATAAATTTAGGGTAAAACCTGCTTAATTTTACTGGGCATTTTTGTTCGGTAAATTTTTGCGTATAATAGTTTTTGCTAAAATAAGTCTCAGAAATTTAACAAACACTTTTAGATAAAATTTGTTTGTTTGAGAAATTAGTAGTTAATTTGCACCGTTAAGTTCAAACACGTATTGAAATGTTATAAAGAAAGGACGAGGGATTAGACCCGATGAAGCCTTAGCAACCCTTCGGTAAAACGAAGAAGGTGCTACATTCTACCACGCCAAACGTGGAAAGATAACAACAAGATTTTTTCTAGTTAAACCTAGTTTTTCTTTCTAATATTTCCATATACAAATCAATAATACAACAGATTTGAAATTGGAAAATATACCAAATCCCATTATAATTCAAGATTTCATCACAGAAAGTGGTGCAACTTATCATTCTATACCATTAAGTTTTACGCTGGCAGGACAACCTTTGCACAGCGCGCCTATTGTTTTGGTTAACCATGCTTTAACTGGAAATTCGCAAGTTACTGGCGAAAACGGCTGGTGGAATGACTTGATTGGTGAAGGCAAAACCATTGATACTGCTGTTTATACCATTTTGGCTTTCGATATTCCAGGAAACGGAAGCAATTCCTTTTTAATTGACAACTATTTAGATTTTACAGCCAGAGACATTGCAAGAATCTTTATCGAGGGCGTAAAAACGTTAAATATCGAAAAGCTTTTTGCAGTTATCGGAGGTTCTGTTGGTGGCGGAATTGCTTGGGAAATTTTAGCATTAGCACCAAATATTACAGAAAATCTTATTCCGATTGCGAGTGACTGGAAATCGACTGATTGGCTTATTGCCAATTGCTTTTTACAAGAGCAAATTCTAAACAATTCTTCAAAACCAATCGAAGATGCCAGAATTCACGCAATGCTGTGCTACCGTTCGCCAGAATCATTCAAAGAAAAATTTCAGCGCACGATTAATCAAGACCTTTTGATTTTTAATATCGAAAGCTGGCTGGCGCATCACGGAAAAAAATTGCAGAAAAGATTTCAATTGTCTTCTTATAAATTAATGAATCAGTTGCTTAAAACAATTGATATTACTAGAAATAGTGAAAGTTTTGAAAACTTAATGTCTAAAACAAAAGCTTCAATTCACATTGTCGGAATCAATTCAGATTTGTTTTTTACAGCAAAAGAAAATGTAGAAACCTACGAAGAATTGAAGAAGTTTAAAGACAATGTTTTCTATAGCGAAATTGATTCGGTTCACGGACATGACGCTTTTTTAATCGAGTACAAACAATTAGATCATTTACTTGCCGACATTTTTAAGGCAGAAACAATAAAGAAATAAAATGAAAGTATTAAAATTTGGAGGTAAATCGTTAGCAAACGGAGAAGGACTTAACAAAGTTGTTTCAATCATTTCTGATAAAGTAAATCAAGGTGAAAAAATTGCCGTTGTAGTTTCTGCACGAGGAAATGCTACTGACGAATTAGAATTTATCTTAAGCATTGCTGCTAAAAACGGCAGTTACAAAGAATTATTAGAGAATTTTAAAAAATATCAAATATCAGATTACCCACAAGTTGATTTGTCTGAAGAATTTAGCGTTTTAGACAAGCTTTTTGAAGGTGTAAGCTTAATTGGAGATTACAGCAAAAAAATCAAAGATCAGATTTTGTCAAAAGGAGAATTGCTTTCAGCTAAATTATTGACAGCAATTTTACAGGAAAAAGGAATTCCTGCCAATTTTGTAGATACAAGAGATTTGCTGAAAACCGATTCTAAATTTGGTGATGCACAGCCTTTAGAGCAGCTTTCAAAGAAAAACGTAGTAAATTATTTTAAAGAACATAACGGCGAAACGGTTAATATAGTTACAGGCTTCATTGGCTCAAACAACAACAACGACACAACTACTTTAGGTAGAAATGGCAGTAACTATACCGCTTCGTTAATTGCAAATTATTTAAATGCAGAAGAATTACAGAACTTCACGCACGTAGATGGAATCTATACGGCAAATCCAGATTTAGTTGCCGATGCTAAGAAAATTGAATATTTATCGTTTAATGAAGCAAATGAGCTGGCAAATTTTGGAGCTACAATTTTGCATGCAAAAACGATTATTCCGTTATTAGAAAAAAACATTCCGTTACGAATTTTAAATACTTTCAACCACGAAAATCGCGGAACTTTAATTACATCAGATTCTTCTAAAGAAGGAATTAAAACACTTTCTGTTTTAGAAAATGTTTCTCTTGTAAATCTTGAAGGACGCGGACTGCTTGGAAAAGCTGGAGTAGATGCCAGAATTTTTAAAGTAATGGGTGATCACAATATCAGTGTGAGTATCATTTCGCAAGGTTCTTCAGAAAGAGGAATTGGACTTGTGGTAGCAACAGAAAAAGCTACTCTTGCGATGGTTGAATTAGAAAAAGAGTTTGAAAATGACTTTTATTCTAAAGATGTAAATCAAATCACAGTTACAGATAATGTATCTGTAATTTCGATTATTGGTCAGGATTTGAGTACTTTTCACAAACCATATACGGCTTTAATCAAAAATAAAATTGTTCCGATTTTGTTCAACAACACGGTAACGGGTAAAAACGTGAGTTTGGTTGTTAAAAAAGAGGAATTAAATAAAGCGCTTAACGTAATTCACGGAGAGATTTTTGGAGTTTCGAAGAAAATCAATATTGCGATTTTTGGTCACGGATTAGTTGGTGGAACTTTAATCAATCAGATTTTAGAATCGGCTGCAGCAATCGAAAAACGTAAAGACATTAAGCTGAATGTTTTCGCTATAGCGAATTCTAAAAAATTGCTTTTAAACAAATACGGTGTTAACAGTAATTGGAAGAATGAAATTGCAACTAAAGGTGAGGCTTATACAATCAAAGATATTATTGCTTACGCGAATGAACATCACTTAGAAAACTTAATTGCGATTGATAACACCGCAAGTGCGACTTTCGTTGAGAATTATATTCCACTTGTAGAAAGCAGTTTCGATTTGATTTCTTCAAATAAAGTGGCTAATACTTTGAGTTATGGTTTCTACAAGGAATTGAGAAAAGCTTTGGCAGAAAACCAAAAGAACTATTTATACGAAACCAATGTTGGTGCGGGATTACCATTAATTGATACCATTAAATTATTGCACCTTTCAGGAGAAAATATCACAAAAATTAAAGGAGTTTTCTCTGGAACATTGAGTTATTTATTCAATAATTTCTCTGCGAAAGATGCTCCATTTAGCGAAATTTTGCAGGAAGCAATTGATAACGGATATACAGAACCAGATCCGCGCGAAGATTTATGCGGAAATGACGTTGGTAGAAAATTATTAATTTTAGCTAGAGAATTAGACTTGCAAAACGAGTTTGAAGAAATTTCAATTCAAAACTTAATTCCAGAGCACTTACGTGAAGGAAGCGCTGCCGATTTCTTGACGAAATTAAAAGAATTCGATCCAATTTATGCTAAAATAAAAGCAGAACAACAGCCAAACCATGTTTTAAGATACATTGGTGAATTGTCTGGAGATTTGCAGAATGACAAAGGGAATCTAGAAGTTAAATTAGTTTCAGTGCCAAAAGATACTGCATTAGGCGGATTAAAAGGTTCAGATTCTTTCTTCGAAATCTATACAGAGTCTTATGGAGATCGTCCAATCGTTATTCAAGGAGCTGGTGCAGGTTCTGCGGTAACAGCAAGGGGAGTTTTCGGAGATATTTTGAGATTATCTGATAAAGGGTAAACGGATTTTAAACTAGAAAAAGCTAGCTATTGAAAATTGAAGAATTTTTTAAAAGAGGAGGCTGTATCAGCTTATTTACATTTCCATTTTTAATAGTTGGTTTGGGAGTTTTGGCATATACATTATATTGTTTTGCTAGGAATGAGCAGGCAAAAAAATGGACTAAAATTTTGGCTCATATTGAGCAAACAGATTTTGATGTTCACTCACGCAAAGGAACAGACGTTTATGAAATTGCTATCAGATATTCCTATGAAATTGAGGGAAGGAAATATTTAGGGGATAGAATCTATTTTGGATACGGAGGCAGTAATCTTGAAGGTCAAGAAGAATTGTTTTCTAAGTTAAAAAACAGTAGAATAATTGGTATATACGTGAATCCAGATAAAAAGAGCGAAGCTGTTATTGTTCCTGGATGGAATGATTCAATTACTTTTATGTTGATTTTTTCTTTAATCTGGAATTCATTTGTAGGAGTCTTTTTTTTTGCTCCTTTTTTTAAAGATTTAGATGAAAATTCCCAATCAAAATTTTCATATAAGAAAATGGTTTTAGGGGTAGCAGTTATATGGATTTTGGGATTTGTCATTTTGCTATCTAACTGTTTTCATATTGATATAGAAAACAAAATCAATGTTATTGAAAGAATAAAAAACATTGATTCAAATACAGAATAAAAAAACAAAAAAAATAACAACACAATGAAAGTAACTTTAAACAGAGTAAATGACGCATTTCATTTTAAAGTAAAAAATGAACGCGGACACGTAGTTGACGTTGACAGCAGAGCCGAATTTGGCGGAAGC
Source organism: Flavobacterium sp. GW823-FHT06G12 (assembly GCF_058794775.1). Taxonomy (NCBI): domain Bacteria; kingdom Pseudomonadati; phylum Bacteroidota; class Flavobacteriia; order Flavobacteriales; family Flavobacteriaceae; genus Flavobacterium; species Flavobacterium sp. GW823-FHT06G12. Next base: position 1,177,570 of record NZ_JBXAHE010000002.1, read on the forward strand.
GATTTGGGTGCAAGCCCAATGGAATTGGTATTGATGGGAGTTGCGGGTTGCAGCGCTATTGATATGATTTCGATCTTAAAAAAACAGCGTCAAGAAATCACTTCTTTCAACGCTGAGGTTGAAGGAACAAGAGTGCAAATCGAAGAGGCAAAACCTTTTAAAGAAATCGATGTGGTTTTTTATTTAGAAGGAGAAATCAATCCTGATAAAGCAAAAAAAGCAGCGCAACTTTCTTTTGAGAAATATTGTTCGGTAGCCAAAACGGTTGAGCCAACAGCGACAATTAGATACAAAGTTGTCTTGAACAACGAAGCTTTATAAATTAGATAATTAGTCAATTAGATAATTAGAAAATGCTCAGATTGCGCATAAATAATTGACTTGTTTTTGGTTTAGATTTCAGTTTTTAAAACTTGAAACCTGAGACTTGACACGAGGCTGGAAGCCGAACTGGCGAAGCAAACAAAAAAACAAAAAAACAACACACAATGAATACAGAAGAATTTGGTTTTGAAACACAAGCCATCAGAACACAATTAGAAAGATCTCAATATTTAGAACATTCGGTGCCTTTGTACCTTTCATCAAGCTTCGTTTTTGAAGATGCTGAAGATATGAGAGCTTCTTTCACAGAAGAAAAAGAAAGAAATATTTACAGCCGTTTCAGTAACCCGAACACATCAGAGTTTGTGGACAAGATCTGCAAAATGGAAGGTGCCGATTCTGGTTATGCATTTGCAACAGGAATGGCAGCAGTATATTCTACTTTTGCCGCCTTGTTAAACTCTGGAGATCATATTGTTTCTGCGAGCAGTGTTTTTGGTTCTACTCACGCTTTGTTTATGACTTATTTTCCAAAATGGAATATCGAAACTTCTTATTTTGAAATCAATAAGCCCGAAACAATCGAAAGTTTCATTAAGCCAAATACCAAAATATTATACGCCGAATCTCCAACAAATCCTGGAGTAGATGTAATCGATTTAGAATTGTTGGGAAATATTGCTAAAAAACACAACTTGATTTTAATTATCGACAATTGTTTTGCAACGCCATATTTACAGCAGCCAATTAAATTTGGAGCACATTTAGTAATTCACTCAGCAACTAAATTAATTGACGGACAAGGTCGTGTTTTAGGTGGAGTAACAGTTGGAGATGCAGAATTAATCAGACAGATTTATTTGTTTTCTAGAAACACAGGTCCAGCTTTATCACCTTTTAATGCTTGGGTTCTGTCAAAAAGTTTAGAGACTTTAGCTGTTCGTGTAGATAGGCATTGCGAAAATGCATTAAAAGTCGCTGAGTTTTTAGAAAGTCACCCGAATGTAAACAGCGTAAAATATCCGTTCTTGAAATCGCATCCACAATACGAAATTGCTAAAAAACAAATGAAAGCTGGTGGAAATATCATTGCATTTGAGATTAAAGGCGGAATCGAAGCAGGAAGAAAATTCTTGAACGCAATTCAACTTTGTTCATTATCGGCAAATATTGGAGATACAAGAACAATTGTAACGCATCCAGCTTCTACAACACACAGCAAATTATCTGAAGAAGATCAATTAGCAGTTGGAATCACACAAGGTCTTGTTCGTGTTTCTGTTGGTTTAGAAACTGTTGAAGATGTGATTGCAGATTTAAAACAAGCGTTGGCTTAAACATAAAATATAATACTTTTGAAGGGCTATTTTTTTTTGAAATAGCCCTTTCTTTGTTATTGAAAGAACCACTTTTCTTAATTTAGTTTTGCAACATATGAAAAAACCAAGATTGCTTTTGCTGTCAGATTTGTTTGGAGGCAATCCTGAATGGATTCAGAATTATATCGAAATTTTAGAACCCAAATTTGATGTTCAATATTATGATGTTTTAAAATTAGCTCAGATTGATTCTTCAAGTGATGAAAAGGAAATCCATAATCAATTTTTGAATGGCGGAATTGAAAAAGCAGTAAATAACTTATTGGATTTTGAGAGGGAAAATGTCTCGGTTTTAGGTTTTAGCATTGGTGGAACAATTGCTTGGAAAGCTTGCTTAAGAGGTTTAAAAGTTACAGAGTTAGTAGCTGTTTCTTCGACAAGATTGCGTTTTGAAAATGAAGTTCCCAATTGTAAAATCAAACTTTATTTTGGAGAGAAGGATTCAAATATTCCAAAATGTGAATGGTTTTCAGAACTCGGAATTTCAAATTTAATTTTTGAAAATCAGGATCATCTTTTGTATCAAGAAAAAGAAAATGCTTTTCTTATTTGTAGTAATTTTTTGTAATTAATTCCGCAAAAGATATATTTTTGTGAACCTAGAAAATTAAATAATTAAAACGAAAAATGTCTAACCCTACATATTTGCTGGAAAAGAAATTGTTAACGTCTGATCGTGATCGTTTCTTTAATGGTATTATTGATTTTGTTTTTATTTCAGTAGGCATATTTGTTTTTACACTTCTGATTGTAATTATGGGAAATGTTTTTCAATGGAACACTTATGATGCTTGGGTAGAAATTATGATAAGCCTTGGAGTAGTAGGAACTTATCTTTCTTTTGCAATAATTTATTATTTATTTTTTGAAGGTCTTTTTGGAAGAACAATTGGAAAAATTGTTACAGGAAGTGTTGTAGTAGATGAAAATGGACTAAAACCAAGTTTCAAGATTATTTTCATTAGAACGTTATGTCGTTTAATCCCTTTTGAGGCATTATCTTTTTTAAGTAAATCAGCAAGATTTTGGCATGACTCTTTTTCTAAAACTTATGTTGTGGAGAAAAAAGATTTAGAACAAGATATGGAAAATTTTTATTCTTTAGATTTAATTGGACAAAAGGAAGTAATCTGATAGATTTAGTAGAATTTAACTTTATTCTTTGTGATAGTTCAAACAAAAAGCATACTTTTGTTATTCAATAATTTGCAAGAGTTTGATTTGAAATTAAATTCTGCAATCAAAATTTTACATTAGTGCTTTCAAAGAAAACAAAATACGGAATTAAAGCTTTAACTTATTTAGCCAGACGCGAAAACAATGAGCCAGTACAAATAGCTGAAATTGCGAAAAGTGAACATATTTCAATTAAATTTCTAGAAAGTATTTTGTTGTTGCTAAGAAATTCAGGTTTTCTTGGTGCTAAAAAAGGAAAAGGAGGAGGTTATTATTTAATCAAAGATCCAAAAGATATTAGCATGGCGAAAGTCTATCGAATTCTAGAAGGTCCAATCGCTTTACTGCCTTGTGCGAGCCATAATTTCTACGAAAGATGTGATGACTGCGATGATGAAACTACCTGTGCCGCAAGACGTTTAATGACAGAAGTTCGTGATAATACGCTTAAAATATTAGAAAGTAATTCTTTAGCAGATATTGCGTTTTAGAAATTTGCTTTAAACCAATAAAAAAAGACCATTTCAATTAGAAATGGTCTTTTTTTATTTCTGTTTATATTAAAATATCAATTTATACCCAGCCATAAAAAGCATTACAGCAATTGCATTTCTAAGAAATTGATCGGGAACTTTTCCGCTTAGCATGCTTCCCATATAGATTCCAGGAAGCGACCCCATTAATAATTGTCCTAATAAACCTAAATCTAAATTTCCCATAGAAGCGTGTCCAAGACCAGCAACTAAAGTTAAGGGAACAGCGTGTGCAATTTCAGTTCCGACTAAACGTGGCGTTGGCAATAATGGATAAAGGAAAAATAAAGTCACTGTTCCTAATGCCCCAGCGCCGATAGAAGTTAAAGTTACGGTTGCTCCTAATAAAACTCCAATTCCTATAGTAAGCATATTTTGAGTTGTGCTTTCGTTGTGAAATTTATCTCCAGCATGTCTTTGAGAGAATACTAAAAGCTTCTTTTTGAATATAATAGCTACCGAAGTAAACAATAAAGCCCAGCCTAAACTGTGTTTAATAACGTTATTGATAGTTTCGATATCCGTTTTAATGCTGTTTAAAACCCATAATGTAATTAAAGCTGCAGGGACACTTCCTAAAGTCAGCCAGCCTGTAATTTTCCAGTTGATGTTTCCTTTTTTGTTGTGTACAAATATTCCTCCGGCTTTTGTGAAAGCAGCATAAAGCAAGTCTGTTCCAACTGCTTTTGTTGGCGGAATTCCAAAATACAATAAAATAGGAGTCATAAGAGAGCCTCCTCCAACACCTGTTAACCCAACAATAAAACCAACTACTAAACCTGCTATTACGAGACCAATCTGAAAATCCATGAAAAAATATTTGCCGCTAAAGTAAAAACAATTTTATAATTATCCTATAGATTTTGTAGAGATTAAATATGTATTTTTGTGAATCACAAAATTTGAATGTGTTGTTAAAATAATAAGTCGCAACATTTAATTTGTTAAAATAATCACTAATTCTTTTTTGAATGTCTTTTATCTTGGTTTATAAGATGATAGCTGATGTAAAAAAGTAAATATATTGTTTTGATATTTCGAAATATATAGTACTTTTGCAAAGTAATCTACTAAGCCGATAGGGTAATGGATTTTTGAGAATAAAAAACATTCTTAGAAATATGGAAAATGAACTTAAGTTAGAAAACACTATAGTAAAGTCTGATTCTTTATTAAAGGAAAAATTGTGGGTCGTAATACCTGTTGTTTTGTTGTTAGGTTTGGCAATTACATTAATTTATAATCATCACGCTGAATTTTCATGGGATGGTTTCGTTCAGGGATTTGATGAAAACCTTTTAGTGTTTTTCTTAATTGGTGTTTTTGCACAATTAGTAGATGGCGCTTTAGGAATGGGATATGGAGCAACTTCTACATCATTTTTATTGGCTTATGGAGTTTCGCCAGTTTTGAGTAGTACGGCAGTTCACGTTTCAGAGATGTTTACAACTGGAGCATCGGCGCTTTCGCACCACCGCTTTGGAAACATCAATAAAAAACTGGTAAAGCATCTATTGATTCCTGGAGTTTTAGGATCGATCACAGGGGCTTATTTATTATCAGATGTTATTGACGGAGATATTATTAAGCCATTTATTGCGGTTTACATGATTATTCTGGCAGTTGTAATTATCAGAAAGGCTCTTAGAAAAAGTGTTGTAAAAAAGAAAACTAAGAAACTAGGAATTTTAGCAGTGTTTGGAGGTTTTATGGATTCTGTTGGAGGAGGAGGCTGGGGGCCAATTGTAACTTCAACATTATTAGGAAGAGGAAGAAACCCGAAATATACTATCGGGTCAGTAAATGCAGCTGAGTTTGCGATTTCGTTTGCTAGCGGAATTACTTTCATGCTTTTTGGCGGAATTCACGGCTGGCAGATCATTATCGGATTGATTTTAGGAGGAGTTATTTCAGCACCAATAGCAGCTTATTTGGTAAATAAAATCAAAAGAAAACCAATGATGGTTGCAGTTGGAATTCTGATTATATTATTGAGTTTAAAAACATTATCTAAATTATTGTAAAAGATAGTTTTAGAAAGGAAAAGAATTATGAGTGCGATTATTGTACAAGAATTATTAGAGAAAACGGCAGCTCTTTCGCTTGACGAAACCTTAGTTTTTTTAGCAAAAGAGTTTCCAGAAAAAGTAATTTTTTCGACATCTTTTGGTCAGGAAGATCAAGTAATTACCGATTTTATTGCAAAAAGTAACACAGATATTACGGTGTTTACTTTAGATACAGGAAGATTATTTCAGGAAACTTACGATGTTTTTCATAAAACATTAAAAAAATATAAAAAACCAATTGAAGTTTTTTTTCCAGAAGCAGCTTCGGTAGAAAATCTTCTGAAAACAAAAGGTCCAAATAGCTTTTACGATTCAGTTGAAAACAGAAAAGAATGCTGTTTTATTCGAAAAGTTGTTCCGTTGAGAAAAGCTTTGGCAGGAAACTCAGTTTGGATTACGGGATTGAGAGCAGAACAATCGGAAAACAGACAAGATTTAAGTTTGTTTGAATACGACGGAGGTTTCGAAATCATCAAATTCAATCCGTTATTAAAATGGACTTTAGAAGAAGTTGAAACGTATTTGTCAGAAAATAATGTTCCGCAGAACGCTTTACACAAACAAGGTTTCGTAAGTATTGGATGTGCGCCTTGTACAAGAGCAATTTTTCCTGGCGAAGACATCAGAGCTGGAAGATGGTGGTGGGAATCAAGCCATAAAGAGTGCGGGCTTCACAGTGCTAAGAAAGAGTAAGTCTAGATTTTTAGAAACAAGATACAAGAAGCAAGAAAATAGAGAATTTAGATTTAAAGTTCCGAAGGAACGATTCATATTGTAGCACCGGATTTTAATCCGGGGAAGATGTGGTAAAAACAATAGATTTTTATCCGTTGAAGAGAGAATAAAGAAAATAGAATAAAGAGTGGAGATTTTTAGACCAGGAAACCTGAAACCTAAAACTTGAAACTAAAAAATATCAAACAAAAAAACAATGAGTTCAGTATTAAAAACAAACGCTTTAGAGAGTGAAGCGATATACATTTTCAGAGAAGTAATTTCACAGTTTGACAAACCGGTTTTACTTTTCTCAGGAGGAAAAGATTCTATTACATTGGTGCGTTTAGCGCAAAAAGCATTTTTCCCTGCTAAGATTCCGTTTCCTCTATTACACGTTGATACAGGGCACAATTTCCCTGAAACCATTGCTTTCAGAGATAAATTGGTAGAAGAATTAGGTTTAGAGTTGATCGTTCGTAATGTTCAGGATGCTATTGATGAAGGAAAAGTGGTTGAAGAAACAGGGAAATATTCTAGTAGAAACAGCTTGCAGACTACAACACTTTTGGATGCAATTGAAGAATTTAAGTTTGATGCTTGTATTGGTGGTGCGCGTCGTGATGAAGAAAAAGCAAGAGCTAAAGAACGTATTTTCTCTGTTCGTGATGATTTCGGACAATGGGACGAAAAAAATCAAAGACCTGAGTTGTTTGATATCTTAAATGGAAAAATAGAAAATGGACAAAACGTTCGTGTTTTCCCAATTTCAAACTGGACAGAATTGGATGTTTGGAGTTATATCGAAAAAGAAAAAATCGAGATTCCGTCAATCTATTTCTCGCATAAAAGAAAAGTTTTTTTGAGAGACGGTTTAATCTGGTCGCATTCTCCTTTTGTGTACCAAGAAGAAGACGAACAAATCGAAGAAAGAATTGTTCGCTTCAGAACCGTTGGAGATATGAGCTGTACAGCAGCTGTTGAATCTTACGCAGCAACAATCGAAGAAGTAGTTGGAGAAATCAGATCATCAACCATTTCTGAAAGAGGTGCCAGAATCGATGACAAACGTTCTGAAGCTGCAATGGAAAAGAGAAAACAACAAGGATACTTTTAATAATTATGAGTTATGAGTTTTGAATTATGAATGCAATTCGAAACGAAGTTTAAAAGTAAAATCAAGAAAACAAAAACATACAGATTTAAGTTTCGCACAAAACATGAAACTTTAAACCTGAAACAAAATATTACAGAATGGACGTTTTAAAAATAGCAACAGCAGGAAGTGTAGATGACGGAAAAAGTACTTTGATCGGAAGATTATTGTACGATACAAAATCATTGACGACTGATAAAATAGAAGCAATCGAAAAAAGCAGTAAACAAAAAGGATACGATTATCTTGATTTTTCTTTGGCAACTGACGGATTAGTAGCAGAAAGAGAACAAGGAATTACGATTGATGTTGCGCATATTTATTTTTCGACTGCAAAGAAAAGTTACATTATTGCCGATACTCCAGGTCACGTAGAATATACAAGAAATATGGTTACAGGAGCTTCGACTTCTCAGGTTTCTATCATTTTGATTGATGCCAGAAAAGGTGTAATTGAGCAGACTTACCGTCACTTCTTCATTAATAATTTATTGAGAGTAAAAGAAGTAATTGTTGCGATTAACAAAATGGATTTAGTGGATTACTCAGAAGAAGTTTTCAATAAAATCAAAGCTGATTTTCAGGCATTAAATGCAAAAAGTACTTTCAAGGAACAAAACGTAAGTTACATTCCGTTAAGTGCAATTAATGGAGGAAACGTAGTTGATAAATCTGAAAATATGCCTTGGTATGACGGACAAACAGTTTTAGAACATTTAGAAGGATTACATTCTCATGATGTTTACGAAGCTGGAAAAGCACGTTTCCCAGTTCAGACCGTTATTCGTCCAAAAACAGAAGAATACCACGATTTTAGAGGTTACGCAGGAAAATTATACGGAAACTCAATTAAAGTTGGAGATGCTGTAACAGTTCTTCCATCTTTAACAGAATCAAAAGTATCTAAAATTCACTTTTTCGATAAAACATTTGATGAAGCCGTTGCAGGTTCTTCAATCACAATCGAATTAGAAAATGATATCAATGTAACAAGAGGTGATATGATTGTAAAATCAAGCGAGCTTCCAAAAATTGAAAAAGACATTACAACGACAGTTTGCTGGATGGACAGTAAAAAACTGGTTGCAGGAACTAAATATTTAGTTCAGCATAATACAAACAGAGTTTTAGCAAAAGTAGAAAGCATTAAAAATACAATTGCTACAGATTACTCAGGAACGACAGAAGCTTCTCAATTGGCAATCAACGAAATTGGAGAAGTAACGATCAAATTAAGCAAACCGTTATACTTTGATTCATACAACGAAAACAAATCAAACGGAGCTTTCATCTTAATTGATACAGCAACTAACACAACAGCAGGAGTAGGATTCATTCGCTAGTTGATAGTTGATGGTTTTTGGTTGATAGTTATCTGCCAGCAAACCAACAACCAGCAACTGACAACCAACAACTAAAGAGAAATGGAAAGTTTTAGAACAGAAATAGAAAATCCGGTAGTTCAGAAGGAGATTATCGAATTAGAAAAAAAGATTCACTTATTCCGTGGAGGAAAAATTGATGATGAGCGTTTTCGTAGCCTTCGTTTAGCGCGTGGAATCTACGGTCAGCGTCAGGAAGGCGTTCAGATGATTCGTATCAAATTGCCTTACGGTAAAGTGACCAGCGAGCAATTAGTGCGTATTACACAGGTTTCTGATGAATATTCTACAGGACGTTTACACATTACAACGCGTCAGGATATCCAGATTCACTATGTGAGTTTAGACAGAACACCAGAACTTTGGGCAGATTTGGCTAAAGACGATATTACACTTCGTGAAGCTTGTGGAAACACAGTTAGAAATATTACAGGAAGCGAATTAGCGGGTGTTGACGTAAACGAACCATTTGATGTTTCGCCTTATGCACACGGACTTTTTCAATATTTGTTGAGAAACCCAATCTGTCAGGAAATGGGACGTAAATTCAAAATTTCGTTCTCATCTTCAGACGAAGATACGGCTTTGAGTTACTTACACGATTTAGGATTTATTCCGAAAATTAAAGACGGACAAAAAGGTTTCAAAATCATGTTTGGTGGAGGTTTAGGATCTCAGCCAGCGCATGCTGAATTGCTTTCGGAGTTTGTTCCGGTAAACGAAATCATTCCAACAGCAGAAGGAATCATCCGTATTTTTGATAGATACGGAGAACGTGCCAAAAGAATGAAAGCGCGTATGAAATTCTTAATCAAAGAAATGGGGAAAGATGCTTTCCTTGATTTGGTTGAAAAAGAGAAAAAAGCGATCGCTTTTGAAACATACGAAATTGATACAACCGCTTTTGACGGACCAATTCCAGAACCAGTTTTAGAAGTTCCACAAGTTACAATCGAAGATACAGAAGCTTATGAAGCATGGAAAAAATCGAATGTAATCAAACAAAAACAAGACGGTTATTATGCTATTGGAATTAAAGTTCTATTAGGAGACTTTTATACTGATAAAGCGAGATTATTAGCTGCTTTAATTAAAAATTACGCAGCAAACGAACTACGTTTTTCATTGCGTCAAAATATTGTAATACGTCACGTAAAAGAAGAGAATCTTCCTTTCTTTTATCAAGAATTAGCCAAACTTGACTTTGTTCAATTAGGATATAATTCAGTTGGAGATATTACGGCATGTCCGGGTACTGATACTTGCAACTTGGGGATTGCAAGTAGTACCGGTATTGCAGAAGAATTAGAAAGAGTTTTAAGTGCGGAATATCCTCAGTATTTAAACAACCGCGAAATCGAAATTAAAATTTCAGGCTGTATGAATGCGTGTGGACAACACAATATGTCTGCAATTGGATTCCAGGGAATGTCTATCAACTCAGGAAAACTAGTAGCTCCGGCTTTACAAGTTTTATTAGGAGGAGGAAGATTAGGAAACGGAGCAGGACGTTTTGCTGATAAAGTAATCAAAGTACCGAGTCGTAGAGGTCCTGATGCATTACGTACCATCTTAAATGATTTTGATGCGAATGGAAGCGGACAAAAATTCCTTGATTATTATGATACAAAAGGAGAAAAGTATTTCTACGAAATCTTAAAACCTTACGCAGATGTAACCAATTTAACAGAAGCTGATTTTGTAGATTGGGGTAATGCAGACAATTACGTAAAAGCGGTTGGAGTTGGAGAATGTGCCGGAGTTGTGATTGATTTAGTAGCGACATTATTGTTTGAAGCTAAAGAGAAACTGATTTTGGCTCAGGAATCTTTCGACGAGAAAAAATGGTCAGATGCAATTTACCATGCTTACGCAGGATTTGTAAATGGTGCAAAAGCATTGTTATTGGCAGAAAATCAAAAAACAAACCACCACGCAGGAATTGTAGACTTGTTTGATACTGTTTTTATTGAAACTAGTAAAATCGAATTAAACTCAACTTTTAAAGACTTGGTTTACCAAATCAATAAAAATGAACCGTCTGAAGCTTTCGCTAAAGATTACATTGCACAAGCAACAGTTTTCTTTGATAAAATCGAAACTTTCAGAGCACAGGAATTAGCAAATGCATAATATAAAACCTAAAATAACTTTAGTCGGTGCAGGTCCGGGCGATCCCGATTTACTGACGCTGAAAGCTGTAAAAGCATTGGCTGAAGCAAATGTGGTTTTGTATGATGCCTTGGCCAACGAAGAAATTCTGGATTATGCACCTAAAAATGCGATTCGGATTTTTGTTGGAAAAAGAATCGGAAATCATGCTTACACACAAGATCAAATCAATCAATTGATTGTGGATAATGCTTTGACTTACGGAAATGTAGTTCGACTAAAAGGCGGAGATCCATTTATTTTCGGAAGAGGCGGAGAAGAAATTGATTTTGCAGAAAGCTTCGGAATTGAAACTATCGTAGTTCCAGGAATTTCATCAGTCGTTGCCGTTCCCGCAAGTCAGGGAATTTCAATCACAAAAAGGGGAGTTTCAGAAAGCTTTTGGGTAATTACAGGAACGACTTCTGATAGAAAATTATCGTCAGATGTAGCTTTGGCTGCACAATCTTCTGCAACAGTCGTGATTTTGATGGGAATGCACAAATTGCCTCAAATAATCGATTTGTTTCAAAAAGAAGATAAAGGAAATTTACCAGTTGCAATCATCCAAAACGGAACAACGGCAGAAGAAAAAGTTGGAGTTGGAACAGTAGATTCAATTTTAGAAGTTGTAAAACAAAAAGAATTAGGTTCTCCAGCGATTATTGTTCTAGGGGAAGTTGTCAGAGAAAGCAATAAACTAAAAGGATTTTACGAAGAATTTCTATCAAAAGAAATCATTCATTAGAATTATATGTTCCGTTAGGAACAATTCGTTGGTAAATCATCTAATTTTGTTTAGATGAAAAAAGATTAAAATGGAACAAAACGAATTATATCCAATATTTCTAAAGCTTCACAATTTAAATGTCTTGATTGTAGGTGGAGGAAATGTAGGTCTGGAAAAGCTTTCTTTCTTGCTAAAATCAAGTCCGAATGCTAATGTTGAGGTAGTTGCACCTGATTTTCATTTAGAAATTAAGGTTTTAGCAGAAAAACATCCTTCAATTAAATTGACGGAAAAAAAGTTCAAAAAGAAAATGCTCAAAAAGCGTCACATGGTAATTGCCTGCACAGACGATTTGAAAGTAAATAAAAGGGTTTACGATTTAGCCAGAAAGCGTTATTTGATTTGCAACATTGCCGATACGCCAGATTTATGTGATTATTATTTGGGCGGAATCGTCACGAAAGGAAACGTAAAAATCGCCATTTCAACAAATGGAAAATCGCCAACAACAGCAAAGAGATTGCGCGAGTTTTTTGAAGAAGTAATTCCTGAAGATATCAATCAAATGGTTGAGAATCTGAATGAATATCGAAAGACCCTAAAAGGTAATTTTGAAGAAAAGGTTAAAAGAATGAATGAGATTACCTCTTCATTAAAAAATAAAGAATCGTAAAAGTTCCAGAGGAACGTTTCATATTGTAGTGTCGGGTTTTAACCCGATGAACGATGAGATTAAAAAATAAAGAGTAAAAAAGGTTTCGGAAAGAAATTAATGATAAAAATCATTGAAAGTACAAGGATTTATTCGTTTCTTTGCGTTATTAAGAATGATTATAAACAACAACATAATGATTAAAACAGATATACTTATAATTGGAGCAGGCCCAACAGGTTTATTTGCCGTATTTGAGGCAGGATTGTTAAAATTAAAATGCCACATTTTAGATGCTCTTCCACAACCAGGAGGACAGCTATCAGAGTTATATCCAAAAAAACCAATTTATGATATTCCTGGATTCCCAGAAGTATTAGCCGGAGACTTAGTTGACGGATTAATGGAACAAATCAAACAATTTGAGCCAGGATTTACTTTAGGAGAACGTGCTGAAACAGTTGAAAAGCAAGAAGACGGAACTTTCATTGTAACATCAAACAAAGGAACTAAATTCCACGCACCGGTTATCGCAATCGCTGGAGGATTAGGAAGTTTCGAGCCTCGTAAACCACTTATCGAAGATATCGAGTTTTATGAAGATAAAGGAGTGAAATACTTCATCAAGAATCCTGAGAAATTCAGAGACAAAAGAGTTGTAATTGCAGGAGGAGGAGATTCAGCATTAGACTGGTCAATTTTCTTGGCAAATGTAGCTTCAGAAGTAACTTTAATCCACAGAAGAAACGAATTTAGAGGAGCTCTTGATTCAGTAGAAAAAGTGCAGGAATTAAAATCAGCTGGAAAAATCAAATTAATCACTCCAGCAGAAGTTATCGGAATCAACGGTGCTGAGCATGTTGAATCATTAGATATCGAAGAAAACGGAGCACACCGAAAAATCGAATGCGATTATTTCATTCCACTTTTCGGATTAACACCAAAATTAGGTCCAATCGGTGACTGGGGATTAGAAATCGAGAAAAATGCCATCAAAGTAAACAATGCATTAGATTACCAAACTAACATTCCGGGAATCTTTGCCATTGGAGACGTAAACACATACCCAGGAAAATTAAAGTTAATCCTTTGCGGTTTCCACGAAGCAACCTTAATGTGCCAGGCTGCATACGGAATCATCAACCCAGGTAAAAAATATGTATTGAAATATACAACAGTTTCTGGTGTAGACGGTTTCGACGGAACTCGTAAAGAAGCTCCAAAAGCAGTTGTGAAGGCGATTGTTTAATCTGAGGTGCTGAGGTTCTAAGGGACTAAGGTGCTAAGGTTTTTATATACAAAGCTCAAACTTTTAGTTTGAGCTTTTTTATTGAACAGAATTTTAAACTCAGTATCTTAGTAACTCAGAATCTTAGAATATAAATATATGGCTTTCGACGAAGATAATGCAAAGAGAATTAGAACGTTTCTCCAATATAAAGAAGCAGACTTTTTTGAAAAGAAAATGTTTGGTGGTATTGTTTTCATGGTAGATAACAAATTATGCTGTGGAACTCGTTTAGATAAAAAAGTTGGAGAAAATCTTTTGCTATGCAGAATAGATGATTCGGCTTATTTAAAGGCCATAGAAAGAGATGATGTATTGCCAATGCCTAATACAGAAAAGCCAATGAAAAACCATGTTTTTATTACCGAAATTGGCTGGACAAGAAATCAGGATATGGAGTATTGGCTTCAACTTTGTTTAGATTTTAATCCTTTGGCCAAAGCAAGCAAGAAGAAATAAAAACCTTAGCACCTTAGTCCCTTAGAACCTCAGAACCTAGAAAAAAAACATTTGCAAATCGAAACCCTATTTCATACCTTTGCACTGTTCTTAAAATTATTGTTCGTTATCACGAAAGGCGGAGGGATAGACCCGATGAAACCTTAGCAACCCTTTATCATAAAGAAGGTGCTAAATTCTACTTTATACGACATTTTCCAGTATTAAAGATAGATAACACAAATACATACTCGTATTTCTCAAAACTTTTCTCGATAACATATAATATTTACTGAAACAGATTCTGTATCAGGAGCGAATCATTGGCGCATTTTTGCAGGCAGTAGTTCCCGCTTTTCGTTGCAATCATTTTGCTTTTTAAAGAAAAAAGCAAAATAATTTCCACTTCAATCGGGGCTAATGAGCCGGCAATAGTGCACTTTTGGAATTAATGTGAAAAAAATATAGAAGGTTAAACCCGACAGGTTTTCAAAACCTGTCGGGTTTAAATAGACCCTTCAAAAATTATAATTAAAAAAGCTTTGTGCCTTAGCGCCTTAGCGGCAAAATAATATGGCAATTACAATTCAAGAAGCAATAAAAAAAAATATCCTAATCCTTGATGGAGCAATGGGAACAATGTTGCAACGCTATAATTTCTCTGAAGAAGATTTTAGAGGAGAGCGTTTCAAAGATTTTCCGCATCCATTAAAAGGAAACAACGATTTACTATCCCTAACACAACCACAAGCAATCCGCGATGTTCATGCCGCTTATTATGAAGCTGGTGCTGACATTGTAGAAACCAATACCTTCTCAGGAACGACAATTGGTATGGCCGATTATCACATGGAAGATTTGGTTTACGAGTTAAACTACGAATCGGCAAAAATCGCAAGACAAGTAGCCGATGAGTTTACCGCAAAAAATCCAGAAAAACCACGTTTCGTAGCCGGTTCAATAGGACCAACAAACCGTACTGCAAGTATGTCACCAGACGTAAACGATCCAGGTTACAGAGCTGTAACATTTGACGATTTAAGAATCGCTTACAAACAGCAAGCAGAAGCTTTAATGGATGGTGGCTGTGATTTACTTTTGGTAGAAACAATCTTTGATACATTAAATGCAAAAGCAGCACTTTTTGCAATCGAAGAAGTAAAAGAAGAACGCAATCTTGATATTCCAATCATGGTTTCAGGAACGATTACAGATGCTTCAGGAAGAACGCTTTCTGGGCAGACAGTTGAAGCGTTTTTGATTTCAGTTTCGCATATTCCATTATTAAGTGTAGGATTCAATTGCGCCCTTGGAGCCGATTTGCTGAAACCATATTTAAAAACATTAGCACACAACACAAGCTTTAATGTTTCGGCGCATCCAAACGCAGGATTGCCAAATGCTTTCGGACAATATGATGAAACACCAGAGCAAACACAAGCATTCATTAAAGAATATTTAGAGGACAATTTAATTAATATCATTGGAGGTTGTTGCGGAACAACTCCAGATCATATTCGATTAATGGCTGAGGTTGCGAAGGATTATAAGCCGAGGATTGCTCCAGTATTGATGTAAAAAGAATGAAAGGAACTAACATTAATACAAATTTGACAGGGCCAGTTATACTTTTTGCAATAGTATTTTTATTGTTTTTTCTTTCGCATAAAGATGCTGATGAATATAATAAATACGATAAGACGTTTAAAGGTGAAACGATTGGACTTGCAACTAGAATTGAGCATAAAGGGAAAAGAGACTATTTAAGATATTATTTTTATGTAAATAAAAAAATCTTGTCTGAGATTTATAGTAAAGATGATAATCATGTAAATAAGTTTTTTAAAGTAAAATATGATTTAAATAATCCCGAAAAGGGAAACTATATTATTTTGGAAGAGGAATTAAAACCTGATTCACTTGCATTAGTTAAAGCGGGTTTTACTAAGACGAAATACTATATATATGATGATGTAAAGGCTGAATATTTAGGAAAATGGAAGTGGAAATAAATTTGGAAATCATAAATCGTTTTTATGAACCGAGTTTGCGTGAGGGATAGAAGTGAAAAGCCCACAGCCTGACGAAGGAAGAGCGAGGACTTGTAACGGATAGCCCGGTTCGCCGAGGCGAAACACGCCCTAATTAAAATATTGAAAACGAATATACCTACAAGGTTTTAAAAACCTTGCAGGAAAAAAATAGAATAAAAAAACTTAGAACCTTAGTATCTCAGGATCTTAGTAACTTAAGAAGAAATGACAGAAAAAAGAAGAGACCTTGTATTATCAGGATTAGAACCGTTAATTATTACGCCGGAAAGTGTTTTCGTGAATGTTGGTGAGCGTACAAACGTAACCGGTTCAAGAAAATTCTTGAGATTAATCAAGGAAGAGAAATATGACGAGGCGCTTGATATTGCAAGACAGCAGGTAGAAGGTGGAGCACAAATCATCGATATTAATATGGATGAAGGAATGCTTGACGGTGTTACTGCAATGACTAAATTTTTGAATTTAATTGCAGCAGAACCAGACATTTCGAGAGTGCCAATTATGATCGACAGTTCGAAATGGGAAATCATCGAAGCCGGTCTAAAAGTAGTACAAGGAAAAAGCGTTGTAAACTCGATTTCGTTAAAAGAAGGAGAAGAGGCCTTTATTCATCATGCCAAATTAATCAAACGTTACGGAGCGGCGGCGATTGTCATGGCATTTGACGAAGTAGGTCAGGCCGATAATTACGATCGTAGAGTGGAGATTTGTCAGCGTTCTTATGATATTTTGGTAAACAAAGTAGGATTCCCTCCGCAGGATATTATTTTCGATTTAAATATTTTCCCAGTTGCAACGGGAATGGAAGAACATAGATTGAACGCTTTGGATTTCTTTAGAGGAACGAAATGGGTTCGCGAGAATCTTCCGCACGCTCATATTAGCGGTGGTGTGAGTAACGTTTCGTTCTCTTTTAGAGGAAACGATACGGTTCGTGAAGCGATGCACTCGGTGTTTTTATATCACGCAATTAAAAACGGAATGACGATGGGAATCGTTAATCCGGAGATGCTTACGATTTACGATGATATTCCGAAAGATTTATTAGAATACGTTGAAGATGTAATTCTGGATAGACGTGACGACGCAACCGAAAGATTGTTAGATTTTGCAGACAGCGTAAAAGGTGAAGCAAAAAGCGATGAAAAAACGGTTCAAGAATGGCGTTTTGGAACGGTTCAAGAACGTATTACACATTCGTTAGTAAAAGGAATCGATGCTTTTATTGAAGAAGATGTTGAAGAAGCACGTTTGGCTGCAACGAAACCAATTGAAGTTATTGAGATCAACTTAATGGCGGGAATGAATGTGGTTGGAGATTTGTTTGGAAGTGGAAAAATGTTCTTGCCTCAGGTAGTAAAGTCGGCTCGTGTAATGAAAAAAGCCGTGGCTTATTTATTGCCTTTCATTGAAGCAAGCAAACAAGCTGGAGACAAACAAGGAAACGGAAAAATCCTGATGGCGACTGTAAAAGGTGACGTTCACGATATTGGTAAAAACATCGTTTCAGTAGTTTTAGCTTGTAACAATTATGAGATTGTAGATCTTGGTGTTATGGTGCCTCCAGAAAAAATCATTGCAGCGGCGATTGAACATGAAGTAGATATTATTGGATTAAGCGGACTGATCACGCCTTCGCTTGACGAAATGGTGTATTTAGCCAAAGAATTAGACAAACAAGATATTAAAATCCCGATTATGATTGGTGGAGCAACTACTTCGCGTGCACATACCGCCGTGAAAATTGCACCTCAGTACAGAGAAACTGTAATTCACGTAAACGATGCTTCGAGAGCCGTTACTGTTGCAGGAAATCTGTTAGATCATAATAGAAAAATATATGCGGCAGATATTCGTGCAGAATACGATTCTTTTAGAGAAACGTTCTTAAATCGTTCAAGAGATAAAAACTTCCTGACGATTGAAGATGCCCGCAAAAACAAATTGCCATTGGATTGGTCTGAATATACACCGACTAAACCAAAAGTAATCGGTGCACAAACCATTGAAATAGAACTAGATGTTTTGGTTCCGTATATCGACTGGACGCCGTTTTTCCAGACTTGGGAATTGTACGGAAAATATCCAGCAATTTTAACGGATGAGGTTGTGGGTAAAGAAGCGACATCTGTTTTTAAAGATGCTCAGGCGATGTTGAAAGTAATTTTGGCTGAGAAAAAACTTCAGGCAAAGGGTATTTACGGAATTTTCCCTGCGAATCAGGTGAATGACGACGATATCGAATTGCGTGATGAAAATGGAAAAGTTTTAGAGAAATTCTTAACGCTTCGTCAGCAGTCACAAAAAACAAAAGGTGCTCCAAACATCGCTTTAGCCGATTTTATTCTGCCAAAAGAAAGCGGAATAGAAGATTATATTGGAGCTTTTTGTGTAACAACAGGTTTTGGTGTAGACGAATGGGCTGCGGAATATGAAAAGAATTTAGACGATTACAATTCTATTATGGTAAAAGCGCTTGCCGATCGTTTTGCCGAGGCTTTCGCCGAATATCTTCACGAGAGAGTTCGTAAAGATTTCTGGGGTTATGATGCCGATGAATCTTTAACCAACGAAGAATTGATTAAAGAAAATTATAAAGGAATTCGTCCAGCTCCAGGTTATCCGGCTTGTCCAGATCACTTGGAAAAACCAACAATCTGGAAGCTTTTAGATGTTGAAAAACAAATTGGAGTGAAACTAACAGAAAGTATGGCAATGTGGCCAGCGTCATCGGTTTCAGGATATTATTTTGGAAACCCGAAAAGCCGCTATTTCGGACTCGGAAAAATAAAAGAAGATCAGGTTACAGATTATGCAAAACGCCGAAATGTACCACTTGATTACGCAATGAAATGGTTAAATCCTAATATAGCAGATTAAATTAGTCTAAAGTCAAAAGTCGTAAAGTCCGAAAGGAAAGACTTTAGACTTTAGGCTTTACAACTTTAAGACTTAATAATGAAAGTAACAGAACATATAGAAAACGCCAAAGGAAAAACATTATTCTCATTTGAAATTATTCCACCTCAAAAGGGGAAAAGTATTCAAGAATTATATGATAATATTGATCCGTTGATGGAGTTTAATCCGCCGTTTATTGATGTAACGACTTCTCGTGAGGAATATATTTACATTGATAAAGGCAACGGACTTTTGGATAAAAAATTGACTCGTATGCGCCCGGGAACGCTTGGAATTTGCGCTTCTATAAAACACAAATACAATGTTGATACGGTTCCGCATTTACTTTGCGGTGGATTTACCAAAGAAGAAACCGAGTATATGCTGGTTGACTGTCATTATTTAGGCATTAATAATGTAATGGCGCTTCGCGGTGACGCTATGAAAGATGAACAATCTTTCGTTCCAAAAGCTGGAGGAAATCATTATGCAATTGATTTAGTAAAACAAATTAAAGACTTAAACTGTGGACAATATCTGCATGAAGTAATCGATGCCGATAACAAAGCCGATTTTTGTATTGGAGTTGCAGGTTATCCAGAAAAGCACTTAGAATCTCCTTCTTTGCAATCAGATTTAAAAAGATTAAAAGAAAAAGTTGATGCAGGAGCTGATTATGTAGTAACGCAGATGTTTTTTGATAATTCGAAATATTTTGCTTTCGTAAAAAAAGCAAGAGAAATGGGAATCACAATTCCGATTATTCCTGGAATTAAACCAATTGCCGTTCAAAGACATTTACAGGTTTTACCGCAAATTTTTAGAATCGATTTGCCAGAAGATTTAATCGATGCAGTAGACAAATGCAAAAATAATGCTGATATTAGACAAGTAGGAGTCGAATGGGCGATTCAGCAATCATTAGAATTAAAAGCAGCTGGAGTTCCTTTTTTACACTATTATTCGATGGGTAAATCTGAGAATATCCGCCAGATTGCAAGTCAGGTTTTTTAAAGTCTTTGTGAGGAACTTTGTCAAAGTTTAAAACTTTGACAAAGTTGTTGAGGTCTAGTTTATCATTTCTAAGAATGACAAAAAAACAATCTTCGAATTTGGATTTTGTTTAATTTAGAGTTTTAAAATTTTGCATTATGAAAAATGAAGAATTACAAGCCATAGCTTCTCAATTAAAGCATCCATCAGGAGAAAAAGGAATTGAAATGGGAAATATGATGAACGAAACGAACATCAATATGACCAAACATTCCATTCAAAATCTAAATATTTCAAAAGAGAATAAAATTCTAGAATTAGGTCATGGAAATGCGGGTCACGCTGAATTTCTTTTCGAACAAGCAGATAACCTAAAATATTACGGACTTGAAATGTCTGAATTAATGTTTAAGGAAGCGCGCCAGATCAATAGAAATTTCGTTTCTCAAAAACAGGCATTCTTTTCTATTTATGATGGAAATAAAATTCCGTTTGAAGACGAATCTTTCGATAAAATATTTACAGTAAATACCATTTATTTTTGGGAAAAGCCAGAAGATTTACTTTCGGAAATCTACAGAGTTTTAAAACCAAACGGAAATTTCTGTTTGACTTTTGCTGAAGAAGATTTTATGAAAAAGCTTCCTTTTACTCAATTTGAATTTGAGCTTTACAGCACTAACAAAGTGCAGAAATTAATAGAGAAAACAGCTTTTCAAATTGTTTATACTGAAACTCAGACCGAAAAGGTGAAAAGCAAAACAGGCGAATTGGTCGACAGAGCTTTTACTACAATTGTTTTGGAAAAATAATAAAAGAAAGAGTATTAGTTTTAATACTCTTTTTTTATCTAATTTTAATTCAAGTCTCTAATGCCTTTTACAAATAATGGAAATCAAAAAAATTAATTTTCTACAAAGTTATAGCAGTATCCTTTTGCTTCTTGGCGGAATTATCGTCGGAAGCATTTTTGGATTAGTTTTTGGAGAAAAAGTTCTGGTTATAAAACCGATTGGAGATATTTTTCTGAATTTGCTTTTTACAGCAATTATTCCATTAATATTTTTTACTATTGGCTCTTCAATTGCAAATTTGGAACAAAAAGAAAAGTTAGGAAAACTGTTTTTTATAATGGTTTTGGTTTTTCTTTCAACGATTCTTATTTCTGCAATTGTAATGATTTTTGCTGTTTATCTTTTTCCAATTCATCAGGATATTGCCGTTGCAAAAGTTCCTTTTGAAAACATACAGTCAGGCTCTGTAGGCGATCAGATTGCTAAATTGGTTACCACAAATGATTTTTTCGAATTATTATCGAGAAAAAGTATGTTGGCGCTCATTATATTTTCGTTTTTAATTGGTTTTGCTACTTTACAATCTGGAGAAAAGGGAAATGCTTTCAAGAGTTTTCTAGACTCAGGTAATGAAGTTATGAAACAGCTGTTGAATATTATTATGAAATTTGCACCTATAGGATTAGGAGCTTATTTTGCTTATCAAGTTGGTATTTTCGGACCTCAGTTATTTGGAGTTTACGCAAAACCTATGGCGGTTTATTATGCAGCCTGTATCTTTTACTTTTTTACATTTTTTAGTTTGTACGCTTTTATTGCTGGCGGAAAAAGAGCTTTTAAAGTCTTTTGGAGCAATAATATTACACCTTCTTTAACCGCAATAGGAACTTGCAGTAGTATTGCAACAATTCCGGCAAATTTGGATGCTGCACAAAAAATGGGAATTCCAGCACATGTTCGAAATTTGGTAATTCCGCTTGGAGCACCTTTACATAAAGATGGGTCGAGTATGTCATCTATTTTAAAAATCACTTTTTTATTCGCCATGTTTGGAAAAGATTTTACAGAACCATCAACTATACTTTTGGCATTAGGAATCACTATAATTGTTTCGATTGTCGAAGGCGGAATTCCAAATGGCGGTTATATTGGAGAAGTTTTAGCCATTACCGTTTATGGTTTTCCAATGGAACAAGCCTTGCCGGTTGCCATGATTTTAGGAACATTAGTTGATCCAATTGCGACTTTGCTAAATGCAAATGGTGATGTAATTGCTTCTATGGTAGTTTCCAGATTCTCTGAAAAAACGAAATGGTAGCTTCTCTGTAAATTTTCAATTCTTTAAATAAATACTAAAAACAACTTGTTTCGTGTTGTCTGGCTGAGCGAAGCTAGAAAATACATGATGTAAATAACTATATAATATGAATTCAATACTAAAGCAAGATCTCGACAATTTTGAGAATATCTTAGAAAAAACAAAACAACAAGGGATTGATTTTCTGAATGCCATAGAAAATATTCCAACTTCAAACACTTATACAATTAATCCCAAAACAGCTTTAAACGAATTAGGATTAGGCTCGATTGAAGCTTTAAAAGAATTCAACGAAAGACTAGCTCCTTTAATGGTTTCTTCTCCAGGACCAAGATATTGGGGCTTTGTAACAGGTGGTTCAACTCCAGCATCTATCGTAGGCGATTGGTTAGCATCTATTTACGATCAAAACACTCAGGCTGTAAAAGCACAAGGTGGTGCTTCGGCATTAATAGAGTTTGAGACAATCAATTTATTGCTACAGCTGTTAGATCTTCCGGACACATTTTTAGGCGGATTTGTTACAGGCGCTACTATGTCAAACTTTACATCTCTTGGTGTTGCCAGACAATGGTTTGGTAAGCAATTCGGGAAAGATTTCGCTAAAGACGGAATTTCAGAAACTGTCAACATTCTAACAGCAACGCCGCATTCTTCTTCTATAAAATGTTTATCGCTTTTAGGAATTGGAAGCCAAAATTATACAACTGTAAAAACAATCGAAGGAAATCGTGAAGCTCTTGATATTGCTGATTTGGAAGAAAATATAAAGAAGTTAGAAGGAAAACCTTTCATCTTGATTTCTAGTGCGGGAACTGTAAATACTGCCGATTTTGACGATTTTGAAGCAATTGCTGTATTAAAAGAAAAGTACAATTTCTGGTGGCATATTGATGGCGCTTTCGGCGGATTTGCAGCGGTTTCAGATAAATATAATCATTTGGTAAAAGGTTGGGAAGGAGCAGACAGTATTACGATTGATTGCCATAAATGGCTGAATGTGCCTTATGAGAGTGCTTTCTTTTTAATTAAAAAAGATCATATTAACCTGCAAGTTGAAACATTTCAAAATTCTAATGCACCATATTTAGGAAATCCGTTAGAAAATTTTAATTATCTAAACGTACTTCCTGAAAATTCGCGTCGTTTACGTGCATTACCAGCTTGGTTTTCGCTTAAAGCGTATGGAAAAGAAGGTTTCAAAGATCTTATCGAAGGCAGTATAGCATTGGCTTTGCACTTTGGAAATGCTTTAATAGAAAATGATTTTGAACTATTAGCGCCAATACGTTTAAATAATGTTTGCTTTACTCTAAAAGGAAAACACAATCAAGAGAAAGTAAATCAGTTTCTATCTGCGTTGAATGATACTGGAAAAGTATTTATGACACCAACAATTTATCAAAACAAAAAAGGGATTAGAGCCTCTTTTGTAAATTGGCGAACAACCGAAAAGGATATCAAATTAGTGATTGAAGAAATGAAACAAACGATTTTAGATATGGAAATCTAATAATTAAAGATCTATTTTAAGAGCCCGCTTATTTTGAAGCGGGCTTTTTTTATGTCTTTTGTTTTGAATTTCATTTAAAAAAGATAGAAATATCTAACTCTTCAGGTTATGTTTTTTAATGCAATATTAATTTAATCTTAATTATCTCTTAAGAAAGAATATATTTTTTATTGATTTCTATTTTTTAAAGTTAAATAATGTTTTTATTTAGAATAATTAAAAATAGTATTGTAAAAGCCTGCTGAAGGCCTTAAATTTGGAGCACTTTAATTTTCAAATTCAAAAAATTATAATGCAACTATCTAGATTATTGCTCTTGCTTACAATTCTGTTAATTTCATTTCAAGTGTATTCACAAAAAAACAAATCGAGTTTAAGCGGAGTCATTTTAAATGCTGGGAAACCGCAGGAAGGAGTTTCGGTTGCGCTGAAAGGAACTCCTTATGCTACATTAACTAATAGTAAGGGAGAATATAAATTTACGCTTGCTCCTGGCAACTATACATTAGTAGTTGCATATACAGGTTATAAAGCTACAGAAACAGCAATAATTGTAAAAGAGAGCGCTAAAACTGTTGAAGATATTACCATTGAAGAAGATATGGCAGCTTTAAATGAAGTAGCTGTAACAGGTAAATCTAAAGTACAGCGTGTTAGGGAACAAGCTTATAATATTACCGCAGTTGATCTTAAGAAAACCTACAATACCTCTGCAGATTTAAATCAGGTTTTGAATAAAACAACTGGAGTTCGTATTCGTGAATATGGAGGATTGGGTTCTGCATTTAATTTTTCTCTAAATGGATTTTCAGGAAGTCAGGTTAAGTTTTTCTTGGATGGAGTACCTATGGACAGTTATGGATCTGCACTTACATTGAATAACATTCCAGTAAATATGGCAGAAAGAATTGATGTTTACAAAGGAGTTGTACCAATAGAATTAGGAGCTGATGCGTTGGGAGGAGCTGTAAATATTGTAACCAACAAAAATGTAAACCGTTACATAGACGCTTCATACAGTTATGGTTCGTTTAATACGCACAGAGCTGCTGTAAATACGAGATTTTCTGGTAGAGATGGTTTTATAGCCAACATTAATGCATTCGCTAATTACTCTGATAATGATTATAAAGTTGATGTAAGTGTGGTAGATAAAAATACTTCTAAATTTTTGCCAGAACAAAAATATAAGCATTTCCATGATGGATATAAGTCGGGTACAGTAATGGCTGAAGCAGGATTTAAGAATAGAAATTTTGCAGATTATTTGCTTGTTGGTTTTGCGATGGCAGGAAACAAGAAAGAAATTCAACAAGGAAGAACCATGCAGAAAGTAGTTGGACAAGCTTTTACAGACAGTCAAAGTTTTATCACATCTTTAAAATATAAAAAAGACAATCTTTTTACTAAAGGTTTGTCTTTGAATATTAATTCTACATATGCTCTAGTAAACAACCGCTCTATCGATACTTCGTCGAGAGTTTATGATTGGACTGGAAATTACGTTTACAGGCAGTTTGCCAATGCTGGAGATAAAGGAGAATTGGGCAACAAAACAATTTATGTATACGATGAGGCAAATGCGCAATTCACATCCAATTTGAAATATCAGTTAAATAACCAACATTCTGTTGCCTTAAATTATACTTATCTAGCATATAAAAGAAAGGCAACTGAAGAATTTCAAAAAGTTGTCGATCTTGGTGAACCTACTATCGATAAAGGCATTTTAGGTTTTGGATACAATTTTAGCGGTCTGGATAACCGACTTGCAATTTCTGCTTTTGGTAAGATGTACGATCTGTCGACCAAAATGGTTTCCAATTCGATTAGCCAATCTGCATCGTCAAATAATTATGGATATGGAGCTACTTCTGCTTATCATTTGTCGGATAAATTTCAAATAAAAGGATCATTTGAACATGCTTATCGCTTGCCATCAGCGACAGAAATGCTAGGTGACGGATTAACAATCAACAGTAATATTGGCTTGAAACCAGAAAGTAGTGATAATGCAAATTTTGGATTGGCATTTCTTACTCAACAAACCAAAAATCATTTTAGTGCCGAAACAAGTTTGATATACAGACAAGCAAAAGATTTTATCAGAGAGAAACAAGACGGAGATAAAACCGTTTATGAGAATCTTCAAAATGTACAAATAACGGGTATCGACGGAGTTTTTAGATATGGATATAAAGCTCTGCTTACTTTCGAAGTAAATGGTACTTATCAAAAAAGTCTCAACAAAAATAAATTTAAATCAGGAACAACAATTCCAGATGCGCTATATGACGCACAATTGCCAAACGTTCCAATCTTTTTTGGAAATGCCGATCTGACTTTCAATTTTAAAAATGTCAAATATAAAGGAGATCGACTTTCTCTAAACGCAAGTGCAAATTATATAGACGATTTTTATCTGACTTGGCCAGTTTTAGGAAGCTTAGAAACTAAAAAGGCAATTCCAGAACAATTTACTCAAAATGCAATGGTTGCATATTCTTTCTTAAACGGAACATATAATCTGGCTTTTGAGTGCCGAAACATTACTGATGTAAAGGTGTACGACTATTTTAAAGTTCAAAAGCCAGGACGTTCCTTCTCAGTTAAGTTTAGATACTTTCTTCAATAATTAAAATAATAATAACCCTTAATACTTTTAATCATGTTTGTAAACAAATTTGCAAAATGCTTTGCATTGGCTTGTCTGTCACTTTCTATTTTTTCATGTAGTAGTGATAATAATGATTCGACCGAACCAACCGAACCAACGGTAAATGGTACTAAATATGTTGCCTCTTATTGGCTTGACGATTATACACAGTATATTCTTGATTTTAATTCTATAGATCAGTTAATGACTGGCGAAATCAGTGCTAAAGGAGTTGGAATTGAACAAAACGGATCTTGTTTTCCTATCGAAAATACATTTTTTGCTTTAAGTACTGATGATGAAGGAGCTGCTTCTTTTAAACTTAACAGCAGTGGAAAACTTATACAAGCAGGAAAACTAGCTTTCGAATCGTCTTATGCTGTTGGTTATACAGATGACAAAAAACTAGTCAATATTGGTGCAACTTGGGACGGAAGTTCATCAGATTATGAACTTATGATTTACAATCCTGCAACTGTTTCTATAGAAGGACGTAAGTTTAATGATTTTGCTGTAGACCCAGCTAACAAAAAGGTTTTATACTGGCCAACTGGAGTTGCTGTATCAGGAGATAAACTTTTTGTTCCTGTTTACACTAAAGATGTAACAGACGGAACAAATAAAGTATTATCATCTGATGCGACTGTTAGAATTTACAAATATCCTTCTTTAGAATATGTTACAACAATAAAAGATACTAGAACAACTGCAATTGGAATGTATTATACAAATACCGGAATTGTTCAGACAGAATCTGGAGATGTTTATACATTTTCATCTAATGCACGTGCAGGAGGATATCCTGTTACAACTGCTGCTTCAGGAATTTTACGCATCAAAAAAGGAGATGCTAAGTTTGATCCAGGTTATTTCTTCAATTTAGAAGAAAGTACATTAAAAGGAAAAGTTCTTGCAGCTTATCCATTAGGCGGAGAAAAAGTTTTCATTTCCTATATTCCTAATGATGTAGATGCTGTTAATGCAGTTTACAGTTTCTTAAATACAAAAACAATTTTCAAGTCGGCTATTTTAGATTTATCAAATAAAACTATTCTTGCTGTAACAGGCTTGCCTGATCATGGTGGAGACGAGTTTTTTGGGTTAGGAAGTTTGCTTGTAGATAACGGAAAAGCATACAAAAGTTTTGTTACAGGAGACGAAGCACGTGTTTATCAAATCGATATCGCGACTGGTGTTGCAAAAGCTGGAGCTCTTATCAAAGAAGGCCTTTATTTGCCTACAATTGGTAAACTTACATATTAATTTTATACATTAAAAAATGGCTTGAGGCATTATGAACATAATCCTCAGGCCATTTTGTTTTTACACTTTTTTGTAATCTTATCAAATTTAAATTGCAATGAATATTTTTAAAAAACGTTTAAATAAACCTCCAAATAAAGGAAAATCAAGATTCAGTAAAATCAATGCTTGGCTGCATCTGTGGCTCGGACTTGCTTCTGGAATTGTAGTTTTTATAATGGGAATTACAGGCTGCATTTTGGTTTTTGAACATGAAATAAAAGAACTAACTTCTCCGTGGCTTAAAGTTGAAGCTCAAAGTGCAGATAGAGTTTTGCCTCCTTCTAAAATATATGCAGCTGTTAAGAAAGAATTGCCAGGAAAAGACATTCACGGCTTATGGTATAACGGTTTAGATAAAACAATAAAAGTTGATGTTGCATCTGATGCTTTGATTTATGTAAACCCTTATAATGGAAAAATAACCGGAATAGTTGATCATGAAGATTTTTTTCATGAAATTGATGAAGGACACCGTTATGTTTGGTTGGGTAGAGAAGTAGGAACTGCAGTAACATCTTGGGCAACTCTAATTTTCTTCTTTTTATTGATAAGCGGTATTATTTTATGGTTTCCTAAAAAGTGGAATAAAACAACCATCAATAATAGTTTCAAAATTAAATGGAGTGCCAAATTTAAAAGGCTTAATTATGATCTGCATAATGTTTTAGGGTTTTACTCGCTTCTTTTAGCATTTTTGATTGCGTTAACAGGTTTAATCATGAGTTTTCATTGGGTAAGAGAAAGCACCTACTGGATTACTGGAGGTTTTAGCAATGAAAAAGAAAAGAAAGAAGTTGTTGCTGAAATAAAATCGGATACACTTTTAAAACCTAAATATGATATGTTGACTTCTGCGGATATTATTTTTAATCGAGTTCGTAAAGAAATTGCGAAGCAGAATCATGAGGCCGTAATTATTCATTTTCCAGATGAACCGAAAGATAATTTTTACGCATGTACCGATATGCACAACGGGAATTGGAGAGATTTATATTTTGATCAGAAAACACTAGAATTGCTTCCAAATTCTAAAAAATATATAGGAGATGAGAAATTCCACGATTGGATGAGTCGTTCAAATTATAGCCTTCATGTTGGCGCAATTGGCGGAATAACAACCAAAATTCTCTATTTTACAGCAAGTTTAATCTGCGCGAGTTTACCTATTACCGGGTTTTATATTTGGTGGGGAAGAAAGAAGAAAACAAAGAAAAGCTAGCCGTTACAATTGTTTTTTGAAGAGTCTTTTTGAAGTGAAATAAGCTTTAAAAGGACTTTTTTTATGCTCTTAATCGAAAGATTTTTACGAAAGTGTGTTTATGTCTTTAAAAAGCAAAAGATTTAATTTTAAGGATTTTAGAATGTAAATGATTCTGATTTTAATTGCGCTTTAATAGTTAAATGACAGCTCGTATAGGTAAAATTTAAAGAGCGAATAATTCCAGAAGTTTCTATAATTAGAAAAATTAGTGAATTGCTTCATCTGTTTACTATTGCTAAGGTTGCAACAATAAAACTAAGCACATTATTAAATGTAGAAGAGCCTGTTTGAAGGAACAGGCTCTTAACTAACACAAAAAAAAACAAAAAACAAGGTATTTAAAGAACGAATTTTATATACGGTATGTAAATGCAATTGTCGCAATACGATTATCTAAATCATATTTTTTATCAATAGTAGTTTGCGCAACTGCCGATTTAATGTAGAAATTATTAGTATTGAAAACATCAGTAAAATTGAGTTTGATGCTTCCTTTTTTGGCTAAAACTTGTTTAGATATTCCGATGCTAAAATCAAAGAAACCATCTCTCTGGTAAATTCCAAGATTAGATTTTGACTGATATTGTGCATTTCCTTCTGCTTTCAAGGTTTCGGTTATAGTAAAAGAATTTTGAACACTCAGATTTACTGCCATTATAGGATCAATAGTATTACTGTTTAAAATCTCTCCCATAAATTTATTCTCAAAAACATTAAATAAAGTGTTTACAGACCACCATTTGTTTAACTCAGCCGTATTGGTAATATTAACTCCGTAATTGTATGATTTGTCAACATTTATCTGAGTTGTAATCGTTGTATTGGTGTCTGGATTATAATTGTACACTTCTGTAAAAACATCTTTAGTGCTATTAAAATAAAGAGAAGCCATAAAATTGCTTTTCCAAGCGTAGCCAATTTCCATAGCATGTGTAATCTCTGGAATCAAGTTTGGATTTCCTTGCGAATAATTGAATGAATCATCGTAAAAACG
Organism: Flavobacterium sp. GW823-FHT06G12; assembly: GCF_058794775.1. Taxonomy (NCBI): domain Bacteria; kingdom Pseudomonadati; phylum Bacteroidota; class Flavobacteriia; order Flavobacteriales; family Flavobacteriaceae; genus Flavobacterium; species Flavobacterium sp. GW823-FHT06G12. Next base: position 1,207,351 of record NZ_JBXAHE010000002.1, read on the forward strand.
AAACGGATTCAAATCAAACTGGCTTGGTCTATTGATTCTTTTACTGTAAGATGCATGTGTAGAATGATTGCTTGTAAATTCATATTTTAAAGAAAGACTCGGAAACCATTTCAAATAATCATCTTTATGCTCTTCATTTAGAGTTTTCTGATCGATATTGATTGCCGTGTATTCGCTTCTTAAACCAGCCTGAATGTTTAATTTTTCTAACTGATATTTGTAATTTGCATAAGCAGCATAAATCTGTTCGTTATATTCAAAATGATTGGTCGAATTAAAATCGATAAGCCATTCGTTGTTTTCATAATATTCATAAACCGATGGATTATCATTGTTTTTAATGCTGGCTTTAAAACCCCACTCAATAGATTGTTTTTCCTTGAACGGATTTACAAAATCGACTTTTCCTGTAAAAACTCTTAATTGAGAAGGAATATAACCGCGACGATCGTTTACAACAGTAGCGTTTGCAGTATTATCGGCACTCTGGAACTGATTAGATCTAAACTTTGAAGTTTCGTATTCAAAATCAAAAACCATATTTTTTCCTTCGTCATTAAATTTATGTGTACAAGAAAAAGCATATGTATAATCAAACCATTTTTCTTTACTGTCGTTATAAGTCAAGGCATCAAAAATGAGCTGATTTGTAGTATTAAAGACCTTATTCGTTCCGTCTGCCATATTTTGATAGCGTCCAATTTTAGCGTCTACATAAAGCTCTAAATTGGTTTTGGGCGAAACCTCGTATTGTGTTCCAATTTTAAAATTATTAGAAGTCAAAGGCTCATCTGTAATAGAAGTTTGGTGATTTGTAGAAGCAATTTCTTGATGTGTAAGACTTGTATATTGAGTCTGATTGAATGTCTTATGCTCTTCTTCGCCACGGAAAGTATAACTGTAATTTCCGAAAACGCCCCATTTATCTTTATTGTAATTTAAATTGAAACCAGAATTAGTTCTGTTTTTTCGCCCTCTTCCGTAACTCGCAAAAGCAGTCCCTTTTAAACCCGAAGCGTTTGGCTTTTTAAGAATGATATTGATAATACCCGCTTTTCCAGCCGCATCATATTTAGAAGAAGGGTTTGTAATTACTTCAATTTGTTTGATATTGGATGAAGTTGTAGCTTTTAAATAATTAGCTAATTCTTTCTGCGAAAGCTGTGTTAATTTACCGTTTATCATTACAGCAACACCTTGCTGTCCGCGAATAGACAAATCGCCATCTTGCGAAACCACAACGCCTGGCGCACGCGACAAAACGTCAAGAGCAGTTCCGCCTTCAGACACGATGCTGTTTTCTACATTAAAAACAAGACGATCTGATTTTTGAGTGTAAAGTACTTTCTTTTTACTAATCACAATTTCATCTAAAGCATTTATAGTTGTTTCAACAATACTATCAGTTTCTTTTTCTGTTTGAGAATATCCATCATATACCGAAAAAGCAAGCATAAGAGAGGTTATAATTTTTTTCATGTTGTTTGAATTTGGCCTTATTCTAAACCGAGATTTAGAACATAATAATCTTTGTAATTTTTAAAATCAGAATTTATCGCAATACAATTTGTTCTAATTTGTCTGAAAACTTTTTTCGAAGATTTATTACTTGGTTAGGAACAACAGAAATAAGTTTTTTAAGGATAAGGAGGATACGTAACATACCGTGGCATTTAAAATTTGATTTGCCAAATATAATACTATTTATAACAAGTCTAAATAAAAATAGTAATTATTTTTTTAGAAAAACCCTTATTTTACTGATTTGCAGAAAAAAGAAGAAGAAATAAAATAAAAAAGGAGTCTGTTTTATTTAAAAACAAACCCCTTTTTTAACTTAAAATTGTCCCAATAGTTGGGAAGTGAGTAATAACTTATTTGGTAATTTCTCTAAAAACAGCTTCTAGATTTTTATTTTTCTGATTCAATTGTAAAGTTTTTAAACCATTTTCGTTAGCAAAGTCAAAAATAGCCGGTCGCATATCTTTATCTGTTACAAAAGTAAGTTCCCATGTCATGTCATGCGTATTTATGTATGAAGCGATATTTTCGAGTTTAGCCAAAAGTTGTTCTTCTACTTTGTAATCAAACTCAACTTCAATAATTTGCTCTTTGTCTGTTGTAACCAAATGGTCTAATTTATTGTCTGCAACGATCTGTCCTTTGTCAATAATTATAACACGATCACAAATTGCTTCGACTTCTTGCATGATGTGTGTCGATAAAAAAACAGTTTTATTTTTTCCTGCATTTTTAATTACATTACGAATCTCCATTAACTGGTTAGGATCCAGTCCGGTAGTTGGCTCGTCCAAAATTAAAACTTCTGGATCATGAAGCAAAGCATTTGCCAATCCAACGCGCTGGCGGTATCCTTTAGAAAGTTGTCCAATCTTTTTATGACTTTCTGGTGTCAGTCCTGTCAGTTGAATTACCTCTTCAATTCTTGTTTTTGGCACATTATATACATCGGCGTTAAATGCCAAATACTCACGAACATACAAATCCAAATATAACGGATTGTGCTCTGGCAAATACCCAATTGAACGTTGAACAGCTTTGGCCTCCGTCATGACATCGTGACTGTTTACAAGGGCTGAGCCTTCATCTGCCAATAAATATGTGGTCAAAATTTTCATTAAAGTAGATTTTCCAGCTCCATTTGGACCTAAAAATCCAACAATTTCTCCTTTCTCAATCGAAAATGAAATCGAGTTTAATGCTTTTTGTGTTCCGTAACTTTTTGATATGTTGTTTACTTCTATCGACATTGACTTATTATTTGCTACAAAAGTAACGAGAAATAATTTCGATTGCTACATTTTGCCTTTTAAAGTAGTTCTTAAAAAAAACATAAAGTCAACAATTCACGGCACTGTTGTTGTTAAAGGAATGCTAAAATTAAAATAAACCCAAATCATGAAAAAAATGTTAGTGATGGCTGCTTTAGCTATCTGCAGTTTTGCAAACGCACAAAAAGGAACAATCTTAGTAGGTGGTAACATCGGATACACTTCTGAAAAATCAGAATTCAGATTTAGCGATGATAAAGCAAGTACATTTACTTTTTCTCCTAAAGTAGGTTACCAATTTCACGAAAACTGGACAGTTGGAGGAGAATTCTCTCTAAGCACATCTGATATCGATAATACAGATGTAAAACGTAAAGACAACAAATTTAGAACAGGTGGTTTTGTACGTTATACAAAATCATTAAGCCAAACTTTTTCTGTTTTTGCAGATATGGGAGTTGGTTTCCAAACTGAAAAAAACAAAATCTACACTAATGCAAATAACTATGTAAGATATAAAGGAGATGGTGCTTATGTAGATGTAACTCCAGCACTTTTCATCAACATGAAAAAAGGTTTTGGTCTTAACTTCAGCATTGGTGGTTTAGGATACGAAACATTAAGTTTTGATGATAATGGAGAAGATTACAGCAATTTCTACTTTAATTTCGGTAAAACATTCAATATCGGAATCTCTAAAAACTTCTAATCTTAAGTTTATACATTCAATTTCAGAAAGCGCTCCATTTGGGGCGCTTTTTTTATAACTATTTCTTATTCTTATTTTAATTTTTAAGCTGATTAAGGCGAGTTGTTTTTAAGTAATGGTTAAGAAAATAACTACGATTCTATATTGGTATTTTAATTGTTTGTTGTATGTGAAATCTTAATAAATATAACATATGAAAAAAATGCTACTTATTCTTGCATTGGCTATGGTTAGCTATGCAAATGCACAAAAAGGAACAGTATTAGTAGGAGGAAACGTTGGTTATACTTCAGAAAATATTGATCAGCAAGCCGATGAGAGAAAATCGAATTCGTTTACTTTTTCTCCAAAAGTGGGGTATCAATTTCACGAAAATTGGACGGTTGGGGCTGAATTTGCTTTAGCAACTTCAAAAAGTACTGCTTTGGATACAGAATCGAAGTATAAGAATTTAAGAGTTGGGGCGTTTGTTCGTTATACAGTTCCGCTAAATGAAACTTTTTCTGTTTTTGCCGATTTAGGAGCCGGTTTTCAAAATAGAACAAACAAGAATTATCAAAACAATGTGCTTATGTCGGATAGTAAAGCCGATGGTTTCTATACCAATTTAGCTCCATCTCTTTTTATTAATATGAAAAAAGGCTTCGGTTTAAATTTTAGTATTGGCGGTATAGAATATCAAACATTAAGCTATGATAGCGATGATACGAAATACAATAGTTTTTCATTCAATTTTGGAAAAACGGTTAACATCGGAATTTCTAAAAATTTCTAGTCTTAAGTTTATATTCAATTTTAGAAAGCACTCCAATTTGGGGTGCTTTTTTATGATTAGTAATATCTCAAAGTTTGTAATGCATTGTTTTTTTAGTGTTTTGCTACAAAAGCAACAGAAAATCCTGTCGGCATCTTTCTTGGTTCTTAACGGAAGACCTTAGCGAATTGCGGGCTTATCAATCTGAATAATTTTAATTCCTGCTTTTTCTAAATCGACAACTTTGAAATGCGTAATGACTGTTTTTTGCAATGTTCGTTTAAAAGAACATGCCAAAAATGTCGGGAGCAATTTTGTAAAAGATATTGTTGCGCTTCCAGAAATTATAGAATACTACAATAATTGCTGGCAATTATGATTTTATGCTTAAGATTTTGGCGAAAGATATGGCTAGTTATCAGGATTTTGTAATGAATAATTTGTCTACTATAGAAAACATCGCAAATACGAATAGTATTTTTGTATTGGGAGAAATCAAACATAGTGCACCTTTAGAGTTTTAAAGCAGAAGAAAATCCTAAAATAAAATGTATTTTTGAAGTCTAAAATCAAGATTTAGATCATCAATCTAAAATCTTTAATCTACAATCTAAAATCAAATGAACTGGGAACAACTTTTATCATTAAAACGTCAGGGCGATACAAGCAAAAGATTACGTGTAGAACAAGATGATACGCGTTTAGGATTTGAAGTAGATTATGATCGCATTATATTTTCTGCTGCTTTTAGAAGTTTACAAGATAAAACACAAGTTATTCCACTTTCTAAAACAGATTTCGTTCATACGCGTTTAACGCATAGTTTGGAGGTTTCTGTTGTAGGGCGTTCGCTTGGCCGTTTGGTCGGAAAAAAGATTATTGAAAAATATCCTTACTTGAAAGAAGTTCACGGTTATCATATGAATGATTTTGGAGCAATTGTGGCTGCGGCTTCATTGGCGCATGATATCGGGAATCCGCCTTTTGGACATTCTGGCGAAAAAGCAATTGGCGAGTATTTTTCTATAGGAAATGGCCAGAAATACAGAAATCAGCTTACAGATAAACAATGGCAGGATTTAATTGATTTTGAAGGAAATGCAAATGGATTTTCAGTTCTAACGGCAAGTCGTCCAGGAATTGAAGGCGGACTTCGTATTTCGTATGCTACTCTGGGAGCTTTTATGAAATATCCAAAAGAAAGTCTTCCAAAAAAGCCAACTAATAACATCTCAGATAAGAAATACGGTTTTTTTCAGACCGATAAATTATTCTTTGAAGAAGTAGCTAAAGATATGGGAATGATTGCCAATAAATCTGGCGATGATATTGGTTTTGAAAGACATCCTTTGGCGTATTTGGTTGAAGCTGCTGATGATATTTGCTATACAATTATTGATTTTGAAGACGGAATCAATTTAGGTTTGGTTTCTGAAGATTTTGCTCTAGAATATTTGATTAACCTTGTAAAAGACAATATTGGAGTTTCTAAATACAAATCATTAACGACAAAAGAAGATCGTATTAGCTATTTAAGAGCTTTAGCGATTGGAACTTTAATTAACGATGCTGTAAATGTTTTTGTTGAAAATGAAGAAGCGATTCTTGCAGGAAACTTTCCATATGCTTTAACAGAGAAAAGCAAATATAAAGCGCAAATGGATGATATTATCAAATTAAGTATTGAGAAAATTTATCAGAGCCGCGAAGTGATCGAAAAAGAAATTGTGGGTTATCAGATTATTCAAACACTGTTGGATAAATTCATAACAGCATTTAATAACAAGTTTGAAGGAACTGCCTCAAATTACGATAAGTTGATTTTGAAAATGCTGCCAGAAAAACATCATTTAGAAAAAAACAATTTATATGAGCGCCTATTGCATATTTGCCATTATGTTTCATTACTGACCGACGGAAATGCGCTTGAATTGTATGAAATGATTCAGGGACAAAAAAAGCGTTAAATAAAAAAAAGCTTCTTTCAGAAATATTCTAAAAGAAGCTTTTTTTTATAATTATAAATCTTTCTCTCTATTATTGAAAAGCATAAACAAGACCTACACCAAGAACTTGTCTTAACTGCATTCTCGGTCCGTTATTTACCTGAGTAGTTGCTCCTGTTGCTGGATCAACAACATCTTTTTTGGTTTTAATGTCGTCATCATAAATTAAGTGAAATCCAATATTTGCTTTCACATAAGCATTAACAACAAGGTCTAAACGAGTGTCATAATCGATGTCGACATTTCCAAATTTGTTCAAATAATCAGTATATAAACTTAGCCTGTTTTCGTAAAAAACGTTTTTATAAATTTCGTTTTTCATATAAGCTGTAAAAAGAATACCAAATTCGGCTTTTACTTTCTGGCCTTCATCAATCAAAATCTGAGAATTTGGATCTAAAGGATCAGTAATATAAGTTGCTTTCTTAACCCCAAACGCACCTTGATTAGCTAAATCTTGATCTAATACCAAAGTGGTTTTTAATGTTATTGGAGAGAAATAGAAAACTCTATTTTTTTGCTTATTAGAATTCTCGGCTCCAGCTCCCAGAAAGATATAAGCTGGTGCAAAAGGTTTAGAGATTGCAACGTCTGTATTTGGATAATTGTAACCGTTTGTAAATTGTGTATTGAAATTTAATTTTGAAGAGTAATACCAATTTGATGCAGTATCTTTTCTAAACCCATAAGTCGAGTTGAACTGAATAGCGTCGTCTGTTTTTCTTAATTCAGTCCCATCTTGCTTGTTTAAGCCATATTTTACAATAAGTTCGTTAACCCATTTATGATTTTTCTTTGCATAAGTTCTTCCAAATTCTCCTTTAAACAAACCTGAAATAGAACTTGTTCCCCCGGCACTCCAGTTTACAAAAGCAATTTCGGAAATGTCAAAACCAAGCTGATTTTTTTGAGTCCAGTTAGAAGGCGGTTTAGGAACCTGATTTGGACTTAATGTAGTTTGTATAATCTGGGCAAAGTTATTAGAAGTACACAAAAGCAATAACAGCAAAAGGGTAGAACGCAATAATTTCATTGTGGTAATTTTTGTTTTGGTGTCGCAAAATAATTATTTTGAACCGTTAGAAAAAAGATTTATTAAACTTTTAACGTCAATTTTACACAATTGTTGCAGTTGGTTTACTGTTCCATGTTCAATAAACTCGTCTGGAACACCCAAAATTTTTATAGAATTTTTAAAATTATGTGATGCTGCAAACTCTAAAACTGCACTTCCGAAACCACCATTTTTTACGCCATCTTCGACTGTAATAATGTGTTGGAAAGTTTTGAAAATAGTGTCTAATGTGTTGGTGTCTAATGGTTTGATAAAACTAAAATTATAGTGGGCAATCTCATCAGAATGGGTCGATTCTTTAAGAGCTTCTATAACATTATTTCCAATTGTTCCGGCCGACAGTACAGCAACTTTCGTACCATCTTTTAAGCATTTTGCTTCGCCCCAATTTATTTTTTCGTAATGTCCGAAATTTTCTACTTCCCAATTTGGAAGAACTCCACGACCTCTTGGATATCGAATTGCGATAGGATGATCTATTCCTAATTGAACTGTGTACAAGATGTTTTGAAGTTCAATTTCGTTTAATGGAGCATAAATAATCATATTCGGAATCGAACGCAGATACGCAATGTCAAAAACGCCATGATGCGTTGCACCATCTTCGCCTACCAAGCCTGCACGATCGAGGCAAAATATGACAGGTAGATTTTGTAAAGCAACATCATGAATAACTTGATCGTAGGCACGCTGTAAAAATGTCGAATAAATATTGCAGTAAACAATCATTCCTTGAGTCGCCATTCCTGCAGCAAGCGTTACGGCATGCTGTTCTGCAATTCCAACATCAAAAGCACGTTCTGGAAATTCGTCCATCATAAATTTTAATGAACTTCCAGATGGCATTGCAGGTGTGATTCCGATTATTTTTTCATTTTTTTTGGCTAAATCTAAAATAGTCAAGCCAAAAACATCCTGATATTTTGGAGGAAGATTTTCTTCCGATTTTAAATGAATTTCTCCCGTCGAAGCGTCAAATTTTCCGGGAGCGTGATATTTTACCTGATTTTCTTCAGCTTGCTGCAATCCTTTTCCTTTTGTAGTTACAATATGAAGGAATTTTGGGCCTTTGATCTTTTTGAGACGATTTAATTCTTTAATTAATTTTGGAAGATCATGACCATCAATTGGACCAGAATAATCAAAATTCAAAGATTTAATGATATTGTTCTGGCGCGGATTTTTTCCGTTTTTAACCGAAGTAAGGTATTTTTTTAAAGCGCCAACACTTGGGTCAATTCCAATTGCGTTGTCATTAAGGATAACGAGAATATTAGCATCTGTAACTCCAGCGTGATTAAGACCTTCAAACGCCATTCCGCTTGCAATTGATGCATCGCCAATAACTGCAATATGCTCTTTGTCAAAATCGCCTTTTAATTTAGAAGCAATTGCCATTCCGAGTGCTGCAGAAATTGAAGTTGAAGAATGTCCGACACCAAAAGTGTCATAAACGCTTTCGCTCCTTTTTGGAAAACCAGAAATACCTCCAATTTGTCTATTGGTATCAAAATTTTCTCTTCTTTCAGTTAATATTTTATGACCATAAGCTTGATGTCCAACATCCCAAACCAATAAATCGTTTGGAGTATTAAAAACATAGTGAAGCGCTATTGTAAGTTCTACAACGCCTAAACTTGCTCCCAAATGCCCTTCTTTTACAGAAACTATATCAATAATAAACTGACGAAGTTCTTGGGCAACTTGGGCGAGCTGTTCTTCTTTTAAAAGACGTAAATCAGCGGGATTATATATGTCGGAAAGTAAATCGCTTTTCATTGTAAGGTAAAAAGCAAATTTACGGTTTTAAATTTAATTTTCTCTTAGAGTCTTATTTCAATAAAATGGGTACAGAATATTGCATTCTCACTTTTTTTCCGTTCGATTCGCCTGGCAGCCATTTAGGGCATAAGCTTAAAACCCTGATGATTTCTTTTTCCAGAGGTTCTTCAACTGCAGGAGCGCATTCAAGAAATGATACAGAACCATTTTTTTCTACAGCAAATGAAAGCGTAAAATTCAGCTTCCAATAATCTACTTCTTCAGGTTTTTTATATTCTTTCATGAAGAAATTATGAAATTGTTCAATGCCACCTGGAAATTCTGCGTTAGAATTTGAAGGTGCTTTTGTAGCTATTAAAGCCTCATCCTTTTTTACTTTATCAGATTTCGAAGTTTTGTTCTCTTCAACTTCTCTAGATGCTATTGTTGTATTTTTTTTTAATTTAAGTTGTTCAACTTTTGGAAAATCTGATGTTGTTTGATCTAATTTTTTCGTACTGATTGCAGTTGTATCCAAAACATCTGTTTTTGCAGTAGAAGTATCTTTCGCACCTTCAATTTTTTTCGGTTCCTGTTGTTTATCTTCTTTGTTTTGACAACTAAATAAAACTCCAGTTATAACTGCATACAACATCACCAAAAAAGATTTGTAGTTTATATTATCAGTTATTTTATGTTTAATTTTCATCATTTAAATGTAATTGGCAAAATGAAAGTTGATCGCACATCCCCATTGTTTGTTTTTCCAGGAATCCATTTTGGACCAGATTCTAAAACTTTAATAACTTTTGCTTCATTTTCTGAAGATTCGTTTTTGGTTACTTGAAAATTAGTTAAAGTGCCATCTCTTTCTACTACAAATAAGATCGACATTTCTCCTTTTTTTGAAGCAGTGTAATTTTTTGCAAAGTAAGAATAGAATTTTTTCATTCCGCCTTTTGGAGCAGGTAAAATATCCAAATCAACTGAATTATATATAATGCTATACTTAAAACGATAATATTCAATAGGTTTAGAAGGAACTACCATTCCCATTGTGACTCTTTCTCTTGGTATTTTTGTTTTTTCTTTTTTAGATTCAATCTGATGCCCATAGCAGGAGGAAACATCTTCATCTTGATTTTGTGTTGGATTGTCAACAATTTCAATTTGATCAATTTTTTTCTTGTTGCCTTCTTTATCTGCACAGCTAAACAAAGTGGTTCCCATTGCAATAAACAAAGCGAGAAGAAATATTTTATGGTAGTTTGTCTGCGAATATAAAACGCGATTAGGAATTTGAATCGTAATGTGATCTAACTGTGATTGTTTAAACCTTCCGCAAATTTTTTGGTTTTGGTTTTGAATGAAATAATGCTGAATTTCTTCTGGAAGCATAGAAGTGAAATCCATCACCGTTTTAGAACAGCTTACACAGAAACGCCCATTTTCAGTTGGAGTCATTTGATCCCAGTTTTCATGGCATGGCTTTGGTATTTCGATTTTGTGTACTATTTCCATTTTTCGAGCACTATTGGGAAACTAATTTTTTCTCTTGTTCTTTTTCCATTTTGTTCACCAGGAATCCATTTAGGTGACAGATTTAAAACACGTGTTATTTCTGATTCTAATTTAGGATTAATATCTTTTGGAAATTGAAATGCAGCCAACGAACCATCTTTTTCTACTACAAATGAAACAATAATGCGATCTTTTGCATTTTCTACTTCTTCAGGCATTTTAAATTCTTGGGCAAAGAACTCATAGAAAGCGTTAATACCACTTGGATAGTCTGCTTTTGTTTCGATTGCAGCTCCCATATAAAACACAGAATCATCTTCTAACGCGAGATCTTGTGGTACTTTTTTTTCACATAAAGGCTGATTTTCATTATATGACAGTTTATCATTTTTTTTGACAAAATTAATTGCGACTATTTTTGAAAGCTTTCTGTTTTTTCTCTCAATGTTTAAACTGTCTTTTTGAACAACAATATTCATTCTGATAGTATCAAGAGTAGGTTTTCCATTAATTATTCTTGGCATCCATTTTACTTTTGAACTTTTTAAAACTCGAATCATTTCTTCTCCAGTTTCATAACCAATATTGTCAAAAACTTTAAATTGTTCTAAAATCCCAGCTTTATTTACAACAAAAGAAACCTCAATTTCTCCTTTAATTCGTCTGGCTTTTTTAGGAATTTTAAATTCATTTTGAATGTATGTGCTAAATCTCTCTAGCCCCCCAGGATATGCAGGTAATACTTCAAAATTTTCAATAGCAGGAGTGCCAGTGATGGTTTCGTAATGAGGTTCGATATAGGCAATAGATCCTTCAGGAACGGCCTTTATAGGCTCTATGTTGGCATATAAATGAGGTGCAGGAGGTGTTTTTTCAACCAAACGGTCTTCATTGTTTGGTTGATCAGGATTTTTTGGTTCATTGTCTGTTACCACTTCTATTTTATCAATTTTCATTTTATTGCCTTCGGTATCGGCACAACTGAATAAAGTGGTTCCCATGGCGACAAATAATGCAATAAAAACATTTTATGATAATGGGTTTGCGAATATAAAACACGATCCGGAATTTGAATAGTAATAGTCTCCAATTGTGACTTTCTAAATCTGCCGCAAATTTTTTGGTTTTGGTTTTGAATGAAATAATGCTGAATCTCTTCAGGAAGCATCGACGTAAAATCAACAACAGTTTTAGAACAGCTCATGCAGAAACGGCCATTTTCATTTGGCATCATTTTGTTCCAGTCTTCAGAGCATGGTTCAGGTATACTGATTTTATGTTTTCTTTCCATATTCAAATTTCAAAATTTAAATGTAGTAAAAATAATGAGTAAAGTTTTACTTTTGCAAGTATGATAAATCCTTTCACCGACGAGTATTTTATGAAAAAAGCTTTGCAGGAAGCCGAAATCGCTTACGAAAAAGGCGAGATTCCTGTTGGAGCTATCATTGTTGTGGCTGATAAAGTAATTGCAAGAAGTCATAATTTGACCGAATTGCTGAATGATGTAACGGCACACGCTGAGATGCAGTCCATCACCGCGGCAGCTAATTTTCTTGGCGGAAAATATTTAAAAGATTGTACGCTTTATGTTACACTAGAGCCTTGTCAAATGTGTGCAGGAGCTTTGTACTGGAGTCAGATTTCAAAGATTGTTTTTGGTGCACGCGATGAACAACGCGGATTTTTAAATATGGGAACAAAACTGCATCCTAAAACTACTGTTGTTTCTGGTGTAATGGCAAATGAAGCAGCAGATTTGATGAAACGTTTTTTTCTTGAAAGACGTAAATAAGCTTTAGATACCTTGTAGGGTAGTTTATAAACTTCAACAAAAGTTAAATAATCATTATTAGAGAATTTTCTTCTTAATTAACCCGAAAATACGTTACTTTTATCGTGATTTAATTCGTGTTTTGCTGTTGTAATTTTTAACGGTATAGCGCATTAAATTCTCAATTTGTTAACCATTAACTCTAGATAAAAGTGAAGGCAAAAGGATTATTTCTCGTATTTTTTGTGTTTTTTATTTTTCAATCCTGCGGGCGCAAATCAGCGGCCGATTTCAATTCCGATTTTTCATTATTCAAAGACTACATTACTAGTTTTACTGGCGGTATCGTTTCTGCAGATTCTGATATTCGCGTGGTTTTGGCTTTCGATAAAAACGATTGGAAACCTAATCAGGAATTAGACGACGATTTGTTTGATATTTCGCCAAGTGTTCACGGAAAAGTTATTGCACTTTCAACAAATACATTAGCTTTTATTCCGGAAAAAAAACTTAAAATGGGAACAGAATATCAAGTTACTTTAAACTTAGATAAGCTGACAGCCATTCCTAAAGAGAAAGAAAAAGAACTTTCTAAATTCAACTTTACAGTTAAAACCGTTAAACAGGATTTTACCATTAATACTGGCGATGTGCAGTCGTACAGCAAAGAATATCAATATTTAAACTGTACGTTAAAGACTGCAGATAATATTGATTTGGAAACCGCCATTAAGCTGGTTAAAGCTAAACATAACGGAAGCGATCTTAAGATTAAGTTCGATAAAAATGTGTCTTCAGGAAAAGAATTTCATTTTATAATAGATAGTATTCAACGCCAGTCAGAAGCTTCGAATTTAGAAATTATATATGACGGAAATGATTTTGACATCGATCAGAAAGGACAAATCGATTTTCCGATTACGAGCATCAACGAATTTAAAGTTATAAAGGTTGAAATTCCAGATGGAAACAATCAGCAGGTTTTAATTAATTTCTCCGAGCCTTTAGAAAAAGGTCAGGATTTTGCTGGATTGGTTTCGATTCAGAATACCAATAATTTGAAATTTTCTACACAAGGAAATTTACTAAAAGTATATTTTACGAATCAAAATGCACCTAAAAAAGAAAAGACTGTAACAGTAGTTGCAGAAGAACCAGTTGCAGTAGCTGTAGATTCCGCAGCAGTTGTAGTCGATTCTGCTGCAGTGGCAGTTGATTCTGCCGCCGCAGTTGTAGAAGATGCTGTTGAATATGTGCCAGACGAAGAACCAGAACAAGTTGTTACGGGCGAATTATTATTGGAAGTTTTTCAAGGAATAGAAAGCCAATATGGCAAAAAACTGGAAAACAATTATTCTGAGAAAATTTCTTTTGATCAGATAAAACCCAATGTTCGTTTTATTAAAAACGGAACGATTCTGCCAAGTTCAAACAATTTAAAATTAAATTTTGAAGCTGTAAATCTGAGTGCTGTAGATGTTAAGGTGTACAAAATCTACAAAAATAACATTCTACAATTTCTTCAATACAATGAATTAAACGGCGGACAAAATCTCAAGAAAGTCGCCCAGCCAATTGCCAAAACAACACTGAATTTAAAAGAAAGTACGCTCGTAAATCTCTCTAAATGGAATACGTATGCTTTAGATTTATCTAAAATCATTAAACCAGAACCGGGAGCAATTTACAGAGTTGAATTTGTTTATAAAAAGAAATACTCGCTTTACAAATGTGAAACTTCAGAAGGAAATGACGATGAAGCTGAGGAGGAAGAAGTGGATGAAAATGATGTAAACTACAGCGGAAACTCTTACGACGATTACTATTATTATGACGATTACGATTGGAGAGAAAGTCAGGATCCTTGTACAGGTTCTTACTATTATAATGCCAGAATTGCAACTAATATTTTAGCTTCAGATTTAGGAGTTATTGCAAAAAGAGGCGAAAATAAATCGTACTTGTTTGCTGTAAACAATATCGTTACAACTGAGCCAGTTTCAAACGCAAGAGTAGATTTATACAACTTCCAACAACAAAAAATTGCAACAGAAGCAACAAGCAGCGAAGGTATTGCATCCTTCCAATTGGATAAATTTGCCTATTTCGCAATTGTAACTTTAGGCGATCAGTCGACATACGTGAAACTGGACGACGGACTTTCGTTATCAGTAAGTAATTTTGATGTTGCCGGAGAGACTTTACAAAAAGGCTTAAAAGGATTTATTTACGGAGAAAGAGGCGTTTGGCGTCCGGGAGATAATCTATATCTGTCATTTATTTTGAATGATGCTGCGAATAAACTTCCGAAATCTCATCCAATCAAATTCAGATTAAACGATCCGAATGGTAAAACAGTTTATCAAACGGTTCAAAAAACGAATGATCTAAACCATTACGCTTTTATAGTTCCAACTAATCAAGATGCGCCAACAGGAAACTGGGAAGCAATGGTAAGCGTTGGAGGCGCAAAATTCTATAAGAGCATTAAGATTGAAACGATTAAACCAAATCGTTTAAAAATTAAGAATACGTTTAGCAGAAAAACACTTTCGGCTTCGTATCCAAATACTGATAATCTTGAAGTAACATGGCTTCACGGTGCAATTGCTAAGAATTTGAATGTAGAAATGCAGGCTAAATTCTCTCAGCAAAGCACAACGTTTAAAGGTTATGAAAAATATACTTTTGATGATTTAGCTCGTCAATTCAGCACAGAAGAAATCAATGTCTTCTCTGGAAAATTAAACGAAAACGGAAAAGCATCGGTAAACATTCAGCCAAGATTACAGGGTCAGGCGCCAGGAATGCTTCGCGCTTCATTTATTACAAAAGTGTATGAAGAAGGAGGAGATTTTAGTACAGATGTAATGTCAACAACTTATTCTCCGTACAAAACCTACGTTGGACTTAAAACACCTGAACTGAACAAGTACAGCATGCTTGAAACGAGAACAAACAATCGTTTTGATGTGGTAACAGTTGATGAAAACGGAAGACCAAAATCAGTTCATAATCTCGAAGTACGAGTTTACAAAGTAGACTGGAGATGGTGGTGGGATTCTTCAAGCGATAATTTATCAAATTATAACTCGTCGAATGCAACTACTTCGTACAAAACTTTTGTAATCAATACCGATTCAAGCGGAAAAGGAAGTTTTCAATTTGCCTTGACAGACGAAGAATGGGGACGTTATTTAATTCGTGTTGCCGATCAGCAAGATGGTCATGCGGCTTCATTGACAGTAAATATTGACTGGCCAATCTGGTCTGGAAAAACACGTAATAGAGACGCTTCAACTGCTAATATGTTAGTTTTTTCTACCGATAAGAAAAATTATGCAGTGGGAGAGAAAGCTCAGATTTCTTTCCCTTCAAGTGAAGGTGGACGCGCTTTAATTTCAATAGAAAACGGATCAAGAGTAGTGCAGACTATTTGGGCTGAGACTAAAAAAGGAGAAACTAAAGTTGAGGTTCCAATTACAGGAGCAATGGCACCAAACGTATATTTTAATATTACATTATTGCAGCCACACGCTTCAACCAAAAACGATTCGCCAATTCGTATGTATGGGATTGTTCCTGTTGAAGTTGTAGATAAAAATACCATTTTGGCACCAACGATTAATATGCCAGATGTTTTAAGGCCAGAACAGCCATTTACAGTAAAAGTAGGTGAGAAATCAGGCAAAGAAATGACGTATACAATCGCAGTTGTAGATGAAGGGCTTTTGGATTTAACTCGCTTTAAAACACCAAATGC
Organism: Flavobacterium sp. GW823-FHT06G12; assembly: GCF_058794775.1. Lineage (NCBI taxonomy): Bacteria > Pseudomonadati > Bacteroidota > Flavobacteriia > Flavobacteriales > Flavobacteriaceae > Flavobacterium > Flavobacterium sp. GW823-FHT06G12. The sequence continues at coordinate 1,223,506 of NZ_JBXAHE010000002.1, forward strand.
ATGGGATAGTTTCTATGTTCGTGAAGCTTTAGGTGTAAAAACTTGGGACATTTACGATGATGTAATTGGCGCTTATGGCGGAAAAATAAGCCAGATTTTCAGTATTGGTGGAGATCAGGATTTAGGTGGAGGAAAAGCTAAAAAAGCTAACCGTTTTAAACCTGTTGTATTATATTACGGACCATTCAAATTAGAAAAAGGAGAAACAAAATCGCATCAATTAAAACTGCCTAAATACATTGGTTCTGTTAGAACAATGGTTGTGGCAGGCGATGCAAAAACAAGCGCTTACGGAAGTGTAGAAAAAGCAACACAAGTTAAGAGTCCGTTGATGGTGTTGGCTTCGTTGCCAAGAAAAATTTCACCTTCTGAAAAAGTAACGTTGCCTGTAACGGTTTTTGCAACTGAAAACAAGATCAAAAATGTTTCAATTCAGGTAAAAACAATCAATGGATTAAAAGTAATGGGAAGTGCGGTTCAAAGTTTGAATTTTGCACAGCCAGATGAAAAAATGGCTTACTTTAATTTGGTTGTCGGATCTGCTACTGGAATTGCAAAAGTTCAGGTAATTGCAACATCGGGAAGTGAGAAATCGGTTTATGATGTTGAGATTGATATGACAAATCCGAATCCCGTTACAAGTACTTTTACAGATGTTGTTTTAACGCCAAATAGCACTAAAACACTTTCATGGAAAACATTTGGAATTGCTGGAAGTAATAAAGCAAGGTTAGAAGTTTCATCTATGCCGTCAATGAATTTGAATGGAAGATTGCAATTTTTGATTCAGTACCCGCATGGTTGTGTAGAACAGACAACTTCATCTGTTTTCCCACAATTGTATTTGGGCGATGTAGCTGATATTGATGCAAAACGTAAAGATTTAATTCAAAAAAATATTGCGGCTGGAATTCAGAGATTGGGTAATTTTCAGTTATCAAATGGTGGAATGCCTTACTGGCAAGGAAATGCAATTGCAGACGATTGGGGAACTTCATACGCTGGACATTTCTTAATTGAAGCAGAGAAAAAAGGATATGTGTTGCCAATTAATTTCAAATCGAAATGGTTAGGTTATCAGCAGAAAGAAGCGAAACAATGGCGATTTGAACCAAAATATGGAAATGATTTAGCTCAGGCATATCGTTTGTATACTTTGGCTTTAGCTGGAAATGCCGATTTATCAGCAATGAACAGATTGAGAGAAACAAAAGGTATCTCGAACGAAAGTATGCTTCGTTTGGCAGCGGCTTATGTTTTAGCAGGTCAAAAATCGGCGGGACAAAGTTTATTCTTGAAAACCAGCATTGATGGAAGTTCAGATAGCTACAGTTATTACTATTACGGTTCGAGCGAAAGAAATAGAGCAATGGCTTTGGAAACGATGCTTTTATTGGATCAAAAACAAAAGGCGTTTGTAACAGCAACGAAATTGGCTAAAGAAATGTCAGCGAATCAATGGATGAGTACGCAAACCACAGCTTACTGTCTATATGCAATGTCGAAATTTGCAGTGAGTAATGGTCCAAAAGGAATCAATATCCAATTCAGTAAAAACGGAAAAGGTGAGACAATAAATACAGGTAAATCGGTTGCGGATCGTAGTTTGTCTGCTGCTTCTGGTACAAACAGTATTACATTAAAAAACAATAAAGCTAATACGGTATATGTTCGTGTATTAAACACAGGAATATTGCCAATCGGACAAGAAAATGCGGTTCAAAGTGATGTTACGGCTTCTATAGTTTTCAAAAATAGAAAAGGAAGTGTAATCAATGTTTCAAAAATCAATCAAGGAACTGAATTTGTTGCAGAGGTTACGATTAAAAATCAAAGAGGAGAAAGTGTTCAAAACGTGGCATTATCACAAATTCTGCCTTCAGGATTCGAAATTGTAAATACTCGTTTCACAGATTATGGAGACGCAATAAACAATATCGCCGATTATATTGATATTCGAGACGATAGAACAAATTTCTATTTCGGAATGAAAGCCAGAGAAACTAAAGTTTTCAGAATCCTATTAAACGCATCGTATTTAGGAAATTATTATTTACCTGGCTTACAATGTGAAGCGATGTACGATAATACATTCTTAGCTAGAACAAAAGGATTCTGGGTTGAGGTTGTGAAATAAAATTTATTTGCCACAGATTAAATAGATTATCACAGATTTTTGAAAATCCATTTAATCTGTGTAATCTGTGGCTAAAAAAACTTTGCGAACTTAGCGTATTACTTAGCGCCTTTGCGGTTAAAATGAATAAGTATTGAAAAATAAACTCATAGCGTTTTTTCAGCGCATTTTAAACTGGATTAAAAGAAATAAAATAAAATCAGCAATTGCATTTCTGCTCTTGCTGATTTACTATTTTTCGATACCTCGAACTTTATTCAAAGAGCCGTATTCAACCGTAATAGAAAGTAAAGAAGGAGAACTTCTAGGCGCTAAAATTGCCAGAGACGGACAATGGCGTTTTCCTGCGCAAGATAGTGTTCCCGACAAATTCAAGAAATGCATTGTTTATTTTGAGGACGAATATTTCTACAAGCATCCAGGTTTTAATCCCGGTGCTATGATCAATGCTTTTAAACAAAACAGAAAAGCAGGAAAAGTGGTTAGAGGCGGAAGCACACTGACGCAACAAGTAATCAGACTTTCCCGAAAAGGAAAAAACAGAACCTATTTTGAAAAACTAATTGAAATTATTCTCGCGACGAGACTAGAATTAGGCTATTCTAAAAATGAAATTCTCGAATTGTATGCAGCACATGCACCATTTGGAGGAAATGTAGTTGGATTAGAAATGGCTTCGTGGCGTTATTTTGGAGTACAATCCAATCAATTATCTTGGGCAGAAAATGCAGTTTTAGCAGTTTTGCCAAATGCACCAAGTTTGATTTATCCTGGAAAAAATCAGATAAAATTATTAAACAAGAGAAATCGTCTTTTATTAAAACTACATCAGGAAGGCATTATCGACAAGCAGACGTATGAACTTTCTATAGAAGAACCTTTGCCTCAAAAACCGTATGATCTGCCTCAAATTGCATCTCATTTACTGCAGAGAGTCGCAAAAAATGAAGAAGGAACAAGAGTAAAAACTACTATTGATTATGCTTTGCAAAATCGTGTCAATCAAATTGCACGATACTATTACAATCAATATAAACAGAATGAAGTGCATAATCTGGCAATTTTGGTAATTGATGTTCAGAGCAGAAACGTAATGAGTTATGTTGGAAACTCTCCAGCAGATGCGGATCATCAAAAAGATGTTGATATTATTGATGCGCCAAGAAGTACAGGAAGTATTTTAAAACCTCTTTTGTATGGAGCGATGTTAGATGACGGTGAGTTATTGCCGAATACTTTAGTGGCCGATATTCCAACGCAAATTTCTGGATATACACCTCAAAATTTCAATTTGACATTTGACGGAGCTGTTCCGGCACATCGTGCATTGTCTCGTTCACTCAATATTCCTGCAGTTTTAATGCTTCAAGAATTTACGGTAAATAAGTTTTACGAAGAGCTTCAAAAGTTCAAATTGAAGAATATCAACAAAACACCAGATCATTATGGTTTGTCGCTTATTTTGGGAGGAGCCGAAAGTAATTTGTGGGATTTATGCAGGACATACGCTAATCTTTCTTCTACATTAAATTACTTTACAAAACATCAAGCAAAATATAGGACGAATGAGTTCACAGAATTAAATTATAAAAACGATTTTAAGCCCGATTTTGGCTCAGAAACAGATCAAAAGAATATTCTAGGCGCTGGATCAATTTGGCTAACATACAACGCAATGGAGGAAGTCAACAGGCCTGAAGGAGACGAAGCTTGGAAATTTTATGATAGTTCGCTTAAAATTGCTTGGAAAACAGGAACAAGTTTTGGAAATAGAGATGCATGGGCAATTGGAACAAATTCGAGATATGTGGTTGGAATTTGGGTAGGAAATGCGACAGGCGAGGGGAGACCAACTTTAACCGGAGTTACCAGTGCTGCGCCAATTTTATTTGATGTTTTTAATTTACTGCCAAGACAAAGATGGTTTGATACGCCTTATAAGGATTTAGAAGAAGTTGAGGTTTGCCGTTTAAGCGGTTATTTGGCAAAAGATAATTGCCCCAAAATCAAACAATGGGTTACTAAAAAGGGAAAATCAACTAAAGTTTGTCCGTATCATAGAACAATTCATTTAGACAAAACAGAACAATTTCAAGTAAACAGCAGTTGCGAAAGCATTGAAAATATTGTGACTAAAAATTGGTTTGTTCTGCCTCCTGTTATGGCTTGGTATTACAAAAGTCAACATATAGAATATTTGCCGCTGCCGCCATTTAAAGAAGGTTGTGAAGGAACACAAACCATGACAATGGATTTTATTTATCCAAAGGCAAATAGCAAAATTTACTTAACAAAAGATTTCAATAGCAACGTACAGCCCGTAATTTTAAAAGTAGCTTATTCTGAAAGAGATAAAGAATTGTTTTGGTATGTAGATGATGTTTATAAAGCAACAACTAAAACATTTCATGAATTGCCAATTACTCCCACAACAGGAACACATTACATAACAGTTGTAGATGCTAGCGGAAATGAAATTAGAAGAAAAATCGAAATTGTGAGGGATTAAAGTTTATTGTATGATATTGAGTTTTGTATAAACATCTTTATTTTTAGTAAATCGAAACGAGATTGAAACTGTAAATCCTTCATAAGTTGGAATCTTTTCTTTATTGTATGGAAACGAATATCCTAAGCCTAAATCTATCATATTAAATACGGTTAAACCGCCTACTGCATAAGCATTCTTAGAGGAGCTGCCTGCTTTTATAAACAGAAGATATTCTGTATTATATGACAAATGTACATCTGGAAGACCATAATAGTTACCATCATAGCTATTGGTAATTCCATATCCCGCGCCCAAAAAGAGTTTGTTTTTGCTTCGAGTCAGGCAAAATTCAAGACCACCCGTAAAAAGACTTTTGTTAGCAATTGAATAATTCAAATATAGAATTGGCCATTCTGGAATTTTAAATTTTGAATTATTGGTATTTTTCTTGTAATTAAAATTGTTGGCGTCAATCATTTTTCCATCTTTGTTAAACCACTCAGCTTTACCAAATAATTGTTCGGCTTTATAATCACTTGAATAACCTTTAAATTGTAACTGATTGTTGTTTATGTAATAATCCTTAATTGCAAAAAGGGAGTCGATGTTTTTGATTTTATAACCTACAGCGTCTTTTGTTTTCACTTTTAGAGGTTTAACTCGGTAATAAAAAGCTGCTTCCTTACTACTTGTTTTCCAGTTTTTGTCAAAAAAGATTGTGTCATTTTGAGCCGATAATGGATTAAGTAACATTAAGAAGATTATAGTAACGAAGGTTTTCATTTTTAAATTGTTTAATATCCTATAAATTGGCTGTAAACTTTTCTGTTTCTTGTAAATCTTAAATTAAGACTCATTGTAAATCCTTCAAATGCTGGAGCTTTGTCTGGGGTGTACGGTAATGAATATCCAAATCCTAAATCTATGAAATTCATTAATGTTAATCCGCCTAATAGATAACTATTTTTATGAGTTGTTCCAATTTTTGCAAACAAAATAGAGACATTATAAGATAGATGAAGATCGGGCAGACCATAATATTGCCCATTATAACTATTGGTAACGCCGTATCCAAGACCTAAAAATAATTTTTTAGGAGTTTGACAGTCCAAACAAAATTCATAGCCTGCAGTTAAAAGACTTTTATCAACAATGCTATAATTTATATAAGTGATTGGCGGACTAGGAACTCTAAATGTGCCGGGAGCTGGTTTGCTGAAATCTCTTGAGTAAAGAACGGTTCCATCTTCTTTGTACCATTTGGCTTTTCCGACATTATTGTTTCCTTCTGTATCTTTTGTGTAGCCTTCGAATTGTAAAGTATTATTTTTTACGTAGTAATCTTTAATAACATAAAGAGAATCTACATATTGTATTTTTCGTCCAATAGCTTTTTTTGTTTTTATTTTAACTGGCTTTAGTCTGTAATAAACAGCTGAGTCTTTAACAGTTGTTTTCCAAGCTGAATTAAAAAAAATAGTATCATTTTGAGCAGATAGTTTTAAAGAAAGCAAAAAAAAGATAGTCAATAAGCGATTGATTTTTTTTGTTTTAAATAGCGAAAAAAGACTTGTGGTGATTGTCATAAAATTCGATTGAAATTTAGCAAACATACTGCACAGTCAAGAAAGATATGGTTGTAAGAAGTTTTTTTTGTGCCATTATAAGACATAAAAATATTTTGCGAAAAGGCACAAAAAAACCGCCAATCTTTCGAAAGGCGGTTTTGTTTTTTATTCTGTAATAACATTTCCTTTTTTGTCATAGAAATGGTATTCTAAGTACGTGTAAGCGTCACGAGGTATGATTTTCACCCATTTCTTATGTTCAAAAAACCATTTTGAACGTAATGATGGAAAACCTTTGCTGAGGTATGCAGCCACAAACGGGTGTGTATTAAGCACAACTTTATTGTGGGTTTTTAAAAGTCTTTCTAAATCAGCGGTGATCTTATCAATGATTAAAATTGGAGCTTCAATTTCACCATTATGTTTGTTAGGATCTTCCTCTCTGGTTTTGATATTTACTTCTGGTCTTACGCGCTGTCTTGTAATCTGGACCAAACCAAATTTACTCGGCGGTAATATTTTATGTTTTGCTTTATCGTCGCTCATTTCTTCTCGCAAGAAGTCGAACAAAACTTTCCTGTTTTCTGGATTAGACATATCGATAAAATCAACTACGATAATTCCGCCCATATCACGCAAACGTAGTTGTCTTGCGATTTCAGCAGCGGCAATCATATTTACTTCCATGGCTGTGTCTTCTTGGTTGGTCGCTTTATTAGAACGGTTTCCGCTGTTTACGTCTATAACGTGAAGAGCTTCGGTATGTTCTATGATAAGATAAGCACCTTTACTCATGGAAACAGTTCGGCCAAATGAAGTTTTGATTTGTCTCTCTATATTGTATTTCTCAAAAATCGGAGTGTCATTTGATTGATAAAACTTGACAATCGATTGTTTTGAAGGAGCAATTTCTTGCAGATATTCCTTCGTTTGATGGTACAACTCTTCATCATCTATTTGAATACCACTAAAGGTATCATTGAATACATCTCTTAATATTGAAGAAGCTCTATTTAGCTCTCCTAATACTTTTGATGGATGATGAGCAGTTGGTAATTTTTTACACATTGCAGACCATCTGCCAAGCAGGTTCTGCAAATCTTTTTCTAATTCGGCTACGTTTTTGCCTTCGGCTACTGTGCGAACAATAACACCAAATCCTTTAGGTTTGATCGATAGAACAAGTTTTTTTAGACGATCCTTTTCTTTTTTGTCTTCTATTTTTTGAGAAATAGAAACACGATCAGAAAAAGGAACTAGAACGATAAATCTTCCGGCAAGAGAAAGCTCAGCACTTATTCTTGGACCCTTGGTCGATATAGGTTCTTTAACTACTTGAACTAAGACAGATTGATTGGCACTTAAAATATCAGTAATGATGCCATCTTTGTCAATCTCTTTTTCAAACTGAAAGGTTTTTAGGGAGAAATCTTTTAATTTACCTGCGCTTACAAGTTTTATGAATTTCAGCTGAGAAGCTAGATTTGGACCCAAATCATGATAATGTAAAAAGGCATCTTTTTCAAAGCCTACATTTACAAAAGCAGCATTAAGTCCGGCAACTGGTTTTCTAATTTTGGCAATAAAAATATCGCCAACCTGAAAGTTGCTTTTTTCTTCTTCTTTGTGTAATTCAATTAGTTTTCCATCTTTTAATAAGGCAAAATCTACTGCATCAGAACTAGATCTAATGATTAATTCTTTATTCACACTGTAAATTTTTATCCGTGAATTGGTTGTCGGTTGTTTGTTGATAGTTGTTGGTAAAGAAACCAAAAACCAAGAACCAAAAACCATCAACTTCTACAAGGATGGATTAAACAATATTTTTAACAGGTATTAACCCGGTGGAGTTAGTTATCAGTTTTCAGTGGCAGTAAGCAGTTTTAGGCTGCAAACTGTAATCTGTGACTGAGATTGTCAAACTCCAATTTCAATGAACGTTTAAAAAGAAAAAAGTAGTTTAAAACTACTTTTTCTTTTTGTGGCGGTTAGCTCTCGCTCTTTTTTTACGTTTGTGAGTCGCTACCTTATGTCTCTTTCTTTTTTTACCACTTGGCATATTGTGTCAGATTTTATGTTAATTAATATTATTTTGCTTCGTTGTTTGTTTTAACCCCTTCTACAAAAACTTTTGCAGGTTTAAACGCAGGAATGTTGTGTGCTGGAATTTTAATAGTAGTGTTTTTAGAAATGTTTCTTCCAGTTTTTTCAGCTCTAGTTTTAACGATAAAACTACCGAAACCTCTAAGGTATACATTGTCTCCAGTTTCTAAAGAAGTCTTCACTTCTTCCATAAAAGTTTCTACTGTTGCTTGAACGTCTCCTTTTTCAAGACCTAGTTTCTCTGAAATCTTCGCTACGATATCTGCTTTCGTCATTTTCTTTCCTATTTTATTTTATAAATGGTGTACTATTTTTTTGAGTTTGCAAATATAGGAATTAAAAAAATAATTAATCAAGCTAATTCGTTAAATTTTAATTACATAAACATTTACTTTTGCAATCTAAGTATTTTGCAATGGATTTTTATAACATATTGATAAAATGGTATTTACAGAACAAGCGTGATTTACCGTGGCGAAAAACGGTCGATCCGTACCAAATTTGGCTCTCAGAAATTATGCTTCAGCAAACGAGAGTTGCGCAAGGAATGCCTTACTTTTTCTCATTTACCAAGGAATTTCCTACCGTAAAAGATTTAGCAGATGCGCCAGAAGAGAAGGTTTTGAAACTTTGGCAAGGCTTAGGGTATTATTCTCGTGCTCGAAATCTTCATAAAACTGCTCAATATATAAGTAATGATCTAAATGGAGTTTTTCCTGATTCTTATAAAGAACTTTTAAAACTTAAAGGTGTTGGCGAATATACAGCTGCTGCAATAGCTTCTTTTTCGTATAATGAATCTGTTCCTGTTGTAGATGGAAACGTATTTAGAGTATTATCTCGCTATTTTGATGTAGAATCTGATATTGCGCTTCCAGCAACTAAAAAAGAGTTTGCTGCTTTAGCACAAGAATTAATGCCAAAAGATAATCCTGCAATTTTTAATCAGGCCATAATGGAGTTTGGCGCGCTGCAATGTGTTCCTAAAAGTCCTGATTGTTCTGTTTGCGTTTTTAATGAAAGTTGCGCTGCATTGCAAAAAGGAAAAGTTAACAAGCTTCCCGTGAAATCGAAAAAAGTAAAAGTGACCAATCGTTACTTTAATTATTTGATATTAGAAGATGTCTTAGGAAATACATTAATTCAAAAAAGAACTGCAAAAGGAATCTGGCATAATTTATATGAGTTTCCGTTGTTGGAAACAGAAGCTATTGCTGATTTTGATATGGTTTCTAAAAAAGCCAAGAACGAAATTTTTTCAGATTATACTATTATAAGTATAGAAGATTACAGTGAATCGACCGTAATTCATAAACTTTCGCATCAGCATCTGCACATACAATTCTGGAAAATCAGAGTACAAGATAAAATCGAAAACGGAATAGATTCTCAAAAATTAAAAACTTTTCCTTTTCCTATTGTGATATATAATTTTATAGAAAAGCAAGAAATAAATTGCTAAAAAAATGTATCTTTGGGAGAAATACCACCAAAAACTATGAACGGAACATTAAATAAAGTGATGCTTATTGGCCATTTAGGCGATGATGTAAAGATGCATTATTTTGATGGAGGAAACTGCATCGGACGTTTTCAATTGGCTACCAATGAGGTGTATATCAATAAAACGACCAATGAAAAGATTACTTCTACAGAATGGCATAATTTGGTTGTGCGTAATAAAGCCGCAGAGATTTGCGAAAAATATCTTTCTAAAGGAGATAAGATTTATGTTGAGGGAAGAATAAAATCTCGTCAATGGCAAACAGAAGATGGAACCACTAAATATACTACAGAAATTCAGGTTACTGAGTTTACTTTCCTGACAACCAAAAAAGAAACTGCATATACAAAACAAAACCAAGATACAGAGTCGCCAAAAAATACTAACTTTGACGCTCCTGAAGGGCTCCCAATTAATGATCTGCCCTTTTAAGTGATGTTTAACTAATTTTATACAATTTGGACCCAGAGCCCAGTTTACTTTTTTCTACAAATCTTGACGCTAATTTAATTATTGGTTTCGTCGGAATTTTTATTTTATTATTTCTTTCGGCAATCGTTTCTGGTGCCGAAGTAGCCCTTTTTTCTTTATCACAGCAAGATATCGATGATTCTTTAAACGATAATCCTGCAAAAGGTAAAATTATTTCGAACTTATTAGACAAGCCTAAAAAGCTTTTAGCAACTTTGTTGGTTGCTAATAATTTTTTCAACATTGGCGTAGTCATTTTATTTGCTTACATGGGGCAGAATATTTTTGCCAATGTAAGTTCGCCAGCTTTTAAATTTACTCTAGAAGTTATTTTGGTAACTTTTTTAATTTTATTGTTTGGTGAAGTTCTTCCTAAAGTTTACGCAAGCAGAAACAGCATTCGTTTTGCTAAAGGCGTCGCTTATCCGCTGGCATTTTTAGATAAAGTGCTTTCTCCAGTAAGTTTGCCAATGCGCGCATTTACAATATATTTACAGAATAAATTAGGCAAGCAAAAGAATAATTTTTCCATTAATCAGCTTTCTCAGGCTTTAGAATTAACAGATTCTGAAGGAACTTCGACAGAAGAACAAAAGATTTTAGAAGGAATTGTTTCTTTTGGAAATACAGATACGAAGCAAGTAATGAGTCCGAGAATAGATATTTTTGCATTGGAAATATCAGAAACTTTCTCAGAGATTTATCCCAAAATAATAGAAACAGGTTTTTCAAGAATCCCTATTTATCGTGATAATATTGATCAGATTGAAGGAGTGCTATTTGTGAAAGATTTATTGCCTCACATTGATAAAGAAGAGTTTGACTGGACTTCTTTAATCAGAGAAGCTTTTTTTGTTCCTGAGAATAAAAAATTAGATAACCTTTTGAAGGATTTTCAGAGCTTAAAAAGCCATTTGGCAATTGTGGTCGATGAATATGGAGGAACATCTGGATTGGTTTCGTTAGAAGACGTTATTGAAGAGATTGTTGGAGATATTAGTGATGAGTTTGACGATGAAAACCTGAACTTCTCACAAATAGATGAGAATAATTTTCTTTTTGAAGGAAAAATAAACCTGAAAGATTTCTATAGAATTGTAGATGTTGACGAAGATGTTTTTGAAGCTCATAAAGGAGAAGCCGAAACATTAGCGGGATTTATTCTGGAAATTTTAGGTAATTTTCCGAAAAAAGATCAAAAAGTACCTTTTAAAAACTGTATTTTCACAGTAGAAACAGTCGATAAAAAGCGTGTAAAACAAATAAAAGTAACCATAAATTAAAATGTTTAATAGAATACTTTCAATAACAGCAATTTTGCTTGCTCTAACGGTTATAAGCTGTAAAAATGATGTTTTGCCAAAACCTGCGAGTTATCTGCGACTGGATTATCCTGAAGCAAAATATGTGAATTTTGAAAACAATTGCCCGTTTGCTTTTCAGATGAATGAAGACGCAATTATTAAAGGAGAAAAAGAATGCGGTTTTGCAATCACCTATCCAAAGATGAAAGCAACTATTTATTTGACCTACAAACCTGTAAATGGCAACATTGATAAGTTACTGCGCGATGCTCAAAAACTGACTTATGAGCATGTTATTAAAGCTGATGATATTTTAGAACAACCGTATTTAAATCCAGAGAAAAAGGTATACGGAATGTTTTATCAAGTTGACGGAAACGCAGCGACAAATTCGCAGTTCTACGTTACCGACAGTACAAAACACTTTTTAATTGGTTCGGTATATTTTTATGCAAAACCAAACTTTGATTCGATTATGCCTGCGACGAGTTATGTTAAGAATGATATGCAGCGTTTGATGGAAACATTGAAATGGAAATAAAAAAAGCACTCAATTGAGTGCTTTTTTTGTTTTTTGTATTTCGAATTTAAGACTTAAAATTCGAAACTTTATATGTTTTTCCGTCTCCAGTTTCTTGAACCACTTTTGTCAAAGATTCTGAGTTTTGGATTGTTTTATCAAAACTTACAGTTGCAGTTTTTTTGTCAAAATCAACAGTTGCTTTTTCAACTCCGTCAAGATTTGCTAATTCCTCTTCAATTGTTTTAGCGCATCCAACAGCGCAAGTCATTCCGTCAATTGTGAAACTTGCAGTTTGAAGATTTTCAGCAGCGATTGGTTTGTGTTCTTTTGGAGCACTTTTTTCTGCATTTACAACTTCAAGACTTTTGTCTTCTGCTTTTTTACAGCCAACAAATACTAAACCAGCGATTGTTGCGGCGATTAAGATTTTTGAAATTTTCATTATATATAAATTTAAAAATTGCGAATTAGATTCTTGCAAAATTAATAAAAAGAGAATGCTTAGTTCGTAAAATAATTACAAATTTGCAGGAAAATACAATTTATGGAAACAAAACAGTTAAAGTGGGTTTACTTAACTATTCTCTCTCTTATTTGGGGAAGTTCTTTTATTCTGATAAAAAAGGGATTGATTGGGCTAACGGCAATTCAAGTCGGTTCATTCCGAATTATTTTTGCCGCGCTGTTTCTGTTGATTGTAGGTTTTAATAGCTTAAAAAAGATTTCGCGCCGCCAGTGGAAATATGTTGCGATAACTTCACTGTTCGGAACTTTTATGCCAGCTTACCTTTTTGCTATTGCCGAAACCCAAGTAAATAGTTCTATTGTAGCGATTTTGAATTCGCTTACGCCTTTAAATACTTTAATTTTAGGAATTATAGCATTTGGGATTCAGTTTCAAAAAAGACAGGTTTTAGGTGTTTTCGTAGGGCTCGCTGGTTGTTTGCTTTTGGTTTTAAGCGGAGATTCTTCTAGCGGAACTCAAAATTATTTGTATGTGCTATTGGTTGTAATTGCGACGCTTAGTTATGCGATCAATGTCAATTTAATTAAAAAATATTTACACGATTTAAATTCTGTAAGTATTACAACAGGAAATTTTGCAGTTTTGCTTTTACCGGCATTAATCATTTTAAGTACAACCGATATTAGCCAGAAAATACATTTTGCAGAAACGCAGCATTCTATACTTTTTGTGGTAATTTTAGGTGTTTTAGGAACTGGAATCGCCAATATTCTTTTCTTTAAATTAATTCAGATGTCGTCCCCTGTATTTGCAACATCGGTAACATATTTGATTCCGATAGTGGCCTTCTTTTGGGGATTATTAGATAACGAAATGTTGACACCAATTCAGTCTGTAGGAGCGTTTATTATTTTGATTGGAGTCTATTTGTCAGCGAAAAAATAGTTTTTGAAATGTAAAACATAATTTGCTGGGTTTGTCTCCCTTAGCGGAGTCGAAGGGCGTATCAATTGGAATGAGGCCTCGACTTCGCTCAGCCTGACAAACAGGATGAAATAAAAAAAGCTTTGTCAAAGTTTTAAACTTTGACAAAGCTTTTAAGAGTCTTGCTCTTAAAAAGACTCAAACAAAACCTTTGTTCCTTTGAGCCTTTGCAACTTTGAACCTTATCTATAAAAAATCTTTCTCAGAAACTCCTTCGTTGATCTTAATATCAGACATTTTGATATCCAATTCAAAACCAACATTTTGAACTAAATTAAAAGGGACTTTAATGCCTTTTACTTCTTTATAATCGTTAAAATTGGTGATTTGTTCTACTGATTTTCCGCCTTGTTCACGAACTTTAGATTCGGCTGTTTTTAAGCCAGATTTAACGTCATAATAATACTTTGTTTTACCGTCTTTAATTACGTAAGTATCACTTCCGTTAATTGGTTCAATTCCTTCTACTTTTAGGTCGGTTCTTTTTGCAAGTTGCAATTCTTCGAATGGCGCTGCATTTGCTTTCATTTCAGCTAAATCTTCGCCTTCAAGGTTTTTTCTTTTTCCTTGTTGTTCTACATAAGCGCCTTTTTCATTCACAACTTGTTTCATTAAATTCATAGTGCCCATTGAAAGTGAAACCATCATTTTTCCTTTAGAATCTAATTTAGAAGTAAAAGTTAATGGAGTAGGAGCTTGAGGAACAGTTGTTGAGCCGTTCATGTATAAAGTTTTTACTGCGCTAACAGCTTTTTCTCCTCCAATTGCATTGATATAGTTTTCAAAAACTGTTTTAGCACTAATATCTTTAGGAGCTTCTTTTTTTGTTGCAGGTTTTTCAACAGGATTTCCATATTTATCGAAATAATAAATCGGAATTTGTAATTTTTCTAAACCAGAAATTACATCCGATCCTTTTCCGACAATCACAATACGCATATTGTCCAATAAGAAATATTTGTTTGCAACACGATAAATATCGTCTGCAGTAACATTATTGATTGTTTGGATGTATTTTTCGTAGAAATCGGCAGGAAGTTTTTCTGTTTCAATGTTCAAAGCGTAACGTGCAACAGCTTGCGGTTTCTCAACTTGCATTACAAATCTTCCAATATATCCAGCTTTTACATTTCTTAAAACTTCTGGATCAACTCTTTCTGTTCTAATTCGTTTTATTTCTTTTACAAATTGAACAACAGCACTATCTGTTACAGTGTTTCTAACTGCTGATGAAGCTTTAAATTTGGTAACATATTTTCCGCTTCCAATGCTAGAATTTGCGCCATATGTCCAAGCATGTTCTTCGCGTAAATTCATATTTAAGTAACTATTGAAATCGCCTCCAAGAATTTGATTTGCAATTACTGCAGGGAAAAAATCTGGATCGCTCATTCTTAAATTTACAGTATTTACTAATGAAATTTCAGATTGAACCGCATTTGGAACATCAACAAAATCAATTTGTAAGTTTGAAACATTCGTCGGATTTGGGTAAGTGTTTTTTGGTGCTGCTTGCTTTTTCCATCCGCTGAATAATTTCTCAACGGCAGCTTTTACTTCTTTAAATTTGATATCTCCAATAACAACTAAATAAGCGTTTTCTGGAACAAAGTAAGTGTTGTAATTGTTTTGAACATCTGCAAGCGTTACATTTTTTACAGTTTCTTCAGAAAGATATTCTCCTGTTGGATGATTTTTTCCGAAAGCTAAAACATCGACCACTCGGTTTGAAATAGCAGGAACGCTTTTTTCGTCAGCTTTAAGCCCTTCTAAAAGTTTTGCTTTTTCTTTATCAAATTCAGTTTGGGTGAAATTTGGCTGTAAAGCACCTTCTGCCAGAAGTTCTAAAACACGTGCAGAATATTTTGATAATGAACTTGCATAAGCGCCTTGAGAAGTAAAATTGATATTAGCTCCATAAAAATCAATTTCTTCGTTAAAAGCCTCTTTGGTTGTTTTTTTAGTTCCGTTTCCAATTAAGCTACTAGTTAATTCGTCAACGCCTTTTTTGTTGCCTTCAGTAAAAGGAGCGTTGTCTAAAGTAAGTGTAAAACTAACTCTAGGCAATTTATGGTTTTCAACAACCAAAACCTTCATTTCGTTTGCTAAAACAAAGGTCTGTGGTTTTTTGATGTTGACTACTGGGGCATTTCCTGGTTTGGGTTGTGGACGATCTTGTGCTTGCATAATTCCAGTTAGGAAAATAAGGATTAAAAAAGGATATATTTTTTTCATGATTCGATATTCTTAGTTTTGAGATTTGGCAGTTGGAACATAATCTAAAATCAAACGTTGGTTCGGATTTAAATATTTCTTGGCAACTTCTCTTATTTCTTCTCTTGTTATAGAATGATAAATGTCGATTTCGGTATTAATCAGATTTACATCGCCATAAAGTAAATAATATGAAGCAAGATTTTCTGCAATTCCTTCTACGCTCGAATTGGCATTTACATAATTGTTATCGAATTTGTTTTGTAATTTTTCGTAATCTTTTTCAGAAATAAGATCGGTTTGAATTTTTACAATTTCCTCATCCATTTCTTTTAAAATATCGGCTGTTGTGTATGGAGCCATTGGAAGACCATACAGAATATACATTCCGTAATCTTCTTGGCTAAAACCTACAGCACCAATTTGCAACGCCATTTTTTTGTCGTCTACAATTTTCTTGTACAGTTTAGAACTTTTTCCATCACTTAAATACGATGAAATTAAATCTAAAACCCTTGCATCTCTTGTTTTCATTGAAGGCGTTCTGTAAGAAGCTACAATCATCGGAATCTGGATGTTTGGATCTTCGTAAGTAGCTTTAATCGTTTGGGTGATCGGATCTTCTGTATAGGTTTGTTTTTTAACTTCTTCGCCTCGCGGAATTGGTCCAAAATATTTCTGAATCCATTCTTTTGTTTTTGTTTTTTCGAAATCTCCAGCAACCACTAAAACGGCATTATTTGGAGTATAGAATTTTTTGTTGAAAGCTTGGAATTCTTCAAGAGTTGCAGCATCCAAATCTTTCATAGAGCCAATAGTGGTCCATCTGTAAGGATGATTTTTGAACATATTCTTTTTAACCTCGGGAAGAATATTTCCGTATGGCTGATTGTCGTAACGCATTCTTTTTTCTTCTTTTACTACTTCATTTTGCGTGTCAACTCCAATTTTATTAATAATAGGATGCATCAGTCTTTCAGATTCCATCCATAGACCAAGTTCTAAACTGTTAGATGGAAAAACTTCATAATAATATGTTCTGTCATCAGAGGTATTTGCGTTGTTTACACCTCCGTTAGCAGTGACGATTTTCATCCATTCCCCACGTTTTATATTTTGGGTTCCTTCAAATAATAGATGTTCAAAAAAATGTGCAAAACCAGTTCTGTCTGGGCGTTCGTCTTTTGATCCAACATGATACATTACCGAAGTGATTACAACTGGAGCCGAAGGGTCATTGTGTAAAATGACATGCAGCCCATTGTCTAAATCGTATTCTTCGAAAGCCACTTTTTGGGCATGAGCCACTCCGCCAAGCATTAATGCAGCACTTAACATCATTATTGATTTTTTCATAAAGATTAATAATTTTAAAATATCAACAGTAGTAGGTAGACAAGAGTTGATTTTGGTTACACCAAAAATAGTTTTTTTTAATTAGGTATTACAGATTTGTTTTTAAATTAATGTGATTTTAACAATCTTTTACTTTAAAATAATTTTGTTTTTGATGTAGAACTGCTTGAAAAACAAGGTTTTTTTAAGTAAAAATATTTTTGCTTTTAGGGATTGCACAGTAAATTATTAGTTGTATATTTGCAACCTTAAAAATCAATAAATCAATTTGGTATGTATGCAATCGTAGAGATAGCAGGGCAACAATTTAAAGTAAGCAAAGACTTAAAGGTTTATGTTCACCGTTTAGCTAACGAAGAAGGTTCAAAAGTTTCTTTTGACAAAGTTCTTTTATTAGATGACAACGGAAATGTAACTTTAGGCGCCCCAGCTATAGAAGGTGCTTCAGTAGAAGCTAAAGTGTTACAACACTTAAAAGGTGATAAAGTTATCGTTTTCAAAAAGAAAAGAAGAAAAGGATACAAAAAAAGAAATGGTCACAGACAATATCTTACACAAATTGTAATTGAAGGTATTACTGCAGCAGGAGGAACTAAAAAAGCAGCGGCTAAAAAAGCAGTTGTAGCAGAAGAAGCAGCTACTGAAGAAGTAGAAGCTCCAAAAGCAAAAAAAGCAGCTCCAAAAGCAAAAAAAGAAGCTACTAAAGAATAATAACAATATTTAAACTCATACGTCATGGCTCACAAGAAAGGTGTCGGTAGTTCGAAGAATGGTAGAGAATCAGAATCAAAACGTCTAGGCGTTAAGATTTATGGTGGTCAAGCTGCTATTGCTGGAAACATCATCGTTAGACAAAGAGGTTCAAAACACAATCCAGGTGAAAACGTTTACATTAGTAAAGATCACACTCTTCACGCAAGAGTTGCTGGAGTTGTTAAGTTCCAAAAGAAAAGAGATAACAAATCTTATGTATCTATTATCCCATTCGAGGCATAATAATCATAGATTACTTTTTATAAAAAACCCGTTCAGAAATGATCGGGTTTTTTGTTTTTTATACTTTTATAAAGACTTTAAAGCTTATATTTACTTTTACGTTTATTTTCATTGTCCTAAATATTAAAAGTTGAAAAAAATAATAATACTTATACTGTTGTGTTGTTTTAGCGCTTACGGAAAAGCTGTTTCAGATAATAATGTGAGCAGTTATTTGAATTCGTTAAGCGAAGAACAGAAAAATGTTTTGTATGAATTTGAAGTTCTTAAAAAGAACGATTTTGAAACAGAACAATTCTGGACGAAACACAAAAATGAATTTTCAAAAATTGATGATAAAGTACGAGATCGATTAGCTTTAGAAGTTTTTGCTAATTCTAAAATAGTGTATGCTCCGCCAAAAGGTTCTGTAGTTCAATTCTGGTTACAAGCGCAATCGCTGGCAAATTGGATGTTTTATCTGTCGGCATTTATTGCTATTTGTGCTATTCTAGCTTTGTTTAAGCGATATTGGAGTCTGTTAATTGATTTTGTTATTAGGCATTTAGCACCATTATTAAGGTTTTTATTCTCACCAATCTTATTGACTTACGAATTGCTGATTGCAAGCGCTTTCTGTGTCTATTACGGAGTTTCTATAAATGAATTTGTACTTCGTACAGTTGTGATTCATGTAGGACTGTGTTTGTTGTGGAGTCAATCTACAGCTCTTTTTACGAGAGAATATTTAATTAAACGGTATATTTTTAAAATAGAAAATAACTTTTGGGGTGAAAACTCTTGGGAAGCGGTAAAAACAATTTGTCTCCCTGCTTTATGTCTTACGCTTGCGCTTTTGTATGTGCTGTACAGAGTTCCGCAAGACATTTTTTATAACTACGAAATTGTATTATCAGGAATTGCAGCAATTTATGCTTTGCCTTTTTGGCGTACTTTAGAAAAGTATTTATATCCAGTTTTATTTCCCTTTAAAAATGATAGAAGAGAAAGAGGTATAAATTCTCTTGGCGGATGTACTGTAATTGCTGTTGTTGTAGTTTTAGTGCTGATTTTTCAAGATAATTCTCTTTTTTATAATGTTATTGCCGCTTTAATAAGTTTGTTGGCGATATCGTTCTTAATTTTGTCCTTGAAAATGAACTACAGATATGATTTCAGAAATTATTACTATCTGCAATTTGTAACCGTACTTTTTTTAAGTTTAACTTTCTTGTACGGCTTCAGTTATCATTTAAATGAAGTTGTTTGGTTTTCGCTGATAGGAACAAGTGCTTATGTAGTCATTAAATATTTTGAAATATTTTCGTTTTTCTCCGATTGGAAAAGAAGTAAAGCTTGGGCTTGGAAACTGCTAGGGGTGGCAGCCTTATTGTGGTTGTTGGCTAAAGGGATTTTATATGTTTCTAAAATCATATATAGAGTTTAAAATAAAAAAAACCGAAGCTTATGCCTCGGTTTTTATTTTTGTATTAGAATTTTTAAATCCTTATTCAGTATCCTTAGTTTCCTCTAAATCTTCAGTTTTTCTTCCCACTTTTACTTTTGGATTATCTTGTGTTCCTGTAACTGTCAGCGGAATTCCGAAAATACCGAAAGGAGGCAATCCTAAACGCATTTTAAGGTTCAGTCTTCCATCTAAGCTTGATGTCCCTTCTATTCTTGGTCTAAAGCCTGCGAACTTAAATTTAAAGCGTTCCACAGTTATAATATTGTTTTTAACTGTTGTTTTAATATCAACTTTTGAAAGATCTGGATTTTTTATAGATTCCGTATTTGTTTGTTTGCTTACGGCATTAAACATTTTCAGACCTCTTACTTTTACATCTTTTACAGAAAGTGTTCCGCCGCCCACAAGAGAAGGGTAGACAGGATCCATATTTGCGTTTAAACGGCCTTTTAATTGATAATCTAAAGAAACAATTCCTTGCGCTTTCTCTGCTGCACTTGCCATTTTCCTGAAAACTTCAATTTCGTTATAGGCTCTTTTAATATCAAAATCTGTAGCTTTTATTGCATAATCAAAATTTGCTTTTTGCGGAGTTACAGCTTGATAATTGGCATTCATAGAAACATTGCATCCAATTAAATTAAAGCCAGTATTCTGCATTGTTAATTTACCATTCTTCATGGTTAAATTTCCAGTTGCATTTTGCAGGTTTAATTTGTCGAAATTTACTTTTTGGGCATTTGCAATCAGCTGTAAGTTCAGATTGCTTGGAATAATAATTACGCCAGTTTGTGTATTGCCTGATTGTTTTGCTTCTGTTTTTGGAGCAGAGCTTTGCGTTACAGGTGTATTTGGGTCTACGCTTGACATAAATTCATCAACATTGATATATCGAGAAGAAACTTTAAAAGAGCCTTTTAAAACGCCTGTATTGGTCATTACATAATTGAAAACATTTTGTAAATAACCATTCATTTTAAAATCTGATTGTCCATAAGCGGCCAAGAAATTATTGAACGACATTTTATCCTGATTAATTTTGAAAATACCTTCTTTGATGATGAATTTCTTTGGAAGATATTCAGAAGCAATTCCGATGTTTCTTAATTCAAGTGTTCCTCTATTATTTAATTTGCTGTAATTTCCCTTTTCTGCATCGCTTTGTTTTCCTTTTAGCGATACATCAGCTTTTACGAAACCATCCAGATCAAGTCCTTTTTGAGAGAAAACTTTATAAATTCTGCTAACATCCAATTCGCCTTTTGCTTTTATGTCGTAATTTAAATCGTCAAAATTGCTTAAATCTGCTTGTACAAAAACTGGTTTTCCTTCAAAAGTAAATTGAGTTGGTGTTAAGCTTACTTTTAAATCTTCAAAAGTTCCTTTTTGGTTTACGATTTTAGATTTAATCGTAATATTTGTAATAGGATTTGGATAGTAAGGTGTTTTTAAATATCCATTATCCAAATTAAGGGTTCCGTTTGTAACAGGAAAACGTTTGTTCTTTTGGTCAAATACTCCATTTGCTTTTACGTCGCCAGCTAAAGCTCCTTTTAATTCAATATCAGGAATTCCAAGTGCTTTGGTTAGTTTTTCAAGATCAATTTTAGCTTTAAAATCGGCGTTGATTTCTGGTGTGTTTATTCCTTTCACCAAAAACTTAGATTTTAAATAATCCTGATTAATATTTAGAGAGAGATTTTTAGCATCAACAATAACTAAATCAGGGTTTAAAGACGGAACAGTTGTTTTGATGTCTAAATTTAGGTTTGAAACAGGAAATGCGCTTTTGTTGTAATTGACAAATCCGTCGTTTATTTTTACATCCAAATCCAAATCTGGAGCAATGTTTTCTGACGCAATATATTTTCCTTTTAAAGTCAATAAAAGATTCGTATTTCCTTTTAATTCAGTTTTAGAAAGCCAAGTAATATATTTTGGAGGAAAGGCGGTAAAAACGTCATATAAATTACTGTTATCAGATTTAATAACAAAATCCATGTTGTAGCCATCTTTCAAAATATCAAATTTACCTTTAAAGTCGACCAAGAGCTGATTGATTTTTAGGTTATTCTGTTGGAAAAAGAAAGAAAGCGAGTTAATGTTGACTTTGGTAATCAAATCAGCATCAATTTTTTTATTCATTAAATACGGTTCGTCTTCGTAAACGATATTCAATTTTTCGATTTTGGCTTTCGAATACAAATCAAAAACGGCTTTATTTAAATCTCCTTTTCCTAAATAATTGAAGCCATAGGCATCAAAATGAACTTTTGTCGATTTGTCGTCGTAAATAATTTTACTGTTCAAAATTTCAATTCGTTCTAGCTTTAAAGCAGTATCAGAACTGTCTTTTGATTGTGAAGCTTGTTCTTGCGATTTATAAATATTGTAATTTGCTTCTCCGTTTGGATTTACTTTTACGTTTATAAAAGAATCAGATAAATAGATCTGGTCAATTTTTACCGATTTGCTAAAAATAAGACTTGCCACATTGATTCCAAAAGAAACCTCTTTTGCAGTGATGAATTTTTCGTTTTTGTATGGCGCAGAACCATTCAAACTTAAATTATCTAAAGTTAAAGTAAGAGAAGGAAAATGATGAAAAAATGAAACAGAAACATCAGAATAATTTAATTCTGCGCTTAATCTTTCATTGGCTGTTTTTTTTATTTGCTCTTTAATTTGGTCCTCAAAGACGATAGGCATTAAAAATAATAATCCTATAATAACCGCGAAAGTTATTCCGAAATACTTCGCAATTTTAAAAACGATTGATCTGGATTTACTTTTCTGCATAGCGAATAGTGGTGTTTAAATATGGAAATAGAGTAATAAACAAAGAGCGTAATTTATCCGTGAACGGTTTCACTTTTACCATAATTGGTAATAATAGAACCTTCATATTCAATCCATTCTTTCCATCTTTTGTCGATGTCGATGTTGTCTTGGTATTTTCTGGCAAAGCCTAAAAATGTGGTATAATGTCCCGCTTCAGAAATCATTAAATCTCTGTAGAATGTAGCTAGTTTTTCGTCTTTAATATTTTCTGAAAGGACTTTAAAACGCTCGCAACTTCTGGCTTCAATCATTGCAGAGAACAATAATCGGTCGCAAAGTGCATCTCTACGGCTACCATCTTTTTTCATGAATTTAAACAGTTCATTTACGTAATGATCTTTTCGTTCGCGTCCTAGCGTAAGTCCGCGTTCCTTTATGATATTATGAACCATTTGAAAATGCTCCAATTCTTCTCTGGCAATTTCAAGCATTTCGGTTACTAATTCTTCGATTTCAGAATTATACGTCACAATGCTAATAGCGTTTGAAGCAGCTTTTTGTTCGCACCATGCGTGATCAGTTAAAATTTCTTCGATATTCGATTCGACGATATTTACCCATCGAGGGTCTGTAGCTAATTTTAATCCTAACATAATTTCTAAGAATTTAGTTTTGCAAAATTAGTGTTTTTTTACAACCGAAAGTCAGTAAATATGATGCAAAAATGTGCAAAAAAGCATTATTTTGTAAAATGAAACCAAATAAAATGAAACAGATAAAAAAACTTTTAATTATTGGGTTTGTTTGGCCTGAGCCAAAGTCTTCTGCGGCAGGCGGAAGAATGATGCAATTGATTTCTATTTTCAAAGAAAATGGATTTGAAATTACATTTGCAAGCGCTGCTCAGGATAGCAATTTTATGGTTGATTTGTCTGAATTTGGAGTAATAAAAAAAAGCATCGAACTTAATTCTTCAAGTTTTGATGATTTTGTAGCCGAATTAAATCCAGAAGTTGTCTTATTTGATCGCTTTATGGTCGAAGAACAATTTGGATGGCGCGTAATTGAAAAATGTCCGAATGCGATCCGAATTTTAGATACAGAAGATGTGCATTGTTTGAGAACTGCAAGGCAAAAAGCGTTTAAAGAAAACAGAACTTTTAAAATTCAAGATTTGTTATCTGAGGAAGTTGCAAAACGCGAAATAGCCAGTATTTTAAGATGTGATTTATCTTTGATTATTTCTGAATTTGAAATGAATGTTCTAAAAGATGTTTTTAAGATTAATGAAGACTTATTGTTTTATCTTCCGTTTTTGGTTGATGAAATGAAGGAAGAAGAGCTTTTGAAATTGCCCTCTTTTGAAGAAAGAAAGCATTTTGTTTTCATTGGAAATTTTCTTCATGAACCGAATTGGAACACCGTCCAATATTTAAAAGAAGCGATTTGGCCTTCTATAAAAAAAGATTTTCCAGAAGCTGTTTTGGAAGTTTACGGAGCGTATCCTTCGCAAAAAGTACTGCAATTGCATCAGCCTAAAAATGGTTTTTATATCATGGGAAGAGCAGAAGATGCTAATGAAATTGTGAAAAAATCTAGAGTTGTTTTAGCGCCAATACGTTTTGGAGCAGGTTTGAAAGGTAAACTTTTAGAAGCAATGCAATGCGGAACGCCAAGCGCAACAACTTCTATCGGCTCTGAAGCAATGCATAGAAAATTGTCTTGGAATGGTTTCATTGAAGATGATCCAACTGATTTTGCTAGAAAAGCAATTGCACTTTATCAAGATGAAAATCTTTGGAAGCAATCACAAAAAAATGGAATCGAAATCATTAATAAATGCTACCAAAAAAGCAACTATTCTAGTCAATTGCTTTCACTGGTAAATTCGCTTATAGAGGATTCAGAAAGTCATCGTCTTCATAATTTTATGGGGAATTTATTGCAGTATCATGCGTTTAAAAGTACGATGTACATGTCAAAATGGATTGAAGCGAAAAATAAGTAATTCAGAACAGTTTGCGGTAATCAGTAGGCTGAGACTGAAAACTGCGACTTTAAACTAAGCGTCCATTTTTCCAAAACCTACTGTTTCGCGATAAATTTGTGGCGAAACATCGGCATTAGTTTTAAAGAAACGACTAAAATAATGTTCGTCATCGTAGCCTAACTCATATGCAATTTCTTTAACCGTTTTGTTGGTTAGATATAATTCTCTTTTAGCTTCAATAATAATTCTTTCTGAAATTAAATCAGTCAACGTTTTATTGAAATAATTCTTAGATAATTTAGCCAAAGCTTTAGGGGAAATATTCAGTAATTCGGCATAATTTCCTGCTGAATGTTTGGTTTTGAAATTTAGTTCAATTGCATCTTTTAGATTTTGAAGAATAATAGGTTCTTTCGAATCTGGAATCGATTTCATTTCTTCTAATTGTTCGGTTTTTAGCCTTGAAGCTGTGATTAAAAAGATTTTCAAATAAGAAATAAGCAATTCATATTGTGCTAATTCTGCATTTTGAATTTCAGTTTTCATTTGGTCGATAACCATATTGAAAGTTAGTGATGCTTGTTCAGTAACCTTTACATAAGGAGGTTGATAAATATTATTGAACAAAACGCCATTGCAAGAAACTTCTTTTTGATGCATGTGAATGCAATAAAAATCAGGATGAAAATGAATGGCAATTCCTTCGATTGGTTCGTTTACACAAAGCATAAATGGCTGATAAGGTGAAAAGGCGAGAAGTGAGTTTTCTTCAAAATGATGTTCGGCAAAATCGGCTTTTACCTTGCCTTTTCCTCCGGTGACCCAAATTAGCGAGTAATAATTGTTTCGCTGTAAATGATCAAAATGACTGTTGTCATCAAAAGAAAGTATCTTGAAAGCTAAATTGCCATTTTGCGGATTTGTTAAAGTAAAAACTTGTTGCGAACTCATATTATTTGGTTTTTGAAAGTATAAAGATAGTCATGAAATAAATTCACAACTATCTTTACATATTGATTCTTGTTATAGTGAATGTATACTTTTTAATTATACTGTTGGAAAGTCAATTTCTGTTTTTGCTACGTTGTTAAAGTAGTTGGTTAGTACATTTAAAGCTACATGTCCGATAGTTTCTGCAATTTCAGCATCTGCAACTCCTGCGTTTTTAGCTTTGTTTACATCCTCGTCGTTTACTAAACCATTTTTACTAATAAGAGTTTTGGCCAATTGTAAAATGGCTTCTGTTTTGGCATCGTCAGACTTTCCTAATCTAGCAGCTTTTAAAACTGCTGGATCTGCTTTAACTAATTTCTCTCCAATAAAAGTGTGCGCGGCTAAACAGTAGTCGCAAGAATTGCTTTCTGAAACTGCTAAAGCAATTAATTCTCCCGTTTTTGCGCTTAATTTTCCGTGACTTAAAGCACCGCTTAAATTTAAATATCCTTCAAGAACTGCTGGAGAATTTCCCATTGTTCTCATCATGTTGGGAACAACGCCTAATTTTGCCTGAACTGCATTGAATAAATCTTTAGTTTTTCCTGTTACTTCTTCTGGGTTTAAAGCTGTTAATCGTGTCATTTTATTTGAAATTTAATTGTTATTATTTGTTGTTGTCTTTTGACATTACAAAATTGCAACGATTACAGATTTTAAAACATGGAGAATGTACGCTATGTGATGGATAATTTTCCCCTCTGTTTTTTGGGAGCTATTTCCCGCTATCCGTTCCAATCTTTTGTGCCGAACCCCGGCACAAAAGGATTTCCACTTCTATCGAGGCTAGGGCTCTCGTTTTATATGATTGTTTTTTGCATAGTTTGTCATCCTGACGAAGAAAGGATCACACTTAGAAATTCTGCAAACAATTAACGCAATCTTGTCATTTCAACGAAAGAGAAATCTTCGCGAGTAACTCCGTAATGAGAATCCAATCTTTGTCGAGCTTCTTGTGAAGATTTTCTCCTTCGTCGAAATGACAAATAAGGCGTAAAAAAAAGAGGCTGTTCTTTAAGAACAGCCTCTTTTTAGAGTTATAATCTTGAAAAAACTATTTCAAAACACTTGCAGCATCTTGAATTGTCGTCGCGTGATAACCAGATTTAGCTTTATCAAATACTTGCTTAGCCCAAACTTTTCCTTCTGGAGTTTTAGCCATTTCTTTATAAAGCATCATGATAGAGCCAGTTCTGCTGCTTCCAATTAAAAATTGTTCAATTGCAGGGTCGGCAGCTTTGTATTGATGACGAATTGCTTGAACAAACCATTGGCGTTTAATAATGAAATTACCGCCCTTAGTAAAGTTGAATTCTTTATCAATTGCTTCCATTTCCTTTACAGTGATATCAGCAGGAAGATGGTCAATAAAATGCTGTTTTTCTGCAGTAGTTGTGATTTTTTTACTCAAACCTGCAACGCCAGTTTCTCTCCAGCTTTTTTGGATAGCATCGATAGCATCAAAGTCAGCTGAACTTACAGGAACAATATTTGAAGGAATTCCTGGTTTGTAAATCCAATCGTCTAATTTGATTTTGTCAGCCAAAGTTTTGTCTCCTTTAATTAAATTTTCATTTAGATATTTAACGAAATCTTCTGTTGTAATTGATTGGAAAGCATGAGAATCGAAATAATTCTTGATAAACGGATCAAATTTATCGCGTCCAACGGCATTTTCAATAACTCTTAAAAAAGCATATCCTTTTACATAAGGAATCATGCTGATTCCGTCGTCAGGATTTCTTCCTGTCAAACTAACTTTTAATCTTGTGTCTGGATTTGTGTCTCCGTATTCAGCAACATTATCAACCAATTCTTTATTGGTGATAACGTTTTGCATATCAAATTCTTTTTTGCCAAAAATTGCTTCTCCAATTCTGTGCTCAACGTAAGTAGTAAATCCTTCGTTTAACCAAATATCATCCCATGTAGCATTTGTAACCAAGTTTCCACTCCAACTGTGCCCTAATTCGTGTGCAAGCAAACTCGTAAGCGAACGATCTCCAGCAATTACTCCCGGAGTTAAGAAAGTCAGGTTTGGATTCTCCATTCCTCCATAAGGGAAACTTGGAGGCAAAACCAAAACATCGTAGCGTCCCCATCTGTAAGGTCCATATAATTTTTCTGCAGCATTTACCATTTTTCCAAGTTCGGCAAATTCATAAGCAGCGCTTTTTAGAACAGATGGTTCTGCATAAACTCCAGTTCTGTTGTTGATTGCTTGGAATTCGATATCTCCAACGGCAATTGCCATTAAATAAGACGGAATTGCTTTGTCTTGTTTAAAAGTGTAAACTCCAGTGTCATTTTTCTTCTGTGGATTTACAGCACTCATAACCGCCAATAAATCTTTAGGAACTGTAACTTTTGCATTGTAAGTAAAACGAATTCCAGGAGAATCTTGACAAGGAATCCAAGTACGAGACCAAATGCTTTCTCCTTGAGAGAATAAAAATGGTTTCTTTTTGTCGGCTGTTTGTTCTGGTTTTAACCATTGTAGTGCAACAGCATCTTTTGTTGTGTTGTAATAGATGTTTACTTTGGTTGTATTTGGTTCAATTGTGATATGAAGTGGTTTACCATGAAATTCAGTGTCTTTTCCAAGCTCAAATTTGGTTTCTTTTTCATCATCTCCTAAAGTTACTTTTGTAATATTTAAAGTGTTTTCGTCGAAAATAATTTCGTTTCCTTTACTGATGTTGTCAATTGTCCAAGATGCTTTTCCTGAAATAGTCTGAGTGTCAAAATCAACTTTAATATCAAGGTCAAGATGTTTTGCTACAGCAAGTTCTGGTTTAGAGTAACTGTGTTCGTCTGTAACGGCAGCTGTTTTTTCTGTTTGCTCTTTTTTCTGGCAAGCAATTGCTGTCAGAAATAAAGCGACAAGAATTAGTTTCTTCATTTTGTGAGGTTTTGAATTTGAGGATGAAAATTAAACAAAAAATCCCGTTTTGAATAAACAAAACGGGATTTAATTATAAAATTAACAATGATTATGCCAACATTGTAACTGGGCTTTCGATGTATTGTTTTAATGTTTGTAAGAACTGAGCTCCAGTTGCACCGTCAATAGTTCTGTGGTCACAAGCTAATGATAACATCATTGTGTTTCCAACTACGATTTGACCGTTTTTAACTACTGGTTTCTCAACAATTGCACCTACAGAAAGGATTGCAGAGTTTGGCTGGTTGATAATTGAATTGAATTCAGTAATACCAAACATACCAAGGTTAGATACTGTAAAAGTACTTCCTTCCATTTCTTGTGGTCCCAATTTTTTGTTTTTAGCTCTTCCAGCAAGATCTCTTACTGAACCGCCAATTTGAGATAAACTCATAGCATCTGTAAATTTCAATACAGGAACTACTAATCCGTCTTCAACAGCTACAGCAACACCAATGTTTACGTGGTGGTTGATGATGATAGCATCTTCTTTCCAAGTAGAGTTGATTTTTGGGTGTTTTTTCAATGCTAAAGCACAAGCTTTGATTACCATATCGTTGAAAGATACTTTTGTATCTGGAACGCTATTGATAGTAGCTCTAGCTTGCATTGCTTCGTCCATACTTACTTCGATCACTAAGTTGTAGTGAGGTGCAGTGAATAAAGATTCAGAAAGACGTTTTGCAATGATTTTACGCATTTGAGAGTTTTTGATCTCTTCTGTGTAAACTTCTCCAGCAGGAACGAATACTTTTGGTGCAGCAGGAGCAGATGCTTCTTGTTTAGCAGCTGGTGCCGCAGCAGAAGTTTGTGCTTGAGCAGATGGAGTAAAGTTTTCGATATCGCTTTTTACGATACGTCCGTTTTCTCCAGATCCTTTAACTTGACTTAATTGAATTCCTTTATCAGAAGCGATTTTTTTAGCTAAAGGTGAAGCTAAAATTCTTCCTCCGTTTGAAGTTTCAGCAACGGCTTCTGGTGCTTTTTCAGCAGCAGGTGCAGTTTTTTCTTCAGCAGCAGGAGCACTTGCAGTGGCAGCGCCTCCGGCAGTATAATTTTCAGCAATTCCAGAGATGTCAGTTCCTGCAGGTCCAATGATAGCTAATAAGCTGTCAACAGGCGCAGTATTTCCTTCTTGAATTCCGATGTATAATAATGTTCCAGCATTGAAAGACTCAAACTCCATAGTAGCTTTGTCTGTTTCAATTTCTGCTAAGATATCGCCTTCAGCAACAGCATCACCAACTTTTTTCAACCAGCTAGCGACTGTACCTTCAGTCATGGTATCGCTCAAACGAGGCATTGTTACAACAACAACTCCTTTAGGCAATTCAGCTGCCGCTTTTGCAGGAGCAGCAGTTTCAGTTTTTGCTTCAGCAGCAGGAGCATCCGCTTTTGGAGCTTCGGCAGCAGGAGCATCACCGCCAGCTAAAAGAGCAGAAATATCTTCTCCTTCTTTACCAATGATTGCTAATAATGAATCAACAGGAGCAGTTTCTCCCGCTTGAATTCCGATATGTAAAAGAGTTCCTTCGTTAAAAGATTCGAACTCCATTGTTGCTTTGTCTGTTTCAATTTCAGCAAGGATATCTCCTTCGCTAACTTTGTCGCCTACTTTTTTAAGCCAAGTTGCTACCGTTCCTTCCGTCATTGTATCGCTCAAACGAGGCATAGTTACTTTAATTGCCATAATTCTTATAATTTATGAGGTGTAAATGGATAGTCTTCTTGTGCGTATACTACATCGTATAATTGTTGTAAGTCTGGGTATGGAGATTCTTCAGCGAATTTCGCACACTCTTCAACTAAGTCTTTAACTTTTTGGTCAATTACATCAATTTCTTCTTGAGTAGCATATTTTTGATCCAAGATTACGTCTAAAACCTGAGTAATTGGGTCGATTTTTTTGTACTCTTCAACTTCTTCTTTAGAACGGTATAATTGTGCATCAGACATAGAGTGTCCTCTGTAACGGTACGTTTTCATTTCAAGGAAAGTTGGTCCGTCTCCGCGACGCGCTCTTTCGATAGCTTCGTGCATAGCTTCAGCAACTTTTACTGGGTTCATTCCGTCAACAGGTCCACAAGGCATTTCGTAACCTAAACCTAATTTCCAGATGTCAGTGTGGTTTGCAGTTCTTTCTACAGAAGTTCCCATTGCGTAACCGTTGTTTTCAACGATAAATACAACTGGAAGTTTCCATAACATAGCCATGTTGAAAGCTTCATGAAGAGAACCTTGTCTAGCAGCACCATCGCCAAAGTAAGTCATGGTAACACCGCCAGTGTTGAAATATTTGTCTGCAAAAGCAATACCAGCTCCTACAGGAATTTGAGCACCTACGATTCCGTGTCCACCGTAAAAACCGTGTTCTTTAGAGAAAATGTGCATAGAGCCTCCCATACCTTTAGAAGTTCCTGTTGCTTTTCCTAAAAGTTCTGCCATTACGTTTCTAGGATCAACTCCCATACCAATTGGCTGAACGTGGTTTCTGTAAGCAGTAATCATTTTATCTTTGGTCAAATCCATAGCGTGCAGTGCGCCAGCTAATACAGCTTCTTGACCATTATATAGGTGTAGAAAACCTCTAACTTTTTGTTGAATGTATAATGCTGCAAGTTTGTCTTCAAACTTTCTCCAAAGTAGCATGTCTTCATACCACTTTAAATATACCTCTTTTGTAACTTCTTTCATCTGAATTCTTTCTTTTGCTAAAGTTGTTTGTGTTATCGATTATTGTGCCTGTAACGCAAAATAGTTTCCTCCCACAAATTTGCGCCCGAAAGGTCGGGATGCAAAAATAAGACATTACATTTAAGAACTAAAATTAAAACGATACTTTTTGGCTTTTTTTTACAAGAACTTTTTATCAAACATCAATGGAAGTAAATTTTTGAGGGATGATGATTTATAAATTTCACCAATTTCACCCATAAAATAGATTTCAATAGGTGTGTCTTGTTTTATCTCGTATTCTGCTATTGATTGTCGGCATGATCCACATGGTGGAATAGGGGCAGTGGTTTGATTGCTGTCTGAAGCTGCTGTAATTACCATTTTTAAGATTTTTGCTTCTGGGTAAGCGCTTCCAGCATAAAAAATTGCAGTTCTTTCTGCGCAAAGTCCAGAAGGGTATGCGGCATTTTCTTGATTAGAACCTAGAATAATTTTTCCGTTATCTAAAAGTAAAGCAGCGCCAACTCTGAACTTAGAATAGGGAGCATAAGCTTTTTTTCTGATTTCAACCGCTTGATTCATTAAATCTTGAATTTCGGTTGGAAGTTCATTTAAATTATCAAATATTGTAAACGAAGTTGTTATATTGATCTCTTTCATTTGTTTTTAAGGGAAAAAAAATCCAAATTCCTAAAATGCTGGAATTTGGATTAAGTTGTTTTTATTTTGATCTTTTCTCTTTAATAAGTGTCGTATTTGTCGCCAAAGTTAAACGTTAAAGAGAAACGAAGTGTATTTTCTAAAGGGTTTTTTATTTTTGATGCTGAGAATAAGTACGAAACATCAATTTTCATAATGTTGTATTTAAATCCTGCTCCTAAAGAGAAAAATTGTTTAGCACCTTTTTCTGGGCTTTCGTGGTAGTAACCTAAACGGAAAGCAAAAGCATCTTGATAAACATATTCGGCTCCAAGGCTATACGTGATTTCCTTTAGTTCTTCACTAAAACCTCCTGGCGCATCTCCAAAAGATTTAAACATTCCTTCAAACCAGCCAATTTTATTGTAGTTTCTGTAAGCAGCGTCTGTAGCTTCTTGCTGTGTAATGTCTTCAGGATCGTCAAAATCTCCATCGCCATTTCCATCGATAGCAGCTTGCATGCCTGGAGGAGTTGGAACTAAAAGTTTAGTAAGTTCGGCGCTTAGTGTAAGTTTATTGTAGTCGTCAAAGATAAAATCAAACCCTCCCCCTAATCTTAAATTAGCAGGTAAGAAGTTTGTGCTAATATCATCATTGTCGTAACTAATTTTTGGCCCCATGTTCTGGAAGTTAACACCAGCTCTCCATCTACCATTGAAATCTTGGTAAGCGATTTCTTCCGATTGATAAAAAGCAGCAACATCGACAGCAAAAGATCTTGCAGATGTAGCATCAACTTCTTCTGAAGCAACTTTTAAGTTTGAACTAATAAAACGTCCAGCAACTGCCATCGAGAATTTCTCACTTAATTTAAGAGAATACGAACCGTCTAAGGCAAATTCGTTTGGAGAAACTGTTCTTGTAGGCTCAGTTGGATCTCCTGTAGTTCTTAATTCGATGTCTCCAAAACCGAAATAACGGAAACTTCCTGCAAAAGCACTCTTTTCGTTGATTTTGTTGTAATACGTAATCTGACCTAATGAGATGTCATTGGCAAGATCTGTTAAATAAGGAGTGTAGCTAATAGAAAGGCCTTGTGCATCTTCTGAAAATGCATACTTGGCAGGGTTCCATTGTTGAGAGAAAACGTCGGCAGAAGTAGCGACACCTTGGTCTGCCAAACCTGCTGCTCTAGCATCAGCAGCGACTAGTAAAAAAGGTACTCCAGTAACAATTGGTCTTGATTCCTGAGCCCTTGAATTGTAAATGCTAAAAATACAAATTAATAGAAGTGATAGTTTTTTCATTTATGGGACTTATGTTTTTGGTGGTGCAAATATATATAATATTATAGGATGACAAGCTTTTCGTATTTTTCTGCTTTTTTATTTGTTAAATTGGATTTTACAGTCAGTTTGTAAATATACACTCCTTTTCCGATTCTGTCGCCAAAATCATCTCTTCCGTCCCATGTTATTTCTCTTGATAAAAATCCTTCTGTTGTAACAGTTTGGTTTTTTGTCCAAACCACTTTTCCTGTAATGGTCATTACCTGCACTTGTACTTCCAATGGTTCATACGGTCTGTTATGTGAAAACCAAAATTGCGTATAAGTAGAAAAAGGATTTGGGTAATTAAGAACGTGTGATAAAGTTAAGGAATCGTCTCCTACAACTGTAAACTGAATTTCACTCGTCACAGGATTGTTATAAACATCCCAAGCGGTAAAACTTATTGTATGTAAACCAGGGGCTAAATTTCGGAGTGGGAAACGTAGGTTTCCGTTGGTGTAATCGTCTAATTTTGTTTGGTAATAATCATTCAAAATATAAGGATTACTAACATCTCCATCTAAAATAGCAACAATATCATGTCCGATTCCGCTTGCTGTATTGATTCCGTTTTCATCTTCTAAGAAGGCTAAAAGAAAAGGCGATTCATTTGTAATTCCGCCAGATACAAAAGTTTCATCGTTCATATATAACTTCACTTTTGGACTTATATTGTCTTGGGGTGCATTTTCGTTAATTCCTCCAATTTTGATCGTATTGTTGTATCCTGTTTGGTTTTCTAATGCCTCATTTTTCTTTGAATAAAAGCTAATTCTTCCATTGTCAACAGGAATTCTAATGTCTCTAGGAACTACAAAGCTAAATTCAAATTGTCCGTTGGTTACAGAGGCATTCCCTCTAAAAATGGTTTCTCCTAAAGTTTTGAATTGCATTGGAGGACTATAGCCGTCATTGTTTAAAGTAGTATTTGTAATTAATTTATCAAAAATAGCAGTTGCTAATTCGCCATTGTAATTGCTTAAAAGTGTGTTGTTTTCGTCTGTAATTTCTCCTGAAATTTTAATTTTTGACAATGATTTTAAGTCAGGAATTGCTTGCGAAATCACAATATCATTTACTTTCGTTAAATTAATTCGCGGTTTTGGAATAGCGAGCATTAATGCAGGATCACCTAAGTAAAAAACAACATTACTAGAAGAACTTGGATTTTCGTTTTTAGATATTCTTAAAGATTCAGCAATGGAGTTATATTGGTTAGAGCCATAAGAAAGAAGGTTTTTGCTAAGCGTTTTATTGAATTCTTCGGCATTAGCCTGTCCGATTTCACGAATTGTTGTCAGCATGGAAATAGCGCCTCCTTTTGGATTCCAGAAAACATATTCACCAGCAGTTGGTCTGGTCGGATCATCAAAACGGGAAAATTCGCAAGTAATGGTAATAAATAGAGGATATTTGTATTGGTTGGTCAGGTTTTGCCCGTCCGATTTTTCCCAGATTCTCTCGCTAGCCAACCCGTCTTCGCCACCGTGCCCTAAATAATTAAATATTAAAGCCCCTTTTTCAAAAGCATTAAAAAAGTCTGTTCTTGCTTTAGGATATCGAGATCCGCCAGCAGAAGCTTCTTGCGTATATGCATCTAAAAATATTTTGTCGATATTAAAAAAAGGTTTTTCAGTTGCAATTTGATCTGCAAGTGCATTTTGGTTTGCTTGTAAAGTTTGATCGCCAGGTTTGTCCGAGTCGTCGCTAATTAGAACAACATTATTTCGCCAATTTCCGTATGATTTTGTGTCGTAATATTCAAATACTTTGTTGACCATTTCCTGTGCTTGAGCATTGTCAGAAACTAGCATTCTTCCTATGGCTATATCAATCCCTGCAAGAGACGGAATAATAACTCCCTCATTAGGATCCATCAATCCATAAAAATCATCAGAAGCAAAAGAAGCTTCGCCGACTGTGTTGCTTATTAGGGATTGATATATAGGTACAATATTAGTGTTGTTCGAAATGCGATCTTTGTAGTCAAACGAAGCGTCTCCAAATAAATTTACATAACGAATCCTTTTTTCTGACGAAGAAGCATTGTCATAAATATATCGAATGAAGTTTCTAATAGCAGCTATGTCTTGTTTGCCAGAAGAAAATTCCTGATAGATGTTTTCTAATGTGATAACTTTTACATTTAAATTAGAATTAGTTCTATGAAAACTCGCTAATCTTTCGGCTTGTGAAGCTAAAAATTTTGGAGTTATAATAACATAATCGATATCCTGAAAAGAGCTTTGATTATTTCTGAAAACCGTTCCTTTTAAATTTTGGTTGGCAATTTTCGGTTGATTTTCTTTTAACGGACTGTAATAATCGGAAGGATCTATTGCAATGTATTTTCTAACTTCTCCTAAATTGGCTTTAAAACTAAAAGAGGCTTGGTTGGCATTTTCTATTTTTGATACATTATATAGGTCTGTAACATCCCATATTTGAGCTATTCCAGATGCATTTCCAATTGTATAATTAACAATTCCGGCTGTCGAGCCAGCAGAGTTATACTGAAAAAGAAATTGTTTGCCTACTCCTAAAAGTTTTCGTTTTGCCGTGATATTAATATAATCTAAGTAGCCTTTTGATCCCGGAACACCATTATTATTATAGGTGAGTTTTATTTTAATATTATCTGTCCCAGTAAATACTGTATTTGCTGGTAGTTTTCCTGTTATATATTTCGTGTCGGAACCTGCAATTAAGGGTGTGAAATTTATATTTCCGATATTCTGTCCGTTTGCTGCTATTGCAAAAGAAGTCGTGGTTAAAGATGCAGATGCAGTGCTTGCTTCTATTTTTACTGGTATTGAAGTGTCTAAGTTTGGAAAATTAAACGAGAATTCTTGTTCCTGATTAATGTCAAAAGACTCGCCGAGCCATTGGCGACCAAGGTGAACAATATTGGTTTGATCTATTTCATGGTATTGATAGTCATCAAACGTGTTTAGTTCTAAAGTGCTATTTCCTATTGGCTGATTAAGGTTTTGGATTCTTTTTCCGTCGTCTCCAGAAACCGTAATGTAATAGTAAGATTTGGTGTCGTATAAATTTAGGTTAGTCTGGTTTTCAGAACTCCAAGTGTCGGTTCCTTCTGCATAAAAAAGAATGTAATCTTCGTTGTTAAAAACACCGTCATTTTCTCCTATTACTTGTATCGCATTTTCTGTTAAATCGTTAGGATAATATGTGTCGTTGGGAAGAGGAAGCATTCTTCCTCCATTTCCGTAAATTTTGATTCTTCTTGGGTTAGCTTTGGAGGCGTCAAATCCTAAGCTTTGTAAAAAAGAACGATCTATTTTGTAAACGCCTGATTTCTGAATGTAAAAACGATACCAATCGCCAGAAGCCAAAACAGAATTTGAAATTGCTGCCGATTTTTGAAATGAAGATGTAGATGCAGTTCGCCCAGTTGCATTGCTAATGAAATAAGAAAAGGATTTAATTCGTTTGTAGCTATTTCCTTCCTTAATTATAGGAGATAAAGAAAGGAAAGAATATTTTATGTCTCTTGCATTCGTAACTATTACAGATTCATTTGGTTTTTCAGGGATATTTTCAAGTGTTAAATCTCCTAAATCTGCTCTGGAAACCGACTCATAAATGACATTGTTAATCTGCAAAGAACTGTTGCCTGAAACGTTAGATTGGTTTAAGTTTTGGAGTAGCATTATGCTTTTTTTTGTAGTGTCAAAGCGAAAACTGCTTCCGGAGAAGTAAGGAATTACGATTTTATTTTCGCCATAATTTACCTCTTTTTTATTCTGCCAATCTATCGTTATAGCCCCATTTATCTGGGAAAATGAGAGAATTGGGAGGAGAAAAAGAGAGATAAGTATTACTTGTTTCATGAGTTTAAAAACCGAAATTTAATTAAAAAATAATTAGTAAGTAAAAATATAGTATTTCATGTTACAGTAAATAATAAAAAGTATATTTTTGCGTTCGTAACTAAAGGTTATTTTCTGGAAAAAACAGCGAAATAAAATTATGAGAACAGATGTTGCCAATTAAATGTTAATTATTATATTGCAGCACCTAAATTTATCACCTAAGAATGAGTATGAAAGTAAACAAAATTGTAGTCTTGCAGTTAATGATGTCAATGGTATTGATGTTGGGCACGGCTAGTTGTAGCAAAAAATCGAGTTCGAGCCATGCTTCTAGAGCTACAGGCTGGGATGTAGATAGTCAGAATGGAACTGCTGCCAGAAATGCAGGTAAAAAACAACAGGCTGGTCCTGGTTTGGTTTTTGTTGAAGGAGGTACGTTTACTATGGGTAAAGTACAGGATGATGTTATGCATGATTGGAATAACACGCCAACTCAACAACACGTTCAATCATTCTATATGGATGAAACCGAAGTTACAAACGGTATGTACTTAGAATACCTAGAGTGGTTAAAGAAAGTTTTCCCGCCAACAGAAGAAAATTACAAAAACATTTACGAAGGAGCGTCTCCTGATACATTAGTTTGGAGAAATCGTTTAGGATACAACGAAACGATGACTAACAACTATTTAAGACACCCATCTTATGCTAACTATCCTGTAGTTGGTGTTAACTGGATTCAAGCAGTTGAATTTAGTAAATGGAGAACAGACCGTGTTAACGAGGCTGTTTTAGAAAAAAATGGATATCTTAAAAAAGGTGCTAAAACAAATGATGTAAGTGCTGAAAGTTTATTTAATACTGAAGCTTACATGGCTTCTCCATCTACTACTTATGGTGGAAATGAAGAATTAGTGTTAAAGAAAAACCCTAATGGAAGAAAACCTAGAGCTGGTAAAGATGGTGTAGTTCCTGAAGAGAAAAACGTTTATGCTCAGCGTTCTTCTGG
This sequence comes from Flavobacterium sp. GW823-FHT06G12, assembly GCF_058794775.1. Lineage (NCBI taxonomy): Bacteria > Pseudomonadati > Bacteroidota > Flavobacteriia > Flavobacteriales > Flavobacteriaceae > Flavobacterium > Flavobacterium sp. GW823-FHT06G12. Next base: position 1,261,272 of record NZ_JBXAHE010000002.1, read on the forward strand.
TATTATTTTGCCAGAATACAGACTTCCTACTGAAGCAGAATGGGAGTATGCAGCTGCTGCTGATGTTGGACAAAGAGAATACAACATTTACAAAGGACAAAAGAAATATCCTTGGTCTGGAGATTATACACGTTCTAACAAACGTAAAAATAAAGGTGACCAATTGGCTAACTTTAAACAAGGAAACGGTGACTACGGTGGAATTGCAGGTTGGTCAGATGACGGAGCTGATATTACAAATGAAGTTAAAAGTTATGCTCCAAACGATTTCGGTCTTTATGATATGGCTGGAAACGTTGCAGAATGGGTGGCTGACGTTTACAGACCTATTATCGATAACGAAGCAAATGATTTCAACTACTTCAGAGGTAACCAATATGCTAAAAACAAAATTGGTAAAGACGGTAAACTTGAAATCGTTTCAACTGCTAACATTAAATATGATACTTTAAGTAATGGTAAAGTTGTTGCAAGAAACCTTCCAGGAGAAATTGCTCAAGTACCAGTTGACGAACAAGAGACTTATTTAAGACAAAACTTTAGCACAAGCAACAATATCAATTACAGAGATGGTGATAAACAATCTTCTAGATATTTTGATTTTGGTGATTCAGAGTCTGGTTCAAAAGCAGAACAGGCAATGTACAACTCTCCTAAACATAATGTAACAACAGATAGTTTAGGAAAAATGATCAGAAAATATGATAACTCTAGTAAGCGTACTACTTTAATCGATGATAAAGTAAGAGTTTACAAAGGAGGTTCTTGGAGAGATAGAGCTTACTGGTTAGATCCAGCTCAAAGAAGATACTTCCCACAAGATATGGCAACTGATTACATTGGTTTCAGATGTGCAATGTCTAGAGTAGGTTCTAAAGCTGAAAAAAGAAAATCTCCTAGAAACTAAGATTTAGGAATTATAATATCAAAAATTCCAAATTCCAAGCTGAATTTTCAGTCTGGAATTTGGAATTTTTTTGTTGTTTTTTTCTACTTTTATGACATATTAAAAAAATTATAAATGAATATTCAGGACATTCATAACTTATTTTTACAATGCAGTTCGCTGTCTATTGATACAAGAAAAATTGAAAAGAATTCTATGTTTTTTGCTATCAAAGGAGAGAATTTTGACGCTAATACATTTGCTAAAGAAGCCTTAGATTTAGGTGCTTTATTTGTTGTTATTGATAACGAATCTTACTTTGTTGATGACAGAACGATTTTGGTAAAAAACAGTCTAGAAACGCTTCAGGAATTGGCCAAATTTCATCGTACTTATTTAGCGCTTCCAATTGTTGCGTTAACAGGTAGCAACGGGAAAACTACAACAAAGGAATTGATCAATGTTGTATTGTCGAAAAAGTTTAGAACAAAAGCTACAATTGGCAATTTAAACAATCATATTGGAGTGCCATTAACGTTACTTTCTTTTACGAAAGAGACAGAAATCGGAATTGTTGAAATGGGGGCTAATCACCAAAAAGAAATCGAATTTCTTTGCCAAATTGCACAGCCTGATTTTGGGTATATTACTAATTTCGGAAAAGCACATTTGGAAGGTTTTGGCGGAGTTGAAGGTGTAATTGCTGGCAAGAGCGAAATGTATCAGTATCTTGCAGCAAATCAAAAAACTGTTTTTGTAAATCTGGAAGATCCAATTCAGATTGAGAAATCAAAAGGTATAAAGGCGTTTACTTTTGGAGTAAAAAAAGAAAATGCTGATTTAAATATTCAAAACATTACAGCAAATCCTTTTGTTGCTATTGACTACAATGATTTCACAATTGAGTCTCACTTAATTGGTCTTTATAATGCTAATAATATAAATGCGGCCACAGCAATAGGTAAATATTTTGATGTAAAAGAAAGCGATATCAAGAGCGCTATTGAGAATTATATTCCGGCGAACAATAGATCTCAAATGATGCAAAAAGGTTCGAATGAGATCATTCTAGATGCTTATAATGCTAATCCAAGCAGTATGGCTGTCGCGATTACGAATTTCCTTCAATTAGACAAGAAAAATAAAATTATGATTCTTGGAGATATGTTCGAATTAGGTGATGAAAGTCTTCATGAACATAAAGTTATAGTTGACTCTTTAGCAGATCAAAATCACGCTCTATCTTTTTTAATAGGGAAAGCATTTTTTGCTAATAAGATTTCGAATCAAAATATTCAGTTTTTCGAAACATTCGATGCTTTCGCAGCGTTTTTGAAAACATTCAAATTTGGTTCTAATATGATACTAATAAAAGGTTCTCGAGGTATGGCCTTAGAGCGAACTTTAGATTATATTCAATAAAAAAAAGCCATTCAAATACTGAATGGCTTTTTTTTTAAATGCTCATTAAAAATCCGATTAGGTTTTCTTTTTTGTTTAACCCTAATTTTTTTCTTAAACGATAACGGGCTAATTCCACTCCGCCTGTTGAAATATTCATAATTTCAGCTATTTCTTTGGTAGACATATTCATTAATAAATAAGTAGATAAATCTAATTCTCGTGGAGAAATAGTTGGGTATTGCCCTTTTAATCGTTTCAAAAACTCAAAATGAACGTTTTTAATGTGTTTTTCTAAGTCTTTCCAACTCTTGTCGGTATTTACTTCTTTTACGATGCTTTTATGCAGTTTGCTAAATTCAGCTTTAGTGGTTTCATCTAAGATTCCAGTATCAATATCTTTTAGTTTATGAATGATTCCGTTTAGAACTTTATTCTTTTTTACAACTTGTAAGGAATTGTTAACCAGTTCTTTGTCTTTGGCTAAGATTTTAATTTGGAGCTTATCATTTTTCAGCTTTTCAATTTCTTTTTCCAAATCATGTTGCTCATGTCTGATTTTAGATTCCTTTTCAAGATACAGTCTTCTTTGTTCTATAGTTTCATAATACCTGTTTTTTCTAATCTTAAGTTTAATTCTAACCGAAATTAAATATGCACCAAGTAAAATGAGTACTAGGTAGAACAAATAAGCCAAAAAGTGTCTGTACCACGGCGGCGATACAGTAAATTCTACTTCAGTAATGTTAGATTCTATGCCGTAACTATTTCTGGCTTTTAATTTCATTACATAATTGCCTTCTCTTAAATTGGTATATTCTTTTATTGCTGTAGGCGACCAGCCTCGCCAGTTTTCTTCAAAAGGCTCTAACTTATAAGAATACATTACGTTTTCCTGGTTTTCGTAAGTTGGAGACGCAAAAGTAAATTTGACACGATTATATTTATAAGGTATGCTATATGATTCTAGTTTTCGGGTCAAATTGCCCGTTAAAATAGTATCTCCTGGATTCGAAAAGCTTTCAATAAAAGCTTTTGGTTTTGTCATAAAAGTGTTTGGAATTGTAGAGTTATAGTGCGCCAAACGGTCTGTTAATCCAATAAAAATGTTCTGAGGATCTATCGCATTTATAGAAATATAATTGTTTACCAAATTTCCAGTTAAGTTTGAAAAAATAGCTTGTTTCTTAGTGAAAGTTCCGTTTTTGTTTTTAATTAATACACCAATTGATTCATTAAATGCATACCAGAGATTTCCAGATGAATCTTCAATTACAGTGTTAATAGTTGGGATTCCGTTAAATAGATTTGTCATTTTTTTATCTTCAAAAAATGCTTCTTGTTCTACGGAATATCTGAAAAAATGATTTTTTGCTTGAAAATAAACTTTACCGTTGATGTTCTGTAAACTGTTTATTCCCTTATACTTCTCAGATATGTTAACATGTTTTTTTATAAAATCGAATCGTTCCAAATCCTCAGATAATTTTACCTGGTACAAGAACGGATTTTTCTTTAGCCATAAATAATTGGCATCTATTTCTACAGAAAAATTGTTGGTCGTTTCATCAAATCCTTTTACTTGATGTAAATAATCGTAACCAGTTGCAGATCGTTTAAAGACTGAAAATCCGTTATAACTTTCGCCAATAATATAGTTTTCGTGATCAGGAATTTTTTTGAATCCGAAGTATCCTTTATTGTCTAAAATTTTTGAAACTCTATTGTTTTCAATTATCAGCGCCCCGCTATTACTTGCACATATTAATACATTATTTAAGACTTGAATATTCCAAACTTGAGAGATAGTTCCTTCGACCCTTGTAAATGGACTATCTTGAAATGAGCCTCCCCATGTATGATAAAACAGTCCTTGGTTTGTTGCAACATAAAGATTCCCGTTGTAGGTTGTTGAAGCGTATACTGTTCCTATGTTATAACTGTAGTCAAAAAATGAGAAAGGCGAATTTTCGTTTATAAATGTTATACCATTATCAAGGCCAAGCCAAATATTCCCTTTGTTGTCAACAAAAGAAGCTAAAATTGTATTGTTTTGAATGCCTTTTTGTCTATTCAGGTGCTGGATTATTTTTCCGTTCAAATCGCAAATAATTGCCCCATTTAATACAGAGTTAAGTATTATAAATTTGTTTTTAATAATAGATCCGCCAAGTGAAGTATTTTTCTTAATGAATTCATTGGCTTCTGTCGCCCATGGTTTGATAACACCATTTTCAGATACAAAAAGTCCTTTTTCTAAAGTAGCGTAAAGCAATTTATTATTTGGCAATGGAAAAAGAGACCATATCTCTTTGTCATTAAAAAAAGTGGTGCCTTTAATTGCTGTAAGTTTTCTGTTTTTGTATTCAAGTAAGCCTAATGTTTTGTCTTGAAAATAAAGACGATTATTTACTAAGAATGAAAATTGAAAGTTATGAGGAGCGGTAAGTGTTGTGACTTTTTCGTTTTTTAGAAAAAACACTTTGCTAAAAGACTGAAAAATGACTTCTCCATTAAAAATATGGATCCTCCATATAAGGTTGATGTTTTCTTTGTCTGTTGGACTTAATAGATTGTATAGAGAATGATATTTTAAAATTCCTCTTTCATCATTTTTAAAATACCCAAATTCGTTATTTCCTCCAACAAATATTCTTCCTAAAGCATCAATTTTTAAACTTCTAATTTCTGATTTATTTGGCAAAGAGTATTTATGCCAGTTTGAACCATCAAATTGAATTAATCCGCTATTGTTGGCAAAATAAATAATTCCGTTTTTGTCCTGATCGATGCTCCAGTTTTGAGTTCCACCTTTATATTCAGATCTTTTATAATTTTTTATATCTGGAATTCCAATATTTTTTACCTGTGAAAAACCTTTTAAATATAAGAATAGTAATAAAATTAGCGTAAAAGGCCGAATTGTAAATTTCATAATATTTTAAATATGTTTTTATTATAAGTAAGCTTATTTGACTTTTATGTTGTTGATTTATCAATTGTGATAAAATGTATTTTTTTGTTTTTTTCAAAAATATAAAGTAATTATATATTGTAAACCTATGTAATATACATTTTTTTTAATTAACATTTTTGTAACAAATTTTTTAAAAATGTAATATTCATAAAATGAGTGTTTTAAAAATAAAAATGTAGTGTTTTTGTTATATGCTACTATTTAGCATGAAGTGTTTTTTGTAAAGATTCTAAATATGAATTTAGTAAAGTTCAATATTAGCATTGTATTGAATTAGTAATTAATTAACCCAAAATTTTAGAAAAATGAAATTTATAAAATTCTTGTATTTAGAATTAACTGCTCTTTACTTCCCACATTTGCAGATTAGAGATGTTTCTACAAATTTAATAACAGCGCACCTTAAAGAGTTGAAAAAATAGAGCAATTTTTGAGGCTGTATTTCATTCCAATTTCTTTAAGTCAGTATTGAAAGGGCTAAGTAAAATCAGGATGCTTTAAGTTTGGTTTGAGAACCAATCCTTATTGTTGCTACTGAAATGCATGCAGAAATACTTCTTTGTTTAAAAAAAAATGCTTTTAAAAATAGAAGACGGGATTAAGCCGCAATTTCTTCATAATAGATTTCAGTTCTCTTTTTGCGTTAAAACGGCTTTTTTTTAATATTTCACCTCATTATTTTTTAAGACTAAGCTTCAAACAACAGCTTAAAAGTAAATTATTTCCTATAAAATACTTTAAAATAAGAATTTTCTGTAGTTAAAAATAATTATTAAAAATGAAAAAAAAGTGAGGTAAAAATATCATATTCTTTATTTTTTAGAATTTAGAAAAAATCATTTTTTTTTAAATGTAATCATCTGTATTTTAGTTTATTATGTTTCTTTTTGCCTTACTACCACGTTGTAGTTTTGATGGTTTAAAGTAACTATTTGTTCTTATAATATGATGTAGTGTTATTTTTTGAAATTAACTTTTTTTTAGCATTATTTTTTATTCAATTAAACTATTGAAAAACAGATAATTATTATTTTTTTGATGTGTTTTTATAATATTATTTTTTTGTTTTTGATGTGTTTTTGTAGTGAATTTAAGATGTGAAAAGTAAAAATTTAGTTTTAGTATTGCATCAAATTACTAATTAATTAACCAAAATTTTTAGAAAAATGAAATTAACAAAATTACTTGTTTTTTGTATTTCGTCTTTATTATTCTCGGTTATCGCTGTGGCTCAGGATGTCACGGTAAATGGAATGATTAAAGATGAAACTGGTATGCCTGTTCCAGGTGCAACAATTTTATTAAAAGGTACTACTAAATCTACTGCGTCAGATTTTGACGGAAAATTCCAGATGCAGGTACCTTCAAATGGATCATTAACAATTACGTTTATTGGTTACACTACAGTAACAGAAGCAGTAAATGGTAGAACAAAAATTACTATTCAGTTGAAACCAGAATCACAAACTTTAAATGAAGTTGTGGTTGTTGGATATGGTACTCAAAAGAAATCTGTTGTAACTGGTGCAATCTCTAGTGTAAAAGCAGCTGATCTTGAAAAAGTGCCAAACGGACGTGTTGAACAGTCTTTGCAAGGTAGAGTAGCGGGGGTTTCTGTTGCGGCTACTTCTGGACAGCCGGGTGCAGCTTCAAAAGTTCGTGTAAGAGGTATAACTACCTTTAGAGAAGGTGGAAATGATCCTTTATGGGTAGTTGACGGAATTGCTGTAGATGCTGGTGCAGTTGGTTTTATTAATCAATCTGATATTGAATCTATCGAGGTACTTAAAGATGCTGCTTCTGCTGCAATCTACGGTACTCGTGCGGCTACTGGGGTTATCTTAGTTACTACTAAAAAAGGAAAATCAGGGAAAATTTCTGTAAACTATAATGGTTTTGCAGGTATCTCTGCTCCAGCTAGAAGATTAAATATGTTGAATGCTACTCAGTATGCAACTCTTATGAATGAAAAATCTTTAAATGATGGTGGTGGTATTAAATATGCAAATCCAGCTTCTTTTGGTAAAGGTACAGACTGGCAAGATGCAATTTTTAATGACTCTGCTTTCAGATACACACACGAGTTAAGCATTAGTGGCGGTGGTGAAAAATCTACTTTCTACGCTTCATTCGGAATTCAAGATCAAGAAGGTATTGTTGCTACTGATATTTCTAACTATACTAAGAAAAACTTCAGATTAAATTCAACACACAAAATTTCTGATTACTTTACTTTCGGACAGACTTTTGGATATACACACCAAAAAACTAAAGGTATTGGTAACGTAAATAGTGAATTTGGAGGACCTTTAAGTTCAGCAGTTAATTTAGATCCGCTTACTCCATTAGTAGTTACTGATCCTGCTGTTGCAAACACAGGTTACTATACAAACCCAAATGCTATAAGAGATGCAAACGGAAATCCTTACGGAATCTCGTCTTTAGTACAACAAGAAATGACAAACCCTCTAGCATATACTCAAACTAGATTAGGAGGATATGACTGGTCAGATGATTTTGTTGGTAATGCTTATTTAGAGGCTAACATCACAAGTCATTTAAAATTTAGAACAACACTTGGTGGTAAGTTAGCATATTGGGGAAATGAAATGTTTACTCCGGTTAACTTCTTAAACCCAAACATGAAAGCTGATAGAAATAACTATAATCAAAACAATGAAAAAGCGCTTTCTTGGACTCTAGAGAATACCTTATCTTATGCTAACAAATTTGGAGATCATAATGTTAGTGTTTTAGCTGGACAAGGAGCTTATGTTGAAAATATAGGAACTACTATCGGAACGACAATGTTTGGTCTTCCAATTACAAGCTACAAAGATGCTTCTTGGAATTTTGATATTCCTCAGTCTGACAGATCAACTAGAACAAGCGATAAAGTTGAACACAAATTAGCATCATTGTTCTTACGTGCTAACTACGATTACATGGAGAAATATCTTTTCACAGGAATCGTTCGTCGTGATGGATCAACTCGTTTTGGTGAAAACAAAAAATGGGGAGTTTTCCCTTCATTCTCTCTAGGATGGGTACTTTCTAAAGAAGGCTTCTGGAAAGAAAACGATATTGTTAATACATTAAAATTACGTGGAGGTTATGGAGTTGTAGGTAACGATAACATTGATGATTTTAAATATAGAGCGTTGGTTGTTGGAGGTTACAATTATGCTGTTGGAAATACAGGAGATATTACTACAGGATACGGAAACTCTACTTTGCCTAATGCAAATTTAGGTTGGGAAGAAACATCTCAAACAACTGTAGGTCTTGATGCAAAATTATTTAATGATTTTACTCTTACACTAGATTACTACAAAAAAACAACAAAAGGAATCTTAAGAAATGTTGTAATTCCTGGATACGTTGGAGTAGTTGATGCACCTTCTGCAAATATTGCAGATATGGATAATAAAGGTTTTGAGGTTGAATTAGGATACAAGAAAAGACTTGGTGATTTTAATTTAGGTGTTAATGCGAATTTTGCTTACTTGAAAAACGAAATTACTTACGTAGGTTCATCTACTAATTTCATTGTTGGAGACGCTACTTTCCAATCTATGGGACCTGTAACTAGAACACAAGTTGGACACTCATTTAACGAATTCTACGGATTCAAAACAGCTGGAATCTTCCAAAATGAAGCTGAAGTTGCCGCTTATAAAAATGCAGATGGAGCTTTAATGCAACCAAATGCAAGACCTGGAGATTTCCGTTGGGTAGATTCTAATGGAGATGGAAAAATTACTGATGACGATAAACAATTCTTAGGTACAAACATTCCTAAATATACTTTTGGTTTTACAGTAAACTTAGATTACAAGAACTTTGACTTTATGGCATTTACTCAAGGTGCGGCAGGAAGCAAAATCTTCCAAGGTCTAAGAAGGCTAGATATACTTAATGCAAACTATCAGACTAAAGTTTTAGAGCGTTGGGTTGGAGAAGGAACTTCAAACGATTATCCAAGATTGACAAATAATGATCCAAATAAAAATTACACTAACATGTCTGATTTTTATCTTGAAAATGGAAACTATTTACGTTTAAAAGTTGTAACTCTTGGTTACACAATGCCAGCTAGTTTATCATCTAAAATTGGAGCAGATAAATTACGTTTTTACTTAACAGGAGAAAACCTAATCACTTTTACAAAATACACTGGATATGATCCAGAAATTGGAGGTCAAGTTTTTGGTATAGATAAAGGAGTTTATCCGCAAGCAAGATCTATTCTGTTTGGAGCTAACGTTCAATTTTAATAAATTAAAGAATCATGAAAACGATAAAATTTAAATATATATATGTAGCCGTGGCAATGGCTGTCCTAGGATCTTGCTCTGAAGATTTTGTGACTATCGATCCAAAAGGAAAATTCGATACAAGTACCTATTTTTCTAATGAGCAACAATGCTATGCAGCTTTAATTGGTGTTTACGATCCGTTGAGAAAAAACACAGGCGGTTTTGAAAATTTAGTAGCAATGCTAAATGCTGGTTCTGATGATTTTTATGCTGGTGGAGGTAGTTCTACAGACGGAACGGGAATCCAGAATTTCTCTACACACTCGCTTACTTCAATTACTATTCCAGGTAGCTACTGGAGCGATCATTACCAAGGTATTTCTAGAGCAAATATGTTGATATCTAAATTGCCAGCTGCTTCAATGAATGATGCAGTTAGAAGTAGATTTGCAGCTGAAGCTAAAACTTTACGTGCATTTTACTATTTCAATTTAGTTAGACTGTTCAAAAACCTTGCATTAGTTTTAGAGCCGTTAACTACAGAAACAATTTATAACCCTGAGCAAGTTGCTCCAGAGGTAATTTATGCTCAAATAGAAAAAGATTTGACAGAAGCTATTGCTGCTTTACCAAATAAAGTGGATGCAAAAACTGAGGCTGGAAGATTTAACAAAGGAGCTGCTCAAGCGCTTTTAGGAAAAGTGTATTTGTTTGAAGGTAAAAAACCTCAAGCAGCAGCTGTTTTAGCAGAAGTAAACGGTACTCCTGGAGGAGTGAACCAGTACGGTAATGAATTATTAGAGAACTTTAGCGATTTATGGGTTACATCAAACAAATTCAACGCAGAGTCAATAATTGAAGTATCTCACAGTAGTGCAGGAAACTCTGATTGGACATTCTGGGGATCTGGTAAAGATGAAGGAAACTCTTTAAACATTATGGTTGGACCTAGAGGATATTCTAGACCAAAAGGTTCTGATGCTCCAGATCTTCCTGCAGGATGGGCATTTAACGTTGCAACTCAAAAACTTTATGATGCAATGCAAGGTGATCCACGTAAGGATGCTACAATTCTTGATTTAAAAGCATTAAAAGCAGCTGGAAAAGCAGATTATATTCCAGCTTACCAAGACACTGGATATTTCTTGAACAAATATCTTCCAAGACAGTCAGATGTTAGTACAGGTGGAGGTAACTCAGAGTTAAACTACAAACAAAACTCTTATGTAATCAGACTAGCAGATACTTACCTAATGGAAGCAGAAGCTTTAGGATCTGGACCAAGAGCACAAGCTTTACTTGATGCAGTTAGAAAAAGAGCCGGATTAACTCCTGTTCCTGTAACGTTAGCAGCTATTAAGCACGAAAGAAGAATGGAATTAGCAGGTGAAGGACATAGATTCTTTGATTTAGTAAGATGGGGAGATGCAGCAGCAGCTTTATCTGATAGAGGTTTTGATGCTGGAACAGATGAAATTTTCCCAATTCCGTACACAGAACTTAACGGTACTAAATTGAAACAAAATCCTAATTACCAATAGTATTTACTAATTAACCAAAATAAAAAGAAATGAACCTAAATATATATTTTAGAAAAAGTGTATACCTAATGCTAGTTTTAGCATTAGGAACACTAAACAGCTGTAGCGAAGAAGTTAATGAGAATCCTCTTGTAGCTACAAATATTGATCCTGCGTTTACGATAACGCCAGTTGCAGGTGCTATGAACACTTATCTTTTAACTGCACAGACTACGGGAGTTATTTCTTCACTATGGGATACTGGAGATGGAGCAAGTCCAGGAAAAATGAATCAAGTGATTTCTTTGCCAGATGCAGGAACATACACAATTACGCATACAGCTGTTGGAGCTGGAGCTGCAATGGCAAAATCTTCTCAGCAGATTGTAGTAGCGCAAACAGATCCTGCGAAAGGAAACTTAGTGCAAGGAGGAAAATTTGCAACTGCTGAAGATCAAGCTAAATGGACTAGTGCAAAATTAAGTCCATCAGGAGCAGCTTTCTGGTCTTTCGGTGCTAATGGTGCTACAATTTATTCGCCAGGAGGATGGGCTCAAGAAGGTATTTACCAAGCAATCGAGGTTGTAAAAGATAGAGAATATACTATCGATATGACAGTTTCTTGCCCTAGCGGTTTAAAAGAAACTTTTTTCGAAGTATATGCTGGAACATCAAAGCCACAACCAGGTGTTGAGTATAAAGATAACTTAGTAATGGGTATTGGTACTTGGGATGGTTGCGGAGTAGATAAGTTTTCTGGAAAATTATCTGGAATTGGATGCAAGAAAAATGCTGCGACAGATACAGTTTCTAATGTTGTTAAATTCTCTGAAAGTGGAACAATATATCTTTTAATCAGATCTGGAAGTAATGCTACGGGTAACGAACCAATTACTGTCACAAAAGTTGAGTTCAGAGGAAAATAAAAAGTTAAGTTAAGTTTAAGTTTAAGTTTGGTTGTAAATAGCCCATAATCATTATGAGTATGGGCTATTTTTTAAATCCTTCAAAAGGGTAGAACTCGTTTTTTGATTTCTTCTAAACTTCAATTTAAAAACATAATAATTAGAAGCGAATGAAAAAAAATAGTCTAAAAATTATATGCCTTTTGTTTTCAGCTGCAGCTTTTGCACAACAGCCAAAAACAAAAAAAGAGTTCACAACCGACGGTAAAAAAATAACCGTTTATACTACCGCAGAAAATTCTAAGTTGCGATTAACTACTACAGATAATTTGACTTTTTCTGCTGCAAAACAGCCTCTAGAAACCGAAACTTCTATTTTTGTACAGCCCTCTAAAAAGTTTCAGACTTTTATGGGAATCGGAGGAGCTATTACAGATGCTAGTGCCGAAATATTTGTTAAACTGTCAAAAGAAAAACAAGCAGAATTTTTAAATGCTTACTACGATCAACAAAAAGGTATTGGCTATTCTTTGCTAAGAACAACAATTCAAAGTTCAGATTTTAGCAGTGGAAGCTATTCTTATATCGAAGAAGGAGATAAAGATCTGAAAACTTTTTCTATTGATCACGATAGACAATATCGAATTCCTTTAATCAAACAAGCCATTCAAAAAGCTGGTGGAAAATTGACAACTTATGTTGCGCCTTGGTCACCAAATGCTTTTATGAAAAGCAATAAGAATGTATTAAAAGGAGGAACTTTACTTCCTGAATACTACCAAACTTGGGCTAATTTTTATGTAAAATTTATTAAAGCTTACGAAAAAGAAGGCATTCCGATTTGGGGAACTTCTACTCAAAATGAACCAATGGCGGTTCAGACTTGGGAATCTTGTATTTATACAGCTGAAGCTGAGAGAGATTTTATCAAAAATTATCTTGGGCCAACTTTGAAAAAAGAAAATCTTGGAGATAAAAAAATTATCGTTTGGGATCATAACCGTGATTTGATGAATTATCGCGCCAATGTAATTTACTCAGATCCTGAAGCATCAAAATATGTTTGGGGAATGGGATTTCACTGGTACGAAACTTGGTCTGGCGGTGCACCAATGTTTGATAACGTAGGGAAAGTAAATGAAGCTTATCCAGACAAAAAACTGATGTTTACTGAAGGTTGTATCGAAAAATTTGATGCATCAAAATATCAATTTTGGGGTAATGCTGAGCGTTACGGAATTAACATGATTAATGATTTTAATAACGGAACCGTGGCTTGGACAGACTGGAATATTCTTTTAGACCAGAATGGAGGTCCAAATCATGTTGGAAATTTCTGTTTCGCACCAATTCATGCAGATACAACAACTGGAGAATTAATTTACACTCCATCTTATTATTACATTGGACACTTTTCAAAGTTCATTCGCTTAAATGCAGTTCGTGTAAGCACAGCTGCAAGTAAAAGCGCATTATTAAGCACATCTTTTTTAAATGCTGACGGAACAATGGCAACTATTGTCATGAACCAATCAGCCAATGATCTTACATACAATTTAATTATTGGTGATAAAAAGGCAGAAGTAAAAATTCCGCCACATGCTATACAAACACTTGTTTATTAATATTTTGCAGTAAAGTAATGAAGAGGACTAATTTGAATCATCCATTTTAGTCTTCTCTTGCTTTTAATTTTAAAACGATTATTTAAGCAACATGAAAGTTACCTCACAAATATTTTTATCAGCCTTTGTTCTAATACAATTAAGCTGCTTTACCTCAAAAATAACAGCTCAAAAAAACAGTAAAATAAAGGTTTATACTACTGCCGAAAATACCAATTTGAAATTATCATTATCAAATGATTTTATTTCGAAGAACAACACTACACAACAAAAAACATCAACAGTATCTATTATTGTAAATACTGGAAAAACAGACCAAACCTTTCTCGGAATAGGAGGAGCAATTACAGATGCGAGTGCAGAAGTTTTTGCAAAATTATCGCCTAAAAAACAACAGGAATTTTTAACTGCTTATTACGATAAAAACAAAGGTATTGGGTATACTTTGGCTAGAACAAACATTCACAGCTGTGATTTCAGCAGTGATAGCTATACATATGTTGCTGAAGGAGACAAAGAACTAAAGACTTTTAATATAAACCACGATCGTAAATATAGAATTCCACTAATTAAAAAAGCAATTAAAACAGCCGGCGGAAAACTAACCTTATTTGTTAGTCCATGGAGTCCCCCAGCTTTCATGAAAGACAATAATGATATTTTGCACGGCGGCGTTTTGTTGCCTGAATTTGCTCCAGCTTGGGCACTATATTATACGAAGTTTATAAAAGAGTACGAAAAAGAAGGAATTCCAATTTGGGGATTGACAGTTCAGAACGAACCAATGGCCAAACAAAGTTGGGAATCTTGTATTTATACTCCAGAAGCAGAAAGAGATTTTCTTAAAAATTACCTTGGGCCAACTTTAGAAAGAGAAGGATTGGGGTCTAAAAACGTTATTATATGGGATCATAATCGAGGAGATATGTTAATCAAAAGAGCCAATCTTGTTTTCTCAGATCCTGAAGTTTCTAAATATGCTTGGGGAATTGGATTTCACTGGTATGAAACTTGGAATGGAGGTCCGCCTCAATTCGAATCTGTAGCAAAAGTTCATGAAGCTTTTCCAAATAAAAATCTTCTTTTTACCGAAGGCTGTATCGAAAAATTTGATGCTACAAAATATCAGTTTTGGGGCAATGCAGAGCGTTACGGAATTAATATAATTAATGATTTTAATAACGGAACTGTTGGTTGGACAGATTGGAATATTCTTCTAGATCAAAAAGGAGGACCAAATCATGTTGGAAATTTCTGTTTTGCGCCTATTCACGCCGACATAACAAAAGATGAGTTAATTTATACGCCAATGTACTACTACATTGGGCATTTTTCAAAATTCATTAGACCAAATGCAAAAAGAGTACTTGAAACCATAAGCGACAAATCTTTATTAAGCACATCTTTTAAAAATTCTGACGGACAATTGATTACTGTAGTGATGAATCAATCTGAAAAAGAGATTGTTTATTCTTTAGAAAATCAAACAAAAAAAACAACAATTACAATTCCGGCACACGCTATACAGACAATTGTTTATTAATTGTCAGCTAACTAAATAACCACAAAAAATGAAATTCAATTTAAAAAATACCATAAAAGCATTTTTCTTTATGGCAGCAGTATTGGCTCAAGTAAAATGTTCTTCTTCGAGTGATCCAGTAGAAAATCCGCCTGTAGATCCTCCAGTGACACCTCCAGTAGTAGTTACAAACGATGTTGATTTTTGGTTAACAAAAGGCAATCAAACTGTTTTATTGGCAAAACAATCGGGAATATTGGGTTTTGGTACAACAACAAATACTTATGCTAATATTGAAGTAAATGCCAATCAAAAATATCAGACCATTGATGGTTTTGGATATACTTTAACAGGAGGAAGTGTGGAGGTTATAAACCAGTTAAACGCAGCTAAAAGAACGGCTCTTTTGCAGGAACTGTTTGGTTCTGGCGCAAATTCAATTGGAGTTAGCTACATAAGAATCAGTATTGGAGCTTCAGATTTAAATGCAACACCGTTTACTTACGACGATCTTGCTGCTGGCGAAACAGATTTAAACCTAGAAAAATTTAGTTTAGAAAAAGACAAAACTCTAATAGCTATGCTAAAAGAAATTTTAGTCATAAATCCAAAGATTTTAATCTTGGCAACACCTTGGTCTGCACCGATTTGGATGAAAGACGTAGCTAGTTTTAAAGGAGGAGAACTGAAAACAGAGTATTATGATGTATACGCTAAATATTTTGTAAAATATATTCAGCAGATGAAAGCAGAAGGAATTACAATCGATGCTGTAACTCCTCAAAACGAACCTTTGCATGACGGAAACAATCCAAGTATATATATGTCTGCCTCAGATCAGGGAGCTTTTATTAAAAACAGCTTGGGCCCAGCATTTAAAGCAGCAAATCTAAACGTAAAAATTATTGCTTACGACCACAACTGCGATAATCCAAATTATCCAAAAACAATTTTGGCAGATGCAGATGCATTTCCATTTGTAGACGGATCGGCTTTCCATTTATACGCAGGAGATATTAGTGCCTTAACTAACGTTTTTAATTCTTATCCGACTAAGAACGTATATTTTACAGAACAATGGACTTCTTCTGATGGGAAATTTGATGGCGATTTAAAATGGCATCTTCGAAATGTAATTATCGGATCGATGAGAAATTACAGTAAAAATGCATTAGAGTGGAATCTAGCCAATAATTCAAGTTTTGGTCCTCATACAGATGGCGGATGTAATATGTGTAAAGGTGCTATAACTATAACTTCGGGAGATAGTTTTGAGCGTAATGTAGGGTATTACATTATTGCACATGCTTCAAAATTTGTTCCAATGGGATCTACAAGAATACAAAGTAACTCAGGAGGAAACTTACAGAATGTTGCTTTCATTACGCCTTCGGGTTCTAAAGTATTAATTGTCGAAAATGATGGTTCGGAAACAGAAACTTTCAATATTAAATTCAATGGAAAATGGGTTACAACTTCTCTTGAAGGAGGATCTGTTGGGACTTATACTTGGAAATAATCTGATAAACTATTTTATATGAAAAAAATACTTTTAACATCGTTGCTTTTTGTTTCGATTGCCTCTTTGGCACAAGGCTTTTTGCATAGAGACGGACAAAAAATAGTAGATGGAAATGGTAAAAATGTTCTTTTAAGAGGTTTGGGGCTTGGCGGATGGATGGTGCAGGAGGGTTATATGTTACAGACCCAACCATTTGCTAGTCCGCAATATCAAATTAGACAAAAAATACAGGAAGTTATCGGCGAAGAAGGAACAAAAGAATTCTATGCGGCCTACAAAGCAAACGGAATTACGAAACGAGATGTTGACTCTTTAGCAAAATGGGGATTCAACTCTATTCGTCTTCCTATGCATTACAATTTGTATACTCCGCCAATCGAGCAGGAGAAAAATGGAGAAATCACTTGGATTGAAGAAGGTTTCACCATGACAGATAATTTACTGAAATGGTGTGCCGAAAATAAAATTTACTTGATTTTAGATTTGCACGCAGCTCCTGGCGGACAAGGAAATGATGCTGCGATTTCAGATTTTGACACCACAAAACCTGGACTTTGGCAAAGTGAGGCCAATCAGAAAAAAATGATTGCTTTATGGAAAAAACTGGCTTCTCGATACAGAGATAATCCTTGGATTGGAGCGTATGATATTATCAACGAACCAAACTGGAATTTTACCGGATCAAACAAAAATGGTTGCGACGAAAATTCAAACGGACCTTTAAGAGATTTAATGGTTGCTGTTACAAAAGCCATTCGCGAAGTAGATACAAATCATTTAATTTTTATTGAAGGAAACTGCTGGGGGAATAATTATAACGGAATTTTTCCTCTTTGGGATGATAATCTAGCTTTAAGCTTTCACAAATATTGGAACTATAATGACAAAGCTTCGATCGAAACGATGTTAGGTTACAGAGAGAAATACAATGTACCAATTTGGATGGGAGAAAGTGGAGAAAACTCTAATGTTTGGTTCAAAGATGTTTTGACTTTAGTTGAAAGTAACAATATTGGGTGGGCTTTCTGGCCAATGAAAAAAATAGACAACATTGCAGGAGTAGCCTCTGTTACTAAAATTCCAGAGTATGATGTTCTTTTGAAATATTGGAGAGACGGCGGTCAAAAACCAACTCCAGAATTCGCTAAAAAAACATTGATGAAAATAGCGGACAATTATAAAATGGAAAACGTAACCGTTAAACCAGATGTTGTAGATGCCATGTTTAGACAAGTGCAAACAGACGATACAAAACCATATAAAAAGAATACAGTTCCAGGAAAAATTGCCGCAACGCACTACGATTTAGGAACCAATGGAAAAGCTTACTTCGACAATGATTTTGTAAATTATAGATCAGTAACCGGAAAAGATGAAAGATGGAATCTTGGCAACAGCATGAGAAATGACGGAGTTGATATTTTGCCTTGTAAAGATAAAGATTCAAACGGTTATCAAGTTTCATTTATCGAAGATGGAGAATGGATTCAATATACCGTTGATGCAAAACAGGGAAATTATAATGTTGCTATTCGTTATTCAAGCGAAAAAGCTGAAGGGAAATTATATGTAGAAATTGATGGAATAAAATCTAAAGAAAGCACACTTTCTGCAACTGCTGGGGACAATAAATGGAAGACTGTCATTTTATCTGATATAGCATTAAAATCGGGTTCAAACAAAGTAAAAGTTGTATTTGAAAAAGGAGGTTTTAATCTGAATTATTTTGACTTTGCTATTAATAAAACGAAGAAGTAGAAAAGAATAATAGTTGCTTTAATATTAAATAAATCATTTAAATAATAAAAAGATGAAAATGATTACGGACGAGTATACAATTAACATAACTTTTAAATAGATTTTTCTCTTTAAAGCCTCGTAAACACTAGCTTTACAAGATTAAAATTTTTTAACATGAAAAAGATAAACAAACTTGTTTTTGCAGTAATACTGCTTTTAACCGTGAACTCATTTTATGGTCAGAATTTAAAAATTATGACATATAATATCCGTTTGGACGTTGCTTCAGATGGAGAAAATGCTTGGCCAAACCGAAAGGATTATTTTACATCTCAAATTGGTTTTTACAGTCCAGATATTTTCGGAGTTCAGGAAGCAACGCCAAATCAAGTTTTAGATATTGCATCGGCTTTACCAAATTATAACAAATTCGGAGTAGGAAGAGAAGAAGGAGGTTTAGGAGAAGCTTGTACGATTTATTACAAAAAAGACCGTTTTAAAGTTGAGCAATCAAATACTTTCTGGTTATCTGAAACCCCAAACGTAGTTTCAAGAGGTTGGGATGCAGCCTGCAACAGAGTTTGTACATACGGACTCTTTAAAGATTTAAAAACTAAAAAGTCATTTTGGGTTTTCAATTTGCATTTAGATCATATGGGAGAAGAAGCAAGGGTTAAAGGCGTACAGCTTGCTCTTTCTAAAATAAAAGAATTGAATACAAAAAATTATCCTGCTTTTCTAATGGGTGATTTCAATTCTGAACCCAATACAACGCAAATTGGAGAAATCAAGAAAGTGATGGATGATACTAAAGACGTTTCAATAGAAAAACCTTTTGGACCTTCAGGAACTTTCAACGATTTTAAACACAATGAACCCGTAACATTATTGTTAGACTATATTTTTATTTCAAAAAAGAGTGGTCTAAAAATTCAAAAACACGCAGTGTTAAGTGATTCTAAAGATTTAAAATATCCCTCAGATCATTTGCCTGTCTTAATAGAAATAGATTAACATGAAAAACATCAACAAAAAACTTCAAATTCTAGTTTTACTGCCATTAATTGCAATGCAGTTCAACTGTGGATCTTCAACAAATGCTGTAAAAAATACTGGAAAAGTTTCTTCTTGGATTACCACTACAGACGAAACCTCAAAACTTAAAAAACAAACTGATTTAGCTTTTGCGTCAGAAACAAATTCAAATCAGACTATTGAAGTAAATCCAGCTGAAAAATTTCAAACCGTAGAAGGTTTCGGATTTTCATTAACAGGAGGAAGTGCTCAAGCCATTAAAAAATTGGATAAACCAAAAAGAGAAGCTTTACTTCAGGAATTATTCTCAAGAAAAGACAATGCAATTGGTTTAAGTTATTTAAGAATAAGTATTGGAGCATCTGATTTGAATGAGAAAGTTTTTTCGTATGATGATATGCCAGAAGGACAAACCGATTTGAAACTGGAACATTTTAATCTTGGACCAGATTTAGACGATGTAATTCCTGTTTTAAAAGAAATTTTAGCTATAAATCCTAAAATTAAAATAATGGGTTCTCCGTGGTCTCCACCAGTTTGGATGAAAGACAACGGAAGCTCAAAAGGCGGAAGTTTACAGCCAAAATACTATCAAGTTTATGCAGAATATTTTGTGAAATATATTCAAGCAATGAAATCTCACGGAATTGTTATTGACGCTATAACGCCTCAAAACGAGCCTTTGCACCCAGGAAACAATCCAAGTTTATTGATGTTGGCAGAGCAGCAAGCAGATTTTATTGGAAATAATTTAGGGCCTGCTTTCGCGAAAGCTGGAATCAAAACCAAAATTGTTGTTTACGATCACAACTGTAATAAACCAGAATATCCTTTGACAATTTTAAGAGATCCAAAAGCAAATACGTTTGTAGCAGGATCAGCTTTTCACTTGTACGAAGGAGATATTAGTGCTTTGACTACTGTTCATAATGAATTTCCAAATAAAGACTTGTATTTTACAGAACAATATACAGGAACAGGAACCAATTTTGAAACTGATTTAAAATGGAGCGTGAAAAATGTGGTTATTGGTTCTATGAGAAACTGGAGTAAAAATGCACTGTCTTGGGGATTAGCAAATGATGAATTCTACAAACCTTTTACGCCAGGAGGATGTTCAACCTGTAAAGGAGCTTTGATGATTGATCAAAATCAAAACATCAAAAGAGAAGTGGGATATTATATTATCGGACACGCTTCTAAATTTGTTCCAGAAGGTTCGGTAAGAATTGGTAGTAATATTGCAGGCAACTTATATAATGTAGCTTTCAAAACTCCATCAGGTCAAACTGTTTTAATTGTAGAAAATGATGGAGCTTCGGCAGAAACATTTAATATTAAATACAATCAAAAACAAACCACAACCACACTAAATGCTGGAGCAGTAGCTACTTACGTTTGGTAAAAACTTAAATTATGAAAAGAATAACCACAGTTACGCTGTTTATGCTTTCGCTTATTGCGTCGGCACAGCAGCAGTCAATAGATCAGAAAGTCAATGATCTGTTGAAGAAAATGACAATTGAAGAAAAAGTAGGCCAGCTGAATCAATACACTGGCGATAATCAGGCAACTGGACCAATTACCATTAACCCGAACAAACAAGCCGAAATCAAACAAGGTTTAGTTGGTTCGATGTTAAATATTATAGGAACAAAATATACCAGACAATATCAAGAATTGGCAATGCAGTCAAGACTTAAAATTCCGTTGTTGTTTGGACAAGATGTTATTCACGGCTACAAAACAACTTTTCCTCTTCCTTTAGCGGAAGCGGCAAGTTGGGATTTAGCAGCGATCGAATTAGGAGCAAGAGTTGCAGCAACAGAAGCTGCGGCAAGCGGAATTCATTGGACATTTGCTCCAATGGTAGACATCAGTCGTGATCCTCGTTGGGGACGTGTAATGGAAGGTGCAGGAGAAGATACTTATTTAGGTTCTAAAATTGCTTATGCGAGAGTAAAAGGTTTTCAAGGAAATAAATTGGGAGATTTAAACTCGGTTATGGCTTGCGTAAAACACTTTGCAGCTTATGGAGCAGGAGTTGGTGGAAGAGATTACAACTCTGTTGACATGAGCGAAAGAATGCTTTGGGAAACGTATTTGCCTCCTTTTAAAGCAGCTTTAGATGCTGGTGCAGCAACATTCATGAATTCGTTCAATGATATTAACGGAATTCCGGCAACAGGAAATGCACATTTGCAAAGAGATATCTTAAAAGGAAAATGGAACTTTCAAGGTTTCGTAGTTTCAGATTGGGGATCAATTGGCGAAATGGTAGCTCATGGGTACTCTAAAGATCTCAAAGAAGCAGCTTATTCTGCAATTACTGCAGGAAGCGATATGGATATGGAAAGCAATGCTTACCGTTATAATTTAGCTCAATTAGTAAAAGAGGGAAGAGTTTCTGTTGATTTAGTTGATGATGCTGTAAGACGCATTCTTCGTAAGAAATTCGAATTAGGACTATTTGACGATCCTTATAAATATTCTGATGCAAAACGCGAAGAAAAAGCATTAAACAATTTAGAGCACAGAAAAGCGGCTCGAGAAATGGCAGAGAAAAGTATCGTTTTATTGAAAAATGAAAACCAAACTTTACCAATTTCTAAAAGTGTAAAAACAATTGCTTTTATTGGACCAATGGTAAAAGAGTACAAAGCCAATATGGGATTTTGGGCTGTTGAACTTCCAGAAGTAAAATACGATCAATGGGTAGTTTCGCAATGGGACGGTTTACAAAATAAAGTAGGCAAAAACACTAAATTATTATACGCAAAAGGATGTGATGTTACTGGCGACAATAAAGACGGTTTTGCAGAAGCAGTTGAAACAGCCAAACAAGCTGACGTTGTAATTTTAAGCATTGGTGAAAGACACGATATGAGCGGTGAGGCAAAAAGCCGAAGCGATATTCATTTGCCAGGAGTTCAAGAAGATTTAGTAAAAGCGGTTATGGCAACAGGAAAACCAGTTGTAGTTTTAATAAATGCTGGAAGACCTTTAGTTTTTAATTACACTGCAGATAACGTTCCAGCAATTCTATACACTTGGTGGTTAGGCACTGAAGCAGGAAATGCAATTGCAAATGTATTGTTTGGAGATTATAATCCGTCTGGAAAATTACCTATGACTTTTCCGAGAGAAGTAGGACAAGTGCCAATTTATTACAATCATTTCAGTACAGGAAGACCTGCTAAAGACGAAAATTCAACAAACTATGTTTCGGCTTATATCGACTTGAAGAACTCTCCGAAATTTCCTTTTGGATATGGTTTAAGTTATACAACTTTTGACTATTCTGGTTTGAAACTCTCTTCTACTAAAATAAAAAGCAACGAAACTATTAAAGTTTCTTTCCAATTGAAAAATACCGGAAAAGTAGCTGGAGAAGAAGTAGCTCAGTTGTACTTGAAAGATAAATTTGGTTCTGTTGTAAGACCAGTATTAGAATTAAGAGATTTCCAGAAAGTGAAATTAAATGCTGGAGAAACTAAAACAATCGAATTTACAATAGACAAAGAGAAACTTTCTTTCTACAATAATAAATTAGAATGGGTTGCTGAACCAGGAGATTTTGAAGTAATGATCGGAACTTCATCGGCAGATATTAAATTGAGATCTGATTTTGAATTAGCAGATTAAGTTTTAACAAAAAACGGGGTCCTAAAAGGCCCCGTTTTTTATATGTCAAATTTTATTTAAGACGTTTCTTGAAACTGTATTTCAGCATATTCAATAAACCTTCTTCGATAATGTCAATTCCAATTCCGAAATTACTATCTGCAACTTCGTGATGTGCATTTCTAAAATCTTCAAAATCCTCACTCGGAATTTCTAAGTTGATTAATGGTTTATAATCGATATTTATAGAAGCACCATTTTTAGTTACTTTTTTACGGCTTGTAAAATCGAAGTAAGGATTTGTGATAGTACTTTCTTGAATCGTATATTTCTCCTGAGTATCTATTTTTTGATCTGTCGTGAGATTAATTTCGTATTTCTCATTATCAAAATTATGCCAAAAAAAAAGATCAGTATGCATAAAATCACGAGCTCCATTTTTAACCACATTGCGATCAAAATACATTAGGAAACGATTTTTCTCTGCATCTGTAAAATACGGATTTTCGATTGATGCATTATACTGAATCGTAAATTCATTCTGTTTTTTGTCATCACTTACAATTTCGATTGCTGCACCTTTAAAAATCGTTCTAATATCAGTTCCGTTTCTATCATTTGAATAATTTAAAGTATAGAACAAGAAATTGTTCCAGCTGTCAATAATTTCTCTTTTGTTGGTATTTTTGAAATATTTACGCATATAATTGGCACGGTTTCCTTTGTAAGTCGTAACTAATTTTAGTGTTCCCGTATTGTTTTGAGCATTAAAATCTGCTTTTTCATTTATACCATAATAAGGAAATCTGTAAGGCTCTTTAATTTGTAATTCAAGATTTGGTTTCACTTCCAAATAATGCATAAAATAGATGTAACCACGATTTTCAATTAATCCAAATTCATCTCTCGAAGTAGCATCAACAAAATAAACTCCGCCTTTGTAATTGATTTTTACGATAACGTGATTAAAAGTCAATAGTGACGGAAGGTAATATTTAATGTAATGATCTGAATTGAAGTTAACCAAAACCACAGAAGATTCAACATTGATATAATCTAAAACTACTTTCAACAAAACTGATTTTGCTTTGCAGTCTCCTTGTTTATTTTCATAAGTTACTGATGGTTCTTGCGGTTTGTGACCATTCATTTCATCAGCATTATAAATATAGTAAACGTGATTTTGAACATAATCAATAGCAAACTGTAATTTCTCGTCTTGATCTGCAATTGCATCTAGTTTTTCTACCAGTTTTGGGGCAAATTCAGTCAAAGAGGCTTTGCTGTATATTTCTTCGTAAAGAGGAGAAATGTAATTTGATAAATCAATCCAGTTGCGATCTGTTGCAAAATCAATAAAAGGAGCAATTTCTCTATTTGAATCAAAAGAGTTAATGTAATTTTCTTTTTCGATTACATATCGTTCTCCTTTTTCTAAGAAATTAATTTCTGGTTGCAATACATTTCCTTCTTCATCTCTATAAAATGTCTTTTTGTATGCAATCTTTTCTTTTCTATCATTAATAAAAGAAAACTTGTATTTGCCGTAAGCCCAGTAAGTGCTAGGTGTTATATAGACATATTTAAGAAATTCTTTTCGCATAAAATCACGATCTGTAAAAACCTTTGTACGCGAATCTTCTGTAATTAAAACGTCGTAAAGACGTAAATCTTTAATTGTAATATTTACCTTTTTGTTGCTGCTTAAAATACCACCTTCACTCTGATTTTCGCTATCTAGAACTTTAATTTTAGTATCAGCAATTTTATCAATCAAAACACCATCTCTCAACACGCTAATTCTGTGTATCAAATAAGTTTCGTTTTCTTCAACAACAACATCTCTTACCGAAGCACTTTCAAGGTTTGAAGGTTCGTTAAGTGTGTAGGCAACGCAAGCATATTCGCTATTTTCAGTATCGCTTGTGTAGTAAACTTTATCCAAGAAGTAGCAGAAATCGCGACCTTCTTCAACCTGTTTGTTGGAAAAATCCGATTCCTGTATGTAGTCAATAAGTTGATCATCATTAATTGTAGGCGCCCAGTTTTCTGGTTTTTGAATTTTGTAACTTTCTGGTTCAATGATATTTTCCATGATTCTTTCTATAGGGGTATATTCTTACTTTTAAAACAGCTAAAATAACTAATAAATGACCATTTTCTTTCATATTGATGTAAAATTTATAATAAAAAACCCCACAGAAGTGGGGCCAGCATTATAAATTATATAGATGTGTAGGTATTTATTTCAAAACAATATTTATAAAATCCATTGCGCCAATTCCTTTATAAGAGGCGTACAAAGCTTTCTCGTAAGCTTCTCTTTTTGCTTTTTTATCTTTTGCGTCGGTTTCAACAATCATTTCATTGAAAATTCTCTCTTGTTCTTCGCTATATTTTAGAGATTCTTCCAGAAGATATGTTTTTGAAACAAATCCGAATGAAGACCAAATTCTGGTTCTGATTTTTTTATTGATGTGTTTTAAAGGATTGTTAATCATAAGTTCTGTATTTAAATTTCTACGCTCACTTGAAGAAAAATGGGAACAGCTTGCATTATTTTTCTTTGTATTTGATTCTATTTTTAACAATTAAAACTGTTAATGTGTTATTATGACGCAATGTACTTATTTTTTTTAAATTTGATTTTAAATTTTCGTTAAAATTGTAGTTTCAACACTTTTGTTTTAGTGAAAATCGGTCCTTTGTTTTTAGAAGACATTTCAGTTTTATAAAAATGAAGTAAATTGCAGAGTTATTAGAAGAAAGAATTTATACCAATCTGATGCTAAAGGACATTATAGATAATAACGAAAATTACCAGCCAGGGCTGTCTATAGACTGTGTCATTTTTGGCTTTCATGATAATCAGTTAAAAGTTTTATTGATTAAAGTGGAACGTGCCAATAAATGGTCTTTGCCTGGTGGTTTTATTCCTGTAGATCAAGATATTGATACGGCTGCAATCACGGTATTGAATAGCAGAACTGGGGTTGATGGTGTTTTTTTAAGGCAATTTGCAACCTTTGGAAAAGTAGATCGTAATAAACAGCACTTTGATAAAAAGACGTTGGAATATCTTAAAATTGAAGAAGCAAAAGGAAAATGGCTCCTGCGTCGTTTTGTCACGATTGGATATTATGCCTTGGTAGATTTCTCTAAAATTCTTCCAAATCCGGCCGGTAGGCATGAAGTTGTAGAATGGATTGACCACAAAGAAGTTCCTGAACTTATTTTAGATCATCGTGAAATTCTGGATAAAGCTCTAGATACTTTAAGAATCGAATTGAACTTAATGCCAATTGGTTACAATTTATTGCCTGAGAAATTTACAATTCCAGAATTGCAAAAATTGTATGAAACGATTTTGGATAAAAAGCTAGACCGAAGAAACTTTTTGCGTAAAATTACCAATATTGGAATTCTGACCAAATTGGATGAAAAGAAAAGCAACGTAGCGCACAAAGCTCCAAACTTATATTCTTTTGATAAAGAAAAATACGATGAAGTGCTGAAAAATGGATTGAACCAAGGTTGGTAAAAAGTAAGTTTTAATCTTTAAAAATTGTGATTATGGTTTCAATTGAAGAAGTTAGAAAATTAGCAATGTCATTTCCAGATGCAACCGAAGGACCTCATTTTACAAAAACTTCCTTTCGAATCAAAAAGAAAATCTTTGCCACTTTAGACGAAAAAAGAAATCAGGTAGAAATAAAATTAAACGAAATAGATCAGTCTTTTTTTTGTGCGTCAAGCGAAAAAATTTTTCATGAAGTTCCAAATAAATGGGGCAAATAAGGTTGGACAATTGTCGAACTCTCAAAGGTAAGACCCGAAATGTTTGAAGATGCGCTGATACTTTCGTATGAAAATGTTGCCACAAAAAAGAAGTGAAATTTTATCTCACAATAGTTCTAAAAGTCAAATTTACTCTTGGTTTTTGAGTGCTTTTTGTAGGAGGCAATCGATGCAACCAATGCGTTTGCGTTTCATCTTTCATAACCAATAAACTTCCGTGTTCCAGAATTAGAGAAACAGTTTCTTTAGATTCTTTATGTTTAAATGCAAATTTACGCTCAGCACCAAAACTTACAGAACCAATCGCTCCATTTTTCTTTAAATCTTTCTCAGCATCGCTATGCCACGCCATTCCCTCTTCGCCAGTATGGTATAAATTTAGCAAACAAGAATTAAAAATTTCACCTGTTTTCTCTTCAATGATTTTCTTTAATTCTAAAAGTTCAGGAGTCCAAGGCAACGCTTTTTTGGTGGTATTCGAATACGTATACTCAAATTCCTGATCGCCATACCAAGCTACTTTTCGTTTGGTTAAGATTAATTTCCCGAAGATTATTGCCTCGTCATTTTTCCATTCGATTGTGTTTAGTAAAGTATCACGATAGAAATCGGCTTCTGTTTTAGAGAATAATTTCCCATAATAATTTACCGTTCCATCTTTCGGAAGCAGATTGGTTGTTTCGTCTATTTGAGGATTAAATAAGTCCATTTTTCCATTTTTGATATTCTGATTTCATGCAATGTCCGCAAGGTCTGAAACCATTTTCTCTCGCTTCATTTTCAGATAAAAAGAAAACCCGATTTTCTCTTTTCATTCTTTTCCCCGAAGAACATTTCAGTGTTCCGTAGATTTTTAATTTCTGGTTGCCACCGAAACAAATTTCGCCTTTTTTAATTTTATTTAGAAGGTCCAAATCGGTTATTTTACTATGTTTTACCATTTGTTTTTATAGATATTTTATTCTGTAGAGACGCAGTGCAGTGCGTCTACGCAAAGATTGGTTTTTAATCTGCCACAGATTAGAGGAATTATTATGATTAAAAATCTGTTTAATTCTTTGATATCTGCGAGGAAAATGCCTTTGTGGATTGCGTTGTGTAGATGCATTGCAATGAGTCTTTCGAGTGGATAAATTTCTCGCAAAGTCGCGAAAACGCAAAGTTTTTTGATACAGTTTCTATACAGTTTGTCATTTCGACGAAGGAGAAATCTTCGCAAGTAACTCCGTAACGAAAACCCAATCTTTGTCGAGCTTCTCGAGAAGATTTCTCCTTCGTCGAAATGACATAAAATGAGAAAAAAACTTTGCGTCACTGTACCTTTGAACCTTAATTTAACGCATCATGAAAAATAATACCTAACGTATATCTTTCACCAGAATGCACTTCGCTTACACCATGTTTCATGTTTACACGATAGTAGCCTTTCGTGCCTTTTACAGGTCTAAAATTGGTTGTAAAAACTAAAAGATCTCCTTTTTTGGGTTTCAAAACAATCGCTTTAGATTGTGCTCGTGGAGTTTGCTGTGTCAAAACAAATTCGCCACCAGTAAAATCTTCATCGGGTTCGTTTAGGAAAAGCACAATTTGAATAGGAAAATAAACATCACCATACAAATCCTGATGTAAAGTATTAAAACCGCTTTTTCCATATTTTAGAATTAGAACTGTAGCTTTGAGCTGGTTATTGTCATGACATTGTTTTAGCAAATCTTCATGTTTCTCTGGAAATACCGTGTCAATATTTAAAACTTTCATCCAAGCATTTGCGATTGGCGCTAGTTTCGGATAGATTGCAGATCGAATGTTCTGAATTAAATCTGGAAGCGGATAATTGAAATATTTATATTCGCCTAAACCAAATCGATAACGTTCCATAACAACTGTTTTTCGATATAAATTTGGATTGTCGTAGTCGAATTTTAAATCTTCGCATTGTTCATTATTCAACACATTTGAAATAATAGCAAAGCCATTTTCGTGCATAGATTCGGTAATGCTTTCCCAGTTTTGAGAAGCAATTTTTGATTGTATATTTTGCATAAAGAAGTTTTAGATTGAGATTTGTTTCCGCCACAAATTCACGAATTGTATTCGCATAGATCTAAAAAAAATCGTGAATTCGTGGCAAAAAAACTATGGATTTATTTGTGCACCTTCCCAGCCAATAATTGCTGTTTTTCGGGTGTTTCCCCACATGTAACCGCCAAATGTTCCCGAAGATTGAATAACGCGGTGACAAGGAATTAAAAAAGCAACAGGATTACTTCCAATTGCTGTTCCAACCGCGCGAGAAGCATTTGGTTTTTGAATTTGATGTGCAATAGAACCGTAAGTAGAAAGCTGTCCCATTGGGATTTTTAGCAAAGCTTCCCAAACTTTCAATTGAAAATCGGTTCCTTTTAAATGCAATTTAATTTCTGATAATTTACTCCAGTCGTTTTGAAAAATGAATAAGGCATTTTGTTGAGATAAATCCAGTTTTTTCGAAAATTGGGCATTCGGGAATTTATCTTTTAAAGCGATAAATCCAGTTATTTCATCTTCGGCGAAAGCCATAAAACAAACGCCTTTTGAAGTAGAGGCAACAACAATATTTCCAAACGGACTTTCGGCAAAACTGTAGTTGATTTCAAGATTTTTTCCTCCGTTTTTATATTCGGCAGGTGTCATACCTTCAATATTTACAAATAAATCATGTAGACGACTTGTTCCTGAAAGTCCTGTTTCAAAAGCTGTTTCAGAAATGGTTGCCTGATTTTCTTTGAGTAGTTTTTTTGCGTGTTCGATGCTCGTATATTGTAAAAACTTCTTCGGACTCGTTCCTGCCCATTCGCTAAAAAGACGTTGAAAATGAAATGGACTTAAATGTACTTTTTCTGCAACTTCATCCAGATTGGGCTGATCCTTAAAATTAGCTTTGATATAATCTATAGCTTCAGCGATACGATTATAATTGATGGTTTCTTGTGTGTTCATCTTCATTCAATTTTATAATACAAATATCGTTTGGTTTTTAAAGGTATAAAATCCGAAACTTGCTGAAATTGCTTTTGTTTCAAGTTTCAAATCTAAAATCTACAACAATTAAAAAAGCACTTTTTCCATTTTATAATTTATGATTTCTACTCCTTTTAAAATGTTTTTTTGTTCTGCTTTTACAATATAACCTTTCTTCTCAAAAAACGGTTTTGCAGTTATGCTTACATCAGAAGTTATAAATTTTGAATGATTTTTTTTAGCTTCGAATTCTAATTTGTTTATAATTTTATCTGCAATTCCTTGGCGTTGAAAGTCTTTATGAATAAACAATAGATCAATATAGTTTTCGTTTTTTAGAGTTCCAAACCCAACAATTTTATTGTCAATAATTGCCAATTCGATAAATTGTGTGTTAATTACATCGAGCCAGCGTTCTTTGTTTTTTGCACCAGAAACCCAAACCTTAATTTGCTCTGAATTATAATCGCTTTTGCAGACAGATTGAATGGTTTCTGCAAATAATTTTTGCATTTCTTCTAGATCAGAAAGTAGAGCTTTTCTAAAAAACATTTTTTGAAATTTAAATTAATGTGCCGTTGTTTTAGAAAAAACATTGATCACAATAACACCAATTACAATTAATGCAAGACCTATAATTGCTGGCAAATCTGGAATTTCTTTAAAGAAAATAGCGCCAATAATCGTAATTAAAACAATGCCGACTCCAGACCAAATAGCGTAAGCAAAGCCAACAGGAATGGTTCTAATGGCAAAACTCAAACAATAAAATGCACCGCAATAGCCAATTATGGTAATAATACTTGGAAGCATTTTGGTAAATTCTTCGGATTTTTTTAATGCTGACGTAGCAATGATTTCGAAGATTATAGCGAGAAATAAAAATAGAAAATTCTTCATAGTTCACTTTTTTACAAAGGTAAATTTTAAAGCTGAAAATTATTTAAGATTATCTGTTCTAGAAGAAACACTTATTAGCTTGTATCCGTTTTCTGTTCTTAAAAATTCAAAATGATCTTGCCCGCGATCGGTTTTGTTTTTTGGATTGATAACAATATCCATTGTTGGATAAATCCAATCTTTAGATTCGTTACAATTGTTGAAATAAATGTCGTATTCGTCCGATTCAAAAATAAACTGATTTAATCCGCCAGAAGAAATAAAATAATCTGTTTTTGGATTTTTAAGTTCCTGAAGTTTTAGTTTTAAATAAGTATAATTCTGATTGATAAATTTTGTTTTTTGGACATGCATCCAGCCGTCTGTTTCTTTCCAATAGGTGATTTTATCGAAAGAATGTTTCTCTAAATTGGCTTTAGATAAATCTTTAAGTAAGGTGTTTTCTAGCCAATGTTTAAACTCTTTTTCAAAATTTATAAAAGAATAGTATTGTCCATCAACTCCAAGAAAGCTTTCTCTTATTGGATCTTTGTTAGGTTCTTTTGATTTTTCTGCAGAATAGAAATTTAAATTATCATTATAAGCAAAATCTTCAATAAGAATTTTGTTGTTTATATCGATTAAAAACTCTTTTCCACCTTTCCAGAAAAAGTGTTCTCCATCTTGTTGCTTTTCGGCATCTTTTAAAGCACTAATCATTCCGTTTCTTACTTTGGTCAAATTACTGTATTGAGCTGAAATTACAATTTTTCCTTCGCTGTTAAAGACTCCCATTTTATCTGTTTTGCGGTCTTTAAATCTAATATATCCTTCATTTTCACAATCGGGTCCATTGTCAAAAACATACAAGCTGTCTACTCCAACAATTTTTCCCTGTTTGGTTAAATAATAGCTGTTCCATTTGCCGTTTACTTCTTCAGAAACGGCCATTATGTTTTCAAATTTTTGTGCGATTGTAAATCCAGTAAATTTTGGTTCTATTTTGACTACTCCGTTTTTGTCTTTAAATCCAGTAAGCGTGCTGTCTTTATTTGAGAATGCAGTCCAAATGTCATTACTTTGGGCGAATACTGAACAAGTAAAAAGGGCGAATATAAAAAGAGCAATAATCTTTTTCATGTGAAATGAATTTATCTAAGATGAACTTCTGCTTCCTTGTTTTTTGATTCTTCAAAACAATCGGAGCAAAGCATTTTGAAATCGGCGAGAGATTGAAAAGTTTCTGTCCATTCTTCACCATTATCCAAAAGATATTGCTCGCAGGAACCACACCAAGCAATTAGTGGAAGATCTTCCTCAGCTTCTGAATAGAAAAATCCGACTTGATTTTTGGAATCTATTGCAGTTGCGATATGAATGCAGGTAAAAGACATCTCTTTTGAACCGTGAATGTCACAGGAAATTTTTTCGATCATTTTTTGAATTTAAAAGGCTTTAAGTTCAAATTTAAAGTTATAAACTAATAAAACCTGTAAATGTCTTGTTAAATTAATTGGTTCTTAGTCTACGTGAGCGTGAGGGATAGGAGCTGGCTACCGAAGTAGCGCGGATAGCCCGACATAATTTAAGAAAAGGCCTAATATGCTTTGCGCACATTAGGCCTTTTCTTAAATTATGGCACGCCCAGATTATTTTAAATTTCTGAATTGAGATTTTAGATTTAATTGTTTCTCTCACGGATTGAGTGATAGTCCTACGCTAAAAAATAATCTTACTTTGTCTATATTATTAATCCATGAAGTGTCAAAATGAATCGGGCCTAAAATGGACTGATAGGAAATTGCTGCGCCTCCTGATATTACTAAACTGGTATCGATGTTGTCATCCCAATTTCCTTTTGGATTAAAGGCATGCTTTATATAATCGTTGAAGGTTTCAAAACCAACAGAAGCGATATTGAAATGAGGAGTAAGATAAATTTTTCCGATTAAGTTTATTTGAGATCCAAGTTTGAGCCCCATATATTGCGTTACATTCAGTTCATCTTCATGAAGCCCTGCAAATGAGAAGCGATTACTGCCAGAACTTGGAATAATGCCTCCTATGAAATATTTTGCTGCATAGCCAAGTCCTGAAAATGGAAGATCGTCATTTTTTTCTTTATCCTGAAAAATAAAATAGGAATCAAAACCTACAATTCCCGTAATTTTCTTTTTTATGGGCAATCTCTTTTCATAAGTTAAACCCAATTTAGTGTAGCCATTTGTTGAGCCAGAAATACGCTTAAAGTCTGGATCGTAAAGTGAGGCATCAAGATCGGTAAGAAGTGATCGCGCTATGTTTGATTTTATAATAGTTCCGTCGGTGGCAAAGAAAACTTTATCCATGTCATTATAAGAATAATGCAAGTTGAACTCGATATTGTTAAAGCTGTAGTTGTTGATACTTAAATAATTGGGGTTGTATTCACGGTCATATTTTGGTTTTAGATTTGTGTAACTATAGTTTAGTCCAAAACCGACATAACTTTTTAGAGAATTTAAATTTCTGTTTATCTCATTGTTGATTTCAAGAGTGTTATAAAGTATATTATCTGAAGCTTTACCATTGATATAAATTTCTTGGCGAAGTAAAGCTCCATAGGCCTCAGACATCCACCACCATTCTCGGTGTTGTCCAAAATTTTTCTGATAATTGATTCTTGCTTTTGGCTGTTCGGCAATATCTACTGTTAAAAGAAGACGAGATGCATCGGCAAGAACATTTCTTCCTGTGTAGTTAAAAATTATTCCGACACCTCTGTAAGTGTCATAATGCACTGATGTGTTTAGCTGGTTTTTGGCACGTTCAAATCCGAATAATGTAATTCCTAGTTTATCTTCGTCTTTAATGAAATAGCTATACGTAATCTCATCAAAAAGATTGGTTCCCATTGCTCTGTTAATGCCTGCTATTAAATCTTTGGTGGTATATTTTACATGAGTTTTAAGATTTGCTCTTCCAACAACGAGAGGCATATTTTCGGAGCTTATTTTTTTATAAACGATTGTGTCCAATACAAACTCATTTGGCATATCGGGCAATTTGTGGGTTCGCTGCTCAAATCCTTTTAGCTTTTCAGACAGAGCAATTAAAGCTGGAAGATTTTGATTTGTGGCAATTTTACCGTCTTTGTAGATTTCGTTGCTATCGGCAAAATCTGCAGTAGAGAAACGCAAGTTGGGCAAATGATCGACCAATATGTTGCATAAATCGCGGTTTGCAGGATTTTTAATGTTGCTCGGAAACATACTGGTCTGCATTAATATGGTCATAAGATTGTTGAGCTTATCAACAGGTTCCATTCCGCCTCCGACATCACTTCCAATAATAATATCGGCGCCCATTTGTTTGGCTACATCAGTCGGGAAATTATTTAATACTCCACCGTCTACCAAAACTGTTTTTCCGTAAGGCATTGGTTTGAAGATGGCAGGCAGCGACATACTGGCGCGCATGGCGTAGGATAAACTTCCTTTACTTAAAATAACTTCTTTTCCTTCGACCAAGTCTGTAGCCATAGCTCTGAAAGGAATCGGGAGACTGTCAAAATCTTTGACATTGTATACAGGAAAAGTTAATTCAGAAAGGTATTCTCTTAGATTTTGATCATTTAACAGAGAACCAATGCTGTTAAGTTTTCCGTCTTTAACACCTATTCCGACTAAATAGCGTTGAAATTCTCTTTTTTCTTCGGCACTTACAGCTCGTAATGACTGACCTCCGCCTAAGAGTTTATCCCAATAAATATCTTTGGTGATTTTTTCTATGCTATCACCCGAATATCCCATTGCATATAAACCACCTATGATACTTCCCATACTATTTCCAACAATAAGATCTGGAACGATGTGGAGTGAATCTAATTTTTGCAAAAGAGGAATATGTGCAATTCCTTTTGCGCCGCCACCGCTTAGTACTAACACAACTTTAGGCTTTTTTTCCTGAGAAAAAATAATTTGTGGGAGACTTAGTAAAAATAAGAAGACGAGTAAATAAGATGTTTTTTTCAATTTTTTACTATTTAAGTATTTGATAAATAGATTCTTATTCTAGTTATTAAAAGTAAGCAGATATTTATAAAAGTACAATTTTTTGAAAAGAAATCTTTTTTAGCTATAGCAAAAAAAACAAATAAACCTCACATTTCTGTGAGGTTTTATGGGGTGTTATTTAGTTTGATTTTATATTTTTTAAAAGAGCTTTGTTTATCTCTTCTTGTTTTCGTTTTCTTTCTTGATCTTCTTTTTCCTTTTTTTCGAGATCTGCTTTTTTTGTTAGCGAAATTTCCATTTCTTTTTTTAAATCCTCCACTTTTTTAGAGCTTGCTTCTAGATCAGTTTTGGATTTGTTTAGCTTTTCTTCCGATTTTGCTATTTGTTCTTTGGTTTTCTGAATGTTTTTTTGAACATCACTATTTGTATTATTAGGAGAATTTTCAAGTGCAGCTAATTCATCTTGTTGCTTTTTCAAATCAGCATTTAGTTTAGCGTTTTTTTCTTCTATCTTTTGTTTTTTCTTTTCTTCATTAATCAATGTTTTTTGGGCTTTTGAGCTCTGATTGTGCAATTGATTGGACATTGCTTGTTGAGACCAGTTATTTTCGTCCCTTAATCGCTCACTTGCCCATTTTTGATTTTGTGCATTGATTTGTTGGTGCATTTGCATTCTTTGGTCAATTTGTGCTGAAGCAAAAAACGGCAACATTATCAATAAAGTTGTAATATAATGGATTCTCATAATTTGGTTTTTGGTTGGTTTTTTGAATCCAAATATATTTAAAAATTATTCAAAATTATCTGATTAATTTTAATGCTTTATTGAAATTTAAACTCTGGCTAGAAACAAAAAAAGAAACCCGACAGGTTTTTAAAACCTATCGGGTTTGAATATGTAATAAATCTAAGATCTACTCCCGATAACTATCGGGATTAAATCTAAAATAGATTAATATCTGTAGTACTCTGGTTTGAATGGACCTTGAACTTCAACACCAATGTAAGCAGCTTGATCTTCTCTTAGAACTTCAAGTTCAACACCTAATTTAGCTAAGTGTAAAGCAGCAACTTTTTCATCTAAATGTTTTGGTAACATGTAAACTTCATTTTTGTAAGCTGCACTGTTATTCCATAATTCAATTTGAGCTAAAGTTTGGTTTGTAAATGAGTTACTCATTACAAAACTTGGGTGACCTGTAGCACAACCAAGGTTTACTAAACGACCTTCAGCCAAGATAATGATATCTTTTCCGTTGATGTTGTATTTGTCAACCTGAGGTTTGATTTCGATTTTAGAAGCGCCGTGGTTTTTGTTTAACCAAGCCATATCAATTTCGTTATCGAAGTGACCAATGTTACAAACAACAGTTTTATCTTTCATTTGCTCGAAGTGCTCTCCAAGAACGATATCTTTATTTCCTGTAGTTGTAATGATGATGTCAGCATTAGCAATTACAGTGTTTAATTTTTTAACTTCATAACCGTCCATTGCAGCTTGTAAAGCACAAATTGGATCGATTTCAGTAACAGTTACAATAGAACCAGCACCTCTAAAAGAAGCAGCAGTTCCTTTTCCAACGTCACCATATCCGCAAACAACAACTCTTTTTCCAGCTAACATTAAGTCAGTTGCACGACGTACAGCATCTACAGCAGATTCTTTACAACCGTATTTGTTATCAAATTTAGATTTAGTAACAGAATCGTTAATGTTGATTGCAGGCATTGGTAAAGTTCCAGCTTTTACTCTTTCGTAAAGTCTGTGAACACCTGTTGTAGTTTCTTCAGAAAGACCTTTAATTCCAGGAACTAATTCTGGGTAACGATCAATAACCATATTAGTTAAATCTCCACCATCATCAAGAATCATGTTCAATGGTTTTCTTTCTTCACCAAAGAATAAAGTTTGCTCAATACACCAATCAAATGACTCTTCGTCAAGACCTTTCCAAGCGTAAACTGAAATTCCAGCAGCAGCAATAGCAGCCGCAGCTTGATCTTGAGTAGAGAAAATGTTACAAGAAGACCAAGTAACTTCTGCACCAAGAGCAATTAAAGTTTCGATCAAAACAGCAGTTTGAATCGTCATGTGTAAACATCCAGCAATACGAGCACCTTTTAATGGTTGTTCGTCTTTGTATTCAGCACGAAGTGCCATTAAACCTGGCATTTCAGCTTCAGCTAGTTCAATTTCTTTTCTCCCCCAAGCCGCTAGAGAAATGTCTTTTACTTTATAAGCCACATAAGGCGTAGTCGTTGTACTCATTTATAGTATATTTGTATTGTAAAATTTTTGCAAATTTAGGGAATAGCTTTTGAATTTTACTAATTTCTGTCAGATTTGTGAAATCTTTAATTTCTTAATCTTTAGAAAGTTAGTTGTAAAGGTTTTTAAAAGCTAATTATCCTATCTCCTGCATCTTTTATGCAGTGTCGATCGAGTAAGTACTTGTATTGCATATATAGAGAAAGAATAATTAATTAGATGAAATTTTTTAAATATATATTAATAGTTGTTTTTGTTTTGTTTTTAACAAAGGTGTGTAATAGACTTATTGAACCAGAGACAGTAATGATTGCAGGGGAAGAGGTGTCTTTGGAAAATCCGTGGAGAAAACCTACGGAGGCAGAGAATTTAATATTTAGTAAATTAGTGTTTAGTAAAGAATTAGATAAGTGTGAGGATCTTTTTTTGAAAGAAATTTATAAAAACACTTATATAGCAGCTTGTAAGAAAGCAAATAAAAAGTGGAATTTTTACTATGTAATGCCTCATGAAAATGATATTACAGGTTTAAGTTCAGAAGTAGAAGATGATATAACTCCTCCAAATTAAAAGTAATGCCATTATATAAAACCATACAATTTAACAAAACAACCAAGATCTTAATTTGGGAAATAACAGAATCTCTTGAAGAATTATTGAGTAAAGTGGTATTGAAAGAGAAAACACAAAAGAGATTGGAAGGAATGAAGTCTCAAATGCATCAGCGTGCTTTTTTAAGTGTTCGAATGCTGATTCAGGAAATGGGTTTTACTGATAAAGATTTGCATTATGACGAGTTTGGGAAACCATATTTTGATTGTCATAACCATATATCAATTACGCATTCGTACCATTTTTCGGCAATTATTATAAGTGACGAAAAAGTTGGAATTGATATGGAATTGCAACGCGAAAAAATTCAGAGAATTGCAGATAAATTCACTGATTTTGAATGCAGTTATTTAAAACCAGAATTTGTAGAAGAATACATAAAAAAACTTACCGTGATTTGGGGAGCCAAAGAGGCAATCTTTAAAATTAGAAATGAAAAAGGTATCAGTTTTAAAGACCATATCAACGTTAATAATTTTTCTTTAAAGGAAAATCAAACCGTTTCTAGCCTCCATTTTGATGATTTGATAAAAGATTTTGATGTACATTATCAGGAAGTCAGATCGGATAATTTTGAAGGGATATTTACTTTGGTTTATGCCTTTGAAAAATAACTTTTAAGGCGCAGTATCAGGTTTCATAATTTGCGATGAGTTATTTAAACTTCACTTTCTTTTTGGCGATGCTGAAACATACTCATATATAAAAAAGTACTCATTTTTTTAGCGCGTCTTTTTAATGTATCGGCATTTTCACCTTCAAAATGTTCATTAATAGTTTGGAACCAATGATTAAGCCAGATTCCAAATTCGTTTGGTGTAATTTTTTCGTCAAAATGAGCATCAACCTCATTGTGAACCTCATGTGGATTTCCTTTGTATTTGCGAACACCAAATAGATTTGTTTCCCAAAAATCAGTTAGTTTTTCAAGATGTGCGTCCCAATCAGAAATTATTTCATTAAAATAAAAGCCGATTTCTCGATCGGCTCTTATTTTAGTATAAAACTGATGTACTAAAAAAGACACATCAGTTCTATTTTCTATTTGTTTTTTCATAGAATCAAACTATTTAAAAGTATAAAAAACAAGCTTAAAGTTGCGCTTAGCATAATAAGATTGAAAACTACTTTATGTTTCATTTGTGCCAATATAGATGTATTTGCAAAAACACAAGCTAAAACAATAATTCCTAATTGAATCATTTGCGGGATAGAAGTTCCGTTGGCTAAAACATACATAGCAGCAGCGCCTCCTAAACAGCTTTGTCCAATTACTGCCATTGCAGCAGAACCCATATAATTTCTATTGAAAATGTCGAATGTTGTTTGATATAGTGTCATGATATTCAGTTTTTTATATGAACAAAATTACGACGACAATAGTGTTGCATTTTATGACTTTAATCATAAAATGGGATTTTTTTTATCTGTATACTTTTCGGTTAATAATTTTCAATTCGCCTTTTTTCTCCAATGCTTTTATGGTTCTAATAACGGTTTCTACACGTAAACCAGTTAAATCTCCAATTTGCTGTCTGGTAAAATTGATAAGATAACCATTTTTATCTTTTTGAAAGTTGAAGTAAGCAATTCCGTGATCAATCAGTTTCAATACGCGATGTTCTGGCTCGTGTGTTGAGATTTCTGCGGCCATAATCGATTTATAATACAATCGCTGTGCAAGATTCTCAATTACTTTAATGCTTACTTTTGGGTTTTCTTCTAAAAGTTTCATGAAGTTCTCTTTCGGAAGAATAAAAATTTCTGCATTCTCTACCGCAATTGCATTTGCTGGATATTTTTGATTCAAGAATAAAGGAGGTTCGCCAAAAGATTGTCCATTGTAAAATATTCCTTGAATAAATTCACGTCCGTCATCATTGTAATTGCTCATTTTTACTTCGCCAGAAATAACTTGGTAATAATGTAATGGAAGATTTCCTTCTTCAAAAATAATATCATTTTTATCGAAAGATTTTTTAACTACACCGTATTTTTCTAGTAATTCTACTGTAATCATAATGCATTGTTTACGTTATCAAAAGACGTACAACAAATATAATTCATTCAAAATAGTTCTTCTGCACTAAAAATCTTTTACTTTTACACCTTGTATGCAAGAACAAATTCTCACTATAAGACAACAGATTTTAGAAGCTAAAAGCAATGGCCAAAAATTACTGGCAGTGCTTTTGGATCCTGATAAAATTGTATTGGAAAATGTTAATTATTTAATTGAAAAAATTAATGGTTCGCCTGCAACTCATATTTTTGTTGGAGGAAGTATTGTTCAGAATAACATTTTAGAAGAATTGATTTCGGAATTAAAGCAAAAAACGAATCTTCCTGTTGTTTTGTTTCCTGGAGACCCTTCTCAAATTTCAGTAAAGGCCGATGGTATTTTATTTCTGTCTTTATTGTCGGGTCGAAATCCCGATTATTTGATTGAATACCAGGTTCAAGCTGCTCCAATTCTAAAAAAAACAAATCTAGAAGTCATTTCTACAGGTTATATTTTAATAGAAAGTGGTAACGAAACTGCTGTGGCTCGTGTAAGTAAAACAAAACCCTTAAGCAGAAAAAATCTTGAGTTGGTTTTGGCAACAGCGCAGGCAGGGGAAATGTTAGGAAACCAACTGATTTATTTAGAAGCCGGAAGCGGCGCAAAAGAGCCTGTTCCGACAGAAATGATTGAGATGATTTCTCAAAATATTGAAATTCCTGTTATTGTTGGTGGAGGAATTGTAGATTTGCAGGGAATTCAGAAAGCCTATAAGGCTGGTGCAGATTTGGTTGTTATTGGAACAGCTTTTGAAAACAACAGTCATTTTTTTGAACAATAAACGCCAAATACCACATCTCTAATGATAGATTTTTTTTTAGACAGTTATAAAAACGCACCGCTATGGCATATTGCTTTAGAGTTTTTAGTATTTGTTTGCGGAATTTTAAGTGTTTGGTTTGCTAAAAAAGAAAACATTTGGGTGTATCCAACAGGGTTAATTGCAACTGTTATATCAGTTTATCTGCTTTATATTGCAGGTTATATAGGAGACATGATTATTAATGCTTATTTCTCAATAATGAGCATTTACGGCTGGTATGTGTGGGCAAAAGGCGGAACAGCCGAAGACAATTTGCCAATTACCCGTACAAATTTTAATGAAAAAATAATCGGAATCTTACTGTTTATTGTAACTGTTTTTGTAGTTTTCGGGATTTATAAATATTTTGATTATGAAATTCATAAAGACAATTATGTTGATATGATTTCGTCAGGAATATTTTTCGCAGGAATGTGGTATATGGCCAGAAAGAAAATAGAAAACTGGACACTTTGGATTATTGGTGATATTATTGTTGTGCCTCTCTACGCTTATCGTGGTTTAGGGATGTTGTCACTTCAGTACATAATTTTTACAATTTTGGCTATTTCAGCTTATTTAGAATGGAGAAAGATCTTAGACAGCAAAAAACAACCATCATAAAAATTGCTTTGTTTGGGCCTGAGAGTACAGGCAAAACAACCCTAGCAAAACAGCTTGCAGATTACTACGAAACAGAATGGGTTCCTGAATTTGCTCGTGATTATTTGCAAGAAAAATGGGAAGAAAACCAGCATATTTGCGTAGCAGATGATATGATGCCAATTGCATATGGTCAGACTGCATTGGAAAATGAAAGATTAGCAAAAGCAAATAAATACTTGTTTTGTGATACCAATTTGATGGTAACCAAAGTGTTTTCTGAAATGTATTACGGTTTTTGTGATCCGCTTTTGAATGAAGCGGCGCTAAAACACGAATACGATTTATTTTTCCTTACAGATATTGATGTTCCTTGGGAAAAAGACGATATTCGCGATACTCCTGAAGGTAGAGAAAGCGTATTTTCTGTTTTTAAACAGACTTTAATAGATACCAATAAACCTTTCATAATTTTATCTGGAGATAAAGAAACGAGATTAGCGAAAGCAATATCAATTATTGATAATTTGACTATTGCAAAAGAGCATAATTTCTTGCCAAGTGATTTTGTACAGATATACAATAGAGGAATTTCTTTTGACGCTATTTTAAAACAATTAGAGTTTCTTGAAAACGGAATTGTAAAGAGCAATTTAGTGAGTCCTGCTAAAATTGGTAATGGAATTCTAAGTTTATCAGAAAAAGATTTTGAAGAAAAAGCTATTTTTTTTGATGACCAGAAAGAAAAATTAAAGATTAAAAAGTTTGTTCCAGCTTCTGGTGCGGCAACAAGAATGTTTAAGTTTTTGACGGCTTTTTTGAATGATTTTGATATTCAAAAAGAAACAATAAACGGTTATATCAATAGGAAAAAAGATAAAGAATTAGCCATTTTTATTATTGGAATGGATAAATTTCCTTTTTTCAAGACAGTAGATCAAAAATTAAGAGAAATATATCCTGATTTTGAAACTCTCGAGAGAGATAATAAGAATTATTATTTTATAAAATTATTATTATCTCCAGACTATTTTGATTTTGCTAATAAGCCAAAAGCAGTATTGCCTTTTCATTTATATGAAACTCATATTGCAAATCCAATTGAAGAGCATTTAAACGAATGTATACATTATGCAACTTCAAACAAGATATCCAATCTGCATTTTACAGTTTCAGAAATTCACCAAAACTTATTTTATAAGGGAGTTGATGAGGTTATAGAAAAAATTGAAGAACCATCTGGTGTGAAAATCAATATCGGATACTCGTATCAAAATAAAAGCACTGATTCTATTACTATCGACGAAGGAAACAAATTGGTAAAAGATAAAAACGGTAGTTTAATTTTTAGACCAGGCGGGCATGGAGCTTTGATTGAAAATTTAAATGATCTTGATGCTGATGTGATTTTCATTAAAAATATCGACAACGTAATTCAGAACCATATTGATAAAATTACATTGTACAAAAAAGCATTGGCAGGCGTTTTAATTGAAGTGCAGCAAAAGGTTTTTTCTTATTTACAATTAATTGACCAAAATAAGATTGAAGAAAATCATTTAGCAGATATTGTTCTATTTTTAAAAGAAGAGCTAAATATTGAGATTAGTAATGATTTCAATAAATTTACTTTTGAGAATAAAATAAGTAAGATTAAAGAACTTCTAGATAGACCAATTCGTGTTTGCGGAATGGTAAAAAATGAAGGAGAACCTGGAGGTGGCCCGTTTTGGGTGATGAATGATAAAGGGGTGGCTTCTCTTCAAATTGTAGAAACATCTCAGGTAGATTTGACAAGTAAAAAACAGCAGTCAATTTTAACTGAATCAACGCATTTTAATCCAGTAGATTTAGTTTGCGGTATTAAAAATTATAAAAACGAAAAGTTTGATTTATTGCAGTTTGTAGATCAAAAAGCTGGTTTTATTGTAGAGAAAAGTGTTGACGGGAAAACGGTAAAAAGTTATGAATTGCCTGGTTTATGGAACGGATCAATGGCCAACTGGCTAACTATTTTTGTAGCTGTTCCGTTAATTACTTTTAATCCTGTAAAAACAGTAAACGATTTATTGAAAACGGCGCATCAGCCACAATAATATGGATGGAGAAAAAATCATATCAGAATTAAACTTTAAAGCCGTCCGCAGTAGTGGATCGGGCGGACAAAACGTGAACAAAGTTTCGTCTAAAGTAGTGCTGAATTTTGATTTAAATACTTCTCAGGCTTTATCTGATGAAGAAAAATTGCTTTTGCTAACTAATATTTCAGGGCGTTTAACTTCTGAAAATATCCTGATTTTAAATTGCGATGAAGACAGAAGCCAGCTTAAAAATAAAGAAATTGTAACCAAACGATTTTTGGAAATTATCAAAAAAGGACTTTATGTTCCGAAAGTTAGAAAAGCTACAAAAGTTCCAAAAGCTGTAATTAAGAAAAGAATCAAGGATAAAAAGAATATTTCTGATCTAAAACAATCTAGAAGAAAACCGAACTTGGATTAAATTCCAATTTTTAAAATTCCAAATTCCAAAACAGTCGAAATAAGTCTGTTTTGGAATTTGGAATTTCTTTTTTGGAGTTTTAAATATTTTAACATTACATTTGCACTGTCTCAAAGGGGTGCTCCAAATAACGAGCTGAGATCATACCCAAAGAACCTGAGCGAGTAATGTTGCTAAGGGAAAACGACACTATCGAGCGTGCACACTTTATTTTGTCGTGAAACACATTTATTAATTTAACAAAGAA
This sequence comes from Flavobacterium sp. GW823-FHT06G12, assembly GCF_058794775.1. NCBI lineage: Bacteria > Pseudomonadati > Bacteroidota > Flavobacteriia > Flavobacteriales > Flavobacteriaceae > Flavobacterium > Flavobacterium sp. GW823-FHT06G12. The sequence goes on from NZ_JBXAHE010000002.1 coordinate 1,305,057, forward strand.
TAATTCCCCCTTTTATTCGTAATTCTTTACGAATGAAAACTGTTTTTTTAGGTGCTAAGGCACAGAGGTACAAAGGTTCACAGGCTCAAAATGTAGTCGGAGCCAAATTTGTTTTTTCTTCATTTTCTTTACTCTTTACTCTATTTTCTTTTGCGCAACAGCAACAGAAAGATTCTACCAAAGTAAATTCTCTAGATGAGGTTTTGGTTTCTGCAGTTCGTGTTACTTCTAAGACTCCAGTGAGTTTTAGTAATATGGATAAAAAAGAAATTAAGTATAGAAATTTAGGTCAGGATATTCCTGTTCTGATGAATTATATGCCTTCAGTTGTAACGACTTCAGATGCTGGAAACGGTGTGGGTTACACAGGAATTCGCGTTCGTGGAAGTGATGCTACACGTGTAAACGTAACTATAAACGGAATTCCTTACAATGATGCAGAAAGCCAAGGAACATTTTGGGTAAATATGCCCGATTTTGCTTCTTCTGTAGAAAGTCTTCAGTTGCAACGTGGAGTTGGAACTTCTACAAATGGGGCAGGAGCATTTGGAGCCAGTTTAAATTTACTGACTGATAGTTATGCTAGAAAAGCGACAGGTGAAATCTCAAGTTCTGCAGGATCATTCAATACAATTAAAAATACTGTAAAGTTTAGTACAGGTTTATTAAATGATCATTTTGAGATTGCTGGGCGTTTGTCTACAATAAAAACACACGGATATATTGATCGCGGAAGCGCCGATTTAAAATCATATTTCTTGCAAGGAACTTACGTAGGCAAAACGACTTTGATAAAAGCTTTAGTCTTTGGTGGAACTGAAAAAACGTACCAATCTTGGAACGGAATCGATGCAGAGACTCTTAATACAAATCGTACTTTTAATTCTGCAGGAATGTACACAGACGATGCAGGAAATGTACATTTCTATGATAACGAAACTGATAACTATAATCAAGATCATTATCAATTGCACTGGAGTGAATCTATTTCTGATAAATGGAGTACAAATCTGGCATTTCATTATACAAAAGGAAAAGGATATTACGAAAATTATAAAGAAGATGAACCTGTTGAAGGTTATGGACCAATTCAACCAACAAAAACAGTTGAAGATGATAATGGGAATTTAATTCCAGTAACCGATTTGATTCGTCAAAAATGGTTGGATAATGATTTCTATGGAACGACTTTTTCTGCTAAATATGTAACAGAAAAACTAAATGTTATTTTAGGAGGAGGTTGGAATAAATATGAAGGAGACCATTTTGGAAAAGTAATCTGGGCACAATATTCAGATCAGTCAGCGTTAGGAGCTCATTATTACGATGATTATTCGTCAAAAACGGATGGTAATGTTTTCGCGAAAGCAAATTATCAATTCACAGAAAAATTAAGTTTCTACGGAGATTTGCAATACAGAAATGTGAAATATAAAGCAAATAGTAAAGAGACTGGTTTGGTAGATGATAATTTTAATTTCTTTAATCCGAAAGCTGGTTTGAATTATGCTTTCAATGAAAAAAACACTTTGTATTTCTCTTACGCACGAGCGAATCGTGAACCAAACAGAACAGATTACGAAGGTGGAAATGTAAAACCAGAAAAACTGAATGATTTTGAGTTAGGATGGAGATTCAATTCAGAGAAATTTCAATTGAATTCGAACCTATATTATATGGGATATAGAGATCAATTGATTTTAACGGGAAGATTAGACGATGTTGGAAACCCGATTCGCGCTAATACAGAGAAAAGCTACCGTTTAGGCTTTGAGTTTGATGCGACGATTGCACTTTCTGAGAAATTCACTCTAAGACCAAACTTTACTTTAAGCAGCAACAAAAACGTAGATTTAGCTGTTGATGGAGAATTTTACGGAACTACAAAAATTGCCTATTCTCCAGAAGTAATTGCAGGAAACGTTATTGTGTATAAACCTATGGAGAGATTGTATCTTTCATTATTGCAAAAATATGTGGGAGAACAATACATGAACAATATTGAACTTCCGGCAGCTAAACTGGCAGACTACTTCGTAAACGATTTTAATGCATCATATGAAATAAAACCAAAAACAATTTTTCAATCGATAACAATTACAGCTTTGGTGAATAATATTTTCGACAAGAAATATGTTTCAAACGGAGCAATGTGGGACGTTTACCCATACTATTATCCGCAAGCAGGAACAAACTTCTTAATTGGTTTGAGTTTGAAATTCTAATTAAGTTAAGACACAAAAAAAGCCTGAAATTATTTTCAGGCTTTTTTGTTTTTAATTGTATACGTGAATTACGGTTCCAGAAGATTCGACACGATATTGTTTCATCGGATATTCTTTTCCGCCAAGTCCTGTATATAAGTTGTATTGCGTTTTATCGCAGGAGCAAACAGCATAAATTCCATCGATTGTCATTGGAGTACAAGAAGTCAAGGCTTGGTTTGGACAAGCTGCATCAAAAGCAGTATAAGTTCCCTCGCCGGTTTTCATTACAATAATCCCTTTTGCTCCATAATTGGCAACAAAAACAGGATTACTTGGATATAATAATTTGTTATACGTTGGTAAATTAGTGTCAAGATATGCGTTTATAGAATAATTAGGAATGTAAGGATTGTTGCTACTTCTGTTGTTGTCGCTGCAAGAGAATAAAATAGCAGTAAAAGCGATAAAAAACCAGATTTTTTTCATTATTTGAATAAGAATTAGTTAAAACAAAAATAATTTATTTAGATTTGAAATCTATATGATTAACATATAATTATGTACTATTAAAAATTATAGTATATTTGTGGTAAGAAAATCCCGTCGCGATGGGATTTTTTGTATTTATATAAACGATGAAGTTATGAGTAAAGTATCTTATTATACAGCAGAAGGATTAAAAAAATTAAAAGATGAATTGGAGCATTTAAAAAGTGTAATGCGCCCAAAGGCATCTCAAGATATTGCGGATGCAAGAGATAAAGGTGATTTGTCTGAAAATGCGGAATATGATGCAGCAAAAGAAGCACAAGGTTTGTTAGAAATGAGAATTTCTAAACTAGAAGAAGTATATGCAAATGCAAGATTAATTGACGAGTCTCAACTAGATGTTTCTAAAGTTTTGGTTTTATCGAATGTAAAAATCAAAAACCAAAGCAACGGAATGGAAATGAAATATACGCTTGTTGCTGAAAGTGAAGCAGATTTAAAAACAGGAAAAATCTCTGTAACTTCTCCTATAGGAAAAGGTTTGCTAGGAAAATCTGTTGGAGAAGTAGCTGAAATTACAGTTCCAAATGGAGTTCTTAAATTTGAAATTCTAGAAATCTCAAGAGACTAAATTTAGTTTAACCGTTTAATCGTTAAATCGGTTAAACGATTAACCAAATAAACGAATAAACAATGAGTACAATATTCACTAAAATAGTAAATGGAGAAATTCCAGCTTATAAAATTGCTGAAGACGAAAACTATCTAGCATTTTTAGATGTAAATCCGAACGCTAAAGGACATACGCTTTGTATCCCGAAACAAGAAATCGATAAGATTTTTGATATGGATGAAGAGTTGTATTTAGGTTTAATGAAATTTTCTAAAAAAGTCGCTGCAGCTTTAGAAAAAACAGTTCCATGCAAAAGAATCGGAGTAGCGGTTGTAGGACTTGAAGTGCCTCATGCACACGTACATTTGATTCCGTTAAACCACATGGACGAAATGCGTTTTATTGATAAAGTTTCACTTTCAAAAGAAGAATTTGAAGCTTTAGCAAAAGATATTCAATCAAATTTATAAGGTTTCGACTTCGCTCAACCTGACAATAAAGTGAAAGTGCAGTAAAATTTATTACTGCACTTTTTTATTTAATGAAATCTGAAAAGTAGTTCCTTTCCCAATTTCAGAATGAAGAACTTTGATTTTACCGTTGTGATATTCCTCGACAATTCTTTTAGTTAAAGAAAGTCCAAGTCCCCAACCGCGTTTTTTGGTTGTAAAACCAGTTTCAAAAATGGTTTTAAATTGTTTTTTTGGAATTCCAGTTCCAGAATCTTTAATATTGATTTTTACCTGATGAGCATCTTGTTCAATTTGAAGATCAAGAGTTCCTTTTCCTTTCATGGCATCAATTGCATTTTTCACTAAATTTTCTATAGTCCAACTGTGTAATGTTGGGTTTATCATTCCTAAAATGGGTTCGTTTGGTGCCTGAAAAGAAAATGTAACTTGTTTAGAAAAACGAGATTGCAAATATTCATAAGCCGTTTTGGTTTCGTCGACAATATCGTGAAGTTCTAAAACCGGCACTGAACCAATTTTAGAAAAACGATCTGTAATAGTCTGAAGACGTTCTATATCTTTCTCAATTTCGATACTTATAGAAGGATCAATTTCTTCTGTTTTTAAAATTTCAACCCAGCCAATTAATGAAGAAAGCGGAGTGCCAATTTGGTGTGCCGTTTCTTTTGCCATTCCTGCCCAAAGCTTATTTTGAGTTGCCATTTTGGTGCTTTTATAGAAATTATAAATTAATGCAATGCAAAGGAAAATAATAAGAAGCAACGCAATTGGATAATATTTGAGTTTGTTTAGCAACGCAGAATTGCCATAATATAAAGTCTGGTATTTTCCTGGGGCGTATTCAAAAGTGATTGGTTCATTTTCATTTTTAAGCTTATTTAAGAAAGCCGTTCTTTTTTTCTTGTCATTAAGTATTTCATCAGGAACGTTTACAGAACTCACTACATTGTCATAAAGCATTATAATGCCCGGAATAGAAGTATTATTGCTAAAAATCTGAAGAGGCAATTCAACATCAGTATTTTCATTAGCATTAACCAATGTAATTTGAGCATTTACAAAAAGGTTCATTTTTAAACGCTCCTCATTTTTAAAAATCTGGAAGAAAGTATAAGTATTCCAAAGAATTAGAGAAATGATTATAAAGCAAACCGAAATAATAATCCAGCGCGTAGTATTTGTTCTTTCAGAAAAAGACATATCAGTTATTTTGTGGTATAAATATAACGAAATATACACATTTTATATTTTGCCAATGCTTAAAGATTTTTCGTTTTTATCTGCAAAACTATTTCTTCTAATTAAACCATTTCAATACTTTTGTAGCTGCTAAAATGAGATTCTGTTTAAATTTTAAAGTATGATCAGCATTAACCCAAAAGAGATACCAACGGCCAAATTACAAGGCTATTTACAGAGTTCAATTGGTCCACGACCTATTGCTTTCGCGAGTACAATTAGCGAAAAAGGCATTCCCAATTTGTCTCCGTTTAGTTTCTTTAATGTGTTTAGTGCCAATCCTCCGATTTTGGTTTTTTCGCCCTCAAGACGTGTTCGAGATAATACAATTAAACATACTTTAATTAATGCTGAAGCAACTAAAGAAGTAGTAATAAATGTTGTAAATTACGATATCGTACAGCAAACTTCTTTAGCAAGCACAGAATACGGAGATGGCGTAAATGAATTTGTCAAAGCAGGATTAACGCAAATTCCATCAGATTTAGTAAAACCATATCGCGTAAAAGAATCTCCAGTTCAGTTTGAATGCAAGATTACGCAGATTATTCCGTTAGGAACAGAAGGTGGAGCAGGAAATTTGATTTTATGCGAAGTTGTTAAAATTCATATTGACGAATCGATTTTAGATGAAAACGGAGCAATAGACCAGCATAAAATTGACTTGGTTTCAAGACTTGGAAATAATTGGTATTCAAGATCAAATCAAGGGCTTTTTGAAGTTGCAAAACCCTTAACAACACTAGGAGTAGGAGTGGATGCAATACCAAATTTTGTAAAAGAAAGCGATGTTTTTGATGGGAATGATTTAGGAAAATTAGGGAATATAGAAGCCTTGCCTACAACAGAAGAAGTTACTATATTTGTGAAAGCAAATTTTGCAGTCAAAGGAGTTTTAAGCTCAGACGACCAGAAAAAAGTGCACTTAGAAGCCAAAAAATATCTGGATAATGGCGATGTAGAGTCGGCATGGAAAGTGCTTTTAGCGAAGAAATAAAAGAAATAGAAACAATAATTAAATAGACGAAGATGGAAGTTACAGGAAAAGTAAAAGTGGTTAACCCAGAGCAGCAAGTTAGTGCCTCATTCAAAAAAAGAGAGTTAGTTGTTACTACTGAGGAGCAGTATCCACAACATATTTTAATCGAATTTACACAAGATAAATGCGATTTGTTGAGTAGCTATAAACAAGGAGATGCAGTAAAAGTTTCTATCAATTTAAGAGGAAGAGAATGGGTTAACCCACAAGGAGAAACTAGATACTTCAATAGTATTCAAGGTTGGAGAATCGAAAGATTAGCTCCAGAAGGACCAGCGCAAGGAGCTCCAATGCCAGCTGCAGAAACTTTTGCACCAGCAACAAGTATAAACGAAGACGAACCAGACGATTTACCGTTCTAAGAGTTTAGAAATTACAATATTTTAAATTCCAAATTCCAATTCATTCGCGTGAGTTTGGGATTTGGAATTTTGTTTTTGAATTAATACTTCTAAGTAGAATTTTATCATTGAAATTTAAATAATGTATTTCTTATTTGATAATTTATATTTTCCGCCCGTTTCAGAAGCCGATGAAGAAGGTATTCTGGCTGTTGGTGGTGATTTAAGTCCTGAACGCTTAAAACTGGCTTACAATAGAGGGATTTTTCCTTGGTTTAATGAAGGTGAGCCTATCCTTTGGTGGGCGCCAGATCCTCGTATGGTTTTGTTTTTAGACGAATTAGTTATTTCTAAAAGCATGCGGAATATTTTAAACAGAAAACAATTTACAGTTACCTTTAATACCAACTTTAAAGAAGTAATTTCGAACTGCCAAAAAATACAACGTATTGGTCAGGACGGAACCTGGATTTCAGATGATATAGTAGAATCGTATTGCGAACTTAATCGGCAAGGAATTGCAAAATCGGTTGAGGTTTGGCAAGACGATGTTTTAGTTGGAGGTTTGTATGGCGTCGATTTGGGACATGTTTTTTGCGGAGAAAGTATGTTTTCTAAAGTATCAAATGCTTCAAAAGTGGCTTTTATATCCCTAGTAAAACATTTAGAAGAAGAAAATTATAAATTGCTTGATTGTCAAGTTTATAACCCGCATTTGGATAGTTTGGGTTGTCGCGAAATTGATCGAGAGGAATTTATGGCTATTTTAAAAAGTGAATAAAAATGAGTGCAGTCTATAGTGTAAAAGAAATTTATATTTATCCGATAAAAAGCTTGGCAGGCATTAGTGTAAAAAGTGCCAATGCTGAAGAAATGGGTTTTGAAAATGATCGAAGATGGATGCTGATTAATACAGAAAATGTTCACGTTACGCAAAGAGAATACCCAATAATGAGTCAGTTTTATCCTGAGATTTTGGGAGACAAAATTCAAATTACTTTTGAAGGAGAAACGCATGATTTTTCTATTAATGAACATTTAGAAAATGCAATAGAATCTCAAGTTTGGGACGATAAAAGTGAAGTTTTCGAAGTAAATAAAAACTCTTCAAAATGGTTTAGCGACAAACTAGGATTTGAGTGCAAATTGGTAAAAATCAATAATATTGGAGATCGTAAACATGAAAGTTCGAGAACAAACGAAACCTATAATGTAAGTTTAGCTGATGGTTATCCTTATCTGCTAATTGGAACTGAAAGTCTTGATTTTTTAAATGAAAAATTAGAAGAAAAAATCACCATTAAAAGATTTCGTCCAAACATTGTGGTAAGTACGAAAAATGCTCATGAAGAAGATGGTTTTAAGGATTTTAAAATTGGAGAAGTTCAGTTTAAAAACATAAAACCTTGCGGAAGATGTATTATGGTAAACAACGATCCGCAGAAAGGAATTGTAAAAAAAGAACCTCTAAAAACCTTGAGCAAATACAGAAATGTAGATAATTCAGTTTTATTCGGAACTAATCTTGTGAGTCTGAATTCAGGGATTATCAGTGTAGGCGATGAGGTCATTTTTTAGAAATTCAGCTTTATAAAATTCCAATTTAGAGTATTAAAAAGTATCAATTCGTTATTTAAAGTTGGTAATTCTAGAATCAATTTCAATGTTTCGTGTGCCATCATATTGCCTATAATTCCAGGCAATGTTCCTAAAACACCATTTAAATTACAATTTGGAACATCTTTTGGATCTGGCATTTCTGGAAACAAATCGCGAAGATTTTTACTTCCGTTATGGTTGAAAACAGCAATTTGTCCTTCAAATTTTAAAATACTTCCATAAACCAAAGGCTTTTTCAATTCGATGCAAGTATCATTGACTAAATAACGAGTTGAAAAATTATCAGACCCATCTACAACAATATCATATTGTTCAATTATTTTTGATGCATTTTCTGCTGTAATTTTTTCGTTAATTGCCACAGCTTGAATCAACGGATTTAGTTTAGAAACCACTTCTTTTGCAACAATTGCTTTTTGTCGGCCAATCTCATTTTCAGTATATAAAATCTGTCTGTGAAGATTATGAATTTCAATAGTATCAAAATCCATAATTCCAATAAAACCAACTCCGGCAGTTGCAATATATTGTAAAATTGGACAGCCTAATCCGCCTGCTCCAATTACTAAAACTCGTGCTTTTTTTAGTTTTTCCTGACCTTCGTCACCAATTTCAGGAAGAATAGTTTGTCTGTTGTAACGAAGGAATTCTTGAATAATACTCATTTTTTAAGTCTTAAAGTTTTTAAAGTCGAAAGTCAAAAGTCAAAAAAGTATTTGTCTAAGTAAAAGACTTTATGACTTTCGACTTTCCAACTTTATGACTAAATGATCTGTCCCAATCTTTCCAAACTGGTTCATAGCCTACATTTTTTATGATTTTTGAAATTTCTTCGGCAGAACGTTCATCGCTAATTTCGAATTGTTCCAAAGATTGCGGATCAACTACATAGCCACCAGGATTTGTCTTAGAACCTGCGCTCATACTTGTAACTCCAATTGGAATAATGTTATTTCTAAATTTCTCATTTTCTCTCGTCGAAATCGAAATTTCTAAATCTTCATTCCATAATCTGTAGGCACAAATTAATTGTGTCAAATCTTTATCGTCCATAATGAAATTCGGTTCGATAATACCTTCAGCAGGTCGAAGACGCGGAAAAGAAACGGAATATTTAGTTTGCCAATATTTCTTCTGCAGATAATCTAAATGCAAAGCATTGAAAAAACTATCAGTTCGCCAATCTTCTAGACCTAATAAAACGCCCAAACCAATTTTATGAATTCCTGCAGTTCCAATTCGGTCGGGAGTTTCCAATCGATATTCGAAGTTAGATTTCTTGCCTTTGGTATGATATTTTTTGTAAACTTCCTGATGATATGTTTCCTGATAAACCAAAACCGAATAAACACCAGCTTCATGTAAACGCTGATAATCTTCTGTAGAAAGTGGCTGAACTTCAACAGAAATAATCGAAAAATCTTCTTTAATTAAGTTGATTGCATTTAGAAAATAATTGATGTTTACTGTATAATTCGCTTCGCCGGTAACCAATAAAACATGATCAAAACCAGTGTTTTTTAAAGCTTCAACTTCAAGTTTTATTTCAGCATCGGAAAGTGTTTTTCTTTTGATTTTATTGTCTAAACTAAATCCACAATAGGTGCAAATGTTTTGGCATTCGTTACTCAAATAAAGTGGCGCATACATTTGAATCGTTTTTCCAAAGCGTTTTTTTGTGATTTCATGGCATTTTTGTGCCATTTGTTCTAAATAGTTTTGAGCAATAGGAGAAATTAAAATCAAAAAATCATCGAGATTGTATTTGGTTTTAGCCAAAGTTCTTTCGACATCTTTTGATGTGGTTTTATATATCTTGGATTGTATTTCATCCCAATTATATTGCTCAAAAATAGATTTAAAAGTATTCATGTGATTTAGTTTTACTGCAAAAGTTTTTTAGCGCAAAGTGCGCTAAGAATACGCAAAGATCGCTAAGCTTTGAGTTCTTGTCTTTGACAAAAAGTCCGCAAAGCTTGGCGAACTTTGCGAAAACACCTTGCGAACTTTGCGTTAAAATTACTCATAAAGAAAAGAAGTCAGCGGGCTAGAAGCCGAAGCATAACTCTGCTGATTGGCAACTTTAGCTTCAAAAGCTTTTCTACCTGCAATTACGGCTTCTTTAAAAGCTTCAGCCATTAATTTTGGATTTCCCGCAACGGCAATGGCGGTATTCACCAAAACGGCATCTGCACCAATTTCCATTGCTTTTGCAGCATCAGAAGGCGCTCCAATTCCTGCATCTACAATAACGGGAACAGTACTTTGCTCGATAATAATTTCTAGGAAATCGATCGTTTTTAAACCTTTATTGCTTCCAATAGGTGAGCCTAAAGGCATGACAGCCGATGTCCCTACGCTTTCTAAATGTTTACACAAAACAGGATCGGCGTGAATGTACGGAAGTACAATAAAACCGAGTTTAGCCAATTCTTCTGTCGCTTTTAAAGTCTCAATCGGGTCGGGCATTAAATATTTTGGATCAGGATGAATTTCCAGTTTTACCCAATTAGTTTCTAAAGCTTCGCGAGACAATTGTGCGGCAAAAACAGCTTCTTTGGCATTTCTTGCTCCTGAAGTGTTGGGTAATAAATTAATATTTGGATGTTTTAAATGTGATAAAATGGCATCTGTATCAGTTTCTAGATCAATGCGTTTTAAAGCAACCGTAACTAATTCGCTTTCCGAAGCTAAAATTGCCTGCTCCATTTCTTCATTTGAACCAAATTTTCCCGTTCCAAGAAACAAGCGAGATTTAAAGGCTTTATCTCCTATATTAAACAATGATGTTTGCATATAATTTTTCGTTTAGTTGTTGAATCAATTTTTCTTTTTCATCACTTTCGGTAATGATTCCAGAAATGGCAATTCCATGAATCCCAGTCTCCATTAACGGATTCACATCTCTTAATGTAATACCTCCGATAGCATAAACCGGAATTTCGATTTTATTTTTTTTCAATTTTTGAAGAATATCAAAATAGCCCGATAATCCTAAAATCGGACTCAGTTTTTCTTTTGTATTCGTAAATCTAAAAGGGCCTAATCCAATATAATTACAACCATTTTTAACGTGATTTTCAATGTCTTCAAAAGTGTTTGCAGTACCTCCAATTACTTTTGAAGTTCCTAAAAAAGCCCTTGCTTCGTCAATTTTGGTATCGGTTAAACCTAGGTGAATACCGTCTGCGTCAATTTCTTTAGTAAGATGTAAATCGTCGTTTACAATAAAATTGGCTGTGTACTTTTCGCATAAAGGTTTTACCGCTTCCGCTAAAGTGAAAGCATCTTTTTGTGTTTGGTTTTTAAAACGCATTTGCACCCAATTACATCCAGCGTCGAGTGCTTGATGAATATTATACAATTGTTTTTCGATAGTTTCGCCTTGCGAGATATATTGAAGTTTGCTATACATAATGATATCCGATTAAAGTTGATGTTGAACTCAAGTAATTTTCGATATAGATTTTAGCGCTTTCACAGGCTTCTTTTAATGTCTGATTTAAAGCTAAATTCGAAGCAATTGCAGAAGAAAGTACACAGCCTGAACCATGTTTTTCAAAGCATTTTTTTTCTGATGGAAGCAATTCTAATGCTTCCTTTTTTAGAAATAAAAAATCTGTTCCTAAGGCTTTTTCATTATGTCCGCCTTTCAATAAAATGTTTGTTGAAAATCTATTTTCATTAGAAGGGAAATCTGGAAATAGAATCTCAGCTTCATGATAATTAGGCGTAATCAAATCGATTTTTGACAATATTTTATTTAAATCTAAACGATCTTCAATATTCATAAACTCAAATTTTGTGGTTGATTTTAAAACGGGATCCCAAACGATTTTTGTTGAAGAAGAAAGCATTTTTATAGTCGAAACAATTCGGTTTAAATCAGGTAAAGAAGACACAATTCCAATTTTCACAACGCTGATTTTATAATTTAAAAACAGCGTTTCGATAGAACGAATAACAAAACTCAAATCAGTCCACTGAATTTCATAAAATTGATTTTCAGTCTGAATTGTATTGGCTGTAGAAATCGCAAAACCAGTCACTTTATGTTGTTCAAATGTTTTGATATCGGCCAAAATTCCAGCTCCTCCAGAAGGATCTAAACCTGCGATTGTGAGTACGAATGGGCGATTTTCTGACATAATTTAAATTGTTTTAACGGATTCTTATGGTTCCAAATACTTCCTAAAAGAGCAACATCATCAAAGCCATTTTCAAGTGTTTTTTGAATGTTTTCAATATCAATTCCGCCTAAAGCAATGACTTTTGTTTTACTGTTTGTTTTTGATTTTAAAGCTTCAAATAAATCGATTTTTGGATGGTAATTTTCTTTAGATATACTTTTAAAAACAGGACTTAAGAATGCGTAATCAAAATCATTTTCTAACGAATTAAAATCTTCGACCGAATGTGTCGATGTTGATTTAGACCTACAAGGTTTTGAAAACCTTGCAGGATCATTAAGATTGCTTTTTCTCTCTTTCTCAGAAAAATGGAGTTTTTCAATACCAAAATCTTCTGCTAAATGATGATGATTGTGCAAAACCAGTTTATTTCTATATTCGGTTTTTATTTGGAGAATAAACTTCACCATTTCTAACTCAGAAAAATCAGGTTTCCGAATATGAAACAAAGACAATCCTTCTTCAAATAAAGATTGAACTATCTTCGTTTCATTTGCAACAACAAAAGGACTAGAAATTACAATCATATCTTTCTTCTTGATTCTATTATCTTTTCACTTAAATATAAATCTCTTTCCCCTGTTCAATAAACTCTTCTGATTTCTCCTTCATTCCTTTTTCCGCAGCAGCGACATCTCTAATTTCTTGAGATATTTTCATAGAGCAGAATTTTGGCCCGCACATTGAACAAAAATGCGCCACTTTTGCGCCATCCGCAGGGAGTGTTTCGTCGTGGAATTCTCTCGCAGTATCTGGATCTAAGGCCAAATTAAATTGGTCTTCCCAACGAAATTCAAAACGGGCTTTGCTTAATGCGTTATCGCGATATTGTGCTCCGGGATGACCTTTTGCCAAATCGGCAGCATGAGCAGAAATTTTATAAGTAATCACGCCGTCTTTTACATCTTTTTTATTTGGTAAACCTAAATGTTCTTTTGGTGTTACATAACACAACATTGCACAGCCATACCAGCCAATCATTGCTGCCCCAATTGCCGAAGTAATATGATCGTAACCTGGCGCAATATCAGTAGTTAAAGGGCCTAAAGTGTAAAATGGCGCTTCATGACAATGTTCCAATTGTTTGTCCATGTTTTCTTTAATCATGTGCATTGGTACGTGTCCTGGGCCTTCAATAAAAACCTGAACATCATGTTTCCAAGCAATTTTTGTCAATTCGCCTAAAGTTTCTAATTCCGCAAATTGAGCAGCATCATTCGCATCTGCAATGGAACCTGGACGTAAACCATCTCCAAGAGAAAAAGCAACATCATATTGTTTCATGATTTCGCAGATTTCTTCAAAATGTGTGTATAGGAAGTTTTCTTTATGATGAAATAAACACCATTTTGCCATTATTGATCCACCTCGCGAAACGATTCCTGTAACACGATTTGCTGTTAAATGAATGTAACGAAGCAAAACTCCAGCATGAATCGTGAAATAGGAAACACCTTGTTCTGCTTGTTCAATTAATGTATCGCGGAAAATTTCCCAAGTTAAATCTTCGGCGATTCCTTTTACTTTTTCCAGAGCTTGATAAATAGGAACAGTTCCAATTGGAACAGGAGAATTTCTAATAATCCATTCTCTGGTTTCGTGAATGTTTTTTCCTGTGGATAAATCCATAATCGTGTCAGCTCCCCAACGACAAGCCCAAACGGCTTTTTCCACTTCTTCTTCAATGCTCGAAGTCACAGCACTGTTTCCAATATTGGCATTAATTTTAACCAAGAAATTACGACCTACAATCATCGGTTCACTTTCTGGGTGATTAATGTTGTTTGGAATAATTGCTCTACCACAGGCCACTTCAGAGCGCACAAATTCGGGTGTGATTTTGTTTTTTGGAGTATTAGCGCCAAAACTATGACCGCTATGTTGGCATTGCATTGCTTTGGTTTGTTCGTTTAAAAGTTCTATTCGCTGATTTTCACGAATCGCGATATATTCCATTTCTGGAGTGATAATGCCTTGTTTAGCGTAATACAATTGTGTTACGTTTGCACCTTTTTTAGCTCGTTTTGGCTGATGTAAATATTCAAAACGAAGATGATTTAAACTTTCATCTTTCAATCGGCTTAAGCCATAATCTGAGGTTATTTCTTCTAGAATTTCAACATCATTTCGGTCTAGAATCCAACTTTCGCGTAAGCGTGGCAATCCTTTTCTAATGTCAATTTCAATATTCGGATCTGTGTAAGCTCCCGAAGTGTCGTAAACCGTTACTGGAGGGTTTTTCTCAATTCCGCCATTTGAAAGTTTGGTGTCGCTCAAAGTAATTTCACGCATTGCTACTTTTATAGGGTGAATTTCACCGTCGATATATACTTTTTTAGAATTCGGAAATGGGGTTCTGGATATTTGTTCTTCTTTCATTTTTGTTGATTTTGTTTCAGGTTTCAGGTTTAAAGTTGATTCTGATTGTGTTTATTTCGTAATGTTATTTGTAGAGACGCACTGCAGTGCGTCTATGTCCAGTATATAATTGGAATTTGTTTTTTCTGAATTGGAATTTCAAAAATTAACCGCCTTGGGTCGCAGAAATAATTAAAATTTCGTCGGTTTCTTGTACGAAGAATTCGTTCCATTTGAGTTTTGGAACAACAGTATTGTTGACAGCAACAGCGATTCCGTTTTGTTTGTGCGGAATTTCGAGATCGAGCAATGATTGAACGCTTAGCGATTCAGCATTGAATTTTTTAGTTTGTTGATTGATTTTAAGTTCCATTCCTTTTTGAGTTTAGTGTATAGATACACCTTAGGAATGGCTACAAGAACGCATAAAAATGCGCGCAGAAGTCATCTTACTTTTCCCTACGCTAGTATGAACTAGATCAGGTTCAGAGGGTAAAATCTCAGCCTACAATTTTGTAGACACCCCTAAAGTGTGAAGCAAATGTAATAAAATTTTGTTTGAAAGTTTAAAGTTTCAGATTTCAAGTTCAAAAAAAAACTGAAAACTGCGACTGTGACTGAAAATTATTTTTTTCTCGTAAAGCAATCTTCCACATGATCATTGACCATTCCGGTGGCTTGCATGTGAGCATAAATAACGGTCGAACCCACAAATTTAAAGCCTCTTTTTTTTAAATCTTTACTAATTTCATCTGAAAGTGGAGTAGTCGCGGGAGCATCTTTTGAATTTTTCAAATTGTTGACGATTGGTTTTCCGCCAGTATATTTCCAAATATAATCAGAGAAAGTTCCAAATTCTTCCTGGACTTTCATAAAAGCTTGAGCGTTAGAAACAGCAGCTTTAATTTTTAATTTGTTTCGAATAATTCCAGTATTCTGCATTAACTCTTCGATTTTATCTTCAGAATAATTGGCCATTTTTTTATAATCGAAATAATCAAATGCAGCTCTAAAATTTTCTCTTTTGTTTAAAATTGTAATCCAGCTCAAACCAGCTTGGAAAGTTTCTAAAATTAAAAATTCGAATAAAGTAGGGTCGTCATAAACGGGAACGCCCCATTCTTCGTCATGATATTTTTTATATAAATCGCTGGCAGAACACCAGCTGCATCTTATTGGTTCCATTTGATTTGATATTGTGCAATTTTATAAAATTATTATCTGCCAATTTGCCAACTATATCCTTTTACACTCGGAATGTAAGCAGAACGTCCAACAATTACCAAATTAGTATAAATTTTTCTATTGTATTTAATGCCAATTGCATTTCCAGAAGTATACATTTTATTGGCTTTAAAAACCACTTTCATTTTGCCATCTTCAAGTTCGGCATCAGAAACTCTTTCAACAAGCCAAGTAGATTGCCATTTTACCGCCAACTCATTTTCGGCTGTTTTGGTTACACTTTTTACTAATTTGACAGCTTCTTCGGGAATTTCAAAATGCTCTGTTAGCTGTTTTTGAGTTATAGTCTGGCCCATTTTGCATTTCGCTAAGATTTTGCGAACATTAACAAAATTTAATAATTCCTCATTGGCTTCTTTTTTTATAGAAACTGGTGGATTCGCAATATTATTTTCCGTTTGAGAACTTACCGTTTTAATTTCTATCGGATTTTTGATTGTAAAAGGATTTTTTTGGACAATAGTTTTTTTTGAGTCAAATTCTTTTGGTGCAGTAGTACTTTTTGGAGCAACTTTAGGACTCACTTTTGTGCCAACTGGTGTCAATTTATTGACAGCTTGAATGACTTTTTTAGGTTGTTTTTTTTCGCCATTGCCACAGCTTAAAAATAGATAGGTAACAGAGAATAAAATAAGTAGATAATTTTTTTTCATGACCTAAATGTTTTTTTTATTTTTTATGAGCAGGGTCTCCATCTAGATATTTTTTAATTAGATGGTGGCCTAGATAAATTGCAGGCGTTAATAAAATAGCTATTGCAAGTTTAAAAGTATAACCTATTAATCCGGAAGATATAAAGGTGTCAAAATCGATCTTTCCGGGAAGCCAAAAAGCAATCCCTAATACAATAAACGAATCAAATAATTGCGAAATTACGGTAGAGCCTGTTGCTCGGAGCCATATTTTCTTTTCGCCAGTTCTATTTTTGAAAAACCAAAATATCCAAACGTCAATGAGCTGAGAAGCCATAAAAGCAATTAAACTTCCAACAATAATCCACATACTCTGTCCAAATACTGCCTGAAACTGATCATCATTTACGGGACTGATTCCTTTTGCTGCTGGAATAGTGATTGCCATAAAAAGTATCAAGAAGGCGTAAGCAATTAGGCAAGCAGTTATGAACGAAAGTTTTTTTACGCCTTTTTCTCCAAAATAATCATTAATCAAATCGGTAGTTAGAAATACAACTGGCCAAGGCAAGATTCCTATACTCATAACAAAGGGGCCAATTTGAATTAGCTTTCCTCCAATTAACTCAGCCACAACGGCATTGGTTATAAATATTCCTGCTAAAATTACAAAAACAATTTCTCTTCTGGTCTTAAACATTTGATTTTTGATATTGATATTTCAAAAATAAACTATTTCTTTTAAATCTTTGAAACCTATTTTTATAATCCTTTAAAATATGAAGTTTGCTTTCGATTGATTAATTTTGAGATGCTGTTGCATTTTTTATGAGTTAGATTTTGCACAGAATTAATTAATGTATTTGTTTATGAAAACACCAGAAGAATTAGATAATTCGTTGTTAAGAGATTGGTCAGGGCCTTATGGAGGCGTTCCAGATTTTACAGCTTATAAAGTTTCGGATTTTAGGCCAGCAATAGAATTTGCTATAAAAGAAAAGTTGGAAGAAATTGATACCATCACAAATAATCCAGAGAAGCCAACATTTGAAAATACAATCAAGGCTTTAGAGCTTTCTGGTGATAAATTAGATCGAATTCATGCAGTTTACGGCATTTATAGATCTAATCTGAGTACTCCTGAATTTAATATTGTTGACACTGAAATGTCGCCGAAATTGGCTGAGATTAGTGATAGATTGTATCAAAATGAGAAATTGTTTTCTAGAATTGAAGCCCTATACAAATCGGATGAAAAACAGAATTTAACTAAAGAACAGCAGCGTTTACTTTGGTTATATTATACCGATTTTGTTAGAGAAGGAGCAGAGTTGAACCAACAAGACAAAGATAAAGTTGCTAAAATAAATCAGGAATTGGCAGGACTTTTTACTGCTTTTAGTCAAAAATTACTAGCAGAAGAAAATGATCAGTATGTAGAATTAAAAACAGAACTTGATTTTGATGGTCTGCCTGAAGAATTTAAAAATGCCGCTATTGCTGAAGCTAAAGAAAGAAATCTAAATGTTTTAGGATGCATTGGAAATACAAGATCTTCAATCGAACCGTTTCTTACGTTTTCCAACAAAAGAAGTTTGAGAGAACAAGCTTTTGATGTTTTTGTAAAGAGAGGCGATAATAAAAACGAAAATGACACTAATGAAACACTTGTTTCTATTTTGAAATTGAGGGCTGAAAAAGCTAAGATTTTAGGCTTTGCTAATTTTGCTGAATGGAGTTTGTCTAATAAAATGGCCAAAGATCCGCAGAAGACACTCGATTTAATGAATTCGGTATGGAAACCCGCTGTAGACAAAGTAAAAAATGATGTTTCTGCAATGCAGGAAATGGTAGATAATGATGGGGATAATTTTAAAATTCAGCCTTGGGATTATCGCTATTATGCTGAGAAAGTGCGAAAAGCTAAATACGATCTAGACCAGAATGAAATTAAGCAATATTTGCAGTTAGAAAATTTGCGAGAAGGAATGTTTTGGACGGCGGGCAAATTATTCGATTTAGGTTTCAAGCAATTATTTGATGTTCCCGTTTATCATTCTGACGTTCGTGTTTGGGAAGTGAATAACAAAAATACTGGAGAACCAATTGGATTATGGTATTTTGATCCGTATGCGCGCGTTGGTAAGCGTTCAGGCGCATGGATGAATTCGCATAGAGATCAGCAGAAGATAAAAGGAAATGTGCTTCCTATTGTGTCAAATAACTGCAATTTTATTAAAGGAAATAGTGATGAACCTGTTTTAATTTCATGGGATGATGCAACAACTTTGTTTCATGAATTTGGGCATGCTCTACATGGGCTGTGTTCAAATGTCACTTATCCAAGTCTTTCGGGAACTTCGGTTGCAAGAGATTATGTAGAGTTTCCGTCGCAGTTATTAGAACATTGGTTAGCAACTCCAGAGGTTTTAAACAAGTTCGCGCTTCATTATAAAACAAACGAGCCTTTGTCTCAATCGCTGGTGGAGAGAATCGGAAAAGCTGCTAATTTTAATGAAGGTTTTGCAACAGTAGAAACGATTTCAAGTTCATTTGTCGATATGAAATTGCATTTGACAACCGAATTAATTGATCCTCATGCTTTTGAAAAGAAAGTTTTGAATGAAATAAATATGCCGTCAGAAATTGTAATGAGGCACAGAATTCCGCAGTTTGCTCATATTTTTTCGAGCGATGGGTATGCAGCGGGATATTACAGTTATTTATGGGCAGATGTAATCAATGCAGATGCTTATGAAGCTTTTTTAGAAGCTGGAGGACCATTTGACAAGAAGGTTTCTGAACGTCTTTATAAAACAGTTTTGAGTGTTGGAAATACGATTGATAATGAAGAAATGTACGAGAATTTCAGAGGACATGCTCCGCAATCAGATGCGTTGATGCGAGCTAGAAACTTTCCAATTGAAAGCTAAAATGAAATAAAAAAAGCCCGAATAACTAAATATTCGGGCTTTTTAATATTGAAAAAATAATATATTAACCTAAAGTAACTCTTTTGAAACCTGTAATTTCAACGTTGAATCCTTTAACGTAATCACCAACTTTTTTACTATCATCTTTGATGAAGTTTTGATCTAATAAAGCTTTTTCTTGATCTAAAGTAGTGTTGTCAGAGATGAAACGTTGTACTTTTCCTGGAAGAATTTTGTCCCAGATTTGTTCTGGTTTACCTTCAGCTTTTAATTCCGCTTTTGCATCTTCTTCAGCTTGTTTGATAACCTCAGGAGTTAATTGAGAGAAAGAGATATATTTAGGAACATTTTTTAAAGTTTTTCCTAAACGTGCAGCTTCTTCATTGTCCTTTTCGATTACAGCAATACGAGCAGCAAGTTCAGATTCAACGAAAGCAGGATCAAAATCTTTGTAAGATAATGTATCAGCTCCCATAGAAGCAACTTGCATAGAAACGTCTTTTGTTAAAGCTTCAGCGTTAGCAACTGGAGCAGAAATTGCAGTTAAAGCAGCAATTTTATTAACGTGAACATAAGATCCAACGTAAGCACCTTCTAAAATTTCAAAACCACCGATTTCGATTTTCTCACCGATAACACCAGTTTGCTCGATTAATTTTTCAGCAACAGTGATTCCGTTGAAATCAGAAGCTAAAAATTCTTCTTTATTAGAGAAGTTGATAGCTCTTTCAACTAAATCTTTAGCTAAAGTTACGAAAGCTTCATTTTTACCTACGAAGTCAGTTTCGCAGTTTAAAGTGATGATAGCTCCTTTAGTGTGGTCAGCATTGATAAAAGAAACAGCAGCTCCTTCAGAAGACTCACGGTCAGAACGGTTAGCAGCAACTTTTTGTCCTTTTTCTCTAAGGATTTGGATAGCTTTATCGAAATCTCCTTCAGCTTCAACTAAAGCCTTTTTACAGTCCATCATTCCGGCACCTGTAGATTGTCTTAATTTATTTACGTCTGCAGCAGTAATTGTTGCCATAATATTTTAAGTTTTAATATGTTTTTAAAAGTAAAAAATTCCAGCTTTTAAATCCCAAACTCCAATTTTAATAAATTATCAACATAACGTTTTTAATTTTGTCTTGGATTTTGGAATTTAAAATTTGGAATTTAAATTTTGATTTATTCTTCAGTTTCAGTTGCAGGAGCTTCAGCTTCAACAGCAGGAGCTTCTTCAGCAGCTTCAACTTCTTTCTCAGCACCTCTGTCTGAAAGACCTTCGATTACTGCAGTAGTCACTAAAGATAAAATTTTGTCAATTGATTTAGAAGCATCATCATTTGCAGGAATTACGTAATCAACCTCTCTTGGGTCAGAATTCGTATCAACCATTGCGAAAACTGGAATGTTTAATTTTTGAGCTTCTTTTATTGCGATGTGTTCAGCTTTGATATCTACTACGAACAATGCTGCAGGTAGTCTAGACATATCAGCAATTGAACCTAAGTTTTTCTCCAATTTAGCACGTAGACGATCAACTTGCAAACGCTCTTTTTTAGATAGAGTGTTGAATGTACCATCTTTCTTCATTTTATCGATAGAAGACATTTTTTTAACTGCCTTTCTGATAGTTACGAAGTTAGTTAACATTCCACCTGGCCATCTTTCAGTGATGTAAGGCATATTTGCAGCTTTTGCTTTATCAGCAACGATGTCTTTAGCTTGTTTTTTGGTAGCTACGAATAAGATTTTTCTACCTGATGCAGCGATTTTTTTCAAAGCTTCGTTAGCTTCTTCAATTTTAGCTGCAGTTTTATATAGATTGATAATGTGAATACCATTACGCTCCATATAAATGTAAGGAGCCATATTTGGATCCCATTTTCTAGTCATGTGTCCGAAGTGAACACCTGCTTCTAGTAATTCTTTTACTTCTATTTTGTTTGCCATTTTTGTACTAGTTTACGTTCTGTTGATTAGCAATGTATAAATGGCGATTTCTCTGGCTTTATACATTTAGATGCTAAACTATATCCTACCTCGATAGGAGAGCAACAATAACTGTGTTTTTTAATTTCAATAAATAATTGATAATGTCTTGTCCCATTTGAACAAGACAGGTAATATTAACGTTTAGAGAATTGGAATCTCTTACGAGCTTTCTTCTGACCGAATTTCTTACGTTCAACCATTCTTGGGTCTCTTGTTAATAAACCTTCTGGTTTAAGGATTCCTCTGTTTTCAGCGTTAACTTCACACATTACGCGTGCTAATGCCATTCTTACAGCTTCTGCTTGACCAGTTGTACCACCTCCGTAAACGTTTACTTTTACGTCAAAGTTACCAGCGTTTTCTGTCATAGAAAGCGGTTGTAAAACTTTGTACTGTAAAGTTGCAGTTGGAAAGTAAG
Organism: Flavobacterium sp. GW823-FHT06G12; assembly: GCF_058794775.1. Classification (NCBI taxonomy): domain Bacteria; kingdom Pseudomonadati; phylum Bacteroidota; class Flavobacteriia; order Flavobacteriales; family Flavobacteriaceae; genus Flavobacterium; species Flavobacterium sp. GW823-FHT06G12. The sequence continues at coordinate 1,326,834 of NZ_JBXAHE010000002.1, forward strand.
TTGCGAATTCTTTTTTGTTTACAGTGATGTTTCCAGTTCCTTCAGAAACGTAAACACGTGCAACAGCGGTTTTTCTTCTACCGATTTTGTGAATAACTCCCATTACTTAAGATCATTTAGGTTAACAGTTCTAGGTTTTTGAGCTCCGTGAGTGTGCTCAGATCCTACAACAACATTTAGATTTCTAAAAAGTTCAGCTCCTAATTTGTTTTTAGGTAACATACCTTTTACAGCTTTTTCTACTAATAATGCAGGGTTTTTAGCTTGCAATACTTTAGCAGTTAAAGTTCTTTGTCCTCCTGGGTAACCTGTATGACGCATGTAAATTTTGTCATTCAATTTTGTACCTGTAAGGTTAATTTTTTCTGAGTTGATAACAATTACGTTATCTCCACAGTCAACGTGTGGTGTATAACTTGGTTTGTACTTACCTCTTAAGATCATTGCAACCTTTGAAGCAAGACGTCCTAAGTTATGACCTTCAGCGTCAACAACAATCCACTCTTTAGTTACAGTGGCTTTACTTGCTGAAACTGTTTTGTAGCTTAATGCGTCCATAATATTATTTTAATTAAACATTCCATCCCCAATAAAGGGGATGCAAAAGTACAATTAATTATTTTAAAACCAAATACCTGAAAGAATATTTTATCTACTGAAAATCAGGGCTTCAGTTTTTTGATTATTTAGTGAATAAAAAAACCGTCTCCACAATAAAGTAAAGACGGTTAAATATTTTGAAAAAAAAGATTATACAATAAATATGTTGGCAATATCAACCACTTGTTGGGTTGTAAGTGGCTCATCATAAGCTTCTGAGCCCGCTGCAGCTCCAAATGCTGTTGCTGTATTAAATCCTGCCTGCATAGTTACACCTTCGCCATCATATACAGCTTGCGTTGCAGCTGGCATTCCGGCACCTCGTTCGGCATTTGATATCCATCCTTTTAAACCTCGTAATCTTCTAACTTCAGAAGCATGGCGCGCTTCAACAGAATGAATTTGTAATGCTGCAGTCAATAAATCTGGTGTTGTAATTAAATTTGCTGCTTGTCCTTTATAAGCTCTAACTCCAGTATCTTCAAAAGCTTGTGCCAAAGCTAAAAAGGTTGGATAATCATGAAAAGGGTCAAAAGCGCCTCCAACAGTGAAGTCAAAAGTAGGCTTTGGAACGAAGTTAGCACTGGCTGTGCCACCCAATCCAGCAATTAAAAATTTCACATGATCAGATTCGTGCGCCGCTATTTGCTGAAATACTTTTAAATCGCGCCCGCCATTTTCAGAAGCTGGTATTACTCCAGAATCTAATGCCATAGCATAAAATTCGTTTTCAAGATATTCTAAGGTTAAAGCAAATTGTAAAGCTCCGATTGGAGTTGCAGGCGTTGCTGTAATGTCTTGTGCAAAAACTTTATTGGTTAGAGCTGATAATCCGAAAGGAATTGAGGCTAAAGCTAAATTTTTACCAATATTTCCAAAATGTGTAAAACTGTCTCTTCTTGAACCTGTACTATTCATTAAATTGTCATCAGTAAAGGATTCTATAAATTTTAAAATGTTCATAATTTCTAAGTTTTAACGGTTAAGATTAAGGCAAGTATTTAGCTGTAAATTTCGTAGTGATAAAACCAGCAGCAATCGGCAGAATTTTAGAAGGATCTTTGGCATCATCTAAACCTGTAGACATATTTACAATATCATCTCCGGCAAAATCTTTAGAATTCGGATTAATCAAACTTCTTATTGCTGAGGCATGTCTCGCTTCTACAGAAACAATTTTTCCAGCTAATAATAAGTAGTCCGCAGTTTTAATTAATTTTCCTGCTCCATTATAGGCGGCTACTCCTGTGTCTTCTAATGCTTTTGCAGTCGCCAAAACTTCGGTACGGCTATTAAAATTTAAGGATCCATAATTAAACGCCAAAGTTGGAAGTAATTGAGTACTCGGATTTGGTAGTAATGCGTTTAAAGTAGCTTTAAAAAAATCTCTATGGACTACTTCGTGGTGATATAAGTCTGTTAGTACTTCGCGTTCAACGCTGCTGAAAACAGAATTAAAACCACTTCCATTAACTACTTTAGTATAAAAGTCGGCTTCTAATTGTTCTAGAGCATACGCATAGGTTAGTACTCCAAAATCTCCAGAGCCTAAATCGAAAACACCATTTCTTATTCCTGGCAAAGAAGTGTCTGGCATATCATTGTCGTTGTCATTATCGCTGCAGCCAGCTAGAATTAAACCTGTGGTAGCCAAGGTTAATCCACTGAGCTTAAGAAAGCTCCTTCTACTATTCAATGAAGGATCTACTTCATGAATTTTAACTTCGTTTTTCATAATCAAGTTTTTTAATAGTTAACAACAGTTGGTCTCTAGTTATCTGGTATTTAATTATTAACGAAATTTTTGTAAGTGCGGTTTTGAGAAATAGCTTTATTTAATTATTATTTCGAAAAGACTTATGTTTTTAAATACTAATAGCTTCTTTTTGTTTTATTTTCGGTAATTCTACTATATTTGTATTAATTACATAAAATTCAATAGGATGAAAGCTAAAGCAACTCTAAAACAAATTGCCAAGGAACTAGGTGTTTCTGTTTCGACTGTATCTAAAGCATTGAATGACAGTCCTGAAATTAGTGAACAAACGAAGGTTAAGATTAAGGAGTATGCCAAACTCAAAAATTATAAGCCGAATGTTATTGGTTTGAATCTTAAGAATCGTAAGACAAAAACGATTGGAGTAATTATTCCTAATATTTTAAATTCTTTCTTTGCGAAAGTTTTTAGTGGTATTGAGAAAGTTGCCGATAAAAAAGGATATAATGTAATTACCTGTATCTCTAATGAGTCTTTAGAAAAGGAAATTCATACGCTTGAAATGTTGAGTAACGGAACTATTGACGGATTTATCCTTTCGGTTTCTCAAGAAGCCCAAAAACTTCAAGATTACAATCATTTTTCTGAAATAATTAACGACGGAACGCCAATCGTAATGTTTGATCGTATTGCAGATGAAGTAGACTGCGATAAAGTTGTGGTAGACGATTTTGATTCGGCATTAAACTCAACACAGCATTTAATAAATTTAGGATGTAAAAACATTGCTTTAATTTCTTCTGTAGACAATTTAAGTGTTGGAAAATTAAGAGCTGACGGATATTTAAAAGCATTAAAAGACAATAATATTCCAGTTAACGAAAAAATTATTCTTCGTACCGATTCTGAAGATGATATGAAAGCTAAAATTGATTCTATTTTTGATCATAAAATCGATGGAATTTTTGCTTTGGACGAAAATGATTCGGTTGCAGCTTTAAGAGTAAGTTTGAAAAAAGGCTACAGAGTTCCAGAAGATATTTCGATTATTGGTTTTGCAGATGGTATTTTGGCTTCAAGACGTTTATCGCCAAGTTTGACAACAGTAAGTCAGCATGGTGTTGAGATTGGAGAAGTTGCAGCAAAAAGATTAATTGAAAGATTGGAAGAACCTGAAGGAACAGTCTCTGAATATGAAACGATCGTCATTAAGACAAAATTAAAAGAAAGAGAATCTACTAGAAAAGTATAAAGAAAACCCATCAGCAAAAACTGATGGGTTTTTTATTTTATAATGAATATGGGAATTTAGGATTTTTGTACTTTCTTAATCTCTCAAAAGGAACTAAAAAAGATTCTTCGCAATTTCTGGCTGCTCTGTAGAAACTTGGAGTAAATTCTATTCCTTTTTCTGTATAATTCCAAGCTGCATAACGCCAGTATTCTGCATTGGTGTAATCACAATAGTCGTCTTCATTTTTTGGTTTTTCAAAATGTTCCTGAGAATTAATTACAGCAAGTAATTTCGGTGCAAAATAATCATTTCGATATTTTGAAAAAGCATCAAAATTGTTTTCACTGTCGCCAGTTACGCTTTTGTCAAAAGCTAGAATGTCATCAATTCCATATTGTTTTCTGTTGTTTAAATCAATAAGGTAACCGCTACTTCCAAAATCGGGATGAGCGGCTCCGCAGTCCCAAAACATCGAAACTTGAAAACCTAATAAATCATTATTCAGAAAGTTAATTGTCGTATTTCCTTCAATGCCTTTTCCTTGGCTGTATTCAAAACTAGAAGCGCAATTAAGCTGAGATAATGTATTTTCAATATGTATGCTTTCTAAGATTGGATTAATCAGAGCCTTGTTTTTTGCTGTAAAATTGTTTCCTAATCTAAAAAAATCAGAATCGCAATGTTTTTCAGAATACCAAACAAATTCTTTATTGTTATACAGTGTGGTTTTCTGTTTTTTGAATTCAAGGAATTTGTATTTCACTAGATTTAAACGTTCGTCATCAAATCTAATTTTGAGATTTGATTTGTAGTTGTCAAAATTTACAGGTTCAAGATGAACAGCCAATTGTTTCTCTTTAGCATCATACCAAAATCCGTCAAAATTATTACCCGATTTTTTCAGGTAAAACTTCTCGGTAATAACATCGCTAGGTTTAAAATAAAATGAGTAATTATTGTCTTTTAATTTTGCTTCGAGTTTAATGTCTTTTAGCGAATTCTTATAGAAATAAACTGCAGTTAGGTTAGTTTCATTGTCAGATTTATAAACCTGAAGCGTCATAAAGATTGTACTTTTGCCTAAAGTTCCTTCTAGATAATAAATCTTGTTCTGACAAAATGAAATTGTTGAATAAAGTAAAAAAAATAGAATATAAAGCTTTTTCATTTTTTGATTATAAGATTTTATAAAGAAAGAAAATATTTACAATATAAAAAAAATATGTTTTTTAGTAAATATCCATTTCAAACTAGTTAGAATTAAACAATTGTAAAGAATTTATTGTTGCATTACTATATAGTCTTCCAATTGGCAGAATCTTGTTTTTAATAGTTACAGAGCGACTATTAAATTGAGAAACCTTTTTTAACGGAATCAAAAAGGAACGATGTATTCTGAAAAAAAAACCTTCGGGTAATTTTTCAATCATTTCGGTAATAGACTGATGAGTTTTAAAAGAATCTTTTTCTGTATGAATAATTAAATAATTGCCTTGTGACTCAAAATAATCTATTTCGTTCAGATATATTTTTAATGTTTTTCTTTCGCACTTGACAAATATAAAAGGCTGTTCAATTTCAGCTTGTGCAAGCTTTTCAAACTGCTGATTCGTTTTTTGGATTTTACTATATTTTTGTATTGCTTTTGAAAATCGTTCCAAAGAAATAGGTTTTAATAAATAATCAATAGCTTCTAGGTCAAATCCTTCGACAGCATATTGTGAATTGGCAGTTGTAAAAATAATTCCGATATCTTTTGGCAGTGATTTAGCAAATTCAATCCCTGATTTGCCTGGCAGATTAATATCTAAAAAAAGCAAGTCTATATTGTTGGTTTTCAAATATCCCAAGGCATTATTGGTGCTCATGAATTTTCCTTTCAAATCTAAAAAATCAAATTTGGCAATATGCATTTCAAGCAATATAGATGCAGGAAGTTCATCTTCTATAATAATACAGCTTATTCTAGTTGGTGTCATTAATTTTAATTTTTAAAGAGACAAAAAAAGATTCAACTTCATTTTTGATATTTAAAATATGATTTTGAGGATAAAGAAGTTCTAAACGCCTTTTAACATTAGAAATTCCGATACCGCTATATGGATTTTTAGTTTTTTTGTTTTCGAAAAAATCTTGCGGGAGACTATTCTCAATTTTAATTATTAGCCATTCTTCAGAAAATGTAATTGAAATTGTAATCCATGCTTTTAGACTGACATCATCCAGACAATATTTAAAACTGTTTTCTATAAAAGGAAGAATTAAGAAAGGCTCAATAACTTGATTTTCTGTAATTCCGTTTGTACTGAAACTTAGTTCGAGTCTGTTATCAAATCTTAACTGTTGAAGTGAAATATAATTTTGTAGATATTCAATTTCTTTCTCCAAAGGAATATGTTTGGTATTTACCTCATAAACAGAATATCGGAGAAAATCTGAGATTTTAAGGACTATATCTGCAGAATCGTCAGATTTACTTAAAATTTTTGAATACAGACTATTGAGAACATTAAATAAAAAGTGGGGATGAAACTGATTTCGAAGAGAAAACAATTCGGCTTGGAGTTTTTCGGAAATAATCAGCTGCACTTTGTTTTTAGCTTCGGCAATGTAATAAACAAGTTTAATGATTAAAGGAACCGTGACAACAAATTGCAGTTTAATTACATTATATAAATATACAGGAGCAGAAAAAAGCGGTTCCGATTTCCACTCAGTCAAATAGAATGCAATAATGATATAATTGTCAATTAACCGCTGAAGGAATGCAAAGAAGAGGATCGAAATCAAATAAACAAAAATAAATAGCGTCTTTTTTTTTCTGAAAAACAATTTTGGCATTGCTACTTCTACAATCAGTAGAACAAATATAATTTTAGGGAAAACACTATAACATTCATTATAAAAAGCCCTCCAAAAATCATTTGTTGGCAAACCTTGCACTAAGCTGAATAATAAAATATATCCCAACCAGTAGCTGATATAAAGTCTTATTTTTTGAAATGTATTTTCAGGATAAATAGCCAGTTCGTTCATTATCGAGTTTGTTTCTTTAATTGTAAAGCTAGTGGTTTTGCTTTAGAATAAAATCGTAATGTGGTAGAAAACAGTTTTCTTGTTTAAATAACATAGCGGTTTTTGTATTGTTGTTTGCAACACAAAGCATGTTGTTTAAATAAGTGTCTTTTTGATGGTAGAAAAGCATGATATCTTTCGCTGACTAATGTAATTTAAAAAAACTATCATGAAGAAAACCGCTTTAACTTTAATGTTGCTATTTTGTTTTTCTTGGGTAATAAATGCCAAGAATACTAAAGTTTACCCGACAAATTGGTGGGTAGGAATGAAAACCAATTCTATACAGTTATTAATTCGAAGTATTGATGATTCTTTTACAACAGATAAAGTAGGCATTAATTATCCCGGAATAACGATTAACAAAACATATTCTTTTCCAAATGCAAAATATATTGCTATTGATATAACTATTGCGCCAGAAACTGTTGCTGGTGATGTAATTATTGAATTGAATCAAAAGTCAGGAAAACAGAAAATCAAATGGCCTCTTTATAATCGAAAATCGGGTAATGGAACACAGTATGCGCAAGGAGTTACTTCAAGTGATTTTATAGAATTAATTATGGTGGACCGTTTTAGTAATGGAGATATTGCAAATGACAAAGTAAAAGGAATGAGAGACCAATCTCTTGACCGAAAAGAAATGTATGATCGCCATGGCGGAGATTTACAAGGTGTGATTAATAATCTGGACTATATTCAGGGGCTTGGAGTTACAGCATTGTGGTTTACTCCAGTTATGGAAAATGATATGGAGAAAAGAACAGAGCATGGTTACGCAATTACAAATCATTACAAAATTGATCAAAGATATGGTGGAGATGCGATGTATGAAAAATTGAGTAATCAGCTTCACTCAAGGGGAATGAAGCTTATTTTTGATGCTGTTTATAATCATATTGGATCATTTCATTTTCTAGAACTAGATCCTCCAGCAAATGATTGGGTTCATCGCTGGCCAGAATATACTCAAACCAATTATAGAGAAATCCCGCTTTTTGATCCTTATGGAACAAAATCAGATAAAAAGAAAATGAGCGATGGATGGTTTGATAAAATAATGCCAGACATTAATCAAGATAATCCGTTTATGGCCAATTTCATTATCCAAAATTGCATTTGGCATATTGAAAAGTTTGGTATTGATGGCGTGCGTCTTGATACTTATACTTATAATGATCTTAATTTTGCCAATCGCTGCAACAAAGCAATTATGGATGAGTTTCCTAAGATTTCCATTTTTGGCGAAATCATGGTGCACGGCGTAGCAAATCAGGCTTATTTTGAGGAAAATAATATAGATACACCGTTCAAAAGCAATTTGCCTTCAGTTGTAGATTTTCAGAGTTTGTATTACGGAATCATTCCAGCTTTGACAGAACCTTTTGGGTGGAAAGGCGGAGTTAATCAATTGTATTATACTTTGAGTAGTGATTTTTTGAGTAAAAATCCAATGCAGAAAGTATTGCTTTTGGACAATCATGACGAGGCTCGATTTTTTTCATTAATGGGAGAAAATGTAGAAAAGCAAAAAATGGGCTTTCAGTGGTTGCTAACTTGCAGAGGAATTCCACAGCTATATTATGGTTCTGAAGTTTTGATGAAGGGATTTAAAAATCCAGATGGCTTACTAAGGGCTGATTTTCCAGGAGGATGGAAAGAAGATGAAAAAAATGCTTTTACAGGAAAAGGAATGACGGATGACGAAAAATCGACACAAGAGTTGGTTCGTAAACTGGCTAATTTTAGAAAAAATGCATCAGCAATAAAAACGGGAAAAATGATGCATTATACACCTGTTGAAGGCTTATATATTTACTTTAGATATGACGACAACCAAACAATAATGTGTGTGATGAATACAAGTAGTTCTGAAAAAGAAATTGACTTTCAAAAATATGATGAAAGAACTGCTGGTTTTACTTCTGCTAAAAATGTGATTACCGAAGAAAGTTTTTCAACTTCCAAAAAGACAATTATTCCATCAACAAAAATGTGGGTTTTAGAATTAAATAAATAAAAAGATGTTTAAAAAAAGTATAGTTTTTCTTTCGATTCTTTTTCCTCTCTGTATCTTTTGTCAGTCTGATGAAATGGAGAATTCAGTTCAATATTTGTCAAATAATTACAAAAGCCCTGAAGAATATATTGTTTCAAAGTTTGCAGAAAAAGATATAATCCTACTGGCCGAGGAACATCGAGTTAAAGAAAACCTCTTATTAGTAAAGAATTTGATTCCTGTTCTGTATAAAAACAACGTCTATAATTTGGGAATGGAATTTGGGGCAAGTGAGGATCAGATAAAATTAGATTCTTTAGTCTCTGCTCCTGAGTATAATGAAGATCTAGCTAGAAAATTAATGTTTAACTATAATTCAGGCTGGGTTTTTAAAGGATATACTGATTTGTACAAGGCTGCTTGGGAGTTAAATAAATCACTGCCTAAATCTGCAAAGAAATTCAGAATCTTAAATTTAAGTTATCGTTACGATTGGTCCTCGTTTTTAGGACAGCGAACTCCTGAGAAAATGAAAAAGGTATTTTATAGAGGAAATACAGAAACATTTCGATTTGGAATTACAGAGAAAGAAATTATTGCCAAGCAAGAGAAAATTTTGATTATTACAGGAGATATCCATGCATTTACAAAATATAAATTTCCTGTGTATGATTTTCTGGGACAGGATTTTGTGAGGTTGGAGGATGGTTATTTTGGAAATCAGTTGTATGCAAAATATCCGCAGTTAGTATATTCTATTTTATTGCATAAACCTTTTGCTAATCGACCTGAAATTAGACCAAATTTGGTTTCGCCAGCAAATGGAAAAATAGAAATTATAATGCAAAAACTGCAAAATAAACCAATCGGATTCGATTTGATTAATACGCCTCTTGGAAAATTACGAGATGATAGTTACTATTCTTTCGGTCGTAGTAATTTTACATTAGAAAATTTTTATGATGGTTATGTATTTCTAAAACCAATTAAAGAGCTTTCAGGATGCGATATTGATCCAAATTTTTTAACGGCTAATAATTGGAATGAAGCTCAAAAAAACATGGCAGATCCAGACTGGAGACCTCGACCAAAGAACTTAAAAGATTATTGGAAACAAATTAAAGACTATGGAGATATTCCAAAAAAATATGCAGAAGCAGATAAATACTAGCCTTAAACTTCTATAAATTAAAAATCCGCTAAAAGCATTCACTTTTGGCGGATTTATTTTTTACCGAAATTTTACTGAAATATTAATGTGCCTCTAACCAGTCTTTACCCATTCCGAGTTCAACTTCTAAAGGAACCGACATTTTAAAAGCATTTTCCATTTCGTGTTTAATCATTGGCTGGATTTTTTCGAGTTCGTCGTTGTGAACATCGAACACAAGCTCATCATGTACTTGCAGTAACATTTTAGATTTCCAGTTTTCGTCACGAAGTTTTTTATGAATATTGATCATTGCAATTTTAATCACATCGGCAGCGCTTCCTTGAATTGGGGCGTTTACAGCATTTCGTTCTGCCGCACTTCTTACAACAGCATTAGCAGAATTAATATCTTTTAAATATCTGCGACGGCCTAAAATAGTTTGTACGTAACCTTTTTCGCGTGCAAATTCAATTTGTTCTGAAATGTAAGATTTTAGGCGAGGGTATGTTTTATAATAAGCATCAATCAATGCAGCACTTTCGCTTCTAGAAAGTGAGGTTTGGTTGCTCAAACCAAAAGCAGAAACACCATATATAATTCCAAAGTTTACTGTTTTTGCATTACTTCTTTGTTCGCGGGAAACTTCTTCTAAAGGAACATCAAAAACTTTTGCTGCGGTTGCTTTGTGAATGTCTTCTCCATTTTGGAAAGCTGCAATCATATTTTCTTCACCACTCAAAGCAGCGATAATTCTTAATTCAATTTGCGAGTAATCGGCAGAGATTAAAGTGTAATTTTCATCGCGTGCCACGAAAGCTTTACGAATCTGACGGCCTCTTTCGGTACGAATCGGAATATTTTGCAAGTTCGGATTATTAGAGCTCAAACGTCCAGTTGCCGCAACAGTCTGCATATAATCGGTATGAACGCGTAACGTTTTTTTATCAACTTGTTCTGGTAAAGCCAAAATATAAGTGCTTTGCAGTTTTACCATCTGGCGCCAATCTAAAATCTGTTTTACAATTGGGTTGTCATTGGCCAAATAAGTCAAAACTTCTTCGCCAGTTGCATATTGTCCCGTTTTGGTTTTCTTTTGCTTTGCGCCGCCAATTTTTAGTTTATCAAACAAAATATCTCCTAATTGTTTTGGAGAAGCCAAGTTGAATTTTTCGCCAGCAGTTTCATATATTTTTTCTTCTAAAGCTTTGATTTCAACTTCCATTTCAGAAGACATTGCTTTTAAGAAATCTACATCCAAACGAATTCCTTCGGTTTCCATGTCTGCCAATACGCTTACTAACGGAATTTCGATTTCGTCGAACAACTTTTTAGTTTCTGTTTTGTCTAACTCGGTTGTGAATATTTCTTTTAATTGTAAAGTAATATCGGCATCTTCAGCAGCATATTCTTTAATATCTTCCAAAGGAACATCGCGCATATTAAGCTGATTTTTTCCTTTTTTACCAATTAAACTTTCAATAGATTTTGGAGAATATTTCAAGTACGTTTCAGCCAAAATATCCATATTATGACGCATATCTGGATTAATCAGATAATGCGCAATCATCGTATCAAAAAGTTTTCCTTTTACGGTTACGCCATAATTAGAAAGAATTTTTAGATCGTATTTTAAATTCTGTCCGATTTTCTCAATGTTTTCATTTTCAAAAAACGGAACAAATTTGTCTACTAAAGCTTTTGCTTCTTCCTGGCTTTCTGGAAACGGCACATAAAATGCTTTTCCTTTTTCGTAAGAGAAAGACATTCCGACCAATTCTGCATGCAAAGCATCGATTCCTGTGGTTTCAGTATCAAAACAAACCGAAGTCTGTTTTTGTAAATTCTGCAAAAGCATTTTAATGCCTAAATCGCCTTGAATGGTTTGGTAAAAATGCTCTGTGTTTTCTAAAGTGTTATAAAACGAAGTTCTTTCGATTTCAGCGTTTTCTCCATTCGTATTTCCGCCTCCAAAAAGATCAAATTGGTCTTCATTTTTAGGTTGTGCTTTTTTGTATAATTTGGCATCAGGAGCTGGAGCAGCAGTTTGCGTGCCATCGGTTTTAAATAAATTGTCAAACTGTTCTGCCATTCTTCTAAATTCTAATTCTTGAAAAATAGCATCAGTTTTTTCGATATCTGGGCGAGAAAGCTCGTAGTCTTCTTCATTAAAAGTAACATCACAATCGGTAATAATTGCTGCTAATTTTTTAGAAAGAATCCCTTTTTCTTTATTAGCTTCGATGTTCTCTTTCATTTTGCCTTTTAGTAAATGCGTGTTTTCTAAAAGGTTTTCCATGGTTCCAAATTCTTTCAGGAACTTTTTAGCTGTAACTTCACCAACACCTGGCAATCCAGGAATATTATCTACAGCGTCGCCCATCATTCCAAGAAAATCAATTACTTGTTCTGGTCTTTCGATTTCAAATTTTGCTAAAACCTCAGGAACACCCCATATTTCGATTCCGTTACCCATTCGGGCAGGTTTATACATAAAAATATTTTCAGAAACTAGTTGCGCAAAATCCTTATCAGGCGTTACCATGAAGACTTTGTAATTTTGTTTTTCTGCTTGTTTAGCGATTGTTCCAATTAAGTCATCGGCTTCACAGCCTTCGATTTCGATAATCGGAATATGCATTGCTTTTAATAATTCTTGAATATAAGGAACAGCAATTTTAATTGCTTCTGGTGTAGCATCACGATTGGCTTTGTATTCAACAAACATTTCTGTTCTTACATGGCTTCCGCCTTTATCGAAAGCAACGGCCAAGTGGTCTGGTTTTTCTCTTTTAATAACATCCAAAAGTGAGTTCATAAAACCCATAATTGCAGATGTATCCATTCCTTTTGAGTTGATTCTCGGGTTTTTTATGAAGGCATAATAACCACGAAAAATTAATGCGTAAGCATCTAGAAGAAAAAGGCGTTTTTGAGTTGACATATTAAAAATATTAGTCTGTAAAAATAAACAATTGGGTTTTAAAAAACGATTTGGTTTTCGAAAATTAATTTTTTAAACCATATAAGTCGTATAAGTTCATTTTAGTAGAAATGCAATACATTGCATCTTCTCAATGTTGTAAAGAATAGTAGGCAATTAAATGAATTTATGCAACTTATTAGCCAGAAAATAAGCAAAGAGTTAATATCAAGTTAAAATTTTTTATTCAGTGATTTCTTCATTTTGGCTTCATTTTCTGAGGGTAATTTTGATCTGTAAAATAAAAATTATTAATTCATAAATATTAGAAATCATGAGAAATTTTTTAATGTTATTAGTAGCAGTTTTAGGAACAAGTGCAATGGTTCATGCATTTCCTGCAAAAGATGGAAAAGAAGCTCCGGCTAAAGAAGTAAAAGCAACCAAACATCCTAAACACAAATCTGATAAAAAAGCAAAATCAGCAAAAACTGAAGCGCCAAAAACAGAAGCTGCTAAGCCAGAACCTGCAAAAGCTAAATAAAAATTGCTCTCGTTTTGTTTTCGAAGCGTTGTAAGGAAGGCAAAACAGGAATAATGATTATGAGAAATGCGATTGAAGAAGCTGATGAAGAAATTTGTCAGCTTTTTTCGTTCGTTAATTTTTTTAATAATACACTACTCCATTTTTGATAATTGATTAATTTTAATTTCGCTTAAATAGTGGGCTTATGAATGTTTTAATTGTAGAAGATAATAAAGAACTTGCTGTAGAGGTCTACGATTTTTTATGCAACTCAGGATATATCTGTAAAATTGCCAATAATTGTGCCGAGGCTCTTGAAGAATTCGGAAGCAATGATTACGATGTTATGCTTTTGGATCTTGGACTGCCTGATGGAGATGGTTTTGAGGTTTTGCAGGCAATCAGAAAAACAAAATCAAAAATTGCGGTCATTGTACTTACTGCTCGCGGAGAATTGGATGATAGAATAAATGGACTTCATCTTGGAGCTGATGATTATTTGACAAAGCCTTTTGCTCTAACAGAATTGGCAGCGAGAATATTTGCCGTAGTTCGCAGAATTCATGGATTTACTCTTAATAATTTAAGCATTCATGGTTTTTTATTGCAACTTCAGGATTATAGAGTGAGTTTTAACGACCAGCCAATTAATCTGACTAAAAAAGAATTTGATATTTTTCAGTATTTGGTTCTAAACAAAAACCGTGTTATTACACGATTGCAATTAACAGAGCATATTTGGGGCGATATTTTGGAGGTTAACTCAGACTCTAATTTTATAGATGTGCACGTTCGTAATCTCCGAAAAAAATTGGACAAACACACTTCTATTGATTGGTTCGAAACTGTTCGAAATGTAGGTTATCGCATAAACGAATAAATCGATTCTTGTGAAAATAAAACACCAATTAGCTATTTTTAATGCATTGAGCAGATTGCTGGTCATTTTGATTTTATGGCTGATGCTTCCTATTTTAGTAAAAAATGTAGTGTATCATCATATTAATAATACGCTAGTTGAAAAGAAGAAAAAATTTATTCAGCACTTAAATAAAGAAGAGATTAATGAATTTATTGAAAATCCAGAGGATTCAACTGATACTTTTTCTGAGTTTTCGACACTTCATAGTGAGTTTTTGGTGCTATCCCGAGTTTCGATAAAACCACACCAGAAAAAAACAACTTTCAGTAATGAATACCGAAAAATAGAAGGAGAGGAAAGTGAGTATAGAATCTTGCAGCATCATTTTACATATGATGGCGAAGATTATCAACTTGAAATAGGAAGCAGTTTGAGCGAGGTTAACGATTTAACTTTTGTAATCAAGCTTTTTATTATAATTGTTTTTGTGATAATTCTATTTATTACTTTTTTAGCAGATACTTTTTACATCGAATATCTTTTAAAGCCATTTTATAAAATTATTGATACCAAAATCAGGCGTGTAAACGAACCGGAAACATTTGACCATACTCCAATAAAAGCAACTTCAAGAGATTTTAGAGAATTGGATTTTGTTTTAAACCAAATGATGGATCGAATTACTGAAGTTTTTAAAAAGGAGAAACAATTTATTTCGAATGTTTCGCATGAACTTCTTACGCCAATTGCACTGCTCAAAAACAAACTTGAAAATTTGTTGCAGAATCAATCTTTAGACGATAATGCAGTTGATAAAATTGCAGGTTCGTTGAAAACATTAGATATGCTGAAAAAAATCATTAATAATCTCCTGCTGATTTCGAGAATAGATAACAATCAATATATAGCAGATGAAGAAATCAATCTGAGAGAAATTGTTTCTGATTTGCAGGAAGATCTTCAAGATCGAATTGAGGATAAAGATATTCAGTTCATGAACGAAATAGAAAAC
Source organism: Flavobacterium sp. GW823-FHT06G12 (assembly GCF_058794775.1). NCBI lineage: Bacteria > Pseudomonadati > Bacteroidota > Flavobacteriia > Flavobacteriales > Flavobacteriaceae > Flavobacterium > Flavobacterium sp. GW823-FHT06G12. Next base: position 1,341,935 of record NZ_JBXAHE010000002.1, read on the forward strand.
GATTTTGTTTTTACAGGAAATAAAACCTTGGTTCATATTCTTATATATAATCTCGTAACTAATGCCATCAAATATAATAAGCCTAAAGGAGGAATAATTATAGAGGACGGTTTTGCCGATGAACATTACTTTATCTCAGTAAAAGACTCTGGAATAGGAATGGATGAATCGCAGCTTGAAAAAATATTCAGCCGTTTTGCCAGAATCAGTTCAGATCAGGAAGGGCAGGGGTTAGGACTTGCAATTGCACAGAGTATTGCTACTTTTCATCATATTCAAATCAAAGTAAAATCGGTTTTAAACCAAGGAACTACTTTTACATTGTTGTTCGAAAAAGCCAAATAAAAGTTAAAATTTATTGTAAGAGTTTATCTTCATTTTGTCTTCATTTTACGATTATATCTTTGGCTTATAAATAATGAATTAACAATCAATAAAAATTTAAAAACATGAAAAAATTAGCAATTTTAGCAGTAGCAGTTTTAGGAACATTTGCAATGGCAAACGCACAAACAACGCCAGCACCAGCAAAAAAAGAAGCAAAAACTGAAAAACACGATAAAAAAGCAGACAAAAAAGCTAAAGGTGAGAAAAAAGCAGAAGCTGCAAAACCAGAAGCTCCAAAAGCAAAATAAAACGAGATTTTAAGTCTTAAGATTAAATAGTTTTAAAGGTTGGTAGGTTAAAGCTGAAAGAGCCATCTTTCAGCTTTTTTATTTTTACAGCGTTAAATTTTTTATAATAAAAAGAAATAGAATTCTCATTCTTTGTTACTTTGTTTAAAACTATAAATTAAATGATCTTTCGTTTTATAATTCTATGCGCTCTCTTATTATTTATTGAGTTCTATTCATATCAGGCTTTTCGAACATTAATCAAAACACGTTGGGTTTTGATTAGTTACCAAGCTATAAGCTTACTGATTTTAATCTTTATTATATATTCTTTTTCGCAAGTAGACCGATCAGTTGGTCAGACTAGACAATTTATGTTTACTACAGGCTTAATGCTGACGGTATATGTACCTAAAATTGTGCTTACGCTGATCATGTTTGGTGAAGATATTTTTAGGATAGGAGCAAGCATCTTAAATTATTTTGTTTACAATACTCCTCGAAAAGAAATGATGCCCGATAGAAGGAAATTTGTTAGCCAGATAGCTTTAGGGTTGGCTGCAATTCCGTTTCTTTCTATTATTTATGGAATTTTTGAGGGAAAATATAATTTCAAAGTAATCAAGCAAACTGTATTCTTTCCAGATCTTCCAGATGCTTTTGATGGGTTTAAAATCACACAGATTTCAGATGTCCATAGTGGCAGTTTTGATAATCCTGAAAAGATTAACTACGCAATTGATTTAATTAATGCACAGGAAGCAGATTTGATTTTGTTTACGGGAGATATTGTAAATACACATGCTAAAGAAATGCATCCTTGGTTGGAAACTTTTAATCGTATTAAAGATTATAAATATGGAAAGTTTGCAGTTTTAGGGAATCACGATTATGGCGAATATGTAACGTGGCCGTCTGAGAAGGAAAAAGATGAGAACTTTCATCAAATTAAAAATTTATACGGTCAAATTGGCTTTAATCTTATGCTGAATGAGCATACTTACATTCAAAAAGGAGATGATAAAATCGCTTTAATTGGTGTTGAAAATTGGGGAGTGAATTTTAAGAAAGCAGGCGATTTGAACAAAGCATCTGAAAATGTGCACCAAGACGATTTTAAAATTTTAATGAGCCATGATCCAAGTCATTGGGAAGCTGAAATTAAAGATCATCCAAAGAATTTCCATCTTACATTTGCAGGCCATACACATGGTATGCAGTTCGGAATTGAAATTCCAGGGTACTTTAAATGGAGTTTAGCGCAGTATATTTATAAACAGTGGGCAGGATTGTACGAAAACGTCGGAAGATACGTTTATGTTAACCGTGGCTTTGGTTTTCATGCCTATCCAGGACGAGTTGGTATTATGCCTGAAATAACAGTCATTGAACTAAAAAAGGGCCGTAATGTCGCTTAATTCGTTAAAAATGCTAAATTTGTATTATATTTATTTCTTTTTAAAGATTTAAAAAACTTAATTTTTTGGTTTTATGTCAAAATTTGGAGAACTAATAAATGCTCAAGTTCCAGTGTTAATTGATTTTTACACAGATTGGAATGAATCTTCAGTTTCTATGCATCCTGTTATTAAGGATGTAGCTGCTGCGCTTGGTGATAAAGCCAAAGTAATCAAAATAGACGTAGATAAAAATCAGGAACTTGCAGAAGCACTTCGTATTAAAGGACTTCCGACTTTAATGATTTATAAAGAGGGACAAATGATCTGGAGACAATCTGGAGAGCTTGATGCGAATACTATAATCGGAATTGTTCAGGAACAATTTAACGTCTAAACAACTACTTTTTATTGATGTTATTTAGTGAATAATATCAAACTTATATCCGTTTTCTTTTAAAAAATGCAGTGTTCTAGGCAAGGCAAATCTTAAATTTGGAGAAGCCTTAATACTGTCATGAAAAACAATCACACTACCTGATTTTACATTTTTTGTTACGTTTTCAAGACATTTTTCGGGCGTAATGCTTTGATCAAAATCAGCACTTAAAACATCCCACATTACAATTTTATAGCCTAAACTTCTAAGGATTTTAGATTGCGCTTTTTTGATTTTTCCGTAAGGAGGACGAAATAATAAATGGTGAGGCGCTTTTTCTTGCTCATCCAAAATAGCAGCACAGTTTTTTACGTTTTCGATATATTCATTTGTGTGGCTTTTCCATCCATTCACGTGATTCATTGTATGATTGCCAATAGAATGCCCATCAGTAATTAACTTTTCAAATAAAGTCAGGTTTGCTTTAATATTCTTTCCGATGCAGAAAAAAGTAGCTTTTGCATCAAATTTTTTTAATTCAGACAATACCCAGTCTGTAATTTCTGGAGTAGGGCCATCATCAAAGGTGAGGTATATTTTCTTTTCGTTGTTAGGAATGTCCCAGCAATATTTAGAAAACACCTTTTTGATAAATGCGTTAGTTTTGACCCAATAGAAACTCATTTTGAATTAAAGTTGTATTATATCTATAAAATTAAAAAATGCAGCGCTATTTATCAAATAGCGCTGCATTTTTTTAATAAGTAAAATTTACGTATATTATTTATTCTTTTTCACGTCCAAAACGTTCAAAAACATTTACGTAAGTATTAAATGTAGTCTTGTGCTGGTTGTAAAAAGCATTGTCTTTATTGTCATCCATTACATGTAGCAAGCTTCTGTAGCGTTCAATATCTGTAATAATATCTACTGCTAAAGTAGTTTGATCAGAAGGAGGCAATGTACTATAATAGTTTAAGTTCTCTTTGTATTTCTGAACTAATTTGTTTAAAAGATCTTGCGCTTTAGCTTTTTCGCCTACTTTATAATAACCATCAGCAAAAGCTTCAACTAAAGAATAATAGCCATATTTATCTAAAGGCATTTTGGTCATCGCTAAATTGATGATATTCTTAGCTTTGTCAATTTTACCTTCTGCAATAAGCTGATTCATTAATCTTGAAAGATTTGTACGGTATGTAATACTGTTTCTTCTAGTTTCAGGATCGTGATAGATTTTTTCACTTTCACTATTTCCCCAATCCCATTTCATTACAATATCATACATTTTATCAGCATCGATTTGTCCCATGTCTAATGGTCCTCCATCTTTAGAACGAGCATTTTTTACTGGAACCAATTTGTAAACCATTCCGTCTAATTGCAAATAATCTTTTAACCATAGATAATCTTCATCATCAAAAGCACCACCACTAAAGTAAATTGGTCTTTTCCAGTTGTTATTTGCTAGGATATCAAGCATCATTAAACGGTTTTTGTATAATGCGCTTCCTTTGATGTCAATATCCAAATAAGGAACAATAGAATCGTAATATTTAGGATTAACTACTTTATTTTGAATAATTGTATTTTTGTCCACATTTACTCTAATCTTGTTTGTTGGATAGAAATGAATGGTTTGTCCATTTTGTAAACCAACAGTCGATTTAGGGTTTTTGATGAAATCGATAAAATCTTTAATATTCCAACGAGTATCAATTTTTTGAATGTAAGCTGTATAGTCCAAATTATCTCCTACATACTGGCTATGTTCGAATGAAATAGGCAACGGATTAGATTCATAAGACTTCGCTTTCATTTGATCGATGTACCAATCTGTCATAAATAAACTTGTATTTACAATTTTTACATCGGTTCTGAAATGCTCAATCTCTTGTGCATACCAAAGAGGGAACGTGTCATTATCTCCAATGGTGAATAAGATGGCATTTTTGTCGCAAGAACTTAAATAAGCTTTTGCCATTGCCACTGCAGTATATCTTCCAGATCTGTCGTGATCGTCCCAGTTTTGAGAAGCCATTAAAACAGGTGCTGCCAATAAACTTCCGGCAATAATTACTGGTCCTGCAATTTTTGGAGCAATATATTTTTGCAAGCTTTCATAGAGTGAATAAACGCCGAATCCAATCCAGATGGCAAAGACATAGAAGGAACCAACCAGAGCATAATCTCTTTCACGAGGCTCAAAAGGTCTTTCGTTTAAGTATATTTTTAATGCAATTCCTGTGAATAAAAATAAAGCCAAGAGAACATAAAAGCTCTTTAAATCCTTGTTGGCGTGGTACATTATACCAATTAAACCTAAAATAAAAGGAAGGAAATAATAAGCATTACGCCCTTTGTTGTTTAACACATCAGAAGGTAAATTATCTTGAGAACCTAAATGAATAGAGTCTAAAGCTTTGATGCCACTAATCCAGTTTCCATCCAAATTATCATATTTACCTTGAACATCATTTTGGCGTCCAACAAAATTCCACATTAAATATCTCCAGTACATGTATCCGAATTGATATTCAAACATAAAACTGAAGTTGTCTACTGTAGATGGTTTTTCAATGATCAGATAATCTTTGTAACTGTTTAAGAATTTAACATAACCTTCATTGTCAATTTGTTTTTGAGCATAAGCTTTTCTGAATTCAGAAACTGTTTTCTCAACTTCATTACGCAATTGGGCAGTAGCTTTATTGTATTCATCTTCACTTAATTGACTAGCATCAATTCCGTATTTTGCTAGTTCTTCATCGTAATCATAATTAGGATTGATTCGGAACTTCGGAGGATTGGTAAAGTTGATATAGTTTTGAATATGAGCTGTTTCTGTACTCCACATTCTTGGTAGAACTGCTTTCTGGTTGTCATCAGAATTTTGTTCTGCATTCTTATAATTGTTGGTAATAATGTATTTACCAGTTTTATAATCTCTCTCGTAGTTTGGTTTTTTGTCTAAATAAGGTGTTTTAGCATCAAGACCAGCAAAAAGTTCAGTGTATTGAGGTCCATAAAATAAAGGATTTACACCATATTGCTCACGATTGTAATAAGCCAAAACCTCTGTAGCATCTGACGGTTTGTTTTCGTTAATAACTGTGTTGGCATTTGCACGAACAGGAAGCATTAACCAAGTAGAGAAACCAATCAAGATGAATAAAATACACAATATGATCGTGTTATAGAATATTAAGCCTTTTTGTCTAGTGTATTTTAATCCAAAATAGAAAAACGCAATAAATAATAATGCTACAAAGATAGTTCCCGAGTTGAATGGAAGTCCCATGCTGTTTACCATGAAGATTTCGGTTTTTCCGAAAAATGCCATTGTAAGAGGAAGAAGTAATTTGAAGATAAATAATAAAATTCCAATAACTACAATATTAGCAACAATGAAATTTTTGATCGTAACTTTTTCGTAGTGTTTGAAATAGTATAAAAATCCAATTGATGGGATAGTTAAAAGAGCCATAAAGTGAACTCCAAACGAAAGACCAACAACCAAAGAAATAATTAAAAGCCATTTGTTTCCTTTTGGTTTGTCCATGTCTTGCTCCCAGCGTAGTCCAAGCCAAAAAAGCAATGCAATTAATAAAGAAGCCATTGCATAAACTTCGGCTTCTACTGCGTTAAACCAAAAACTATCAGAAAATGTATAAGCTAAAGCTCCAACAAAAGAGCTTCCTAAAATTACTATCGAATTGTTTTGATTAATTTCTGCAAAACGAGCTACAATTTTCTTCAAAATCATAGACGATGACCAAAACATAAATAATATGGTAAATGCGCTAGAGAAGACAGACATCATATTAACCATTACAGCTACATGTTGAGCATCTATTGCAAACATTGCAAAAAATGCACCCATCATCTGGAAAAGCGGAGCTCCCGGTGGGTGACCTACTTCAAGTTTGGCTGCGGTAGCAATATATTCTCCGCAATCCCAAAAGCTCATTGTAGGTTCTACTGTTAATGTATAAGTTATTAAAGCGATTGCAAATGCAAACCAACCAATAATTGTATTCCATTTATTGAAATTGAATTGTGCCATATTTAGGTGTTAAAAATTTGAACGTTTTATATCCTACAAAGAAAATGTTTTTTTATGTAAAGAAACGAGCATTAACAAAAAATTCTATAAAACTATAAGTTAAAAGTAACGTGTTGTTTATGAGATGTTTTTGGTGCGCGATCAGATTTTGTCGAGAAAAAAAACAAAAAAAATGATTTTTTTTGCTCAAAAAGTTTGCACAAACTAAATAAAGACTTAAATTTGCACTCGCTTAACCGCACTGCTGGTCTATGGTGTAATGGTAACACTACGGTTTTTGGTGCCGTCTTTCTAGGTTCGAGTCCTAGTAGACCAACAGAAAAGTCTCTCAGAAATGAGAGACTTTTTTTATTTAAAAAAGTTTCATTTAAAATTTGCATAAATTAAATAAAGTTTTAATTTTGCACCCGCTTAACCGCACTGCTGGTCTATGGTGTAATGGTAACACTACGGTTTTTGGTGCCGTCTTTCTAGGTTCGAGTCCTAGTAGACCAACAGAAAAGCCTCTCAGAAATGAGAGGCTTTTTTTATTGTGTACATTTAAAATAAATGCTTGTTTTGTTAGGGTGTTGATTCTTAGCTGTTTTGGTTTTTATTTGTGGTTTAAGGACGACGGGACAATTCCAAATTTCTTTTTAAATGAAAAAGAAAAATGCGAGAGATCTTCAAAACCAACTCCAATATATACGTCTGATGGCAGATTTCCTTGGCTAATTAAATAATAAGCTTCTTGAAGTCTTTTGTTTAAAAGCCATTTTCCCGGCGTTTGCTGAAATACTTTTTGAAAATCTCTTTTGAATGTGGCAAGACTTCTTCCGGTTAGATAAGCAAATCGATGCATTTGAACATTAAAGTGGAAGTTTTTGTTCATAAAAGCTTCCAGGTCGATTTTGCCAGGTTCGTTAAAATCAAATAAAATATCTTTTAATTCTGGATTTACTTTTAATAAAAGATGAATAGCTTCTTTAATTTTTAAATTGAATAAAGCCTCGTTGTTTTCTTGTTCTACTTCAAGGTAAGAAATCAACGACTCCATAAAAGATTTGTAAAGTGGGTGAGGTGCTAATGAAAACATAGCTTCTGAATCGGATTTTTTATCTGATTTTAAATTGTATTCTTTGCTGATTTCTCTTAAAATTTCCTGATCAAGAAAAAGAGATATAGTTTTGAATTCTCCTCCTTCGGGCGGAATTTTAGTAAACTTTGCTAAATGATTTCTTCTGCTAAAACGAAAATCTCCTGGTTTGGTATGGAAAGTGTTTTTGCTATCGGAAGCAATCATTTCGCCAGAAATTTGATAGCTAAAAACATGTTCGGGTATAAAATGTTCGCCTTCGCGACTGCGTGAGTAATAACACGAGTAGAGAATTTTAGACTTTGTATTTGGTTTGGTGCTCATAATTGTAAAAATACTAAAAGATCTGGAAATCTTTGTGATTAAAGATTTCCAGATTGGTGGAGATTATTTTTGCTGAATTAATGCTCTGGGTTCTAAATAAGCCTCTAGTCCAAGTGTTCCAAATTCACGTCCAATTCCAGATTGTTTAAATCCGCCAAAAGGAGCCATTGGGTCGTGACTAATTCCGTTTATTTGTACACGCCCGGCATTGATTTGCGAAGCTACTTTGTGTGCTCTTTCAGAATCCGAAGAGTTTATGTAAGCTTGTAATCCGTAAGTAGTGTCATTGGCGATTTCAATTGCTTCTTCTTCCGTTTTGTATGTAATAACAGATAAAACAGGGCCGAATATTTCTTCTCTTGCAATACGCATCTGATTGTTTACGTTGATAAAAACAGTTGGCTTGATAAAATTTCCATTTTCTAACCCTTCGGGTTTTCCTAGTCCGCCAGTCAATATTTCTGCTCCTTCGTTAATTCCAGCCTGAATGTATTCTTGAACGCGATTGTATTGTTTTATGCTAACCATTGGTCCGATCGCAGTATTTTGATTTTTAGGATCGCCAACAATAAGGTGTGAAACAGTTTCTTTGATTAAAAGCTTTGTTTCTTCTAATTTGTTTTCTGGAATCAATAGTCTAGTTCCGGCAATGCAAGCTTGTCCGTTGTTCATGAACGCTGCGCCCATTGCAAGTGGAATTGCTTTTGAGAAATCGGCATCGTCTAAAATAATATTTGGAGATTTTCCGCCAAGTTCAAGAGTAACTCGTTTCATAGTGTTGATAGCTTCTTTTGCTATGATTTTTCCAACATTAGTTGATCCTGTAAAAGAGATTTTGGCGATATCTGGATTTCGGCTAATTTCGGCACCAACGATTTCTCCTAAACCATTTACAATGTTAAATACGCCTTTAGGAAGATTGGCTTCATGAAGGCATTCGGTAATTAATTGTGTTTGCTGGGCACTCATTTCACTTGGTTTGATTACAGTTGTGCATCCAGCAGCAATTGCTGTGGAAAGTTTGCTGCATATAAAACCATTGCTTGAATTCCAAGGAATGATAATTCCAACAACGCCAATAGGGGTCATCTGAACTTCGGATTCTCCCATTGTTTTGATGAAGCTGTAGTTGTTAAGAAGGTTGATGGCTGAATCAAAACTTTTTAGCATATAATCGTAGCTTACGCTTGCAAATTGATATGTTCCGCCATATTCTTCCGTCATAACATTGATAAAATCGTCTTTTCTTTTTTCGATAGAAGATTTAATGTTTTTTAAATATTGGATTCTTTCCGAAGTTGTGGTTTTTGAAAAAGTTTTGAAAGCATTTTTGGCTGCTTCAATTGCTTTTTGTGTGTCTTCGGTGTTTCCTAAAAGAACTTTTCCGAGTGTTTTATTTGTAGTCGGGCTAATAAGATCAAAATATTCTGTTCCTTTAGGAGTTGTAAATTCGCCATTAATGTAAATTTTGTCTATTGTTTTCATGTTGTTGTTTTTTAATGATTTTCTATTTGACAAATTTCTGCATTATGTAAGCTGGCTGTTTTGTTGTAAAGCTCAGTTAAACTTTGTTGAGAAGCTCAATTTTTTATTGTTTTTGCAAAAAAAAAGCTTCTCGTATGAGAAGCTTTGAAGAGAGTATTTTAAAATTAATGTTAGATTTTTAAGGTGATAACAGGTTTTACGGCATGATTAACCAAGCCTTCGCTGATGCTTCCATTGAAAAAATGTGCGAAACCAGTTCTTCCATGTGTGCACATTCCGATAACATCGGCGTTTATTCTGTTAGAGAAATTAATGATTCCTTTTTCGATATTGGTGTCATTGTAAATTTGAGTCGTATAGTTGTTAATGTTGAATTCGGCAACAAAATCGGCCATTGCTTTTTCGCTAACATGAGTTGGTTTGAAACTGTTTGGAGTGCAAATAGTGACTAAATGTATTTTTGAATCAAATAGTTTGGTGAAATTTAAAAGTTTTTCGAAAGGTTTTTTTGCTTCTTCTGAAAAATCAGATGCGAAAACAATAGTAGAGGCATTAAAATTTGGAATATTTTTCTTGATGACCAAAACAGGGATTTCTGAATTTCTAACTACTTTTTCGGTGTTAGAGCCTATTAATAGTTCTTCGACGCCAGAAGAGCCGTGAGATCCCATGATAATTAGATCAATATTGTAATCTTTGCTTATTTGCGTGATTCCGTGTATTGGTTTGTCCATTTTTACAATTTCAGTTACCGGAATTCCTTCTAGGTATTCTCTAGAGGCGATTTCATCAAGTGTTTCGTTTGCTTTTTTCATAAAAAGCATAGTTTCGGGGATGCTAGTTCCGCCAACTATGGCATCGTTTGATTGCTGTGGCAATTCAAGCATATGAAGAAGAATAAGTTCAGAATTGTTCTTTTTTGCGATTTGAGCGGCAACTTTTAAAGCGTCTTCTGCATGTTCTGAGAAGTCGGTAGGTACTAAAATTCGTTTCATGATTTGAGGGTTAAAAATTATGAATAATTCTGTGTTTTAATGCTATTATAAAGATAAGGAATTATTTTAGAGCAATCAATTTATTTGATTTATAAAAAAAACACTATATTTGCACTGTTATTTATTAAAATCTAAATAATGAGGGGACTAAGTGTCCCCTCTTTTTATAAAATTATGACATTTAAAGAAAAAGTAAACGGATTAATTGCGGAAGCTCTTCTGGAAAAACCATCAATCTTTTTGGTTGATTTGGCTGTTTCGGATTCTTTTAAAATTAGTGTCGGTTTAGACGGAGATAATGGAGTGGCGCTTCAGGACTGTATTGATATCAGTCGTGCAATCGAAAATAATCTGGATCGTGAAGAACAGGATTTTTCGCTTGAAGTAGCATCAGTTGGAGTAGGAACACCTCTGAAAATGGTAAGACAATACAAAAAAAATGTTGGTAGAACGTTGATTGTTACCACAAATACAGAAAAAATTGAAGCAGAATTGGTTGAAGCTAATGATGTTTTCATAATTTTGTCTTGGAAAGCAAGAGAACCGAAAAAAGTAGGAAAAGGAAAAGAAACAGTTCAAAAAGAGCAACAAATACCTTATACAGAAATTAAAGAGGCAGTTGTTACGGTAACATTTTAATTTTAATTAAAAAATTCGCATGGAAAATTTAGCATTAATCGATTCATTCTCAGAGTTTAAAGATAATAAACTTATTGATCGTGTAACGCTTATGGCAATTTTAGAGGACGTATTTAGAAATGCATTAAAGAAAAAATACGGTTCAGATGAAAATTTCGATATCATTATAAATCCTGATAAAGGAGATATGGAAATCTGGAGAAGAAGAGTAATTGTTGCCGATGAAGACCTTGATTTTGAAAATGAAGAAATTACATTGACTGAAGCAAGAAAAATTGAAGCGGATTTTGAAATAGGTGAAGAAGTTTCTGAAGAAGTAAAGTTGATTGATTTAGGAAGAAGAGCTATCTTAGCGCTTCGTCAGAATCTAATATCTAAAATTCACGAACACGATAATACAAATCTTTATAAGCAATTTAAAGATATTATTGGTGATATTTATACAGCTGAAGTGCACCATGTGCGTCCAAGAGTAGTTATCTTAGTTGATGATGAAGGAAATGAAATTGTGCTTCCAAAAGAAAAGCAAATTCCATCTGACTTTTTCCGTAAAGGAGATAATGTTCGCGGAATTATTGAAAGCGTTGAATTGAAAGGAAACAAACCTCAAATTATTATGTCTAGAACTTCAGAAAAGTTCTTAGAGAAATTATTTGAGCAAGAAATTCCAGAGGTTTTCGACGGATTGATTACTGTGAAAAATGTAGTTCGTATTCCTGGTGAAAAAGCAAAAGTAGCAGTTGATTCTTATGATGATAGAATTGATCCAGTTGGAGCTTGTGTGGGAATGAAAGGTTCTCGTATTCACGGAATTGTTCGTGAGCTTGGAAATGAAAATATTGACGTAATTAACTATACAAACAATATTCAATTATTTATTACAAGAGCATTAAGCCCTGCAAAAGTTTCTTCTATTAAAATTGATGAAGAAAGCAAAAGAGCTGAAGTTTTCTTGAAATTAGAAGAGGTTTCTAAAGCAATTGGTAGAGGCGGTCACAATATCAAATTAGCTGGTCAATTGACAGGTTATGAATTGGATGTTATTCGTGAAGGCGATGTGGCTGGAACTGTTGCAGATGAAGATGATGTTGAATTGACAGAGTTTTCAGATGAAATTGAAGAGTGGGTAATTGAAGAGTTTGCAAAAATAGGTTTGGATACTGCAAAAAGTATCTTGAAACATGACGTAGAAGATTTAGTAAGAAGAACAGACCTAGAAGAGGAAACAATTCTAGATGTTATGAAGATACTAAAAGAAGAGTTTGATAGCTAAGCAATAGCTGACCATCTGCTCTAACAACACACAACGAAAAAGGTAATAATAAAAAGGTTATATGTCTGAAGAGAGAGTAATAAGAATAAATAAGGTTTTAAGGGAATTAAATATTTCGTTAGAAAGAGCTGTAGATTATCTAAAAGATAAGGGAATTGCTATTGATGCAAATCCTAATGCAAAAATTTCTGATAGTGAATTTAATATCCTTCAAAGCCAATTTGCGGGCGATAAGGGGAATAAGGAGGCTTCTAAAGAGGTTGGAGAAGAAAAAAGAAAGGAAAAAGAAGCGTTACGTGTAGAACGTGAGAAAGAAATTGAAGACAAACGCAGACAAGAAGAAGAGCGTCAAAAACAGCAAGAAATAATTAAAGCAAGAGCCGTTGTTTCGGGGCCTGTACAAGTCGGTAAAATTGACTTGAATCCTAAAAAACCTGCCGTTACTCCTTCTGAGGAACCAGCTAAGGTTGAAGAGCCAAAAGCTGTTGTTGCGCCTGTGCAACCAGAGAAACCTGTTCAAAACGAAACAGTTAAATCTGAACCAGTTGTTTCTAGTCCTGTTTCTGAAACAAAAAAAGAAGAACCTATTATTACTGAGAAAAAAGAAGTTAAAGCAGAATCTAAAGTTGCGCAGGAGCCAATAGTGTCTACTGATCCAACAACTTCAGAGGAAACTATTACTACTCAATACCAAAAGCTTACAGGAACAACTCTTACAGGTCAGACAATTGATTTATCTCAATTTAATAAGCCTAAGAAAAAGAAAGAAGATCCTAAAGCGGCTCAGAATAAACCTGGAACTCCTGGAGTTGGTAATAATAACAATAACGCAAATAATAAAAATAAGCGTAAAAGAATTGGTCCAAAACCGGGTACTCCTGGTGCGCCAAAACCTGCTACAGGAAATGTGCCTGGAACACCAAATTCAAATAAACCAACTCAAAACAATAATGGTGGAGGTTATAATGCTAATAGAAGCCAAAGACCTGGTTTTGTAAAAGGAAACCGTCCTGCAATTATTGCTAAAGTTGAGCCAACTGAAGAAGAAGTAAAAAACCAAATTAGAGAAACTCTTGAAAAACTTCAAGGTAAAGGAGGAAAATCTAAAGCGGCTAAATATAGAAGAGATAAAAGAGAAACGCACCGTCAGAAATCTGATGATGAGCAAAGAGCACTTGACGAAGGAAGTAAAACAATTAAAGTTACAGAGTTCGTTACGGTTGGTGAAATTGCAATCATGATGGATGTGCCGATTACTAAAGTAATTGGAACTTGTATGTCTCTTGGTATCATGGTTACCATGAACCAACGTCTAGATGCTGAAACATTAACTATTGTTGCAGATGAATTCGGCTACGATGTTGAATTCATTACAGTGGATATTGAAGAAGCAATAGAAGTTGTAGAAGATAAAGAAGAAGATTTAGTAACAAGAGCACCAATTGTGACAGTAATGGGTCACGTTGACCACGGTAAAACATCTTTACTGGATTATATTCGTAAAGAAAATGTAATTGCTGGTGAGTCAGGAGGTATTACACAGCACATTGGAGCATATGGAGTTACTTTAGATAATGGACAAAAAATCGCATTCTTAGATACTCCAGGTCACGAGGCGTTTACCGCGATGCGTGCACGTGGAGCTCAAGTTACAGATATTGCGATTATTGTGGTTGCAGCGGATGATGATATCATGCCACAAACAAAAGAGGCAATTTCTCACGCACAGGCTGCAGGAGTGCCAATTATATTTGCAATCAATAAAATTGATAAACCAAATGCTAATGTTGATAAGATTAAAGAGCGTTTGGCTGGTATGAATTTACTTGTTGAAGATTGGGGTGGAAAAATTCAGTCACATGATATTTCTGCAAAAGTTGGAACAGGTGTTAAAGAATTATTAGAAAAAGTTTTATTAGAAGCTGAGATTTTAGATCTAAAAGCAAATCCAAATAAAGCAGCTCAAGGAACTGTTGTTGAAGCTTACTTAGATAAAGGAAAAGGATATGTGTCTACGATTTTAGTACAACAAGGTACTTTGAAAATTGGAGATTATATGTTGGCTGGAAAACACCATGGTAAAGTTAAAGCAATGCATGATGAAAGAGGACATACTATTTTAAGTGCTGGTCCTTCGACTCCGGTATCTGTTTTAGGTTTAGATGGAGCTCCAACAGCGGGTGATAAGTTTAATGTATTTGAAGACGAAAAAGAAGCAAAACAAATTGCATCAAAACGTTCTCAATTAATGCGCGAACAGTCTGTACGTACACAAAGACATATTACACTTGATGAAATTGGACGTCGTATCGCTCTTGGTCAGTTTAAAGAATTAAATGTAATCCTTAAAGGAGACGTGGATGGTTCTGTTGAGGCGTTATCAGATTCGTTCTCTAAACTTTCTACAGAAGAAGTTCAAATTAATATTATCCATAAAGGAGTTGGTGCAATTACAGAAACCGATGTTAACTTAGCTTCTGCATCAGATGCGATCATCATTGGATTTAATGTTCGTCCTGCTGGAAATGCTAGACAGCTTGCGGATAAAGAAGAAATTGATATCCGTTACTACTCTATCATTTACGCTGCGATCGATGACTTGAAAGATGCTATGGAAGGAATGTTAGCGCCAGAAATGAAAGAAGAAATTTTAGGTAATGCTGAAATTCGCGAGATTTTCAAAATTTCTAAAGTGGGTTCAATTGCTGGATGTATGGTGACAGATGGTAAAATCTTAAGGACTTCTAAAATTAGAGTTATTAGAGATGGAGTTGTGGTTCATACAGGTGAGCTAGTTGCTTTAAAACGTTTCAAAGACGATGTGAAAGAAGTAACTAAAGGTTATGATTGTGGTATCCAAATAAAAGGATTTAATGATATCGAAATTAATGATGTTATTGAAGCGTACCATGAAGTAGCAATCAAAAAGAAATTGAAATAAAATTCAATTAATATAATTAAAAGCCTCAATGTAAATTGAGGCTTTTTTTGTGTTTATAAATTTGAGATGTGATGGTGTAGAATGATTTGAGGTAAATGTGTGTTTTTAACTCATTTAAATTTTAGTAAGTTGAATAAAAATTAACGAAATATGAAAAATGGACTTTACTCGATAATTGTGTTTATGTGCTTTTCTGCTTTGTCTTTTGCTCAAGAAGCTGTAGATAAAGTAGCTCCGCCTGATGGTAATGCTTTTGTAGGGGATTATTACGGAGAAGAGGTTTCAAGTACTTTTAGTAATACTGCGATTACAGTAGCAGAATTGGAAAAAGATTTAAAAACTACAAATAAAATAGAAAAAGTTGCTGTTAGAGGAGAGGTAACAGGTGTTTGTCCTAAAAGAGGATGTTGGATAAGTATAAGGACAGAAGATGGAGCGTCTTTCTTTGTTAAAATGAAAGATTATGCGTTTTTTGTTCCTACGGCATTAAAGGATAAAAATGTGGTTTTAGAGGGTGATGCAGAGCGAAAAGTAACATCTGTTGAAGAGTTGAAGCATTATGCCAAAGATGCTAAAAAAAGTAAAGCAGAAATAGACGCTATTAAAGCTCCTAAAGACGAAATACGTTTTTTAGCAAGCGGAATTAAAGTTGTAAATTAGATCAGGAGATTGTATTCTAAAGGTTCTAGAATTTTTGACATCAATAAAACGGATTGATCTTTATTTGATTATGTTAGGGGTGCGGTATTTTAAAGACAATAAAAAAGCGAGAAGTAAATCTCGCTTTTTTATTTTTTCTATGTTTTACTTTCCGGGCTTAAGTAAGAAAACGCTTTTGTATCTTTTTTTAATTTCGGTCAAATTTCGTTCGGCTTCAATTCTGGTTTTAAAATTTCCAACAATTACTTTGTAATTAGGAGTGCTGAAAATAATGGTTCCGTCGATATTTGAATTTTCTCTTTTAAAATCCGATAACGTTTTTTTTGCTTCGTCGCTTTTGCCACTAAAGATTTGGATTCTATAAGTATCGTTTGTATTTATTGACGTGTTAATTTTGCGCTTCTCATTGAGTAACTGCTCAAATTTAGGGTCTTGATTTAATGTTAAATTTTGGTCTTGAGCATTAATGTTGTATGCGAAAGCAATCGTTGTAATTGTTAAGAAAAGGTTTTTCGATGGACTTAAAATTCTCATAATGTGATGGTTTTTATGCAAAAATACTATTTAAAGTTTGAGTGTAAAATTTTAATATTATTTAGAATTGATATAAATTGATAATTAAGACTATTTTAAGGTTTTGAGAATAGTTCATAAGTCGTATTTTTGTGCAAGTTTTAAAAGAGGGTATAGATTTTTACTGCATTTAGTACAGAAAAAATCATACCAAAAATTAGTAGACAATTATTTATACTATATGAAAAAGGTGGGTAACCATAATTCGATCTCAAGAAAATTGCTGCTTGGCTTATCGCTAACGTTAATTTTCTCCCTAACTTCATTTGCTCAAGATGCTGCTGCTCCGGCGGCGCCTGAGGCTGCGGCGGCTGCTCCAGCTGCAGGTGGCGGTGATCCAGCAAAAGGGAAAGAACTTTTTAATGCAAATTGCGCTGCATGTCACAAATTAGATGCTAAATCAACTGGTCCTGCTTTAAGGGGAGTTGCTGCTAAGCATGATATGGCTTGGATTTACAAGTGGGTGCATAACAGTTCTGACATGATTAAGTCAGGTGATGCTGTTGCTGTTAAACTTTTTGAGGAAAATAACAAAGCTGTAATGACTTCGTTTCCTCAATTGTCTGAAGGTGATATTGATAATATTATAGCTTATACTTCTCAGCCTAAAGCTGAACCAGCTGCAGCTGCGGGAGGTGCTGCAACTCCTCCTGGTACAAATGTTCAAGATGGTGCTATTTCAAATAACATTATTCTTGGAGCTCTTGCTCTTGTAATGGCTATTTTAGTTGTGATGTTGTTTATGGTAAACAAGGTTTTGACTAAAGTTGCAAACAAAAATGGTATTGAAATCGCTCCAAAAGAAGAAAGACTTCCAATCTGGAAAGCTTTCGCTAAAAACCAATTCTTGGTTTTGGTAACTGCAATCTTCTTGCTTTTGGCTAGTGGTTATTTTGTTTACGGATACTTAATGCAAGTAGGTGTAGATCAGAATTATGAGCCGATTCAGCCAATTCACTACTCTCACAAAATTCACGCTGGTGATAACGAAATCAATTGTAAATATTGCCACTCTGCTGCTCGTGTAAGTAAAACAGCTGGTATCCCTTCTTTAAATGTTTGTATGAACTGTCATAAAAACATTTCAGAGGTTGCTGAAACTACTGCTACTCCTGAGTACAGCAAAGCGTTTTACGATGCTCAAATTCAAAAATTATATGATGCTGTTGGATGGGATAAGACTAAACAAGCTTATACTGGAAAAACAATGCCTGTAAAATGGGTTCGTATTCACAACTTACCTGATTTTGTTTACTTCAACCACTCTCAACACGTTTCTGTTGCTGGTATTGAATGTCAAACTTGTCACGGACCAGTACAAGAATTTGAAATCATGAAGCAATACTCTAAATTAACAATGGGATGGTGTGTTGATTGCCATAGAAAAACTGATGTTAAGATGGAAGGTAACGCTTACTATGATAAAATTCATGCTGAACTTTCTAAAAAATACGGTGTAGAGAAATTAACTGCAGCGCAAATGGGAGGTTTAGAGTGTGGTAAATGCCACTATTAATCGATTTATTAAGATTTTAATATATATATACAATGTCATCAAACAAAAAATACTGGAAAAGTGTTGAAGAGCTAGAAAATAGCTCTATTGTTGAGGCGCTTAGAAATAACGAGTTTGTTGAAGAGATTCCTACTGATGAGTTTTTAGGTAACGCTGACGCTTTATCTACATCTGGGACTTCACGTCGTGACTTTTTAAAGTACGTAGGGTTTAGTACAGCGGCTGTAACATTAGCTGCTTGCGAAGGTCCTGTTCACAAGTCTATACCTTATGTATTACAACCAGAACAGATCATTCCTGGTGTTGCAGATTATTATGCAACTACAGTTTTTGATGGGTTTGATTTTGCTAATCTTTTGGTAAAAACTCGTGAGGGTCGTCCAATTAAAATTGAAAACAATACAATTGCAGGAGCTAAATTTTCTGCGAATGCTAGAATTCACGCATCTATCTTAGGATTGTATGATAGCACTCGTTTGAAAGAGCCAAAAGTAGACGGTAAAGACTCTTCTTGGTCGGCTGTTGATTTAAAAATTAAATCAAGTTTAGCAGATGCAAAAACTAAAGGCGGTCAAGTAGTATTATTGACTAATACTTTAGCGAGTCCTTCTACAGATAAATTAATCGCTGAGTTTATTGCGAAAAATCCAAACGCTAAGCACGTTGTATACGATGCAGTTTCATCATCTGAAGCTTTAGATGCTTTTGAAACTGTTTATGGTCAAAGAGCTTTGGTTGATTATGATTTTTCAAAATCTTCATTAATCGTGTCTGTTGGTGCTGATTTCTTAGGAGACTGGCAAGGTGGAGGATATGATACTGGTTATGCGCAAGGACGTATTCCTCAAAATGGAAAAATGTCTCGTCACTTCCAGTTCGAATCAAATATGACATTATCTGGAGCAGCTGCTGATAAGCGTGTTCCTATGACTGTAGCTGCTCAAAAGCAAGCTTTAGTTCAAATTTATAATATTGTTGTAGGTGCTTCTGTTCCTGTAGCTTTAGAAGGAAACTTTAAAGCTGAAGTAGTAAAAGCTGCACAACAGCTTAAGGCTGCTGGTTCAAAAGGAGTTTTAGTATCTGGAATTGAAGATAAAAATGCTCAATTATTAGTTTTAGCTATCAATCAAGTATTGGCTAGTGAAGCTTTTAGTACTGCTGGAGCTAGACAAATTAGAAAAGGTTCTAATGCTGCAGTTGCGCAATTAATTAAAGATTTGAATGCTGGAAGTGTTCATACTTTAATTATGAGTGGAGTTAATCCTGTTTACACTTTAGCTGATTCAGCTTCTTTTGTATCTGGATTGAAAAAAGTTAAAACGTCTGTTGCTTTTTCATTAAAAGAAGACGAAACTGCATCAATTGTTTCAATTGCTGCGCCAGCTCCTCACTACTTAGAATCATGGGGAGATCTTGAACTTACAAGCGGAACTTATAGCTTAACTCAGCCAACAATCCGTCCTATCTTCAATACAAAACAATTTCAAGATATTTTATTGTCAGTAAACGGTACTGCTGGTACTTATTATGACTACTTAAAAGCAAATTCTGGAGCTTATACTGCAGGTGCTTCTTGGAATAAAGTATTACATGATGGTGTAGCTGTTCTTGGGACTACGGCATTATCTGGAGGTGCTATTGATGCTGCTGCAGCTGCAAACGCTGTTGCAAAATCTAAAGCTGCTGGTGATTTTGAATTAGTATTATATACTAAAACAGGATTAGGAGATGGACAGCACGCTAACAACCCTTGGTTGCAAGAGTTCCCAGATCCAATTACAAGAGTTTCTTGGGATAACTACGTTACAGTTTCTAATGCAGATGCTAAAAAACTTGGTTTATCAAACGAAATTGTTGCAAACGGTGGTTTAAACGGTAGTTATGCTACAATTACTGTTGATGGAGTTAAATTAGAGAATGTTCCGGTTATCGTTCAGCCAGGACAAGCAGTTGGAACTGTAGGTCTAGCTCTTGGATACGGACGAAAAGCTTCTCTTAAAGAAGAAATGCAAGTAGGTTTAAACGCTTACGCTTTATATAAAGGTTTTAATAATGTTCAATCTGTTTCTATCGCTAAAGCTGGAGGAGTACATGAGTTTGCTTGTGTTCAAGGTCAGAAAACTTTAATGGGTAGAGGGGATATTATTAAAGAAACTACTTTAGAAATATTCAATACTAAAGATGCTGAACATTGGAACGAAAAACCGATGGTATCTTTAGATCACCAAGAAGTAGAGGCTACTACTGTAGATCTTTGGGAATCATTTGATCGTACAACAGGGCACCACTTCAATCTTTCAATTGATTTAAATGCTTGTACTGGATGTGGGGCTTGTGTTATTGCTTGTCACGCTGAAAACAACGTTCCAGTTGTTGGTAAAGCAGAGGTAAGAAGAAGCCGTGATATGCATTGGTTACGTATCGATAGATACTACTCTTCTGAAAGCACTTTTGAAGGTGATAACGAAAGAAAAGAAGGAATTGCAGGTTTATCTAGTTCATTATCTACATTTAATGAAATGGAAAAAGCAGGAGATAATCCACAAGTAGCATTCCAACCTGTAATGTGTCAACACTGTAACCACGCACCTTGTGAAACAGTTTGTCCTGTTGCAGCAACTTCTCACGGTCGTGAAGGTCAAAACCATATGGCTTACAACAGATGTGTTGGTACTCGTTACTGTGCAAACAACTGTCCATATAAAGTACGTCGTTTTAACTGGTTCTTATACAACAAAAACAGCGAGTTCGATTATCATATGAACGATGATTTAGGACGTATGGTATTAAATCCTGACGTTAACGTACGTTCTCGTGGTGTAATGGAGAAATGTTCTATGTGTATCCAAATGACACAAGCTACTAAATTAAAAGCTAAAAACGAAGGCCGTCCAGTTAGAGATGGTGAATTCCAAACAGCTTGTTCTAGTGCTTGTTCTTCAGGAGCGATGATATTTGGTGATGTAAATGATAAAGAAAGTAAAGTTGCTAAATTAGCGGCTGACGAAAGATCATACCACTTATTAGAGCATGTAGGTACAAAACCTAATGTGGTTTACCATGTTAAAGTTAGAAATACTTAGTAAAATTATTAATTAAGAAACAATATAAAGGATTATGTCGTCTCACTACGAAGCACCCATTAGAAAACCTTTAGTTATTGGTGATAAATCTTATCACGATGTAACTGTAGATGTAGCAGCACCTGTTGAGGGACCTGCAAACAAGCAATGGTGGATTGTATTTTCAATCGCATTAATAGCCTTCCTTTGGGGGCTAGGTTGTATAATTTACACCGTATCTACCGGTATCGGAACATGGGGATTAAATAAAACAGTTGGCTGGGCTTGGGATATTACTAACTTCGTTTGGTGGGTTGGTATTGGTCACGCTGGAACATTAATTTCTGCGGTATTATTACTTTTCCGTCAACGTTGGAGAATGGCTATTAACCGTTCTGCGGAAGCAATGACTATCTTCTCGGTAGTTCAAGCAGGTCTATTTCCAATTATTCACATGGGACGTCCATGGTTAGCATACTGGGTATTACCTATTCCAAACCAATTTGGATCTTTATGGGTAAACTTTAACTCGCCATTACTTTGGGACGTATTCGCAATTTCAACGTATCTTTCAGTATCATTAGTTTTCTGGTGGACTGGTTTATTGCCTGACTTTGCAATGCTACGTGATAGAGCTATTACTCCATTTAACAAAAGAGTTTATTCTATTTTAAGTTTTGGATGGAGCGGTAGAGCAAAAGATTGGCAACGTTTCGAAGAAGTATCTTTGGTATTAGCTGGTTTAGCTACTCCTCTTGTACTTTCTGTACACACGATCGTATCTATGGACTTTGCTACTTCTGTAATTCCAGGATGGCATACAACAATTTTCCCTCCATACTTCGTTGCTGGAGCAGTTTTCTCTGGATTCGCGATGGTAAATACATTGTTGATTGTTATGAGAAAAGTATCTAACCTTGAAGCATACATCACATTACAGCATATCGAGTTAATGAACATCATTATCATGATTACGGGATCTATTGTAGGTGTGGCTTATATCACTGAGTTATTTGTAGCTTGGTATTCAGGTGTAGAGTATGAGCAATATGCATTCTTAAACAGAGCTACTGGACCTTACTGGTGGGCATATTGGTCAATGATGACATGTAACGTGTTCTCTCCTCAATTCATGTGGTTTAAAAAATTAAGAACAAGTATCATGTTCTCATTCATCATCTCGATTGTTGTAAACATCGGTATGTGGTTTGAAAGATTTGTAATTATTGTTACTTCTTTACATAGAGATTACCTTCCATCTTCTTGGACAATGTTCTCACCAACATTTGTTGATATTGGAATTTTCATTGGAACAATTGGTTTCTTCTTTGTATTGTTTTTATTATACTCTAGAACATTCCCTGTAATTGCTCAGGCAGAGGTTAAAACAATTTTGAAAGGAACAGGAGATAATTATATTAGAGAAAGAGCAAACAGTAAAGATTCACATCATGAGTAATAAAGTTATATACGCCATTTATAATGACGATGACGTTTTGATGAATGCAGTAAAGAAAACTAGAGCTGCTCATCATCATATTGAAGAGGTTTTTACTCCATTCCCAGTTCACGGATTGGATAAAGCCATGGGATTAGCACCAACAAGATTAGCAATATGTGCTTTTTTATATGGTTGTGTTGGTATTTCTGTTGCAACAACAATGATGGGTTACATCATGATTCATGACTGGCCGCAGGATATTGGAGGTAAACCAAGTTTTAGTTTCATCCAAAACATGCCTTCTTTTGTGCCAATTATGTTTGAAATGACTGTGTTTTTTGCAGCTCACTTAATGGTAATTACTTTTTACATGAGAAGTAGATTATGGCCATTTAAAGAAGCTGAAAACCCAGACGTAAGAACAACTGATGACCACTTTTTAATGGAGGTTGCTGTAAATGATAACGAAACAGAGTTAGTTTCTTTCTTTGAAGGAACTGGAGCCGTTGAAGTTAAAGTAATAGAAAAGAATTAATTGTAGCTATGAAAAGGATATATAAAATAACACTTTTAGTTGGTATAACTATTTTAGTTTCATCTTGCCACAATAATTCGGCACCGAACTATCAGTATTTCCCAAATATGTATGAATCTGTTGCTTATGAGCCATATTCAGAAGCAAAAATATTTAAGGGAGGAAAAGAAGGACAGCTTCCTGTTGAAGGAACTATCAATAGAGGTTTTGAACCTTATGAATATGAAAATTCAACTGCTGGTTATGAATTAGCAAAAGCTAATTTAAAATCACCTTTGACAGAAGAGGAAAGAAACTCAGGAAAAGGTAAAGAGCTTTTCGAAATTTATTGTATTAGCTGCCATGGTGCTGCTGGTAACGGTAAAGGTAAATTGGTTGAAAGAGAAAAATTTCTTGGAGTACCTAGCTATAAAGACAGAGAAATCACTGAGGGAAGTATCTTTCATGTTGAGACTTATGGTTTAAATGCAATGGGTTCACATGCAAATCAATTAAGTTCTCACGAACGTTGGTTAGTTGCTGACTATGTTCTGAAACTAAGAAGCCAATTATAATTGTTGAACAAACTGATCGTAATAGATATGTATACATTTTCAAGTAAATTAAAAACTTTTTCTATCATCTTAATGGCCGTTGGGTTATTAGGAATTGGGTATGGTTTTTTAAGTGCACCAAAAGATATTCAAGAAGTTGAAAAAATACTAGCTGCAGATGAACATGGTTCTCATGGTGCGGCGCATGAAGAAAAAGCGGAGGCATCTCACAAAGAAGCAGGTCATGATGAGGCTGCTGAAGTTGCACATGACTCTCATAAAGGAGCTGAGCACGCAGAAGTTTCTGGTGCAAATGAGCACGAAAAACACTTAGAGCACGTATTACACCAATTGCAAAATAAGCCTTGGTCTGCTTTATATGTAGCTTGTATTTTCTTTTTACTTCTTTCAATGGGGGTTTTAGCTTTCTATGCTATTCAACAAGTTGCTCAAGCAGGTTGGTCTCCAGTTTTGTTTAGAGTTATGCAAGGTATAACGGCTTACTTACCAGCTGGTTCTATTATCTTCTTCATAATTTTAGTTTTATGTGGATTACACTTTAACCATATTTTTGTTTGGTTGGGAGAGGGTGTAACAGATCCTAAACATGCTAATTATGATGCTATTATTGCTGGTAAATCTGGTTATTTAAACTTTCCTTTCTGGATTGCTAGAGCGGCAATCTTTTTATTAGGATGGAACTTATATCGTTACTATTCAAGAAAAAATTGTTTAGAGCAAGATGAGGCAAATGATGATCTTTATTACAAAAAGAACTTCAAAGCGTCTGCTGGATTCTTAGTATTCTTCATCGTTTCTGAATCTATCATGTCATGGGATTGGATTATGTCTTTCGATCCACATTGGTTCAGTACATTATTTGGATGGTATGTATTTGCTTCTTTCTTTGTAAGTGGTATTACTGCTATTGCATTAGTAACAGTTTATTTAAAATCAAAAGGATATTTAGAGTTTGTAAATAATAGCCATATCCACGATTTAGCTAAGTTCATGTTTGGTATTAGTATTTTCTGGACTTATTTATGGTTTTCTCAATTCATGTTGATCTGGTATGCTAACATTCCAGAAGAGGTAACTTATTTTGTAACAAGAATTCAATTATATAACCTTCCTTTCTTTGGAGCGGTTGTTATGAACTTTGTTTTCCCGTTATTAATATTAATCAATACTGACTTCAAACGACTTAACTGGGTTATCGTTATGGCTGGTGTTGTAATATTATTAGGTCATTATGTTGATTTCTTTAATATGATTATGCCTGGAACTGTAGGAGACAAATGGTTTATCGGAGTTCCTGAAATTGCATCGATTCTTTTCTTCTTAGGTTTATTTATATTTGTTGTATTTACTGCATTAACTAAATCTCCTCTGCTTGCAAAAAGAAATCCTTTCATCGAAGAAAGTAAACATTTTCATTATTAATATTTAAAGAAGTAAACAGATGACAAGTTTGTTGGTAATTATAGTTGTAGTTTTATTAGCAGTTGCATTATGGCAATTGACGAAGATATTTGATCTTACTCAGGTTGGAGCTTCTTCGAGCGATTCTCAGGTTGCATCAGATAATGATAATAACATTCAAGGATATATTATGTTTGGCTTTTTAGCTTTCATTTATATATTTACTATTTACGGTCTATTAAAATGGGGAGGTTTAGCGTTGCATACTCCTGCATCAGAACATGGGCTTTTAGTAGATAATTTAATGAATATCACTTGGGTTTTAATTTTCTTAGTTCAATTTATTACACAAGGTTTATTATACTGGTTTTCTTTTAAGAATAGAGGTAATAAAGATAAAAAAGCATTATTCTTTGCTGATAGTAATAAGTTAGAGGCAATTTGGAGTATTATTCCTTCTGTTGTTTTGGCTTGTTTAATTCTTTATGGATTGTATGCTTGGAATAACATTATGTTCGTTGATAAAGATGAAGATGTAATCGAAATCGAATTATACGCTCAACAGTTTAAATGGACTGCAAGATATGCTGGACAAGATAACGTTTTAGGTAAAGCTAACGTTCGTTTAATCCAAGGTGTAAATACATTAGGTGTTGACATGTCAGATCCAAATGCTCAAGATGATATTGTAGTTTCAGAATTACATATCCCTAAAGGTAAAAAAGTTCACTTCAAAATGCGTTCTCAGGATGTTTTGCACTCGGCTTACTTTCCTCACTTTAGAGCACAAATGAACTGTGTTCCAGGTATGGTTACTGAATTTGCATTCATTCCTACTTATACTACTGCAGAATATAGAGAATTACCATTTATGGTTGAAAAAGTTGCTAACATTAACAAACTTAGAGCTGAAAAAAGCGTTGAGTTAGTTGCAAAAGGTGGTACAGCTTTAGATCCTTATACATTTGATTACTTATTATTGTGTAATAAAATCTGTGGAGCTTCTCACTATAATATGCAAATGAAAGTTGTAGTTGATACTCCAGAAGATTACAAAAAATGGTTAAGCGAGAAAACTACTTTAGCTCAAGATATTAAAGCGGCGGCTGCTGCTGAGAAACCAGCTGAAGGAGCTGCACCAACTACAGATACTACTGCAAAAATTATTGACACTGTTAAAACAGTTGTTGATACTGTAAAAGCAGCTGTAGCTAAAGTTGCGATAAAATAATATTATTAAGAAAATTTAAAGTACAAATATATGTCAGCAGAAGCGCACGGTCACGATCACGGACACGATCACGAGCACGAACATCATCATAAAGACACGTTCATTACTAAATATATTTTTAGTATTGATCACAAAATGATTGCTAAACAATACTTGATTACTGGTATTGTTATGGGAGTAATTGGGATTGCAATGTCCTTGCTTTTCAGAATGCAATTAGCGTGGCCAGAGGAGTCTTTCAAAATATTTAATGTTTTATTAGGAGATAAATTTGCACCTGATGGTGTAATGGCAAATGATATTTATCTAGCATTAGTTACAATTCACGGTACCATCATGGTATTCTTTGTACTGACTGCTGGTTTGAGTGGAACATTTAGTAACTTATTGATTCCGCTTCAAATTGGAGCAAGAGATATGGCATCTGGATTTATGAATATGATTTCATACTGGTTGTTTTTCTTATCTGCAGTTGTAATGTTATCTTCTTTATTTGTTGAGGCTGGACCAGCATCTGCAGGATGGACAATTTATCCTCCTTTGAGTGCATTGCCACAGGCAATCCCTGGATCAGGAACAGGTATGACATTATGGTTAGTATCTATGGCTATTTTCATCGCATCTTCTTTGATGGGATCTTTAAATTACATTGTTACTGTACTTAACTTAAGAACTAAAGGAATGTCTATGACTAGACTTCCACTTACAATCTGGACATTTTTCGTAACAGCTATTATTGGTGTTATTTCGTTTCCGGTTTTATTATCTGCAGCATTATTATTGATTTTCGATAGAAGTTTCGGTACTTCATTCTTCTTATCTGACATCTATATTGCTGGTGAAGTTTTACATTACCAAGGAGGTTCTCCTGTATTATTCGAGCACTTATTCTGGTTCTTAGGTCACCCTGAGGTTTACATCGTAATCTTACCAGCGATGGGTCTTGTTTCAGAAATTATGGCTACAAATGCTCGTAAACCAATTTTCGGTTACAGAGCGATGATTATGTCAGTTCTTGCAATTGCATTCTTATCTACTATCGTTTGGGGTCACCACATGTTTATTTCAGGTATGAACCCTTTCTTAGGATCTGTATTTACTTTTACAACTTTATTGATTGCAATTCCATCTGCTGTAAAAGCATTCAACTGGATTACAACTTTATGGAAAGGTAACTTACAATTTAACCCTGCAATGTTATTCTCTATCGGAATGGTTTCTACATTCATCACTGGAGGTTTAACAGGGATTATTTTAGGAGATAGTACACTAGATATTAACGTTCACGATACATACTTCGTAATTGCTCACTTTCACTTAGTAATGGGTATCTCTGCACTTTACGGAATGTTTGCTGGTATTTACCACTGGTTCCCTAAAATGTACGGAAGAATGTTAAACAAAAACTTAGGTTATATTCACTTCTGGGTAACTGCGGTTTGTGCTTATGGAGTTTTCTTCCCAATGCACTTCATCGGTTTAGCTGGTTTGCCAAGACGTTACTATACAAATACTAACTTCCCATTATTTGATGATTTACAAAATGTGAATGTTTTAATCACAACATTTGCTCTTGTAGGAGGTGCATTCCAATTAGTATTCTTATACAACTTCTTTAGCAGTATTTTCTACGGTAAGAAAGCAGTTCAAAATCCTTGGAAATCTACAACTTTAGAGTGGACAACTCCAGTTGAACATATTCACGGTAACTGGCCAGGAGAAATTCCGCACGTATATCGTTGGCCGTATGACTATAGTAACCCTAATCACGATGTAGATTTTGTTCCTCAAAATGTACCAATGAAAGAAGGTGAAGAAGTTTTACACCACTAAAAAATAATCAAAGGCTGTCAGAAATGACAGCCTTTTTTGTTTAGTTAAAGTTCTAAACGTTGAGTTGAACTGTTTTACAAACTGATTAGTTTATATATCTTTGTAGGATGAATGAAAATCTAGATCCTACTACTAAAGGATATAACTCAGAAGAGTTAGATCTTGAGAAAAGATTGCGTCCGCTGTCATTTGATGATTTCGCTGGACAAGATCAAGTTTTGGAAAATTTAAAAGTCTTTGTTGCTGCAGCAAACCAACGTGGTGAGGCACTTGATCATGCGCTTTTTCATGGGCCTCCAGGTCTTGGTAAAACGACTTTGGCAAATATTTTAGCTAATGAATTACAAGTAGGCATCAAGATCACTTCTGGGCCTGTATTGGATAAACCTGGTGATTTAGCAGGTTTGTTGACAAACTTAGATGAACGAGATGTTTTATTTATTGACGAAATTCATCGGTTAAGTCCAGTTGTTGAAGAGTATTTGTATTCGGCAATGGAAGATTTCAAGATTGATATCATGATTGAATCGGGTCCAAATGCTAGAACTGTCCAGATCAATCTGAACCCTTTTACTTTGATTGGAGCTACTACAAGATCGGGATTATTAACAGCACCTATGCGTGCTCGTTTCGGAATATCTTCGCGTTTACAATACTATACAACTGAACTCTTAACTACGATTGTTGAGAGAAGTGCTTCTATATTAAAAACACCTATTGATCTGGAAGCTGCCATTGAAATTGCAGGCAGAAGCCGTGGAACTCCTCGAATCGCAAATGCATTATTGAGACGCGTTCGCGATTTTGCTCAGATTAAAGGTAATGGTAGAATCGATTTGGAAATTTCTAAATATGCTTTAAAGGCATTAAATGTTGATGCACATGGTCTGGACGAAATGGATAATAAGATATTGTTGACGATTATTAATAAATTTAAAGGTGGTCCTGTTGGTCTTTCGACTTTGGCAACTGCTGTTTCTGAAAGCAGCGAAACTATTGAGGAAGTTTACGAACCTTTTCTTATTCAGGAGGGATTCATTATGCGTACGCCTCGTGGTCGTGAAGTTACGGAGAAAGCCTATAAACATTTAGGAAAAGTTAATACCAACATTCAAGGAGGTTTATTTTAAAAGCATATGAAACATTATTTTTTATTTGTACTATTTGTTTGTTTAAACTCTTTTAGTCAGACTCATTATTTTCCCCACCTTTCTTATGGTAAATCATCTCAGCAGATTTTAGATTTGTATGTGCCTAATAAAAATTTAAAAAATTTACCAGTAGTTATTCTTATTCATGGAGGATCTTGGTCAATGGGTGGACTTGAGTATACTAAAAAGCATGCAGAGGATATTGCTAATAAAGGATTTGTTGTTGCTAATGTTGATTATCGTTACGCAAATGATACCGTTTCAGCTAAAGATTTATTAGCAGATATTGATGCTGCTGTTAGTTATGTTTCAAAAAAAAATGGTAAGTATGGTTACACTAAAAATGGTTATCATATTGTTGGAATTAGTGCCGGTGCACATTTAGCATTATTATACGGGTACACTAAAAAGAATATGAAATCTATAACGGCGCTTTGCGCACCTTCAAGATTAGATTCTCCTGAAGTATTAGAATTTAGAAAAAAGAACGGTCGTTTTGATATTATTGAAAAATTAGCTGGAACTAAAATAGATTCTAGCGGAGACAATAGCGCAATAATTAAGATAAGTCCGTTTAGTAATATTTCAAACGTACCGACATTGTTAATTCATGGTGACGCGGATAATGTTGTTAACGTTAGTCAATCTCAAAATCTTTATAATGAATTAAAAAGAAAGGGAGTAGAAACAAAATTAATCATTAGAGAAGGTAAAGCACATGATGTTGGGATGAATACGCCTGAAACTGAAATACAGAACATAAAAGATATTACAGAGTGGATTTTACAGCATAATAAGTAAATTTGATTAAAAAGATAAAATAAATATTACTGTTTGCAGTACTGCTTTAATTCTATTCAAGATGTCTGAACATATAAATTATAATTACCCAACCAGACTTTCAATATTGAGATTTTTTAAAGATGCTGAAGGTGTTCGAAGAAATCCAATTCCTTTTCATAAAAGATATTTTGAGAAATTTGGTGATTCTTTTTCTATTAGAATTGGCTTATCGAGGTATATAATTTTATCCAGAGACAATGAAATTGCGCAATATATTTTAGTCAAAAATCAAAGAAATTATAACAAGTCCAAATTTCAGTCTGTATATCTTTCAAAATATTTGGGAAAAGGACTTTTAACTAGCGATGGTGATTTTTGGTTAAAGCAAAGACGTCTTATTCAGCCTGCTTTTCATAAACAAAAGATGAATCAGTTGGTTGACAATATGAACAAAACAATTACTGCTGAAGTTGATAATTTAGATGAAAATAATTTTTTTGATGTCTTTCCAGCAATGAGTCAACTTGCTTTTAATGTTGTTGCAAAATCATTATTTGAATTTTCTATTTCGGAAGAAAAGCTTCATAGAATAAAATTCATTATAGAAGAAGTTCAGAAGTTTTTAGTTAAAGAAATCAGACTTCCTCATAAGGCATTGTGGTTTTCATTAAGCGGACAAGTCAGAAAGCATTTAAATTTAGCAGAAGAAAATAATAATATTATTCAAGAAATTATTGAAGGAAGAAATGCTTCGAATGAAGAATACAACGACCTTCTTAATATGCTTATGGAAACCCGATATGAAGATACGGGAGAGAGCATGTCTATGCAGCAGTTGATTGACGAAATTAAGGTTTTATTCATTGCTGGTCATGAAACAACAGCGAATGCTTTAACTTTTACACTTCATTTTTTGGGAAGATACCCTGAAATCCAACAAAAGATTTTTGATGAAATCACGAAGATAGAATCTCATACTGATAATGTTATTGAACAGCTTCAGAAAATGACTTATACCAATGCAGTTTTAAATGAATCAATGCGTTTGTATCCTCCTGCTTGGATTACAGATAGAGAAAATGTTGAAGACGATTCTTTGACTGAATTTAAAATCAAAAAAAGCACATTAATTGGAATATCATTTTATGAATTGCATCGCAATCCAAAGTATTGGGATAATCCTGATCAATTTATTCCAGAACGATTTTTAGGCGAACAAAAGAAAAAGTCAATGCAGTACTTTTATCCTTTTGGCGCTGGTCCAAGAATGTGCATAGGAACTGGTTTTGCTATTTATGAAATGTGTTTAACAATTTCGCAAATTGTAAAAAAGTACGAGATTAAAACTAAAAACGAAACGGTTAATTTTAATCCTTTAGTGACTTTAAAGCCTGTTAATATTGAAGTTTCATTTTCAAAAAGATGAGTATTAATTCGAAAGAAACATATTCAAAGTTTATAAAAGAAGAAGCCAAAAGGCTTGGATTTCTTTCTTGTGGCATATCTAAAGCGGGGTTTTTGGAAAAAGAAGCCCCTCGACTTGAAAATTGGCTGAAGAACAATCGCAATGGTCAGATGGCTTATATGGAAAACCATTTTGATAAACGTCTAGACCCCACTTTATTGGTTGATGATGGTAAGAGCGTTGTTTCACTTTTACTGAATTATTATCCAGATTCTACACAAAACGAAGAAAGTTTTAAGATTTCTAAATATGCTTATGGACAAGATTATCATTTTGTAATTAAAGACAAATTAAAAGAATTTCTCCATTCGATTCAGGAAAATATTGGAGAAGTTTCAGGACGTGCTTTTGTTGATTCTGCACCTGTTTTAGATAAAGCTTGGGCTGCTAAAAGTGGCTTGGGTTGGATTGGAAAAAACAGTAATCTTATTACCCAAAGGGTCGGCTCTTTTTATTTTATTGCCGAACTAATTATCGATTTAGACTTAGAATACGATCATGCAGTTACAGATCATTGTGGATCTTGCACAGCTTGTATCGACGCTTGTCCTACTCAAGCAATTGTTGCTCCGTATATTGTTGACGGAAGTAAATGCATATCGTATTATACTATAGAATTAAAAGAAAATCTTCCTGCAGAAATGAAAGGGAAATTCGATGAATGGATGTTTGGTTGTGATACCTGCCAAGACGTTTGCCCATGGAATCGATTTTCTAAACCTCATTCAGAACCGCTATTTAACCCTAATCCAGATTTACTTTCTTTTACCAAAAAAGATTGGATGGAAATTACTGAGGAAACTTTTAAACAGGTTTTTAAAAACTCACCTATCAAAAGAACCAAATTTGATGGACTAAAACGAAATATCAAGTTTTTACAATAGGGATTTTTGTTTAATGTTTAATGTTTGTTATTTATAGTATTGATAATGAATGTTTTATTGTTTTGAGCTTCCCTTTTTGCTGTTTTTTATTTCTTACGTTAAATTACTTATTTGTCAATAAATTCTGTAGGAATTTAAAAATATTTTAAATTTTTAAGAAAATTCTGCTGTTTCATTGTCGTATTTTTATATTTTTTTGATTTTCAAGATATGAACAGTTGTTAAAAACTGTTGTTTGACGATTTTATCTGCATTTTGTCGGGATAATGAGGATTGATTTCATTCCTCGATATACTTTCGCGCTTTCCAAATCTACTTAATTTAAAACTGGTAAGACTTTTATAGTCTTTAATTTACTATATGACAATGGTCTACATGATGTCTTTTTTATATGTATGTCTTAAAAAAGCTGTTCTAAGCTTTTTTAAATCCATTTTCTATTTTTTCACGTATCTCATCAATATGCTAAAAATGTTCATCCATTTTTTGGCATCCGAAATTTCTGTTCCACAAACTCAAGTTGTCTATGCGTAACTCTACTTTTTGTAAGTCTGGATTTTCTAGGCTAATTTTTCTTGCTTTAATTTTGTTATTAGTCAATTATAATGCTTCTGCTCAGTTTTTTAATAAACACTATATTGCTCCTGCGCCATGGCAATATTTTAGCAATGCAAATGAAATTATAATTGCGACTAATTCAACGACCCCAGTTGGTTTCACTATAACAAAAAGTGATGGTAGTGCTGTTAGTTTAACTAAAAACGGTACAGCGATCAGCTCAAATTCACTTACTACTGTGAAAGGAGCTCCGGCAGTTTATAGATTTGTAGGAGAGCCCAAAAGCTTAGATTTCAATGCTGCAGGGACAGTGTATAGTGATAGAGGGATAATAGTCACTGGTAAAGATGGTGCAGTTTCTGTAAATTTAAGAAATATTGCTTCTGATGCATTAGGA
Source organism: Flavobacterium sp. GW823-FHT06G12 (assembly GCF_058794775.1). Lineage (NCBI taxonomy): Bacteria > Pseudomonadati > Bacteroidota > Flavobacteriia > Flavobacteriales > Flavobacteriaceae > Flavobacterium > Flavobacterium sp. GW823-FHT06G12. The sequence continues at coordinate 1,375,167 of NZ_JBXAHE010000002.1, forward strand.
AATGGTGGGGATAACTATATAAAAGGAAATGCCTCATTAACTAGTTTTGGAGATGCTGGTATTGGAGTGGAATTTCGAGTTGGGTATTATCGTAATATGGGAACATCCGATAAAGATAGACCTTTTTACAGCGTAATGGCAATTGGTAATAATACACAAGTAAAAGTAAATGGAAGTGTTGTAACCACATTGGGAGCTGGGCAAAGTTATTTGTTTAATGCAGCGATTGGCTCTTTGGTTGAGTCTTCAGGACCAATTGTGATGAATACTGGTGTTCGAATAGACACTCCAGAGGCATGTGGGGATGGAACTTTTGATCAATTACCACCAGTATCAGTTTTAGGAAAAGAATATTTTCTTGAAAGGGGTAAAGGTAATGATACTGCAGAACAGACAACTATTGTAGCAACCAAAGATGGAACAACAATAACAATAAATACTTATGATGCTAATACTGGTAATGAAGTAGGTTCGCCAGTAACAATATCACGAAATGCAGGAGGGTATTATACTTTCAAAAATGGTGTTTCTGGCACACAATTTACATCATCAAGAATTTCGGCAACTAATAACGTTGCGGTTTATTCTGGTACAGCTGATGGTTGCGAAGTTGATATTTCTACAATTGCTCCAGTTTCGGAATGTGGAGGATCTATTTTTGTTGAAACATCAGCGTTTAAAGGATATACAAATGCCTCATTAGATTATTTTGGTTATGTATTATTAAAAAGTGCTTCGAATAAGGTTTTTCTTAATGGTACTGATTTGGAACAGACTATGGGGGCGACTCGACGTCAATTAGGAGCAACGGGCTGGTATATAATAGACTTTAATAGAGATAAAATTGGAAATCCTAATACAATTTCTCTTAATAGTGATTCAAAGCTTACAGTTTCTATAGCGCAACAAGGTAACGGTTATTCGATGGCTGCATTTTTTTCAAACTTTGCACAACAGCCATCTGCTCCCAAAGAAACTTATATTGGAGTAGCTGGTTGTCTAAAACAATCTGCGACATTAACTACAGACTCTGGTTTTTCACCATATGTATGGCGTTATAACGGAACAGTTATCTCAGGGCAGACTTCAAACACTATAACAGTTACTAAGACGGGCTCATATACTGTAACGTCAACATTATCTTGTGGGGTTAGTTCACAATCGACTCCAATTACAGTCACACTTTGCAGTGATGTTGCTATAGAAAATGCAGTTAATGTTTCTAGTCAATGTGTGGGTTCAAACGTTGTTTTTACTATAACTGCTAAAAATTTAGGACCTTCCAATGCTGAAGGTGTTTCAGTAACAGACAAACTTCCTTCTGGATATACATATGTTTCTTCAGTAGCCCCAACAGGAACTTCGTACGACAGTACTACTGGAATATGGACTATTTCTGGTCTGGATAGTGGCGCAAATGCTGTTCTTACAATAACTGCTACAGTTAAGGATACAGGAACTTATTCTAATACCGCGACTATTACATCATCTAATGTGGATGATCCTACAGGTAATAATACTGCTACAGCTACGATAACAGCGAATGCTTTACCAGTTGCAGCTACTTTAGGCACAAATAGTCCTGTCTGTTCTGGATCAAATGCTGTTTTTACAATATCAGGGACATCAGGTAATGTTGTTACTTATACAGGAGCATCTTCTGGAACGGTAACAATAGGAACAGATGGTACAGCAAGTGTTATAGTGTCAAATGTTACTGCAAATGCTACTTTAAATTTAACAAATGTAAGTAATGGAACTTGCAATCGAACATTAACAGCTACTGCTACAGTAACAGTAAATTCTCGACCATCAAAACCTTCAATTTCGGCAGGAACAACAACATTTTGCCAAGGAGGAAATGTTACACTAACTTCATCAACATCTTCAAACTATCAATGGTATAAAGATGGAATTTTAATTAATGGGGCAACAAGTAAAAGTTATAGTGCTAATGCAAGTGGTTCGTATAATGTTATTATTAATAACGGAACATGTTCAAGCTTAGCCTCAGACGCAACAATAGTTACGGTAAATTCGACTCCATCGGCACCGACAGCTTCGGCGCAGAACTTCTGCTCGTCAGACAATAAAAAAGTAGGCGATCTTTCTCCATCAGGAGCTTCATATAAATGGTATAGCGCCAATACAGGAGGCACTCTGTACGGAGGAACTGAA